>NZ_VSSR01000030.1 GCF_008123515.1 Bradyrhizobium cytisi
ATAAACAATCTGGCCGGAGTCGGTATCTTCGAAATAGACCCGGACCTGCATATGATGGCGGTCGTCGCGAATTTCGCCATCAAGAGAGGCTGTCACAGTGCGGTTCCTTTATGCCCTTCTGGGAGCAATTGTCTTGCACAGAGGTGCGCTCCGCAGCAAGCGCCAATGGCTGCTGCGAAGAAAGAGTGCCAACCGAGTTGCTCGGGTGATCAGAACCAGGAGTCCATCAGGTGAACAAGCTGTGAGCCCGCCGTATAAAAGACTTCCTGCGCTGCACGAAAACGCTGGCGTTCAACGGCAGTGACCGGCAACGGCAGATCGTTCTCCACGATCTGCCCCAATACGTACGAAGCCAAGACACTGCCAAACACTGTGCCTGGTGCGATTCCGCGGCCGTTATAGCCACTAAAAGCGATGACGTTGCGGTCCAGCTTGTGAAGCCGAGGCAAGTTGTCCGAGGTCATTCCAATCATGCCAAACCAGCCGGTTTCAAACTGGACGCCCCGAAGTCGTGGAAAAAGCTTGTGCAACGATCTTCGGGCCCAGGCCCGGTGAATAGATTGCCCAATCCCCTCAAGCGCACCAACACTGCCAAACACGAGTCGCCCGGAGGATCGAGGCGAAATGAAGACAGGACCTCTCGAAACGGGCGGATGATCCCAAAAAGGAACGTTACCGTTATCACGGCCAAGAACTCTACGACTTCATCATCTTCATGGCCAACACTCGTCTGCGACCTGACGAAGCCAAGCGCCTCGAATACCGCGACGTGACCGTGGTCAAAGATCGCGAAACCGACGAGCGTATTTTGGAGATCGAGGTGCGCGGCAAGCGTGGCGTTGGCTATTGCAAGAGCATGCCGAGCGCTGTCGCGCCCTTCTTCAGGTTGCGAAAGCGCAACAAGGCCCAGTCGACCGATCGCATTTTCCCCAACGACCAGCATGTGCTGTTCAACAACATCCTTGAGGAAGAAGGCCTCAAGTTCGACCGCGAGGGACAGCGCCGAACTGCCTATAGCCTGCGGCATACCTACATTTGCCTTCGCCTGATGGAAGGTGCCGACATCTATCAGATCGCCAAGGACTGCCGCACCAGCGTCGAGATGATCGAGAAGTTCTATGCGTCACATATCAAGAACCAGCTGAGCGCTGCAGCTATCAACGTCAAGCGGCTGCCGAGAAACCTGGAAGCACAGGCCGAACCTCGCCCTGCCGCCAAACCGCCACGTGCACCCGCCAAAGCAAGGATCAAGGCGCCGTCGACTTATAGCCGACGCAAACCACACTAAGGTCAAACCTGCACCAGACTGACACCTTGGCGACCGAGTCAGGACGGGCTATGAAGGCCCCGGTACGCGGGCGTGGCGAAACTGGTAGACGCAACGGACTTAAGCGACTGATTGAGTGCTCTCGCGGGAAACCCGGGATGCAGAACTGCCCAAATTCGATGAAGTCCGGCAGCTCAACGAGCGCATGCTTTCATCGGTCCGTCCTGCCTGCATTGCGACGCTCAAAGGGCCAAAGTAGCGGCCCGAAAAGGCTCTGGGCTCCTCGCTGCCTGCGACGCCTTGCTTCGGCCCGACATACTAATACCGCCAGTTTGGCTGGAGAGACGTCCATGGACGAGGTATTCGATACGGACGACGACATCCCCTTCTCCGGTTATGACCCGGATGCCAAAGCGTGGTTTGCCAGCCTTCTGTTCTGGCGACCTTCGCGCTTGTCGGATGAGGAAATGCAGCTCCACTTCAGTCATTGGGATGGGAGATGGAGCGAGCAGACCAACCGCGCAGCGCAACGCCTTGAAGCGAAGGGTCTTGATCTAAACGAAAACTGGGCGCTGTGCGCTCAGTATTGGATCTGCCCGGCGTGTCGCCGCCATAAAAACGATATCTTCCGACTCTCAAAGCGAGGGATGCTGCTCGCCAAACTGGAGCTGCACCACGACCACATGCGTGACTGCATTTGGCCTCGCATACGGGAGCTGTTTGGCAAAGATTGGCTTGAGACACGCCCCAAGTCGTCGATCATGATTCTCGACTATGTCCGTGAATTGACATCGCGTTTCGAGGTTTGCCTCATCTGCTCGGAATGCAACGCAGCAGATGGTAAGGTGAAGATGCGATTTCGTGACGAGATCGATTCACGCTTCAGTTTCACCGCGCAAGAAATCGGCACATTTATCCGCCCGGCTAGCGGCAAGGATCACGAAATCGACTACGAAAAAGCTCGCGCCGCATGGGAAGCTGAGCGGAAGAACTTCCAGACACGCGTTACCCTCCTCGACGAGCTTCTTGGCCATCTCGTCCATGGACGCTTGGCGCGCGAAAATCAAGGCATGGCGAGCACCAGGATTATGAATGGCGCCTTTGACGCCTACTCCCTTCTCATGCGGTCGTTCGAACACGGTACTAAAAATACCGAACGAGCGCAGATGATCTGGACTCTTCGCGACGAATTTTTGGCTCGCTCGACGCGGCGCGATTCCGCGACGCTTGCACCGGTTGATCAGGCACGCCGTCCGGCAGTCGCGCCTACCGACGACGAATATGCAGCCTATGTTGATCCTGTTTCGTCGAAGCGATGGCTTGCTATCTCTTCCGATTGGGCTTGCCCAATCTGTGGGCGGAGCAAGCGCCAACTCATGCGCAAGAGCAAGAGCGGAAAATGGTCGGGGGGCATTCGATCGATCTATGAATGCACCCTGGAGCGAGATGACCTAACGATCGCAAATCGGCAAAGGCTGTTTCCGGACTTCCGAAACGACATCTTTGTGCGGGACATCTCGCAGATCAACGTGTGCGCGGACTGCGCCGGAATCAGTTCTGCCCTCATGAAGGATCAATCGATCCGCGATCCCTATCTTAGTAGCGGGGACCGCCGCGCTTCGATCGTTAGCAGCCAACCCCACAGCACGCATGAGATCGATTTTGAAGCGGCACGGAAACGCGCGATCGCAAACGAGTCCTATGCGGCCGCATCGGCAGCTTTCCATGCTTTTCGGGAACGTGTACGCGATTTTGCCGGGCGGTTCGAGCGCGGGCGTTGCTGGGGAAATACGGAGAAAGAGCTGTTTGACGAATTCGCCGACGATCTCCGTGTCTTTCACGGCATTGAATATCCTGCGGAAGCGATTGATCTCGTCCAATGGCTTTTGACGCAGGCCTCTGGCAGAGACGGCGACGACGTGAGCACAACAAAGCCCGGCAACTGATCCGATTGGGTGACGCTGCACGCGTCAGGCAGCGGCTGCACCGCCCGTTATTTGCGCAATGCAGTGGCGAATCAATGCTCGCGCGAATACCTTATTCGTATCGCCATACTTGAGCTGACGCAGGGCATATGCATAAGCGACGGCCGACACCTCCTGGGGCGATCCAGCGACCGCCAAGGCCCACTGACGGCAGGCGCGAATGAAATCAGGAAACGCACAGCCCGCAACATATGCATCAAGCGTTCCCCACTGACCGAGCAGGGCCTCCGACGGCCACCCCAGCGGCAACCGCGCCGCCTGCAAATGGAAGATCGTGCTCAGCTCCAATGTCACCGGGTCGACCGACGCAAAAGAATGGCCTGCGTCACCGAAATCGATCAACATTGCGACCCCGCGTTGATCAAAGACAATGTTCGCACAGTGAAGATCGCCGTGCTGGCAGCAGCGCGCGGCCGGTATCTGCGTAGCCTCAACTGCGTGAATATCGATCCCGCCAAGCTCCGTCTGGATACCGGGCAAGTCCGTATCGGCGACGATCTGCCTGCGAATCCGCGAGACAGGAACGTTGGCGACGTTGCTCCCTTGATACCAAGGCCTTTCGATGGCTCGGACGGCAGCGGGGATATCGCGTACATCTGCCCTATCGGCGACGATCCGGTCGAAGAGACTTTCGACGGTGTCGCCGACCATCGCGAAGAACAGGCCACCGCGGTTCGCCGCGCCGACATTCACCGTCGTGGCCAAGGTCGGATATCCGCCTGCAGTTAAGCGGGTGATGTCCGTACGGTAGCGATGGCCCTCATCATCGATCATCGCAAGAATCGATACCTTAGCGACCGCCGACGTCACGAAAAGGCCGTCCGCCCGGCTCACCACGACTTTCAGGACGCGTGAGTCCGACAAGCCGCCCGACAACTCCTTGATGCGTGCGGTTGCGCCATTGTTGCGGCGACTGAAGATTCGCAAGACCTGCGCTTCGATGGCTTGTAAGGCCCGTTCGCCTGCGTCCTGCTGAACCGCGATCCGATCCAACTCGGCGCGGGCGGCCGCGAACGCCCGAACCCGTGCAAGGCAGTCGGGAAGCCGCTTCTTCCAGAAAACCTGATACATCTGCTCTGTTGCACCGGTCCCATGAACGTCCTCGACCCGGCTAAATTCGTTGAGCACTTGGGCCGGAAAGTCCGGGTCGACGGTCCCGGTCAGGAAGAAAACCGAGGTTCCCGGCATGCGGCTACGCACTTCCTGGAAAACGGTCCAGCCGTGCTCTTGCGCGTCGTCCAAACCGTCATCGGTCGGAGGAATCCTGCGGTCGAGGATGACGAGATCAAACAGACCGTCCTCGAGCCGCGCTAGAGCCGCATCCCGGCTCCTTGCCCACACGGTCTCGCAGTCCGCGATCTTCGTGAGCTCGCGCACGATATCTTTGGAGAAGGTAATGTTATCCTCGACGAGCAGCACGCGCATGGTCAGCCCGCCTTCTTTGGCCAACGAAGCTCAAAGCGGACGCCGCGTTCATTGGGAACCAGGGTCACCCGGCCACCCAAGGACTCCATGGACTGCTGGACGATAGCCAGACCCATGCCGAGATGGCCTTCCTTGGTCGTCGAGCCGATGTCGAAGGCTTTCTGAATCACACCCTTGAAGCCGACGCCCTGATCCACGATCGAAAGCCAGTAGTCGATGTCCGTTGCCCCCCATGAGACGGTGATCGGCACGTCCTCGAGCGGCGCATTCGCTGCAACCGTAGCTTCCACCGCGTTTCGCAAGCCATTGCTAATGGACAGCGAGACCAGACTGCTGTCTCCGTCCACAACGCATGGCGTCGGCCCGGCGCGCAACAGCCGCAAGCCTTCTGGCCGTACCAGTTCATCAATGCACCGGCCGACGGCCTCGTCGAGCGCGAATTCGTCGATCCTCGGCGCGCTGGCCGCCCGCCGCAAACGGCCAAGCGCGCTCAGAAACTCATCGAGCCGGTCGAGGTTCTGCTTCGTGTTCGATTGCGCAAAATTCACGACCTCGCCTTCGGCGGAAAGCCGAAGGCTTCCCAATATCGGCTCCACCTCATGCAGGAGCTGCGCAGTGGTCGTTTCCAGCGCTTCGGCAAAGATCTGCGCCGCGAATCCTTTTGGCAATTCGTCCGTGTCGACCGAGGCGAGTGAACCCGCCGGCTGCGCGGTTGGCGACACCCGGGCGACCGCGCGCCGCAGGGCGCTCTTGATCCAGGTAACGGTTTCCCGTGCAGCTGCTTCGCGCAAGGCCTGTTCTTCGGCCACTGTCGCATGCGCCGCAAAAAAACGCGCAGCCTCCAGGCGCTCCGTCGCGGATTCGGAGCGTAGCTTGCGCAGTAAGGCGTCAGGATTTCGTTGCGGCATGTGGCAGGTTCTTTGCGTAGAATTCGGCGCGCCGCGCGAAAGCTTCGCGCCCGCCTTCCATGATCGTCGTGATCGCTCCGACGATGGCGGGCTTGTTCGTCGAACCGGACGACCGCGCGAAGCAGCGACTGCCGTCTGACTCCAGGTGGATCACCATATCGGCGCTGCCAAGAACGGGGATGTTGGGATTATGGGTCGCAACGATTGTTTGCGCGCGTGCGCTGCGCGTAGCGATACCCTTGACCAGCGTATCGACGACGAAGCTGTTGTCGAGATGATCCTCAGGCTGATCAAGGACGATCATCCGCTCGAGATGGCGCAGGATGACCGGCAGAACCACCGTGCAGCGCTGCCCCATCGAGAGGAAGTCGATTTCCTTGTAGTCGGCTCCGTCCATCAACGCGATCCGAATGTCGTCTTCGACGATCGTCGTGAAGAGAGCGCCACCTGCATCGCCGCGCAGCGCGTCACAAAGGCGCGCGGCTCTTTCGTCCGTAATCTCGAGATCCTTGGCAATCGTGTCGGTGTCTCGCGCCTCGGCCAGGCGCGCGATCTCGACCGGGCTATACGTCTCGGCAATGCGATCAGCCAGCTCCGCATAGCGCAGCCCACTGCCCCGAAGCGCGGCGTTTAGTGCGCTGACATAGGCCAGGCGCTGCGAATACGGCAGGACAGTCAAGCGCACCGCCGGCCCGAGATCAACATTCAGTTGCTTCGCGATTTTTTCGCGGTCCTTGGTGCGCTCCTGCCTGGCGGCATCGTTTTGTGCGAGCAGCTTTTCTCGCTGCTCCTCCAGGCTTGTAATTCGCGCCGTGCGCTGCGTCCGCAGCTCGACCAGCGACGTCAGCACGGAAACGCGCTGGGTGATGTCGCCGATCTGCTTATCGATGGCGCTCGCACCCTTTTGCTTTTCTTCGATCTTCTGCCGGACATCACGTGCGCGGTTCTCAAAGCCCGTCTTTTGGCTCTGTGCCGCAGCCAGTTTCTTGCGCAGCTCTTCCGCGATCGTGTTCAGCTCTTCAATCCCCGTCCGAATGCGTCCATACGCCGTGCGTTCGCGCTTCCTTAGGTCAGCCAGCTCATCCGCCGTGCCGGCCTGCGTTGGCCACGGCTCAAACAAGGGATGGCGGTCAACGGCCGCATCCACTTCCTCCAGCCATTCTGTGAACGAGTCGACGACACGTTCGATTGACTCGGCGCGCACTCGCGCGGAAGCCAGCGGCGGAGTGAGTTCGTTCAATGACTTCCGGAACCCCTCGATCTCCTTGTGGACGCTGGTCTGCGCCTTGGCCTGCGCTTTCAGCGTTGCCAGCGTAGACTGGAGTTTCGGCAATTCGGCCGTCCGTTCGTCGATATTGTCGATCTCAGCCAACAGCGTCCTGATCTCCCCCGTCAAAGACCGGATCCGCGAGCTCGTCGCGCTTGCTGGCGTGGCAGGACGGGCCGGCAGGAAGCCGTCCACAAGGCGCAGGCGCGACTGCGATTGAAGGCCGATGCTCTCGATCTCGGCCTGTGAGAACACAAATGGCGGCTCGAACCTGTCACCATCTTCGACTTCTGTATCCTGAGCGGTGCGCGAAACCTCGAACCGTTGCTTCCCGTCGGACAGCACGATGGTCACCTTGCCATCGCCAAGCACGCCCAGAGCGTGCTCGGTGGAGTGCTGCTCACTCCCGGCCGTGTACGATCGCGCCCCGAGGCAAAAGCGAATAAGCTCGATGACGGAGCTTTTGCCGGTGCCGCGCGCGCCGATCAGGACGTTAAGCTTGCGAGAAAAGCGTTGATCGAATCCATGAAGGAGTCCGCCCTCAACCTTGATTGATTCAATCCACAAAGCCACTCTCCAATGCCACGCCGGGTGGCACATAGGTTCAAATCACCGCAATGGGACGACGGAAGATGAATCTCGTCGAGATAAACAACCGGCCCATCCTTAGGCGGAGGCGCGTGCGTGTGGCCTCTCCACAAATAGGGAGTGCCGAAGGCTTTTACGCAAGCCTTGATTTCCGCGATGATCTCGTCACCGGGCCGCGTAGGAAAGATTGCCTTGATTCCCCAGGCCGAAGCTGGGATGTCGATCTCGTCCGACATTCAAACTCCTTTGCATTTTACGCGATCCTCCCTGAGTGACTTCGACTTGGTTGCCGATTTGTTCTAAAGTACGTCGGCTGGAAGCTGAGTCGCAACCGGTGACTGATCCTTTCCCAACCGTTCACAAGCACGTTGTGCGCGGGCGTAGTGGGTTTTGCCTTTCGAGGCGAAGCCGGCCCAATCAATTGGCTCGGCAAGTTTCGTCGGCAAGAGCTTCTGCTCGGTCAGGCCGGCGATATGGGGCGAGGAATTCACACTCGTCCCGAGCTGTTAAATCAGCACTATTGAACTCGCTATGATTCCATTCGAACGATTAAGATTTTGCTAAAGCTGCACACATCAGAGCGAATGGGACTTTGCGATGAATCATATAGTTTGGCTCCAGGGACGTAACTTTGTGGATGTAGGCAATGAGCGTCGATGACTACATGAAACGCATGCTGGCCGATAACGCCGCCATGCAGCGGGCGGCGGGAGTTGCAGATCCGCTCGGGCAGCATCGGAGCATTCTCGATGCGATCAGCATGCAGGATCGGTTTTCGGAAATCGACCGCGTAAGCCGCCAGATTGCCGGGTTGGGAGCCATTGACCAGAAGCTGCTGGATGCAGCCAAAGGCATTAACATCATAGACACCGCACGGCTTACAGGAGCGCTTAATCTCGACATGGCCGGAATAGGCGCTCTCGCTGCCGGCGCCGCCGACCATCTCAAGCTGCTCGCGGGCCCGCTTGACGATCTGCGCAATTTTGGCGCAGTGGACAACCTTGCATCCATGCGCGCCGATATTCTGGCTATGAAAGGCGCCTATGCCGAGTATGCCGACCGTTTCCGCTTGCCCGGTCATGACGAGATGGACCGGCTCGCCAAGGCCGCGCTCGGAGCGGGATCCGTAGCTTCTCACCTTGCGGATGCCGCAACGGCGAGCAACGTCTTCAGGGCGGCCGTGCAGTCGATGCATACGCCGTGGCTCTTGCACGATAATACTGCGCAATCCGCCCGGGCCTTCGCGGAAATCCAGGCGATTGGGCATGGCTTGAGAAACTTCGCGCCCTTCGATGCGGCGCTATCGGATACGCTGCGCCTCTCGCTTGGCGATTGGCGAAACATACCCTCGTTTCCACCCGCTATCTTTGACAATGCAATCGCGCGTTCGGAGTTCTATGTCTCGCGCGGCTTCAATCCGGACCTGACCGAATTCACCGCCGAGGCCTTCGACGAAACCACGACCATTGCCGGGCTTGATGCGCAGGAATATTCCGAAGCCGCCGACGATGAGGAAACAGGTCTTATTCGCACCAATCGCGCCCACGACCGATTGCAGCGCTTTGAACGGCAGCTACGCGCGTTTATTGACCGCTTGATGACGGCCGAGTTCGGCGAGGCCTGGACCAAGCACCAGACGCCGCCCGGCATGCTTGATAATTGGAAGAACGCAAAACAGGCGGCAATGGCACGGGGCGGCGCAGATGAACCGCTGATCGCCTATGCGGATTTCACCGATTACATCAAAATCATCGAACGCAGCGACAACTGGAAGCGAGTTTTCGCGGCCGCATTCAATCGCCGCGAAAGCGTACAAGAATCATTCTTCCGTTTGTTCCCTATCCGGATTTCGGTCGCGCACGCACGCATCATCACGCTGGACGACGAAATGTACTTGAAGGTCGAAATGCATCGCCTCAGCAAGGCCATTGAGGAAAAGTACTAACGATCAATCCCCGCCGCTTGCAGTGAGCACGTCACTGGAAAGTCGGCCTGGCAGCAGACCCAATAGATGCGCTCCTCGGCGGACTCCGCTCAAGGTGTCTCCGGCGATCAGATCGATGGCCGTTTCGCTCGGCGACCACCATGGGTTCGCTCTCCGTTGGCGGAGGCGGATGGTCCATGGCTGTTGGCAGGTTTTTGGTTTAGTTGGCACGTGACGAGGTGACGGTATGCCCTGTAACATACCGCCATGACTCGCACGGTTCGCCAGATCAACACCAAGCCAGGCCGCTCACAGGATAAGGGACCACGCCCCTTTTCAGACTTCGGGGATACGCCATGTCTCGTGCTGCTCGGCGACCCCGGCGCAGGCAAAACACATGTTTTCACCCACGCAGCCAAGGCGGACGGTGGGAGATTCATCAAAGCACGGGCCTTTCTCAGCCTGCCCGCGTCCACGCTTGCGGGTCAGCCCCTCTTCATCGATGGCCTTGATGAGCAACGCGCCGGCCGCTCCGACCGGGGCATTATCGATGCTCTAGTGGCCAAGCTCTTTGAGGTAAACCCACCCAAGGTTCGGGTCTCGTGCCGAGTCGCGGATTGGTTGGGCGACAGTGACCTTGCGGGACTGCAGCCTTTCTTTGATCAGCACGGGGAAACCGCCGTGCTGCTGCTGCAAAGTCTCGACCGAGCCGAACAGCTCGCGGTGCTTGCCGCGATGGGGGCAAAGTCCCCCGCGGAAGCGTTTCTGGATGAAGCGGCTCAACGTGGGCTCGATGACTTTTTCGAGAACCCACAGAACCTTCGCATGCTATGGCGGGCGGTTCAAGCCGGCGACTGGCCGGAAACGCGCAGTAGGCTGTTTGATACCTCGGCAAGTTTGCTGCTTCAGGAGTTCGACGATGAGAGGGCCCGCGCGGGCAGCGGCTCATTCGCCGCCGCGGAACTCAGGCCGGCGGCGGGCGCGCTTTGCGCCGCGCGGCTCATCAGCGACATCACGGCCATCAGCCTGAAGGAGCAGGAAGGCACGCCGGATATTCCGGGTTATCGCTCGCTTGTTTTCATGCCGAAGGAAAAGGTGCTTGCGGTGTTAGGGCGACGCATCTTCGATGCCGGGCCCGAGGCGGAGACGGTTGATTACTCCCATCGCACGATGGCGGAGTATCTGGCAGCCGAATTTTTGGCAGCGCGGGTCCGCGCCGGCCTGCCCTTTGGTCGCGTCCAGGCGCTGATTGGTGCAGACGGCCACCCCGCAGCCGAACTGCGTGGCCTGCATGCCTGGCTTACCGTACATCTGCCAGAGCGTGCGGAAGAACTCATTGAAGTCGACCCCTATGGGGTGCTGACCTATGGCGATGCGGCGGGGTTATCACCATCCACCTGCGTCAGTCTCGTTCGCGCCCTCGACCGCCTGTCCGCGCAAAACCCGTGGTTTCGGTCGGGCGGCTGGGAGGCGCGAACCATTGGCGGGCTATCGCGTCCGGATATGACGCAAGAATTCCGGGCCATCCTCAACAACCCGGCTTCCGGTTTTGGCGTTCGCTCGGTCGTGGTCGACGCATTGATGCTGGGTGGCCTCGTCCCGGAGATGGTGCCGGACCTTGCCGCTGTTCTTGTGCGCCAGGCATCACCCTTCGCGGAGCGCGCGCATGCACTAGCGGCGTTGCTCCGTTATGGCACCGATGGCGAGACGGCTATCCGACAGGCATTCAGCAATCTCGGGGCAACCGACGGGCTGCGGCTGCGTTCGGAAATCATTCGCGCGCTCTATGGCCGGCCTTATGGCGCGGCGGAGGTGGTGGCGTTGCTCAATGACACGGCCCGCGGCGGGGACAAGGGTGGCGCCGGGCTATTCTGGCAGCTGGCTGACCTCATTCCGATCGAGGACCTTCCCGCAATCCTTGATGGCGTAGTGCCTATCGATGACAGGAGGCGCGGGGATCGACACGCATGGGAATCAGGCTCGTTCTACGCGCGCCTTCTCGTGCGGGCATGGCGGGGGCTCCCGGTCCTTGATCCTGAGCGAACGATCGCATGGTTGCGCAAGCGCGCCGCCTTTAAGGGGGGCACGAACGAAACCCGGGCCCGGGATCTGCGCGCCGCGATGCACGAAGCGCCGGAAAGGCTTTTGCCTCTTGCGCAGTACTTTCTCCGCAACATCCCAGTGGACAAAGACCAGTGGCTTCATTGGCAGCGCTTTCGCGAAACGCTGCTTCATGAACTTAGCGCCGTCGCCTGGCTAGCCCTTTTGCAGGAAGAGCTGCTGGCGAGCCCGGTTGGCAGCGAGCGGCGCGGCTTCCTTTATCATCTCTCATTCAGTCTCTGTTACCAAGCCGATGAGCCTTATGCGAGCGAAGCCTTCGCAGCGCTTTATGCGCTTGCAGACGGCGATGAGACCCTGGCCAGCCTTCGCACACAGGCGACCGTCTCGAATTTACCTTCCAATTATTTGGCGGGCCGCACGTCAGAACCGGAGGTAGATGTCGATGAGAGCCGCGAACAGCAGCGCCAGCAATTCGACCGGGAGGTTGAACAAATTCGCAGCGGGCTTCATGCGGGCTGGATGCTGCATCTGATGCGGTTCTACTATGCATTTTATGATGAAGCGGACCGGGCAGCGTCACCGCGCGCGCGGCTTGGGGCGTGGATAGGGGACGAGCGCCTCGAAGCCGCGCTCGAAGGCTTGAAAGCCACCTTGTCCCGAGATGATGTGCCGACCACCGCGGCTGTCTTGGCTTCGGCCGCCAAGCGGATGCACAGCGATTGGTGGTATGTTTTGTCCGCAGGATTAAACGAGCGGTTAGGTGCCGGACAAGATTTTTCAGGCCTCGGCGATGATTTTCTCGCCGGGATACTCATTTTCGACGTTGCCAACCCGGTTTCTGAGGAGCGCGACGGGACCGAGCAATGGGTGGTGCAGCCCTTGCGCCAGGAGCTTACCTTGCGCCGCCCTCAATTTGTGCGAGATGCCTACATCAAACTCGCTAAACTCCACCTCGGGCAAGGCGGGCAACACGCCGAAGCTTTACACGAACTGCTCGGCGATGAAGCGTTTGCGGCTTATCGCAAGGACACCGTGCTCGATCTTCTAGCCTCGCATCCAAACGCCTACACGTTCGACCTCGCTAAGATGCTGCGCACGGCGCAAAAGCTTCCGGCGGCGCATGATGCGCTGCTCGCCCTCTGTCGCACGCAGCTAGCAGGCCACGTGCTTGCCGAGCCGCAGCGGGATCTTTGGCTGGTCTCAGCATTTGCGCTCGCGCCTAAAGAATTCGAAAGCGAGGTCAAACAGCGGGCGATGGCGCATCCATCGTTCGTATTCGATCTCCGCGACCAGGGCACGTCCCTTGACCAGGAGGCGTCCGCGCCAGTGCCCGTGCGTTCCCTGCAGGAAATGGAATTCTTGGCGACGTTGACCGGCACGCTCTTTCCCGATGCCCCACATCCTTCGGGCGTGTGGGATGGCGACCGAAACGCGTGGGATGCGGCGGGCTGGGTACGCGGGCTTATCAATGCGATTTCCTCGTCGACGGCAGATTTCGCAGGTGAAGCGCTGGAGCGCTTGAAAAATAATGCGGATATCGCGTCGTATCGGCTCCATATCTTCCACGCCTACGAAAGCCAGAAACAGCGGCGACGGGAGGCCTCTTTCGAGCGTCCCGATTGGCCGCAAACCGTGACAGCGTTGGACAACGGGCCGCCCGCGACCGTAGCGGATCTTCACGCTCTCCTGGTTGCGCAGCTTCGAGACGCGCGGCGACGCATTCAGCGGACGAACACAGATATCTTCAAATATTTCTGGAACGTGGATTCATATAATCGGCCTGGAGAGCCGCGTCCGGAGGAAGCCTGCCGGGACGCGCTTATCGACGTGATACGTCCGACCTTGCAGCCTTTAGGCATCGCCGTTGAACCGGAGGCCCATATGGCAGGCGACCGGCGTGCAGACATGTCGGTCGTCATTCCCGGCGGCAAGGTGATGTGCGAATGGAAGCGAGACTACCATTCCAAAGTCTGGACAGCGATTGAAGGCCAGCTCGAGCGTTTTTACGCGCATGATCCGGACGCCAAGGGCTTCGGCGTGTTCGGCGTGTTCTGGTTCGGCGACAAGAGACCCCAGATTATTCCAGCGCCTCCGAACGGAATGCAGCGGCCGCAATCAGCCGCCGAGATGGAGCGAATGCTCATCGAGCTGACCCCAACCGCCATGCGCTATCGCCTGGCGGTCATCGTCATCGACGTGTCTGGCGACTTCTGAGCCAACGGCGAGCTGCACTGTCTCCTGGAACGATGGCGTTGAAGACATTGGAGCTCTGCAAAGTAGCGTCCGCTCTTACGTCGCGAAAGCGCGTGGGCAATTGAGTCCTCCGACAAGACCACAGAGCTTCGCAGATTTGGTTGTGGATGTCACTGCCGGTTGAATCTCAAAAAATGCATCTGCGCGTGCGCGACTAACTGCGCGAGCGGTCGGTCAGTCTGCGCGTCGGAGGCAACGAACTCTAGCCGGCGATGAAAACTAGAATAAGCTACAATTGGGCCTATTGATTAGCGTGGCGGAGTTCGCCAACGTTCGCTATCGCTTGTTCAACGGACTTCTCCAAATCGGATCTAAGTCATTGAAATGTCTGGCGCACCACTCAGAATAAAACTGCAAACTCCTATGCGATTGAGATTGATTGCTGTCTAAGAATCGGAACGGCGAGGAGCTCACTGGTGATATGCTGTAAACGGAGGGTGTTACGCCGGTGGATACTCATGACGCGGTATGGCGTCGTCGTCCGGTGGTGTCGGTCGGATGAGTTCCTTACATCGATCTCGTCGCGCCAGCATCCGGGACTGCCCGAACGCCTTATCGTTCAATCCAGTCCAGTTCCCCGAGTGTCAGGTAGACGACAGCACCGCGCGGTGCGCCGACTGCTTCCAGATACTGCAGCAGCTGGCCGGCATAGGTCTGCCGGTCGGCGGTAGTCGGCGCCACGTCGCTCTTCCAGTCAAAGGCGACAACGGCCCGGCCGACTGCGACGGCAACGGCGTCTGCGCGTCCAGCCACCAGGATGCCGCCGGCGTCACGGGAGCTGTAGAGCGCCATCTCCGGTACTAGCGTGGCACGGTGTTCGGCGACGCCCGGCAGACTTAGGGCTCGCAAGACGGTCATGGCCATCTCCGCGGGAGCGGGCAGCGCTCCCGCTTCTGGCGGGCTCAGGTGCGCGAGGAGGACGCCGGCTCGGGCTTCCAGAACAGCTGCCGCCTCCTCGATCTCTCCCGTCAATACCTCTTCGATCAGCTTGTGCAGCACCGCGCCCCGGATTGCGCTGCCCATGACCGTCACGAGACCCGCGGGGTCAGCGTCAGCGGCCTCGTCGATCCGTGCAACCTCGACCAGGCGATCGGCGTCGCCGTCGCTTGGCCGAACCCACCGGATCGGCCGGGACGCATCCGCGATCGCGGCTTGCTCAGCGGCAAACACCTCCTCGCTCTGATGGTTTTCTTCTGCCGCGACCCGCACCGGAGGACGCCGAGAGAAGCGCGCGGCATCCCATTCCGGGATACCATCCTGCCCCAGATCGAGAAGGTGCGCCCAGCTATTGGCGCGTGGTACCGACAATGTCGGCAGGATCAGCATTTCGATCGCCCGCGTGCAAGCGACGTACAGAAGCCGCTCGTGCTCCTCTGCGCTGTCCTGGTCGTCGAAGCTGATGGCATCCGCGATCGCTGGCGGAACGACATCGCCCAGCACCCAGTGCAGCGTGTCGTCCTGACGGCGGTGGATAAACGGCTCGCGCCGTCTGAGTTCAGATCCCATATTGATCGGAATGACAATCGGCCATTCGAGGCCCTTGGCGCTGTGGACCGTGATGATTTCGATCGCTTCGCGGTCCGCATCCAGCCGCGCTTCGTCGTAGGGCTCGGGTCCGAGAGGACCGCCCTCCCAGTCAGCGTCAATGTCCTGCGCCAATTGCTTGAGGCCGCGCACGCCATAGCGGCGTGCGCGCTCCATCAGAAGGTCGAGATTGGCCAGAGCGCGGGCTGCTTGGTCGCTGCCTCGCGCGGCAAGTGTGGCCCGCACGCGCAGCCGATCGATCGCCTCGCTCAGCAGCAGAAACGGCGTCGTTCGCCGCACACGCCGCCGCAGATCTCGGAGTACGATCAGCGTCTCCCGCGCCAGCAGATGGTTGATCTGCTCTGGCAGTGTCTGCAACGTCAACCTCGGAGCCGACGGGCCATCTATTGTCCCGTCCGGCGCGAGAGCCCGCGTGATATCGAGCAATTCGTGATTGGTGAGACCGACGAGCGGCCCGCGCAACAGAGCGCCGAGCGCCAGCGTATCACCTGGGTCCGCCAGCGCGCGGATCAGCGCGACGAAATCCTGCGCTTCTTGGCGGCGGAAGAGGTTGCGGCCGGCCTGCGAGACGAGAGGCAGGCCACGCTCCTCGAGCGCCCGTTCGTAACGCCAGAGCTCGGTGCCGACCGGCGCGAGCAAGGCGATGTCGCCGGGCACGATCGAGGAGGTTTCTCCGCCGGATCGCCGCACGCGGATATTTCCGATGAGCTGGGCGCAGATGTCGGCAACGGCTCGTGCTTCCTCGTCGCGTATGAACGCCGCGCGGCTTTTCTCGCCGATACGGATCGTGGCTTTCATGACGCAAGGAAGACCATGCTCTGCTGGACCAAGCGAGGACACGAGGGGAACGTAACCCGGCGCCTGTCGGCCCAACGGATCGCGGAAACAGCGATTGACGTGGTCCAGGATCTCGCCGCGTGACCGGAAGCTCGTCGTGATCCGCAAGATATTGCCTGGAAACTGCCGCTCGACGGCATTGCGCGCCTCCATATAGGTTGCGACATCAGCGCCTCGAAATCTGTAGATCGCCTGCTTCGGATCGCCGACCGTAAACAGGTTGCCCGGAATCAGTTCCCGCGCCTGCCAGGCCGGAGCAGCGCCGGGAGCGCTGGCGATCAGAAACAAGATCTCGGCCTGCACCGGATCTGTGTCCTGGAATTCGTCGACGAGGATCCGCGTGTAGCGGCTTGACGCCGCCTGCCGGACGGTTTCGTGACCGCGCACAAGCGCGCGCGTGGCGAGCAGCAGATCGTCGAAGTCAAGAACGGCAGCATTGCGCTTGAACGCCTCGAAGTCTTCAAGGAGCTCATCGAGCGCGCCGGAGAAGGTCGCGACCAGCGCTGTCGCGATGCCGCCGAGAAGAACACGAAACTCCGCCGCGCACCGGTCATAGTGGGATGCGGCCTGCTCTGCGAGGCGCGTGCCTTCGTCCTTGCCGGCAACGTACTTCCAGGCCCCCAAGCGCCGATACGGGCGCAGATCGTTAGAGCGCCAGGCCATTGCATTGACGCGAGGCGGATGGGCAAGCTCCCAGAGCCGCTCGAATGACGGGGCAGGATCGAAGGCGCCCGCGAAGAAGGCGGCGAGCCTCTCGAGATCTGCAACGTCTTCGAGCGCCCGGTCGGGAGCCCGCGTGCCGTCGATCCAGCGGCGAAATTCCTGCACACTCTCGACAAACTCCAGATCCGCGTGTTCGGCGAGATCGCGGGGCAGAGGCTTTGCGGTCCGAAAGTCGCGCCGGAACTTGCCGAGCTTCTTCAGGGTATCGACAGCCTCCCTTGGGTCTCGTCGCGCCATCACAACGACCGGATCGGTCGGATCGGCCTTTTCGCCGAGACGCCGCCGCAGCCAACGCTCGAACACGGTCGTGAACGCAAACTCGGTCTGGACCGCATCGAGAACCTCGGCGCCAGGATCGACACCCGCCTCGATTGCGTAGCTGCGAAGCAACTTGTGGCAGAAACCATGGATGGTGGTTGCCGTCAGTTCGTCCAGTCGCGCGCGCGCCGCTATCAGCGCGGCTCTCTCCGGCGCGGTCAAGGTTTTGTCGACGGCGAGCGTTAGGTCATCGGGGACGTTTCCATTCAGCAGCTCGTTCACGAACCGCTCAACGCGCACGCGCAATTCTCCGGCCGCGAGCTCGGTGAACGTGATGGCGGCGATGTTGCGCGGCGCGACACCGCTGGCCAGGAGCATGGTGACACGGCCGGCTAGCAGCGAGGTCTTGCCGGTACCTGCCGCAGCCTCGACAAGCAAGGTTTGATCAAGGACAGTGAGGGCGCGCCGCCGGTCGGCGCTGTCGGCGAGCGCGTTCATGGCAACTCCCAAAATCGGGCCAGATCGCCGGCCGCGGCGATGAACGCAGCCTGCTTTCTGCGGAAGTAGGCAGGAGATGCAGGAAGCGCGAGCCGAAGATCATTGAGACGGTCGCCGGCGGCCGGCCCCGGAACAGCATGGCCGCGCGTCAAGGCAGCGCAGGCCGCGTTGACAGAGGCTGCGGTTTGCGCAATTGCGTCATTGAGATCCGGCAGCAAGAAGATCGCGGGTTCACCTTTCAGATAGATGAGCCGGGTTCGAATGGCGGGCACGTCCGGCAGAAGTTGGCGGCATGCCAACGCGTATAGGACACGCTGCAATTCGGCGCCGCCGGCAATGATTCTCTCAGCGGCATTCTCCGGCCGCTCGCCAGTCTTATAATCGGTGACACGGACAGCGACGCCACCGGCGCGCAGGTCGACGCGATCGATTTTTCCGCGAATGGCGACGGCCGTACCGGGCACGTCGACGCGCAACGCAGGGTCCCACGGCCAATCCGGACTTTTAGGCTCTGGCGGATTGGCTTGCTCACCGAAAGGCACCTCGGTCCAGCTGCGCGTGCCGCTCTCGGTGAATATCTCGTTCGTCAGGCCAGCCAGCGCCATGGCGGATGCCTGGCGCACGGTGTTGACCCAGAGCACCTCGGGCGGCACCGGCCGTTCCAGCGGCCACGTTGCAATCACGTGTCGCACCGCCGCCTCCAACGCGCCCTCGATCTCCTCCGCACCGGCCACGGTGAAACCGGGCATCGGCTCGAGCGCATCGACGGCGCGGCGCAAAAGCTCATGGACCAGCCGGCCGAATTCATCGGGTGGAAGGATCAGTGGACGCTCCCGGTCGTCCGGCGCACGCCATCCGAGAGCGTATTTCCAGACAAAGCCCAGCGGATCGCGCAGCAGCCGCGCCAGAGAAGTCGGAGACTGGATCTCTGCGAGGCTTTCGGCGATGACGGTATGATCTGCGACCAAGAGCCCGTCATGGGCAGTCAAATCCGGTCTGTGCCAGCTCTGCCAGCATCGCAGGGCAGAGCCTGTCGCGAGGTGCTTGGCTATCTCTTGCGGGCGCGCTGTAAGCCGGTCCGATTCGCTCGCCGCTTGGTCTGTGATCCGCCTGCGCGCGAGGGCGAGCGCATTGCCGCCCGGAGCGAGGAGCGGGCTCGGGCCCGCCCGACCGCCCTGCGCGTTGCGACGGCTGCGGGAAAGAACAATGCCCTGTGTCGCGTAAGCGGCAATGATGCCGAATGCCCGCCGGTCCGCTTCAGCGGGCGGATCGGCGTCGAGGGGACCCGGCGGTCCAATATGGTCCGGCAGCAGAGGGTCTTCGCCTGACGAGCGTGGCCATCCGCGCTCCGTCAGTCCAAGCAGACGAACCCAAGGGCGTGGCGATGCAGCTAGCTGCCACGCTGGCGCCCAGGCCACGGAGTCGCTGGCATCTCGCTCATCCTCGACTCGGATTTTACGCAGCGAAAGCTCCAGAGCGGCCGCTGGAGCGCTTCGTGTCGCCCGCTCCCAGAGGCGGTGCGCACGGCCACGCAGGAACGCGTCCGCCGCTTCTTCAGCCGCGACGGTTCCTCGTTCCAGCAAGGTCAGCAGGGGCATCACAATCGGGCGCGGATCGGTATCTGGAAAGGTCAGCTGGTCGAGAGCCCGAACCCATTCCGCGGCCGAGGTAAGCGAGGCACTGCGCGGCACGCGCAGCCAGTCGCGCGGCAAAGCGTCGAGCGCCGTTCGCTCGCCTGCTGCCAGAGCAAACAGACGCCGCACGCGGGCTTGGCTGAGGCCGTGGAGCAGTACATCCGCGAGCGCTGCGCAACGCTGTCCATCCGCGGTGCCAAGACACGGCCGGCCGTGCGGAAAACTCACCGGCAGTTTGGTTTCTTGCACCAGCGCGACGATGTACTCGTCCCATTCGTCGGTGCTGACGCCACAGACCGCGATGTCCCGGGGCTCGGCTTGTCCCGAGGCAATCAAGGCGCGCGCCCAGCGAAAAGCCTCGAGCACCTCGTGTCGGGGATCGGCGCACGTGACCTGGACGGGCGTCGCCGCCACGGCGGTCGCCGTTCTGACCTCCCCGGCAAACCAGGCCGTGTCGGCGCCGGGCGGCGCGGTCCAGACAACCGGCGCGATGGCGCAGAGATCATGGATGATCGGTCGCCAGACCGGCTCGATGAAGTGTACCCCCATGATGGAGACCGGGCCCAACACCGCGGGGGCCCATTGCATTCGCGCGCGCGCCTCGTCACGGAGATCCATCGGCAGGCGCGCGCCGCCGGCTAGGAATTCGCGGACGCGGTTCTCAAGCAGAGCAAGATCGCGGATTCGCGCGTTACCGTCCGGCGCGTGAGCGAGACGGGTGTCCGCGTTCCATGCCGCTCTCATCGTTCGCGCGACAGCGCGCGTCATCCCGGGAAGATGCCGAACGGTCTCGATGTCCTCGAAGCCGCCCGCATCAAGGGCGCGGGCGACAACAAATTCAAGCTCCTCGCCTGTCACTTGATGCAGGAAGCCGCCTGCCAGCCGCGCCGCCAATTGCGTTGCCGTCATGATCTGCAGACCGTTCTCGCCATCGCGTGCGGCGGCCGCGCGGCGGGTGGCGAATGCCAGCCCGCCCTGGACGATAACGGTCCTCCTCATCACCACTTTCGCCTTGACGGCTCCGCATCCACCTGCGGCTTTGCGCCAACATGATCTTCTGATCGTTTCATCGCGCTGCCCTGCCTTCGCCAGCGCGTTTGTTCAGGCGCGCCTCGAGCGCGGTGACGCTCTCGAGCACGGCCTCGAACCTCGGAGGGTCGCCGAAGATCATGCCAGTCATGGCTCTGTAGTCGACACGTAGCTGCTCGATCATCTCGTCATGTGGAGCAAGAGCAAAGGAGCCGGGCGCGGCGCTCGCGAGATCGAAATCAAGGCGGTTGAAGAACATCCGTGCGTGCGCGACGCAGTCGGCTCCGAGCTCCGGGTCTTCGATTGCGGAGGCTCCGGCCTGCGTCGGAAGGAGCTTATGCAGGTCATAATAGTGGCGGGACACACGCTGGCCGCCGCCGCGCAGCTCGCCGCGCTTGTCGAACCAACGCCGTAAGCCGTGCAGAATGACGACCTTGTCCCAGAAGGTTCGTTCGGGGTCGACAGTTCGTACGCCCGGAACAGTCAGGTCGAGCGCCGGCAGATCGTCATCAACATAGGGCTTAATCGGCACTTCGCTGTTCGGATCAAGGGCGGATTTGGCGCCCGACTCGATCTTGATCGCGGCGCGGACATAATCGGATTGCGGCGTCGCCGTCGGATACCAGATCAGAAGTGTCTGCTTGTCGGCATCTGTGTCGTCTACTTCCACCCGTGCCGCGCCTGCATCAAGACCCGCGGCCTTTAGCCGATCCTTGAGAATCTGTGTCAGTTGGTTGCGTAATGGACCGTTGATATAGGCTTGGCAGACCGCTTTGATCGCATCGAGCCGCGCGCGGCGCTTGTTGTTGCTAAGAGCATTGAGCTCTTCGATGGTCGCCGGCTCGCCGATGTCGTCCCGAAAAACCGTCACGTCGATGTCTTCGGAGAAGCGATTGATCAGGCCAAAGCCTTTGGACAACGATGTCCCGCCCTTGAATAGCAGGCGGGGTCCTCCCTCCTTCAGGCCATGGAATAAGGCGTCGAGCGTCCAGCACACCCAGAAATCCTTTTCGATATTTTGGGATACCGTGCCGAGGCGCAGCGCCGTCGTATCGAAGGCGCTCAACATCGTGTCCGTTCCGGCTGCGAGGACCTCATCAAAAGCCCGATTCATGTTTTCCTCGCCCCGCCCCGCTTAGCTGATTGCGGCTTTTTGGTTAGGTCCAAATTGCCCTTTGGCCGGACGCCGGCAGCGGGATGATGATCATCATGATCCGAACCCGTATGATCATCATCAGCAGCATAGTCAGCATCGACGTGCCGATCTTGGACGTTGATGTCGCTTCCGATCAGCGGCTTGAGGAACGCCCGCATCCAGGTCGGAAGCGCGGTCATGCCAGCCTTGATATCGGCTTTAAGCGGCGGCCCTGCCGACGGGTCATCGAAGAGCTTGGCAAGCTTTTGTTTAACCCGGTCACTCTCGCCTTCACGGGTCAGGAGATCACGCAACCAGTGAAGTGCCTGGATGATGCGCATGGCCGGCCGTCCGGCCCAAAAGAGCTTGCTGGCAGCGGTTGGACGGAAAGTAATGGTGACGTTGCCGAGCTTGATCGGCTGTTTGCGCGCGTCGGTATGGACCACGATTTTCGCTGGCACAGCGTCGGTCAGGCCCAGGTCGTTCGCGGCGGTCATGCCGTCGACGAGCATCCGGTTCTGGTCACGCCGCCCGACGGCGTCGATGACGGATCGCGGATCGGGCGGGTTAGGTTTCTGGGTCAGCTTGTTGAAACCGAGCTGGTCGTAGAGCCCGCGGTCAATCCGCCTGAGGTTTTCGGCGTTGGTCAGCCGCTGCAACGTCTTGTCGACGGCGTCTCGCGAAGCGAGGTCGACGAAATCGGTCGGCGTCCAGACCTTGCGTGGCGCATCTGCCCGGATGCGCTCCAGGATTGTGGTCTTGAGATCAGGTGAGTCGTCGGTCATGTCCGAAAAATGTATAACTTTTTCGGACGTACTGCAAAATTGCTTGTCCGAAATATGTATACAAATTTCGGACCTTCCTGCTAGCTGGCCAAATTACCCTGATTTCAGCCCGACCCGGCCGCGAGCGAGCTAGGTGTTCCCGGCACTTTCCGCCAGCCAGGCCCGGGCCGTCTCGACCCGCATCCGGCGCAAAGCCATCAGCCGCGCATACAACTCGGCCAACACTCGGAACGTGCTCAGTCGCAAGCTCCAGATAGCCATGATTTAGGCTGCAGGGGACGGCAGTTCTAATGGTATTGGGATACGCTAACACTAGTAGCTCCTTGACATCAAACGCGTCGTGTTTTATGATTGATCATGTTATACGACGTATTGCAGATTGATAGATGACAGATGCAGACCTAGAGGCTACTCGCCGGCCTCGGCCCTGGGGTCAAGATCGGCGACTGGAATTCATCGAATTTCGTTTGTTGTGGGACGGCAAAATCAATCGCGGCGAGGTGGCCGAATATTTCAATATCTCGGTTCAGCAGGCATCGCTGGATTTCGCCAAATACCTTGATCTGGCCAAAGACAACATGGAGTACGACCGTCACGAGAAAGTCTATCGCGCGACAGAACATTTCAGGCCGCGGTTTCTCGCGCCCGATACCCAGACTTATTTGAACGAGCTCGTGGGCCTGACTATGGGCACGATTTCGCGATCAGTAAGCTTCGTGGGGACCCGACCGCCCTGTGATGTTGTGACGCTCCCGGTCCGCCGTGTGCGCATTGAGATGCTCCTGCCAATTCTCTGGGCTATCCGTGATGGCACAGAGATTGAGGTGACATATCAATCGATGCGCACTCCCGATCCAACTCGCCAATGGATTGCCCCCCATTCTCTGGCCTTCGACGGTTCTCGCTGGCATGCCCGCGCATGGTGTCACGGAACTTTGCGATTTCGCGATTTCGTCTTGACGAGATTCCTGCAAATTCACGGACGCCGTATCGGCGGCGTGAATCCGCAGGACGATACGGATTGGCAGAGCTTCGTCGTGATCGAGATAGAGCCCAATCCGAATCTGACGCTTAGCCAGAGAGATTCAGTGATTGCCGACTTCGGCATGCAAGACGGACGGTTGTCCAAAACGATCCGCCGCTCGCTTGTTTCATATTTTGTGCGCCACCTACGCATCGAAACACCGCAGGAGCCCCAGCCAATTGTATGGGCAAACCGCACTCAGTTCGAAGACTTAATACACGACCTATGAATCATAGCGAGCATCAATCCTAGAAGGAGCAAGACATGTCTGAAGCAGAGAAATCAGAAAAATCACTTCACGTATTCTACGTGGACGCAAAGCGCCACGAAAGTGCCAAGACCGCCCTTACCGGCGCGGAAATAAAAGCCATCGCCAATGTTGCTCCTAATTATCAGCTCTTCCTCGAAGAAGAAGGTGACAGGCCCGACAAGGGCATAGCCGACGGTGAAGCTGTGGGTATCACTGAACGCGTGAAACACTTTTTTGCTGTCCCACCAGCGACATTTGGACTCTGATGATCGCCGAGCAATTCCAGCAACTGAAGGAATACCTTCAGGAATTCAAGCATCAAGACGCTGAAATTCAGCGTCGGGCCGATGGCTCATACCTCATTACGATTAAGGGGTTCGATTTGCCCGAGGGCTGGAATCCTAAGAAGGTCGACATTCTCTTCGTCGCGCCTCCTGGATATCCCGCTGCAAAGCCTGACTGCTTCTGGGTTTCGCCGCCGCTACGCCTTCCCAATGGCGCGATTCCGCAGAGCACCAACGAAGGAACTCCATTGCCGTACGATACGACACCGGGCCGCCCATTGACGTGGTTTTCCTGGCATCTGCAGACGTGGGATCCGAATCGCGACCGGCTTGAACAGTTCTATCGGGTAATTCTTCAGCGACTGGACCCGCCTCGATGATCGAGCTCAGGTTTCAGGATGGAGATGCCAGCCGAATTATCGGTGAGCTCGTAGGCAGAGAGACCGAGCGCTGCGCTATCTTGCTGGCATCCCGCGTTGTTCTGCCGGAGATGGACCGTCTTGTCGTATCCCGCATCGACTTTCCAGCCGATGACAATTATTCAGACCGGTCGCTCGTTAGTGCGCAGCTCAAACCGGATTATATCGCGAAAGTTGGCAAAAGGGCCGCTCGCGAAAATCTTTCCGCCATTTTTGTACATTCTCACCCAGGGTCTGCTCCGCCGGAATTCTCCGCGGTGGACGATGATGGTGAGATACATCTAGCGCGTTTCTTGTCCGTGCGTGCGCCCGACACAGTGCATGGCGCCGTAGTGGTCAGCGCCGGGGGCTGGTGCGCTAGGCGCCTGGGTGAAAAGACTCCAATGCGCGTCGTGTCGGTCGGGCCTCGACTGCAAGTGCTCTTCGACGTCGATGGCGCCTCTGGTTCCACGCCGTTGAAATTTGACCGCCAGGTCAGGGCACTGGGCTCCGCCGGCCAAAAATATCTTGAGTCACTCACTGTCGCCATAGTGGGTCTGGGTGGCACAGGCTCCATTGCCGCCGAACAGTTGGCGCATCTCGGCGTGCGGAAGTTCATCCTCGTAGATCCCGATCGCATTGAGACAACCAATCTTAACCGCGTGGTCGGCGCACACGTCAGCGATGTCGACCGATACAAGACGGACGTAGCTGCCGGCATGATTACGGGAATTACATCGGACGCTGTGTGCCAGCGCGTCGTCGGCGATGTGACACGAACGGCGATTGCTCGTGAATTGCGGGCAGCCGACTTTATCTTCTCGTGCACTGATTCCCATGGGAGCCGCGCGGTAATTCAACAGGTCGCGTATCAATATCTCATTCCCTGCGTCGACATGGGTTCAATCATTACCGCTAGAGGAGGTCAGATCTCAGGCATACATGGCCGGGTCCAGGCACTCGCGCCGGGACTGCCGTGCTTCACATGCTGCGGGCTGCTGGATTCCGAAGAGGTCAGGCGAGACATGATGAACGCCGAAGAGCGGAGCCGGGACCAGTATATTCAAGGAGCACATGAACCCGCGCCCGCCGTCATCTCGATCAACGGCACCGTAACCTCGATGGCGATGACGATGTTTCTGGCCATGATGGTCGGCGTTCCAAGCGCAGCCAGGCATCTCATCTACGACGCGCGCCCCCCGTCATTGCGAGCCGTTTCGTTCACTCGCAATCCAAATTGCTATGTGTGCTCCGAGCGGGGTGTTCTCGCGCGTGGGGATCTGCAGCCTTTGTTCACGCGGGACGATTGAAATGGCGATACGCGAATTTTCGCCGGAGGGGACGCCGCGCGCGAAAATCGCTTTCGTCGGGGAAGTACCGTCAAGCGAACATTTGGATAGGTTTCGCGAGCGCAACTTCGCATGGGAACCATCTAATCCAAACGATCCAGTCACGCCGGATAAACTTCGCGATCCCGACTATATCTCTAAACTTGATGCAGTGATTTGGACTCAGGACTCCAAAAATCCAAAGACCTTGCCGCGAGAGTTGATTGAGATTGGACCACGCCTTCTAGATCACGATGTCCGAGTCTACATTCGTCTTGCGACGGACGACCAGCAGACTGCCATGCCTCGCCAACTCGTCGTAAATCCCCTTCGAAAAGGTTTGCTCCCAACAGCGAATCTTCGACGCACCGAATGGGAGACCATTCCCGAAAGCCAACGCGAGAGAGAGAACGCTTTTCTTTTACCGTGCGTTTACATTATCGACACGGCGTCATCTTGGATCGATATCGCGGCTTTAGTCTGTGATCGACCCGCCGGCCCATCACCGAAATTCGGATTACAATTTGACGAAGCCAATCTTCTCACCCGATTTGGACCGGATGGGCATGAAGAACGAGTTATGTTGCTCAAACGGTCGTTTTGGAATTGCGCAGAGATCCAACTGATATCGCTTGACGGCGGCCTGTCGGGCACGCGCGTCTTTAAGGCTTACGCCTCGCTAGATGCTGGATTAGTGCAACAGGGCGCAACAGGCGCCTACCCGCACGTGTATTTCGTGAAGATCGGGCCACGCAAAAAAATCATTGACGAGTACGACCAATACTGTGGCCACATATTCGAATATGTGCCTTTCTATCTAGGGCCACGGTTGCGCCGCGATCGCTGCAACCTCGGGTCCACCCAAGGAATTCTCGTGGGCGACTTTGTCGATGGCGCAGAGTCGCTGATTGCCTGCGCGCGAGGCGGACGCTGCGGGCATGCCATTGCTAACCTGTTTGACAAGACGCTGGGCGGATGGAGGAAACAACAGCGTGTCGACACGAAATTTTCGCTTAGCTCCTATTTGGAGAAGAAATGGTGCGCTGAAGGACAAAGCCGATTGATCGCTTTGCCCCCTGAGCGCGTACCGCTCGTTAAGAAACTCCGCGCTGATATCGAAATTGAGCCATTGAAAGCGATATTTGAGCAGCTCGGGAACACTGAAACCTCGGTCGCCCCTGCGCATGGCGATATGCACGCGACCAACGTGCTCGTCCGGCACGGAGACGCGATCCTCATAGATTTTGAGAAACTGGAGCAGCACTACCCGCTCACCTACGACCCCGCGTCCCTCGAAGGAGGGCTTTTGGTCGAAGGATTCATTGAAGACCTCAAGAAGAGAAGGCTTACGCCTAAGAAGCTCTTAAGCATGATTAGCCCTCTCTACGAGGAGAGTGCTCTGAAGATGGGTCAGTCCACATTCTGTAGACCCGGCGACCCCACCGAATGGTTTTTTAACGCGGTGAATCAAATTCGCGCGTTGAGCTGGTCGGCTGAACGGGAGCCAGGCCAGTACGCGTTGACGCTCGCGCTATGCCTTATTCGCAAAGGTTGCAACCCGCATCCAGAGCTCAAAGAAAAAGAGCCGAATACATTGCGGGCGATCTCATTCTTCTTTGGTCAAAAGATTCTGCGAGCAATGGCGCCGACTACGGCGACGCCACCTCGCGTGCACAAGCGTCGATCCGGGGGTGTTGGGCAATGATCGTAAATTTCACCATCAAAGCCAAAGTTGCTTCACGCGCCGATGCCAGCGCCTATCTGAAACAACCCGGGGACGCAGTCATTGTGGTTCGCCAAGCCCCACGTTGGCTGATCATGTCGTGTCCCTGTGGGTGCGGTTCTGAGCTGCCGGCAAATCTCGACCGACGCGCTGGTCCAGCATGGCGACTGTATGAATCCCCAAACGGAACAAGCGTTTATCCCTCCGTGTGGCGCGATACCGACTGCAAAAGCCACTTCATCATTTGGCGCGGCAAAATCCTGCTATTTGGACCGCGAGGAGACGATTGGTGGCTGGATGAGGGAGAGCTCAGTGATGCCGAGTTGCTCGACCGGGTACTCGAAACCCTGTCCGTTCGAGAGCAATCAATCGAAGAGATATCCGATCAAATTGCCGGCAGCGTACCTTGGGATGTTTTGCGATGTTGCCGAAAGCTTTGCGGAAAGGGCAAGGCCATCGAAGGATCGGGTCAGTCGAAAGGCCGTTTTCGGCGACGCTAGATCCTAACCACCGACGAAGAGCGAGACGTTTGGATGCGGGCACCGTGGGACGAGGCAAAGGTGCTGCAGCGGCCCCTGCCTAAGCGCCCCCCGATCACAATTGAGTCATTACATCGCAGCCAACTCTGCCGGCTTTACGCTGCGACTTTCCTCCTGCCGCTTCCACGCGCTTCCACGAACGACATTTCGGGCTCTAGTTCGGGCAGCAAAAAGCCCTCGAAAACGATGCGTTTTCAAGGGCTTAAAACTTTGTTGCGGGGAGAGGATTTGAACCTATGACCTTCAGGTTATGAGCCTGACGAACCGGTGTTCGCTGGTAGTTTTGTTGGTATCGCCAGAAAAGCCGTTGATTTTTCCCCTTAATTCACAAAAGGATAAACTGTGCGTTCAATGCCGGCCCAGCCAACTCGTTTTGATTTCGGGATGGGGGACGAGATTGCCACCAGACACGGGATACAAGAATTCCTGGAATAGTTGGATCAATCGGATCAGAGCGAGCTGCCGGTAAGAGGCACCCGGAAAAGAAAAGCGGTCGTGGCTGCGCTGGCGTCCGGAACGTAGTGCGCCTTCTTCCGCCTCCGGGCGACTGCGCTCTTTCACGGCGGCGAAGTCGCGCCTTCAGGGCGAACCTTGACGGATGGCCCAGAAGTTCCGCATGGGCGAGCTTCCTCGATAGCCCTCAAGCAACAGTAGAAGTCCACTCCTCAATTCAGGCCTCCAGGTCGCGGCGAGAAGCCTGGCGCGCCAAGGACGGGTTTCCTGAGGCGCACCCTCCAACAGGTCGAGAATCATCTTCTTCGCACGGAGATCGCCACGGAGCTGTCGTACGTGGCCGTTCGGCAAACGCGACTTGCTGCTCTCGAGCGTCTCCTCCGACATCTGCGGATTGGCCGATGCCCACGTCGCCGTTTCGGACCTCACACGTCGGTTGGGGCTCGACAGGAGCTCGACGACCTTCTCGGCCGGCTGAATCTGCGCGAGTATACCCGCCGCCGCGGCGTCTCCGCTCCTGACCGCGCTTTCGAGAAATTCGATGTCGCCCGGCGTGAGGGGCAGACGCTGTGCGAACTTGACGAACGCTTCCCCGCTGCGCCGTTCCACGGCCTCGCGCATCAGATGGACCGCTCCCGCAGGGTCGACATCGACGATCCACTCCAAGGCCAACTTGCTCGACTCGAAGATACCGTTCAGGAACGGTGCCGCATATGAAGCTGGCGCGTGCAGTCGGTGAAGCGCCAACACCGCGGCGATACGCACGCCTTCCTCCGCGTCCGGGCGTCGTGCTACGAAATTTCGGATGGCCTCGATATCCTCCGCCGATCCGACCGCACCGAGAGCAACCAGGAGATAGGACGCGTCCTCGACCTCCAGGTTCTTTTCGGCAAGCCGCGACCTGACCTGCGGGGCCGAAACTCTGCCGTGCATGGCGAAGATCGCCACGACTTCCGGCGTCGATGCCGTGGCCGCCTCGAGATCGCCCACAACCGAGTCGTCGCAATGAGCGAGCAGTGCGGCGACGGCCAGAGCCCGCACGTCCGGATCGGCGGCGCCGAGTTGCCCCTTCAGGGCCGGCACGCAGGGCGCACGCTCGGATACGGCGATGACCGCTATGGTCTTCTTCGGAAGGTCCGACTTTTCGGGGTCGGCGGTCGCGAACCTGGGCAGCATGGCAAGCAATTGGTCGCTGGAGGACTGCCTTGAATCGATGTAGCCGGCGATATCGTCCACCGCGAACAGTCCGAAACTGTAGATCAGTATCATCGGCAACGCGTCGAGAGGTATCTCGCACCCGAGCCGCAGGGCCGCATTGATGCCGGCCGAGCGGTAGTCCTCGGAAGGCACCTTGCCGAGGAGGCCGACGACATAGTCGCGCACCGCCTCGCTGCACGGTGGGGCCGCCGCCGTCAGCAATTCCATGGGAAGTGTGTAGGGTCCTCTCCTCGGTTGCCGGAAGCCGGATGCGGGATCGCCCGGCGCGACCCTTGCAGCCGCCACCGATGCGAACGCCTTCACCCTTTCGTCCGGCGCTTCCGCCTGGACGGCTGCGAGCCATTGCAAGTCCTCGCGTCGCGCAAGTCTGGGCACCAAATGGACCGCCCCCGTCAGCGACTTGTCGGTCTTCCAAAGATCCAAGAGCCCTTTGCGAGCTTCGTCGTCCTCTCCGGCCCAGTAGGCGAGCCGGATCCGCGCACCTGGGGTCAGTTGTTCTCGTAGGGTCGGGAGCACGGGCTGCTCGATCGGAGCGTTCACGATCCCGCCGGCGTTCCGCAACTGAGAAGTCGCGAGGACGTCGTCGCGCGTAAAGTCACTCTGCCAAAACAGCTTCGGGAAGCCGTATGCATGGGTACCCCACCGACCCACGTCGATGTCGATCCAATCGCCTACCGTCGTCGCGTAGAGCGACCGCTCCAGGACCGAATAGTGAGTCATGAATGCGACCGACGCCACGCTCAGGAATGCGACGGTCGAAATGACTGCGAAGCGGACGATATCTCGCCAGGAAAATCGCGCCAGCAGCAGAAGGATCCGGCTTTCGGTGAGCCGAGCCTGCCTGAATACAAGCGGATCGGTCCCGTAGGCTCCGTTGAACGTCTGTTCCTGCCGATAGCTCTCGTTCAGCTTCTTAACTTCGGTGGAGACGCGGGCGGCTATGTGCCGGGTCAGGTCCGACAGGAAGATTGCGCCGGGAATCAGCCCGACCGGATCGGATCCGTCGATGGACCGCCGCAGGTAGGTCGAGAAGAACGTGCTGCCGCCGCCGGCGGCTTCCCACGAGCGTTCATTTGCCCGCGTCGAACTGAGCAGTACCCGATATCCGCCCGCTCCCCGCGACCTGAAGAACTGCGGAACATAATCCGCGAAGCTCGCGCCGTAGCAGCAGTCGATGACCAAGAGTACGCCATAGGCATATGTATCCGATAGCGCACGACCGATTTCGGAGCCGAGCACGGGAGGTTGCGGGTGGTCGCCGGGCCGGGTGTCCCAAGCAACCAGTCCGAAATCCGACGGGAGCTGCATCCCGTGGCCAGCGAAATATATGAAGATGCGATCGGTCTTCGAGGCTTTCGAAGAGATGGCGGCGATCTCCTTCAAGATCCTGTCGCCGGTCGCATCGACCTCGGGTAGCAAGGTCACGTCCTCCGCCGGCAGGCCGCATCCTTTGAAGTCGACGAGAGCCCCGTATAAGGCAGCGGCGTCGGCGGCAGGAGCACCGAGCTTGGTGAAGGCCGGATTGTTGGAAATGCCTATCAGCAGGACGAACGTGCGCGCTTCGGGAAACGCGGGTCTCGACTGCGTCGCTACCACCATCGGCTAAAGAAGCCTCCACGAACGTTCTGACGCGGCGGCAGGCCGGCCTCTTCCGTGGACCGCGCCGTCGGCCCTTCGGGCGGGGGTGCCTTCGACGTCATCGTATTGAGACCGACCGCCGCAGAATAGACTAGGCAGCCATTGAGAATGGCGACGAAATAGCCGCTCAGCTCGCTGGTGTGATTGAAGACCGCAACAAGGATCACGATCGCTTCCGCGAGGAGTAACGTAAGCCACTTTGCGCTGACCCTGAATACGGACTGCAGCGTGTTGCCGACGACCACCGTAGCGGCAGTCGCCCCCGCGAATGTACCCAACGTAGCGATAGTGAACAGTTCTTGCGCCATAGCAGTCCCCCAGCTCGCCGCAACCCGACCGAGCAACAAATCTACGCCGTCCCCGGATAAATCTCCAGTTGTAGGCCTCCCATCTTATTAAACCAACCGAGCAATTTCGGCAAAGCTCTACTGCACGATCGAGCGGCCGGTGACCATAGACAACGTCCACGCCGACGCGTCCAATCGTAACGAATCTTTCCGACCACACACCGTAGAGCTGAAGGTCAGCCTTTACGGCGCCCGGTCGTCCTCCGATCCACCGTCTTCGCGGCGACCACATTGTATCTCGGGTGCGCTAATGTTTCCGCATGCAACGCGTCGGTGCCGCCAGCTGTAGTTCGGCGCCACTTGTTCATCGGTCAAGCTGACCGCCTCGCGCCGGATCATTGTACCACGGCAATTCCGATAGCTTCAATTCTTCGCCGCGTCGGTATCGATCATGATGTAGTGGATTCCCTTATTGATCTAGAAGTTGGACGGCAGCAACTGTGATCTCGTCGAGCCGAGCTCGGGTGTAGGCCCAGATCTAGGGGCACCAAGCGCCTCGCGGACATTCGACCTTTGTGCAAAGCATGATGCGTGCTTAGCACCGTGCGTGCTATCGTCTCCGGCCACAACCGAAAGGAAGGCCTTCACGTGAAGTTTGACGATCCGGAATTTCAACAGCGTATCGCGGAAGCTCGCCAGCGCGCAGAGAATATGAACGCGTTGACGCTTTCCATTTTGCGTAATCACCTGGAAGCTGAGCAGATAATGAACGACTACATCACTACAAATGGTGTTTCCAAAAGAAAGCTCCGCAGGATGAAATTCTCGGACAAAATGGAAAAGTGCAAACTATTCGCCAAAGGTGAAGAGAACGAACCTTGGTGGGGCATTCTCAACGCCGCCAACAGTCTCCGCAATACGATCGCGCACAACCTGGACGCCGATAAGATTGATCGCAGAATGGCCGATTTGAAGGAGAAATATTTGGCGACAATGACCTGGGAAAATGCCGCCCTAATTGAGAATGAGCCTGACGATTACATTGCGATGATGGCGTGCTCGACGTGTGGCGGCTTCATTGCGACGCTTGATAGCCGCGTTAAGGGCGCGCAGGCCGCTTCTTCTTCGGAAGCCGAGTGACCGCAAGTTCGCCGACGATCAGCACGACAAGCGCGCCGAACGTGTATGCGTCATGTACTGAGTAAACGATTGCGGCCCAACCGATGGTTTTCATAGTAGCGATCCATCAGCCCGTGGGGCTGTTTGCAGCTTTAGGGATCGCTTTGCGTGGCCAATGGCCCACCACGCGGTGCTTGTCAGGGCACCAGGGATCGGATGTCGCCGCTTTAACGTCTGGCAGGACGGGGCATCACCCCATAGTTTCCATAGATCCTCGACCCAGACCCCGATGTCCACCGACAGGGCGTAGGTGGGAGGCCTATTCGTGGAATTATGGGCGGCCGGCATCATTGCAAGCCTCAGAACGTCGCTTTTTTGCGAGCTGCACGGGCTTCGGAGGCCGAGAATCTGTATCCGGTCATGAACCCGTGACCGTGGTCCAGGTGCTCCAGCCCTATGAGGGCGAGATAGACATAACGCGGAAGCCTCGTCGTGGATTTCTCCCAGGAGATGATGGTTTGCCGTGATCCGACCTGAAGCGCGAGGCGAAGCATTTCTTGGGTGAACCCGTGCCTTTTGCGCCAAGCCTTGAGGTCGGCACCAGTGATGCCAGGGCTTGCCAGATAGGATGTATCTTGGATGTCTAAATCCGCAACATCTTCGAGCGATTCGGTCATGGGAGCCTCAAAAACCTGTTTGTTTTCGGATGTCGGCACCATAACCATACGCAGAGAACCTTAAGGAAAGGCTAAACGTCGGGAAATTTTCTGCGCGGCGCGTCCCAGACCAATCGAACCGGTTCATCCTATTTGTACGCCACAGCTACCCAGGAGCCATACCTGCGCACTTGGCTTCTTTCGTGCTGGAGCAGCCTACGATCTTGTTGCCTCAGACCGATCATGGTTCGAGGTGGAGGCATGCGCGGCAAGGAGGAAATGACTCGGGTCGAGGCCTTAGGGTCGCCAAATAGTGGGAAAATGCCGCGTATCACGAAGCGGCCCCGCAAGAACCGCGGTGTGCCGCCGCCCGCAACGTTCGATATCGACGCACTGCCCGGCAGCTCTAATCGGAAGTTTTCATTGAAGAACTCTGCAAGGGCCTGATCCGACTCATTGTTTTTGTGGTCGGCTTTTTCGGTTACTGGACACAGCTACGGGCCGAAGCCCAAGAGCTTGAATGCCGCCTCCTGAAGCGGCGTGGATTTGGACAGCAGCGTGAAGCGATGCTTGGCCGCAAGCGGCATGCGCATGGTATTGCGGGTCATGGTCCCGAGATGATCGATGAGGCCGGCGAAGCTGTGGACGGGGTCGCCATTTGCGTTGCGCTTGATCGCCTTCTTGGATTTTGCGGTCGCTGAGGGCTCGGTCGACGCGACCGGCGATCTGCGCTCAGCGCGTGCGGCTTCGAGATCGGTGTCGTGGAACAAGAGCGGCGCCAGCGTTTGGCGCAGACGCCACTCGACGTGATAGGCAAGCATACACAGGAAGACATGGGCGCGCACGCGATCAGCGGTCCAGTGGCGAATGGGCCGGATTTCCAGATCGACCGTCTTCATCGAACGGAAGGCGCGTTCCACGCGCGCGAGATCCTTGTAAGCCTGGACCGCGTGCGCGGGGCTGAGGTCCTCGGCCGGCACGCTGGTACGGATGACATAGATGCCGTCGAGCTTGGCCTCCGCCGCGATCTGATCGACCTTGCGGGCCCAAGAGAAGTGGCCGTCACGGATGTCGAGCGCAAAGTGCTTGGCCATCTTCTTGGTATTCACGACTTCGCCGACCGTCAGGCCGATCTCGACGGCCGCGCGCAAGGGTGAACCCTTGCGACGGACGTGCGCCTGGATACGCGCGAGTTCCCGTTCGGTCGCAACAAGCAGCGCCTCGCGCTTGCGGGCACGCTCCGTTGCCAGATCGCGATTGCGGCACACGATCAGCCGCTCACCCGGGAAGTCCGGCGAGCTGATCTCCGCCAAGTCCCGCTCGTCAAACAGCGAGAGCTGCAGCGGGCCGTTCTCTTGTGCCAAGGCCTGGATTTGCGGCGCGCGCAGAGACGTGATCCAGTCCAGGCCTGAGGATTTGAGATCGTCCCGGATCCTCTAGCCGCGGTGATCATGCCTCTGTCCCCAACCAGCACGACGCGCTTGATGCCGAAGCGCGACTTGAGCTTCTCGATCTGGGATTTCAGCGTCATCGGATCCGCGGTGTTGCCCTCGAACACCTCGATCGCGACCGGCAAACCATCGCGCGTACACAGAAGCCCATAGACGATCTGCGGCCGGTCGCCGCGATGATCCCGGCTGTGGCCGTATTGCGCCAGCGGACAGTGACGCCCCTCGAAGTAGGACGAGCTCACGTCGTAGAGCACCAGCACGCCGTCCTCGAGATGCCGCCGCGCCAGGCCGTTCTCGATCCTGACCTGGCGCTCCAGGAGCCAATCCAACGCCTCGTAAGCCTCGCGCTCCTTGACCCGCCCGAGGTCCAAAACCGCGCCAAGGCTCGTGGTTGCTGTCTCCTCGTCCACTGCGCGCACGAAGCCGAGCTTGGAGCGTGGCATGATCAGGCGATCGACGATCATCGCCACCACGAGATCGCAATTGCGCCGTGCCTTAGCATCTCTCGCCGTGCTCAGGATCAACCGATCCAAAGCGATCTTGCGGATCATCCCCAGCGCCGCCGCGACATGGCCATGCGGCAGCGAACGCTCGATCTGCAATTGATCTACGCCCGGGCCAACCAGCGTGCCGCCCTTGAGGATCGCCTTGAGCGCCGCCACCACCTCACCTGGCAGCTTGCTCAGGTTCGCCAGCGTCCGCTTCTGGGTCCGGCCCTCCGCGTCGCGATAGCTCTCCCGCAGCAAAACCGCCGGCGGACTATCCCGATTCGGAACCGTCTCGATGAACATTCCCGAATCGAATCACAACAGAGCTGATTTGGGAAGCCCGTTACATGGACGCAAATCGAGAGAAAATCTTCCCCCAAAGCCCTGCCGCGACTCAGCTTTCAAGTCATGCGTAGTGAAAACTTCGGTCTAATCTGACGGCGTTAGAGGCAGCCGCGGTCATCCGACGCACGCCCGGAGCGCTGGAGCAGTGGCGGCGCGATCTGAACCACCCGCTGAAATGGCGCTACGTCGATGGCCGGCCACTCTATCGTGTCGATGCAGTGCGTGACTATCTGGCCAAGTGCGACAAAACCACTAAGGCCCCCCAGCCGCATAATGCTCGCGGAGACGGCCGAGCAGTTCAGCCTTGATGGGGTCGAGCGGATTCGTCCGCTGCAGCCGCACCACCTTCCCGACCCGTTCCGCGCCGACTAACTGCGCGATGTAGTCATGAGCCGCTTCGAACGCCATGTTTCGGATAATCCACTGTTCGTCGTGATTGTAAACCTGATCGATTCCACGCGGCTTTTGCCCCACACACAGCCGCTGGATTTCGTTGTCGTAGCCGCAACGAGACATGATGGTTCGCAAGCTCCGCCTTAAGTCATGCATGGTGAACTTGGCGACATCCGCTTCCTTGATCAGACGGTTGACCATCTTGGTGAAGCCCGACATCTGGCCGCCGGTCTTCGGTGACGGGAAGACGTAGTCGGACGTCGCGCGCTGGAAATGTTTAGCTGCCGCGAGCACCTCGTCAACGAGGTGGGTGCGCGGCACATCGTGGTGCAGGCCCATCTTGGTCCATGCCGCATCGAAGGTGATGCGGTCATCCATGATGTGCTTTTGCCATTCGATGATGGTTGGCTCGCTGCGACGCGGGCCACCGAGTAGGCACATGCGCGCTAATTGCCCAAAAGCCCCGAGCTTGCCGGATGCGTGCCAGACCTTGATGATCTCCTCATCGGTCAGCGCGCGGCCTTTCGTTCGGCGCCCAACTCTCTGCGCACGGGTTTCCTTGGGCGCGCGATAGCCGGCGAGTACGTTGTGCTCCACGTAACCCTCGCCGATACACCATTCGAGGAAGGTGTGCGTGTGCTTGCGCAAGTCCTTGGCTGCGCCGCGCCTGCCGGTCTTGGCGATCTTGTCCACCGCCGCCATGATTTGCCGTCGCGTCAGCGCGCCGATGGCGAGATCGAAATGATCCTTCAGACCGCGTCGCAGCGCCGACATTGCCGGTTTCCAATTGACGACTTGGCGTCCGGTCAAGGACATTTCGTAGGGGCCATCTTCAATGATCAGGGTCGCCAGCGTGGTGCACTGCCTCTCTGCCAGCTGTTGTCGCTTTGCCTCGCGTTTGGCGTCGTTCGGATCGACCCCAATGACCACCTCGCCGGCGGCGACGGTAGCGGCCTTGCGCGCGGCCTTCTCATTGAACTTGGGCCATGCGCCCAGGGTCTTGCGCTGGGTGCCTCTCGTCCCAGGCTTGGTGAACAGGAAGACCCAGGTCCGCCCACCAGTCGCGCGCATCCTGATGGCAAGCCCCGGCTGCTCTGTGTCGTGCAGATAGTACTGCGGCTTGCCCGGCGGCAGCGTGGCTGCACGTATCGCCGCGTCAGTGAGCCTCAGGTAGTTCGTCGTCACTTCGGCTCTGAGACCCTTCTCGCTGTTTTCCATCGTTTGTGCCCTTGCTCCTTGTGCCCTGGGTCACGTCGAGGAAGACTCAAGAAACGGATCACAAACCGTTCCCTCCACGTTCCCAGCTCTGTTGTGCCCCACGGGAAAATTCACGAAGGGCACGGCAGAGGCATACAAAATGTAGCAAGGCCACCTATGGCCTCCTATGGGCCAAAATGGCCACAAATCCCTGCGCTGCAAGGACTTCTACAACAAAACTATGGCTTGATTAGGTTAGCTCAGGTCTACGGATTGTGGTTCATAACGGTCGGGCTGCAGGTTCGATTCAGGTCAAACTAGTTCAGCGTTTTCTTGGTTCGAATCATATCAGGCGGCGTCGGCGAGTTTGTAGGACCAGGTATGGATGACGGGATGGCGATTGACGTCGTCGATTCCGGCGATGATTCGCTGTTTGAGTTCATGCTTTGACCTCACCCGGATGTGACGCAGGACGGAGCGGGCGAACTTGGAGAAGAAGCCCTCGACGAGGTTGAGCCAGGAGCCGTGCTTGGGCGTGAAGGTAAACTGGAAGCGGCCTGCCGGTCGTGTATCGAGCCAGACTCTGGTTTCTCTCGATATGTGCGCGGAATGATTATCGAGGATCAACTTGATCGCGGTCCTGGCCGGATAAGCGGCATCAAGGAGCTTGAGTAATTCTATGAACTCTCGGCTGCGGTGGCGGTCTTGGACGAGCGCGTGGACGTGACGTTTGTACTCATGATCGCGCGCGAAGGTCGCATGCACGCCCGACACTGGCGGCAGATCCGGCGCTGTCGTCGCGATGGCCTGGATTCCCGGCTTCTCATCGTAGGAGACGATCGCTACCGACTTGTCCGATTTCTTCGACTTGGCGGCGGCTTTTTTCAGGACCTGGACCTCGCGATAGACATACAGAACCTCCGCCATCTTCTGCTCGAACTCGGCGTCGCGGTTTTCAAGATAGTAGCGCACCTTGTGCGGCTTGATTTCCTCATGACCGAGAAGCTTGCACACCGTGCCCTGAACCAGACGGGCGAGACATTCATGTCCGGCCTCTGGTCCATGCTCGCGTGCATGGCGGGCCAACAGCCGCGTCGTCCACAACTCGTGCGGATAGCCGTGCTCCCTGGCTTTGTCGCACGCCAGAGACACCAGCCAGGCCTTGGCCGCCGGCGTGATCACCGGCTCCTTGCCCGGTCGCGGGCGCTCGTCGAGCGCCGCCAGCGCGCCATCGGCCGCCGCCCGCTCGACGCAGCGCTGGACCGTCTGATGATGGGCGCCAAGTCTTCGTCCCACCGCAAAGAACGACGGGGTCTCGCGGTAGGCAAGCAGCATCGCGGCCCGCGACACCCGGCGCGCCGGTTCGGTCCTCGACCGCGAAAGAGCCGTCAGTGTTTCAATCTCCTCATCGGTCATCGCCAACTCGACCGCTTGCCGCCATCCTGCCATGATGAAACTCCTCGTTCAGTCAATCGTAAACGAAGAATCCACAAACAAACGTCCCGTTCCATGACTGCCAAGTTCATGGAATCGGTCGTCTAGTGGTCAGAATCTTGGTAATAGTCCCGGAACCTGGCCCCCCTATCAGTTGCTAACGAGCTAGTATCCGGAATCAGA
>NZ_VSSR01000031.1 GCF_008123515.1 Bradyrhizobium cytisi
ACTTTAGATTCACGTGACTAGCTCACGAGATGCCAATCGGCTGCTGCATTGATCGTTCCGATTTGAGTCTTGGCCTCGACCTGTGTGCCGTTCATATCCCGGACCGACAACTCATGAGTGGCATCGTTCTCGAACAGAAGATCGGTCTTGCCATCGCCTTTGTAGTCACCCTTGCCGGCAAAATGGAAGCCGGGGTCCATGACGCCGATCTGCGGGTTGGCCGTGACTTGGGTGCCTTTCATCCCCCAGACCGCCATGCCAATTGTGGTTGGGTTGAGAAACGGCAGGTCGGTCTTGCCATCGCGGTGATATTGCGCCGATGTCGTGATGCTGAACGCACCAGTCGTGAGGTCCGCAGTGCGCGTACCAAGCGTTGCTTACGCAATGTGCCAATCGTTAGGGATCAAGTTCGCATTGGCGACTTGATGCGCGGCGCCAATCTGCCCATTATCCCAGATCGACACCGCCCCATTGTCGTTGCGCCAGAGGATGTCACTGTGACCATTGCCGTCGAAGTCGCCGGTGCCGGCGATATGCCAGCTATTTGGGACGACGCCCGCCGCAGCCATGATATGGGCCTTGCTGATGTCGCCGTTATCCCAGATCGACACTGCGCCATTGTCGTTGCGCCAGAGGATGTCGCTCTGGCCATTGCCGTCAAAGTCCCCGGTGCCGGCGATATGCCAGCTATTGGGGACGACGCCCGCCGCGGCCACGATATGGGCCTTACTGATGTCACCGTTATCCCAGATCGACACTGCGCCATTGTCGTTGCGCCAGAGGATGTCGCTCTTTCCATTGCCGTCGACGTCGCCCGTGCCGGCGAAATGCCAGCTATTGGGGACGACGCCTGCTGCGGCCACGATATGGGCCTTGCTGATGTCGCCTTTGTCCCAGATCGACACTGCGCCATTGTCGTTTCGCCAGAGGATGTCGCTCTGGCCATTGCCGTCAAAGTCGCCGGTGCCGGCGATATGCCAGCTATCGGGGACGACGCCCGCCCCGGCCACGATATGGGCCTTGCTGATGTCGCCGTTGTCCCAGATCGACACTGCGCCGTTGTCGTTGCGCCAGAGAACGTCGCTCCGGCCATTGCCGTCGAAATCGCCGGTCCCGGCGAAATGCCAGCTATCGGGCACGACGCCCGCTTGGGCAATGATATGAGCCTGGTTCATGTCGCCATTGTCCCATATCGACACTGCGCCATTGTCGTTGCGCCAGAGAATATCGCTATGGCCATCGCCGCTGAAATCGAAATTGGCGGTCAGGTCGAGGGTGGTCACTGCAAGTGCGTTCGACGCGTTGCTGGTGTTCCCCGCGGCGTCAGTTGCTTTTGCAATGATGCTATGGGCCCCCTCCGCCAACGTCGATGTCGCAATGCTGAACACGCCAGTCGTCAAGTCCGCAGTGCCTGTGCCGAGCACCGTCGTGCCGTTCGTGTCGTAAAGCGTCACCGTGCTACCAGCCTCAGCCGTTCCGTCGATCAACACTTGGGTGAAGCCCGTGATATCGTCGCCTTTGATGCCGCTGTCCGTCGTCGCGTCGAGGGACAGGCCGGTCGGCGGGACCGGCGCCGTGGTGTCCTCCGTCACGGCAAGGACAGCAGATGCCGCGCCGGTATTCCCCGCCGCATCGGCCGCTTTCGCGGTGATATTGTGCGTCCCCTCGGCTAGCGCCGCTGTCGTAATGCTGAACGCACCAGTCGTCAGGTCCGCAGTGCCTGTACCGAGCACCGTGGTGCCGTTGGTGTCGTAAAGCGTCACCATGCTGCCGTGCTCGGCCATGCCGTCTATCTTGACCTGCGCGACGTTGGTGATGCGATCGCCGAGCGTACCGCTGTCCGTCGTCGCGTCGAGGGATAGGCCGGTCGGCGCGACCGGCGCCGTGGTGTCCTCCGTCACCGCGAAGACGGCGGACGCAGTGCTCGTATTCCCCCACGCATCGGTCGCCTTCGCGTTGATATTGTGCGTCCCATCAGCCAGCGCCGATGTCGTGATACTGAACGCACCAGTCGTCAGGTCCGCGGTGCCCGTGCCAAGGACTGTGGTGCCGTTGCTATCATACAGCGTCACCGCGCTGCCGCGCTCGGCCGTGCCGTCGATCTTGACATGCGCAAAGTTGGTAGTGCGATCGCCGATCGTACCGCTGTCGGTCGTCGCGTCGAGCGACAGGCCGGTCGGCCGGACCGGCGCCGTCGTATCCGGATGGACGCTGACCTGAGCTACTGCCGTTTGCCACCATCCGTTGGCGACATATTCACCCGATATCCAGAACCCGTTCGGGTTGTTCGGATCGGCTATTGCAGTCGAATAGGTGCCCCAGCGCTGGTCGTTCAGAGCGCCGGAATCGAAAAACGTACTGCTCGCCTGGTAAAGCGTCGGCGCGGTGAAGTCGGAAGCGCCGGCGCCGAGCACCGTATAATAGTCGGAAGGGTACATGTTCGGCCCGGAGGCCGAAAAATTGATGAGCACGTCGCCGTTCTGGTCGACCGCAATCGAAGGGGTGAACACGGCCACACCCGTGCCGATTGAGGCGCCGGAAATGACGTTCCCCATGACATATTGCGGATTCGTGGGATCGGTGACATCGAGCTTGAACCACTCGATTTGCGCGAGCCCCCCCGCGCTCGGCATGGCTTCGCTCACGCCATAGACGTAGTTGTGTCCTCCCGAGGAAGTGAAGGCAAGGCCTTGGATGCGCCCGTCGCCAATGCCGAGCGTCTTGGTCGTGCCCAACTGCGCGGCGGTATTGTTGCTTCCGCCCACATCGGCGTCACCGAGGTAGAGCGTTTGGGTCCCGCTGAAGCCATGCGTCGGATCGTAGGTTTGATATGTGAGCGCGGTTTGCCTCGCGGTCGAATAGGCGCCCAAATAGTAGGTCACCCCGTTGTCGCCGGCGATATTGCGCATGATGCCGCCGGCCCCTGATACGATAGTGCTGGCGTCAGGCGTGATCGCGTGGTTTCCAGCGGCTATTACGCTGCTTTCGTTGACGACGAATTCGCCGTTGTTGTAGCCGCCTCCTGCGTCGATAAATTCGGGCGCGGAGATGTAGATCTTGCCGTTGCTGACCGACAGATGGGGCATGTCCGATTGGGTCGTGGCGCCGTTGGACGTGTCGATCGAAGCCAAATACCAGCCGTCGTTCGGATTGCTATCTATCGACACGGCGATATCGATATTGGTGGCGAAGTTCCCGGTTCCCGGTTGAAAATTATCCGCGATGACCACGTAGTGGCCGGTCGAACTGTCATAGGTGGCACGCGCGTCGAGAAGGTTGTTGTCGAGCGTGGCGCCAAGCGGCGAGAACAAGCTGTGCAATGACCCGTTGGATACGATTGGATGGCCGCTCAGGTCGGTTATCTCGTAGTGAGTGGTCTCCGCGGTGAAAATGTAATTCGGCCCTACCGCCAACGCATTTTGGGGCGGAGTGTTGGTCAGGTCGGACAATCCGGAAAATGACAGGGTGACCGAGGTGGACGACGTCGGTGGCGTCGACGAATAGAAGTTGAGCGCCGGTACGCCGGCGCTGGCGCCGATCGCCGCAGCACCGTAAAGGCTTTCGATCGTGGCAAGCAGGGAATAGGGGTCAGCCGGCGAGTCGTTGACGGCCCCTGCCGGGACGCCTCCGCCGACGACGATCGCTGCAACGTGATTGGGGTAGGTCACCGCTGGATTGGTGTTGTTTTCGTCGAAGGTGACGATCAGCAGCGAATTGTTGGCCTGCGCCCAGGCAGCGTAGGCGGAGAGATTGGTCTGGATCCAGGCATCGCCCGCCGGAATCCCGCCGCCATTGTCGCTCGTCGGCGTCATGTTGTGGGTGTCGTCGGGCGAAACAAAGGAGACGGTCGGAAGGTTGGCGAAGCCGGCCGCGGTCTGAGGAAAAGTGCTGAAATCGTGACCGTCATTGGCCGAATTGGCGAAGTGGATCCAAGGTTGGCGTTCGGGGACCGCCGTGTTTTCGGCGTAACCGCCGAATGTGTAACCGCTGGCGGCGAGCGTGCTCGCCAGCGTCGGTACGCTGGCCGGAAGCTGGGGAAAGCTGCCATTGGTGTTGATGCCCTGCGTCGAGCCAGAAAACAGGGCAATGTAATTGGGCTGGCTCGGATGGGTCACACCGTAGTCGTTGGTGAGCAGCATTCCCTGAGCGACCAGCGAGTTCAGGTAAGGCGCTTGGGGATTACCTATGATGTCGGAGTAGTTCTCGTTTTCCAGGGAAAGGACGACAATGTGGCTCGGAGTCGTGGTCATGGTCGTCAGCCCTCCATTGCGGTTCGATGCGCGCAGCCTTTTTCATCAAGGTGCGCTGCTCTTTGCGTTCGCCTCTGCGGCGGCCCCAGAAGGCGGACGGGACAGACGAAGCGTGGGAGATCGCGGTGCCTGTTGGTCGAGAGAGCAGGTTCCAAGACGACCGCTGCTACAGTCTCGGAACGCGGGCTACTTGGCGTCCGCATGAATTCCCCTCCGGAGTGCGGCAATAGAGATTTAGGCGCGCCGCTGCCGCGGTCCGCTCGGCCTCTTCAGAACAGCTGATGACAGAAAGCCCCGACTCGCTGAATCCGAGACGCGACGAACTGCGATTTGTCTCGATACTCGCTGAGTTCACCTATCGAGCCAACGGCTCGGAGGGGGTACCTCATTCAATCACATGAGGGCGCGACGTGTTGAGAACCCAGTAGCCATTTCGGTCATCAGCGCTCACCAAAGGTCTGCTTGCGACCGACGACGAAGCTTGGAGCTGCAACAAAGAAAGCGATCCAGCTCACCATTCGTGCAGGAGCATTTCTTGATCCTGCGCGCAATCGAACGCGGAGGGCTCGAGGAAAGGACGGCGTAAGCGCCAAGTGTTAACGATCCACCCGATCGAGCGCCCTAGAAAGATGCTGAGAGACAATACCAGCAGGCCATCGGCGCAATCTGTTGCCGAAAATAATATCCGGCACCCTCCCAGCGGCGTATGCCGACCACCTCACCGCAACGGACGACCGGCTGCGACCCTGACCCCGGAGATTATCATTTGGAACGCGCTAGTTCCGATGTGACCAGTGCCGCCCATTGTCGCAAGCCGTAGCTTGGACCGTAGCTCAATAAGAGACTTGCGGCGCGTACCCCCGATTCAGCGCAAGGGGGAATTAAAGAAGACCATTTCGGGTACTGAGCTGAAGTTTAGCGAAGTTCGCCTGCAAGATCGGGCTTGAGGGCATGGTCTCAAAATTCCGCGACAGCGTCTAGAACCAGGTGAACCTGTTGCTCTTCCAAAGATCGCTGGCTTCGTCATGGCTCAACCAAGTCGAGCACTTGTTCGCGCCCCTTACCGATAAGAAGATCAGGCGCGGCGTCTATCGCAGCGTCGCGGCCTTCAGGGCTGACATCACATCGTTCATCGACCTACACAACGCCGATGCCAAACCGTTCCGATGGACCAAGTCCGCCGATGACATCCTTGCTTCCATCGAGCGCTTCTGCCGATATAATGCCCCAGCAGAACACGACGCGATGTTGCGAACTTCCGGTTCAGGACGCTAGTGCGACATCATCACCCAGCACGGTGGCTGGCCGATGACGGTCTTGGTCACGCCGCCCCAAACGACCTCGTTCAGGCGCGAATGGTGGTAGGCGCCCATGACGATGGCGTCGACGGCGTGGGACTGCGCCCAGCTCCCCAGCACCTTGCCGATCGAGCTGCCACTGCCCTTCACGGTTTCGAAGGACGCATAGATCCCGTGTTCCCTGAGATGATGGACGAGGCTGGTCCCGGATTGCGTGATCGCTTCGTCCTTGTCGTCCGCCACCGTGATCACCCGCACCACAGCGGCGGCTTGCAGGATTGGCAATGCGTCGCCGACCGCACGCGCGGCGCGGGCCGAAGAGTCCCAGGCAATCACGACGCTCTCGAATTCCGGTCGCAGCGCCTCCACATGCTGCTCCGGACAAAGCAGCAGCGGTCGGCCGGATTGGAACAGGAAGGTCTCAACGATGTTTTCGGTTCGGCTGTCGTGCGGCTTCACTGGAATCAGGGTGAGGTCACTGAAGCGCGCATGTTCAGCCAGAGTCGATGCGATCTGGTCCGCCGGGACCCTCCCCGATCGGCTTTGGGCCCGAATGCCGGCACGCGAGGCCGCATTGGTGAATGCATTCAGGAGCTGCTGCATGTCGCCCACCTCGCGCACAACGCTGAGTTCGGCGGATTCCGGGTCATCAGGAAACACCACTTTCGGCCGAACAAAACCATCGTCCTCGAGCGCGAGCCCGGTCACCCTGGCACCGAGATCGGCCGCAACGGCTATGCACTTCTCGATCGCGGCCAACGTGGGGGCACGCGGCTCGCCAAAGAGCGGCAGAAACACGTCCTTGATAGGCATGGGATTCTCCTTGCCGGCCAAAATGGGCCGCCTTTGGTCCGGGCGCTTGATCCTCCTCAAGCCGGGAAAGCTCCGCATCGCCAACCGACGACAGGCCTTGACGGAAGTCAAGGACTGGTCGCCGTCCCGACTTAAGCGTTACCCTGGTTTGCGGCCGGACCGCTCGGCGCCCTCATCTGCAATAAGCCGGCAGGGATGACAGACAATACTGCGACCCAGGAACGGATCTTCGCGACACTGACTGCACGTCCCGGCGTGAAGCGGATCGACACGCACGCGGCTTCAGTTTTCCTTGACGGGACGTGCGCGCTGAAGATCAAGCGGGCGGTCAAATATCCGTTTCTCGATTATTCGACACTCGAGAAACGCAAGGCAGCCTGTGAGGAGGAGGTCAGGATCAACCGGCCGCATGCGCCGCAGATCTATCATCGCGTCGTGGCCATTACAGAAGAGCCGGACGGATCAGTGAAGGTCGACGGCCGCGGCCGCCCGATCGAATATGCCGTCGACATGTCACGTTTCGACGAGAGCCGGACGCTGGATCATCTGGCGAAGGCCGGACAGTTCGATGCGGACTTTGCGTCGGCCGTCGCCGACGCGATCACAGCTTCGCATGCTGCGGCGACGCGCGCTGACGGCAAGGCCTGGACGTCCTCCATCCCCGCCCTGATCGACGGCAACAGCAATGGCCTGCGGAGCGGCAATCATTTCCCGGCCGCGGGGATAGAGCAGCTTGCACAAGTCTCGCACGTGGCATTCACGCGCGCCCGTCCCTTGCTTGAAGAACGCGGCCGCCAGGGTTTTGTGCGCCGCTGCCACGGCGATCTGCATCTTGCGAATATCGTGCTGATCGGGCAGCAGCCCGTGCTGTTCGACGCCATCGAGTTCGACGCGCAGATGGCGACTGTCGACGTGCTCTACGACCTCGCCTTCACCCTGATGGATCTGCTGCGCCACAATCAGCCGCTGGCAGCCAACACCGTTCTGAACCGGTATCTTGCCGCGACGCCGCTGGAAAACCTCGACGCCCTCGGCGCACTGCCGCTATTCATGTCGGTTCGCGCCGCGATCCGGGCCCAGGTGGCGCTGGCGCGGCTGAAGTCTCCGCATTCCGACGATGCCGGCATTCTCGACGAGGCGCGCCGCAATTTCGACCTTGCCCGGGCGCTGATCCAGCCTCCCGCGCCCCGTCTGATCGCGGTGGGTGGACTATCCGGCACCGGCAAGACAGTTTTAGCACGCGCGCTCGCGCCGACCGTCGCTCCGCAGCCGGGCGCCGTCGTGCTGCGCAGCGACGTCATTCGCAAGCAGATGTTTGGTGTCGCCGACACGGAGCGGCTGCCGCCATCCGCATACACGCCCGAGCTCGCAGCGCGGGTCTACGCGACGTTGGCCGAGCATGCCCGGCGTGTGCTGACCCAAAGCCATTCCGCGATCGTCGATGGCGTGTTTGCCCGCGATGTCGAGCGAGACGCCTTCGCCACACTGGCTCGGGATTGTAACGTGCCTCTCACCGGCCTCTTCCTCGTCGCGGATCTGGCGACCCGGCAGGCCCGCATCGGCGGTCGCCGCGGCGACGCATCCGATGCGACGCAAGAGGTTGCGGCGTTGCAAGAGCACTATAATATCGGCCACATCGGTTGGGCGACCATCGATGCATCCGGGACACCAGCGCAGACGCTCCAGAGCTGCCGGGACGCAATCGCTAAGGGCAGATAGGGCAATCTGATTGGCGCGGGCTAGGATGGCGCGACCCACCACGAACTCGACGGCGACCGCCCGCGCCAGGCCGGCCGCGAGCCGGAATACGCTGCCCGGTCGCCTCAGCCCCGGCATGGCCTGCGACACCGCCTTTCGGATCATCGCCCGCCGTCATCTCGCCGCTGTCCTCGCCCAGCATGACGGGACCTGTCGTGGCGATCCGGAGGCGCTGCATCAGATCCGAATCGCACTGACCCATCTGCGAACTGCCATTCGCTTCTTTTCGCCCATGGTCGACGATGCGCTGCGCCCCAAAGTCTGGGCCGAGTTGAAATGGCTGAACAGCCAACTCGGCATGGTGCGGGACCTCGACGTCGCCATTGAACGCGTCGTCGCCGAGACCGGCGACGAGCTCGCGGTGATCGCCGAGCTCCAGCACTGGGACGAGAAGCGGGCCGAAAGCCATCGCCTCTTGGCCCGCGCGCTGCAGTCGGCGCGATATCGTCGTCTGGTCGAACAGACATCGAGCTGGATCGAGAGCGGCCCCTGGTCGACCAGGCGCAGCAAGGAGGCCATCAGGCTGCGCCGCTGCCCGCTCGCCGACCACGCGACGGAGCAACTGACCGAATGGGAGAAGACGCTGCTCAAGAAGGCCAGGAAGCTGCGCAAGCTCGACGTCGGGAAACGGCACAAGCTGCGGATTCTCAACAAGCGACTGACCTATTCGATCGAGTCGCTGCAGGACTTGTTTGCCGACGACTCGCTGACGAAGCAGAAGTCGATCCTCAAGCAATTGCGCAGGGCGCAAAAGTCGCTTGGACAGTTAAATGATGATGCGCGCGGTCAAACGCTGGCCGCGTCGTTGAACGAGGCCGTTCCCGAGGCCGGCATTCGCTTTCTCGATCGCAAGCGAGAAAAGAAGCTGTTGCGAACGGCTTCGACGGCCTATCGCAAGCTCGACAAGGCCAAACCATTCCGCTCCTCCGACCTGACGCCGAATTCGGAGCCGAAGGACTAACTCTACGCTGGGTCGACACCATGTCCGACGTCTATCTGAACTCACCCGAGGACGACGATCTCACCAAAGCGAGCTGAGCGTAGTTCAGCGTGGAATGACGGCGGTGGCTTCGATCTCGACGCGCGCCGCCTTCTCGACAAGGCGCACGACCTGGACAAGCGCCATCGCGGGATAGTGCGCACCGAAGACGGTACGGTAGATCTTGCCGAGCTCCTTCAGGTTCGTCAGGTATTCGTCCATATCGACGACGTACCAGGTCAGGCGCACGAGGTGCTCGGGCCGCGCGCCGGCTTCGGCAAGGATCTCCGCAATGTTGCTCAGGGTCTGGCGCACCTGCGCGACAAAGCCGTCCGCGAGACGCTCCTCGGCGTCCCAGCCGATCACGCCTCCGGTGACGACGATACGCCCTTCGGCAGCCATGCCGTTGGCATAGCCCTTCGGCATCAGCCAGCCGGACGGCTGGAGCACCTGTGCCCCAGGGCTGGTGTCGTCCTCGGCGGCACCTGGCAGCACCGCGAGTTGTGGGCCTTTCGGCGTCATCACGGACAAATCTTGATCCTCATCTCATTCTGCCGCGACGCCCGAAGACGTCGCCGCCGCCTGCGCCAATTGCCGCAAAGCAAAGCGCTTCAATTTCCCGGTCTCGGTCTTCGGCAGTTGGGTCACGAACTCAATTGCGCGCGGATATTTGTACGGCGCGATCTCGCGTTTGACGTGCTCCTGCAACTCGGCTGCGAGCTTTGCATCCGGCGTCACGCCGGCTGCGACAATGACATAGGCCTTTACAATCATCCCGCGCGCCTCGTCCGGCGCACCAACGACGCCACACTCGGCAACCGACGGATGCGTGAGCAGCGCTGCTTCCACATCCGTGCCTGCGATATTGTACCCGGATGACACGATCATGTCGTCCGAGCGCGACTGGTACCAGAAGTAGCCGTCGCTATCCATCAGATAGGTGTCGCCGGTGATGTTCCAGCCGTTCTGGACGTATTTCCGCTGCCGCTCGTCGGCGAGATAACGGCAGCCGGTCGGTCCTCGCACCGCGAGCTTCCCCATCACGCCCGGTGGCACGTCGTTGCCGTCATCATCGACGATCTTCGCCTCATAGCCGGGCACGGGCTTGCCGGTCGCGCCGGGACGAATTTCGTCCTCGGTCGCGCTGATGAAGATGTGCAGCAGCTCAGTCGAGCCAATCCCGTCCATCAGCTTGATGCCGGTGGCCTTCAGCCAGGCATCGAATGTCGGCTTGGGCAGCGTCTCGCCCGCGGAGACGCATTTTCGCAGAGAGGAAATGTCACGGCCCGGAAGCTTGCCGATCATGGCGCGATACGCGGTCGGCGCCGTAAAGCAGACGGTGGTCTTGTACTGCTCGACAGCTGAGAGGATATCATCAGGAGTTGTCTTCTCCAGCACGACGAAGGAAGCGCCGATGTGCATGGGAAACAGCACGCCGCCGAAGCCAAAAGTGAAGGCAAGCGGTGCCGAGCCGACGAAACGGTCTTTCTGCTCGGCCCGCAAAATGTTGCGCGCGTAGCCGTCACACACCGCCAGCATGTCCCGATGGAAATGCATGGTGCCCTTGGGATCGCCGGTCGTTCCAGACGTGAAGGCGATCAGGCAGATGTCGTCAGAGGCGGTGTCGACCGCCCCAAACTCCGGACTCGCATCCGCAATCAGCGCCTCGAGCGAGTCGGCCGCGCCATTGCCCCAATAGACCACGTGCTTGAGACACGGCGTAGCCAGCTTCGCCTTCTCCATCTCATCGGAGAGTTTTCCGTCGCAGAGCGCGAGCGTGATCTCCGCCTTCTGGATCGGATAGGACAGCTCTTTGGCGCGCAGCAACGGCATCGTCGCCACGCAAATGCCGCCGGCCTTGATCACCGCGAGATAGGTCGCAACCATCATTGGGCTGTTGGCGGAACGCAACAGCACGCGCCCACCGGTGACAAGACCAAGCTTGCCGACCAGCACGTTGGCGATGCGGTTCACCAGCGCCTGCAGTTCGCGATAAGTGTAGCTGACAGCGGGACTGATGACGCAAGGTGCGTCACCGTGCCCCTGCTCGACCCAGCGATCGAGGAAATAGCTGACGCAATTCAATCGTGACGGATAGCGCAGCTCCGGCCGCGTGAAGATGAACTCCGGCCAGAGCTCAGGCGGCGGCAGATGCTGCCGCGCGAATGTGTCGACATGGGCCGTCGCGGCGTTGCCGTTATGCGAGCCCGAGACTTGAACCTTGGCGGCGTTCGCCATCGCACGCTCCTTTGCGCATGGAAAGCACCCGGCAGCACTAATTCGGGAAACATTTTAGGCTTAAAACAATTTGGCGCAATAGTGGATTTTGGGCATCCCCTGCATTTTCGTGCGGCAAGATGGGATTAGCGGGCGCGTCGCCCCTGCTTAGGGCCGGCGAGCCGCGGCCGATTTCTGCGCCGACGCCTTGGTTTTGGCCAGCAACCGCATCAGCTCGCGCACATCCTTCGGCGTCAAATCGCCAAAGAGATCGGCGATCCACGTTTCGTGTTCCGCAGCCATCCTGCGAAACTCGGCTCGGCCGAGTTTCGTGAGACGGATCACCTGGACGCGGCGGTCGGTCTCCGAGGTGCGGCGGTCGAGATGACCGGATTCCACCAGGCGCTCGACGAGGCCCGTGACGTTGCCGTTGGACACCATCATGCGCTTGGAGACGTCCGACAGCGTCATGCCGTCGGGCGCCTTGTCGAGCTGCGCCATCAGATCAAACCGCGGCAGCGTGACGTCGAAGCGCTGCCGCAGCCGGCCGCGAACTTCTCCCTCGATCAAGGTCGTGCAGGTGAGCAGGCGCAACCACAGCCGAAGCTCTTCGGCATGGTCCTCCGGCGTTTCGACGGCCTTGGTCTCGGAATCGAGCATCTCGATGCAATCACTCACGGCTGGCATTGGCGCCGGCACGGATTCCCAACGTTTTGAGCTTCAAATAAATCGATGCCGACCGCAAGCCCAAAGCTGCAACAATCGACCGCACGCCAATTTCTTTAGGCTTCAAATAATTGGCGCGCCGCTTGCATGCACCGTTGCCCACACGATGGTGGCGCCTTGAGCTTGGCTTGCCGCGAGCGCCGTCATCGGCATAAGCTTGGATCGGTGTACGCGGCTTGCTGTGCAGGCCCGATCGACACAGGGGACGGATCATGAAGACGCAACTGACCTTGGCCGCAACTGCCTTGCTGCTCGGCACCGCGATGAGTCCTGCCTTGGCCCAGGAGAAGATCAAGCTGGGTGTGATTGTAACCCTGTCGGGGCCCGCCGCCGCACTGGGCCAGCAGGTCCGCGATGGCTTTGCCCTCGCGGTGAAGGATCTCGCCGGCAAGATGGGTGGCCGCGATGTCGAGGTCGTCGTGGTTGACGACGAGTTGAAGCCCGACGCGGCGGTGACGAAGGTCAAGGGGCTGCTCGAACGCGACAAGGTCGACTTTGTAGTCGGGCCGATCTTCTCCAACATCCTCCAGGCGATCCACCGGCCGGTCACGGAATCGAAGACCTTCCTGATCAGCCCCAATGCCGGCCCGTCGACATTTGCCGGCAAGGACTGCAACCCGTTCTTCTATGTGACGTCGTACCAGAACGATCAGGTCCACGAGATCCTCGGCAAGGTGGCGCAGGATCGCGGCTACAAGCGGATGTATCTCATAGTGCCGAACTATCAGGCCGGCAAGGACTCGGTCGCCGGCTTCAAGCTCGACTACAAGGGCGAGATCGTCGAGGAATCCTACATGCCGCTCAACACGCTGGATTTCCAGCCGGAGCTTTCCAAGATTTCGGCGCAGAAGCCCGATGCGGTATTCACGTTCATGCCGGGCGGTCTCGGCGTCAACCTCGTCAAGCAATACAAGCAGGCCGGCCTCGCCGACAGCATTCCGGTGCTCTCGGCCTTTACGGTCGATGAATCGACCCTGCCGGCACAGCAGGATGCGGCCGTCGGGATGTTCGGCGGCGCGAACTGGGCACCCAATCTCGATAATCCCCAGAACAAGAAGTTCGTTGCCGCCTATGAGGCCGCCTATAACGGCGTGCCCGGCACCTACGCCTTCCAGGCCTATGACGCCGCAATGCTGATTGACAGTGCCGTCAAGAGTGTGAAAGGCGACCTCTCCAACAAGGACGCCGTTGCGGCAGCCCTGAAGAAGGCGGACTTCACGTCGTTGCGTGGGTCGTTCAAGTTCAACACCAACGGCTATCCGATCCAGGATTTTTATCTGACCAAGGTCGCCAAGCGTCCGGACGGCAAATTCCAGACCGAGATCGTCCAGAAGGTTTTCGAGAACTACGGCGACCGCTATGCCAAGGACTGCAAGGCGAACTAAGGCGGCGCGGCGCGTTAAGGGAGGACTGCAATGAAGAGCGAAATCACCGGCATCACGCGGGCCAACGAGGGAATCCAGGGCATTTCCTGGAACATCCTTGGCCAGACCTATGTGCCGAAGAGCAACACCGAGAACAGCTTCTCCTGGCACGCCACGCTACCGCCGGGCACGTTCGTGCCGCCGCACATTCATCCGGATCAGGACGAATATCTCTACATGCTGGAGGGCAAGCTCGACTTCATGCTCGGCAATTCGGAAGCGCAGGCAACCCCCGGCGATCTGATCCGGCTCGGCATGGGCGTGCCGCACGGCATCTTCAACAAGTCGGACCAGACCGCAAAAGTGCTGTTCTGGGTCTCGCCGACCAAAAAGCTATTCGACCTGTTCTGGGGCCTTCACAACATGAAGGAACAGAAGCCGGAGGATGTTGTGGCGATGGCCGCCGAGTTCAACATCCACTTCCTGCCGCCGCCTCCCGGCGCGGGCTAGCGGCATGACCCCGGAAAAGTGCGCAGCGGTTTTCCGAAAGGGTCGTGCTCAATCAAAATTGGAGGCCGATGATCATTCATCGGCCTTCAGCTCGCATCAAGCGCGCACCGCCGCGAGTCCCGGCACCGCGGCGAAGCCGGCCTTGGTGGCGTAGCCGCGCACGATCGCCTCGCGCTGGGAATAGCTCAGCACATTGTCGACGTTGTCGAAACCGTCGGGCGCGAGCTGCTCGACGGCGTCGATGACGCCCTCGGGGCCGCCGCGGCGGTTGGAGCGGACGATGTCCGCCGTCATCGGCAAGCGCTTCTTCTCATATTCCATCAGCGCTTGACGCGGATGCTCGGCGCGCACGAGCGCGTCCGCAAGACAACGCGCATCGAGGATCGCTTGCGAAGCGCCATTGGAGCCAACCGGATACATCGGATGTGCGGCATCGCCGAGCAGGGTCACACGCCCGGACGACCAATAGGGCAACGGATCGCGATCACAGGTGGGATATTCGTAAAACTCCGGCGTCGCCGAAATCAGGCTCTTCACGTCGATATAGGGCACCGAGAAGCGCGCGACATGCGGCATCAGCTCCTCGCGCCGGCCCGGGCGTGACCAGTCTTCCTTCCGCGGCGGCGGCGCGTTGCCCTCGCCTACTTTCACCAGCACCGCCCAATTGGTGAGACGGCTGGCCGGGCTCGATCCCTCCGCGATCGGATAGATCACCACCTTGGCGTTGAGGCCACCGGCGACGATCATCGACTTGCCGGTGAGGAACAGCGGCCAGTCGCGCGCGCCGCGCCACAGCATCAGGCCATTCCAGCAAGGCGGCCCCTCGTTCGGGAACAGCGTGTCGCGGACACGCGAATGGATGCCATCGGCGCCAATCAGAATATCGCCGCGCGCGGTATGGACATGCGAACCAGTCCGATCGAAGAAGTAGGCGGTGACGCCGCCCTCGTCCTGCGTGAAGGCGCCGAGCCGGCAGCCGGTGTGGATTGCCTCCGCTCCGAGCCGCTCCTCGACGGCGCGATGGATGACGCCCTGGAGACGGCCGCGATGGATCGAGAATTGCGGCACGTCGTGCCCGGCGTCCACGCCGCGGGCTTCGCGCCAGACCTCCTGGCCATGGCGGTTGAGGTAGTAGAGCTGGTCGGTGCGGATCGCGACGTCGTCGAGCTTCTGCAGCAGGCCAAGACTGGCAAGCTCACGCATGGCGTGCGGCAGCGTGTTGATACCGACGCCGAGCTCGCGGATCGTATCGGACTGCTCGAAAATCTCGCAGCCGATACCGCGGGCCCGAAACATCAACGCCGTAATGAGACCACCGATACCGCCGCCGACGACAATCGCCTTCATCGCCCTTAACTCCACTCAATACACAGGCAACGGGTTAACGTCGCACGGGCGGTCACTCCGCCGCAAGCGGCTTTGTCGCCTCCGCCTTGAGCTCAGCCCGGGTCTTGGGCTTAGCCTTAATTCTCAGCTCCTCGAGATCCTGCCGGTCGCGCACGCTGTTGCGGAAAATCTGATCTTTTCCGGGCTGATATTGCGGCGGGCAGAACGCATCATTCGCCCCGTACCAGGCCGCCGCCTTCATGGTGAAGAATGGGTCGACCAGATGCGGCCGCCCGAGCGCGACGAGGTCGGCCCGGCCGGCGGCCAAAATGGTGTTGGCCTGGTCCGCGGTCGTGATGTTGCCGACGCACATGGTCGCCACACGCGCCTCATTGCGGACCTGGTCAGAGAACGGCGTCTGGAACATGCGGCCATAGACTGGCTGCGCATCGCGAACCGTCTGGCCCGCCGAGACGTCGACGAGATCGACACCGGCACCGGCGAACGCACGCGCAATGGCCACCGCATCATCGCCGGTGATGCCGCCATCCGCCCAATCGGTCGCGGAAATGCGCACCGACATCGGCTTGTGCTTCGGCCACACAGCCCGCAGGGCCTCAAATATCTCAAGCGGGAAGCGCAGCCGGTTTTCGAGCGAACCGCCATATTGGTCGGCGCGCGTGTTCGTCAGCGGCGAGATGAAGCTCGCGAGCAGATAGCCGTGGGCGCAGTGCAATTCCAGCATATCGAAGCCACAGCGCTCGCCGCGCTCGGCCGCCGCGACAAACGAATCTCTCACCGCGTTCATGCCGGCGCGGTCAAGCTCGCGCGGCACCTGGCTGTCGGGAAAGTAAGGCAGCGGCGATGCCGAAACCACGTCCCAGCCGCCTTCGTCCAGCGGGCGGTCCATGCCGTCCCACATAAGTCTGGTCGCCCCCTTGCGGCCGGCGTGTCCGAGTTGCAGGCAGATTTTTGCAGCCGAGTTGCCATGGACGAAATCCACGATGTGCCGCCACGCCGTCTCCTGCTCGTCATTCCACAATCCGGCGCAGCCGGGTGTGATCCGCGCGTCGCGGCTGACGCAGGTCATCTCGGTGAAGATCAGGCCGGCGCCACCGATTGCGCGCGAGCCGTAGTGCACGAGGTGGAAATCACCGGGGACGCCCTCCTTCGCCGAATACATGCACATCGGCGACATCACGGCACGATTGGCGATCTCCATCTCGCGCAAGCGGAACGGCTGGAACAGCGGCACCATCGGCTTGTCGGTGCTGACGTCGAAGCCTTTGCTGCGCACCTGCCTGGCGAATGACTTCTCGACTTCGGCGACGAAATCGGGCGCCCGGAGCTTCAGATTGTCATAGGTGATCGCCTTCGAGCGCGTCATTACGCCGAAAGCGAACTGCACGGGATCGAAATCCCAGAAGCGGTCGACATGTTCGAACCAGACCAGCGAGACGTCGGCTGCGTGCTGGGTCTTCTCGACCTCTTCGCGGCGGCCGTGCTCATAGACATCCAGTGCAGCTTTGATGTCGGGTGCCTTTGCCATGGCGTCAGCCAGAGCAATCGCATCTTCCATCGCGAGCTTGGTGCCAGATCCGATCGAGAAATGCGCGGTCGCCTTGGCGTCGCCGAGCAGCACCATGTTGTCCTTGACCCAACGCTTGCTGCGGATCATCGGGAAATTACGCCACATCGAGCGGTTGGTGAGCAGCTTGTGCCCATCGAGGAACCAGCCGAAGATGTCGGCCATCCGTGCAGCGGACTGGGTCTCATTCAGCCCTGCCAGGCCAGCACGCTCGAACGTCTCCGGATCGGTCTCGAAAATCCAGGTCGAGTAACCGGCTTCATATTGGTAGGCGTGGGCGATGAAAGGTCCCCACTCCGTCTCCTGAAAGATGAAGGTGAAGGCATCGAGCGGCCTGGTCGAGCCCATCCAGGCAAACTTGTTAGTGCGGAGGTCGACTTCCGGCTCGAAGTGATCGACGTGCTTCTCCCGGAAACGGCTGTTGATCCCGTCTGCAAACAAAACAAGATCGGCATCGGCGAAGCGCGACTCGTCATCGATATCCACTTCGAAATGGAGGCTGACACCGAGCTCGCGCGCACGCTCCTGCAGGATCAGCAACAATTTTTGCCGCGAGCAGCCGCAAAAGCCGTTACCTCCGACCCGATGCACCGTGCCGCGAAAATGCACGGCGATATCGTCCCAATAGGCGAACTCCTGGGTGATGCGGCGGTAGCTCGGAAGATCGTGCTTTTCGAAATTGTCGAGCGTGGCATCCGAGAACACCACGCCGAAGCCGAACGTGTCGTCGGCGCGGTTGCGCTCATACACGGCGATATCGGCGCTTGGCCGCTGCTTCTTGAGCAGGATTGCAGCGTAAAGACCCGCAGGTCCGCCACCGATGATCGCGACTTTCATGGGAGCCTCGCCAAGTCACCCGGCCATGAAAACTATTTTAAGCCTAAAATAATTTCTGGCAAGTCCCATTCCAGGAAAAGGCCGCTCAGTCGCCCCTGAACACCGGCTTGACCTTGTTGGCGAAGGCCTCGAAAGCGCGCTTGAAATCGGCCGTCGTCATGCACAGGGCTTGGGCGACGGCCTCCGCTTCGATCGCTTCCTCCACCGACATCGCCCATTCCATGGCCAGCATCCGCTTGGTCATGGTGTTGCCGAAGGTCGGCCCTTCCGCGACCTGCTTTGCCAGCAACTGCGCCTGGGCCAGCACCTGGTCCGGCGTAACGATGCGGCTGAAGAAGCCCCAGCGCTCGCCCTCCTCCGCGGTCATGAACCGGCCGGTGTACAGAAGCTCGGAGGCGCGGGACTGGCCGATGATCCGCGGCAGGATCGCGCAGGCGCCCATGTCGCAGCCGCCAAGACCCACCTTGTTGAACAGGAATGCGACCTTGGCCCCACTCGCGGCGAGCCGCATGTCGGACGCCATGGCGATGATCGCGCCGGCACCGGCGCAGATGCCCTCGACCGCGGCCACGATCGGCTGCGGGCAGGCCCGCATCGCCTTGACGAGATCGCCGGTCATCCGCGTGAACGCCGTCAGCCCCTTGGTGTCCATCTTCACCAGCGGGCCGATGATCTCGAACACGTCGCCGCCGGATGAGAAATTGCCGCCGGCACCGGTGACGACGATCGACTTGACCGCGTCGTCGAACGCGCATGCACGGAAGAAGTCGGTCAGCTCGCGGTAGCTCTCGAACGTCAGCGGATTCTTTCGTTCCGGACGGTTGAGCGTCACGGTGGCAACGCCGTCGACCGCGGCCAGCAGGAAATGTTGCGGCGAATAGTCTGCGAGCGGCACGGTGACGGGATTGGCTGGTCTACTCATGCGATCTCCTTAGTTTCCTTGTTCCGCGCCGCGGCCACGCACGCTAGATTTCGCCACCGGCGACCGCAATCGCCTGCCCGGTGATCGCACCAGCGTTCTCACTGCACAACCACAGCACGGCATTGGCCACTTCCTGAGGCGTGATCAGACGTCCCTGCGGATTGTGCTTCGCGAGTTCGGCAATTGCCTGCTCGCGGGTCCGCCCGGTCTTTTTCATGATGTTGTCGATGCTGCCGGCGACCAGATCGGTGTCGGTGAAGCCGGGGCAGACCGCATTCACGGTCACGTTGCTACCGGCCATCTCCAGCGCAAGAGAACGCACGAGACCGACCACGGCGTGCTTCGCCGCCGTGTACGCGCTCACGTAAGCGTAGCCCTTGAGCCCGGCCGTCGATGCAATCGCGACGATGCGCCCGTAGGGGCGGTCCTTCATCCCCGGCAACACTGAGCTGACAGCATGGACAACGCCCATGAAATTGATCTCCATCATGCGCGAAAAAAGGGCGCTGTCCGATTTCGCAAACGGCGCGGATTCGGCGCTGCCGGCGTTGGCGATCAGGATATCGATCGGCTTTCGCGCATGCGCTGCGGCGATCGCTGCCCTTAGTGCAGCTTCGTCCGAGACGTCGGCAACGGCTGCATAATGCGCGGCGCCTGCGCTCACCGCCTCTTCGAGAGTAGCCGCGTTCCGCCCGAGCACCGTCACGGTGGCACCAGCGCCGACAAGGGACGCAGCGATCGCGCGGCCGATGCCGCGACCACCACCGGTCACCAGCGCGTGCGGCGAATGCGGCAATGCGGACATGCGCGGGCTCCCTCAAGGTCTGCTGTCGTTCCTCCGATATATTTTAACCTTCAAAGTTTTGCAACGAAAGCGCGGATCGAGGCCGCAAACGCCCGCGCGCGAGAGAGCGGCCTGAAAATTGCTTTAAGTATAAAATTATCTCTTCCCATCCCCCACAGGCCTGTTAGCATCACCGGGCAAAGCAAAAGGATGTCGCGTGTCGCAGCCTGCGCCAATGATAACAAGGGACGGACGCTTCGCCTATGAAGCTGCGGGCGATCCGGGTGCGATACCCCTGATTTTCCTGCATGGCATTGGCGGCGCGGCGCGGGCCTGGGGGCAGCAGCTTGCCACATTCAGCAATCGTTTCCACGCGATCGCGTGGGACATGCCGGGCTATGGCGGATCAGTGCCACTCGCCAGCGTCAGCATCGCTGCCCTGGCCGATGCACTCCAGCAATTCATCGAGCAGATCGGGGCGGCAAGCCCCATTCTGGTCGGGCATTCGATCGGCGGCATGATCGTCCAGAAATGGCTGGTGCAATCGCCGAAACGGGCGCGTGCGGTCGTCCTCGCGCAAACCAGTCCGGCCTTTGGCAAGTCTGACGGCGACTGGCAAAAATCGTTCATCGCGGCACGCCTGGGTCCGCTCGATCGCGGCGAGACCATGAAATCGCTGGCACCGTCCCTCGTGAAGGAGCTCGTCGGCGACGATCCTGATCCCAAGGGCATGGAGCTTGCGCGCGAATGCATGGGGAGTGTGCCCGAAGCGAGCTATCGCGCAATGATGCTGGCGTTGATCGGGTTCGACCAACGCAGCACGCTCAAGGACATTTTCGTGCCGACGCTGCTGCTGTCTGGTTCCAAAGACAACAACGCGCCTGCGCCGATGATGGCGAGAACGGCATCCTATATTCCCGCGGCCGAATATGTCGAACTCCCCGGCGTCGGCCATCTCGCAAACCTCGAGCGGCCTGGTGCCTTCGACAAGGCTCTCGGCAGCTTCGTCGATTCCGTCGCTGCAAAACACGGATGACTGCGCCATGACCATGCAAGTCAGCAAGACCATTGGCACGAGCGACAAGGTCGCGTTGGACGCGCCAATCTTCGATCCCGTCGCGTTCCGCTTGAGCGACGAACAAGCCGGGATCGTCGCGCGGGCGCGCGAGATCGGCCAAAGCGTGTTCGCGGGTCGTGCCGCCACCTACGATCGCGAGGCGGTCTTCCCGACCGAGAATTATCGCGACCTGCACCGCGTCGGCTTGCTCGGCATCGCCGTGCCGAAGAAGCACGGCGGGCTGGGAGCGAACTACCAGACCTACGCCCTGGCAGCGGCGGAGATCGGCCGCTATTGCGGCGCGACCGCGCTGACCTGGAACATGCATGTCTGTTCGACGCTGTGGTCGGGGCCTTTGGCTGATGATCTCGACATGGATGCGGAGACCCGCGCGGAACACGAAAAGCGCCGGGCCGTCCACTACAAGCGCATCGTCGAGGACGGTGCGATCTATTCGCAACCTTTTTCCGAGGGTGGCGCGGCGGCCGCGGGTGGCGTTGCCTTCGGCACGCAAGCAAAGCCTGTCGAAGGCGGCTGGATCGTCAACGGCAAGAAGATCTTTGCATCGCTGTCCGGCCACGCCGACTATTACGGCGTGCTCTGCACGGAGATCGAGGAAGGCGAAAAGGCCTCGCGCCGCAATACGCTTTACCTCGCGATCCCAGCGAAATCGCAAGGCGTTTCCGTCGTCGGCGACTGGGATCCGCTCGGTATGCGCGGCACAGTCTCGCGAACGCTGCTGTTCAAGGACGTCTTCGTGCCGGAAGATTCTGCGCTAATGCCGCGCGGCGTCTACTTTCAGGCGGCGATGCGCTGGCCGCATATGTTCCTGACGCTGTCGCCCACCTATATGGGGCTCGCGCAAGCCTCTTACGATTTCACGGTGCGCTATTTGCGCGGCGAGGTGCCGGGCATGCCTCCGGTCAAGCGCCGGATGTACCCGACCAAGCAGATCGCGGTCGCGCAGATGCAAATCAAGCTGGAGCAGATCAAGGCGATCTGGTTCCAGGCCGTTACCGACGCGCGCGCTAATCCGAGCAAGGAGCAGGTGCTGCGGGCCTACGCCGCGCAATATTCGGTGATGGAAGGCGCCAATGAGCTCGCCACGCTCGCGATCCGCACCTGCGGGGGACAGGCGATGCTCCGCTCGCTGCCGCTGGAGCGCATCTATCGCGACAGCCGCTGCGGCTCGCTGATGCTGCCCTGGACGGCCGAGCTCTGCCTCGACCGAATCGGTCGCGAGGCGCTGTACGAGGCAAGCGAAACGGACGACTGACGGTGGACCTCTGCAGTCTGATTGATCGCAACGCGGCGTTTTCGCCAGACAAGACCGCCATCGCCTTTGAAGGGGAGCGGCTGAGCTACGCGACGCTCGCCGAGCGCATCGAACGGATCGCAACAGGCTTGAAGCAGGAGTTCGGTGTCGGCCGTGGCGACCGCGTCGCGATCCTGAGCCTGAATCGGCCCGACTATCTGGTCCTGCTCTATGCATGTGCGCGGCTCGGCGCGATGCTGGTGCCGCTGAACTGGCGGTTGGCTGTCGCCGAGCAGATCTTCATCCTCACCGACGCCAGCGTCAAGGTGCTGGTGCTCGAGCACGCATTTGAGGGAGTCCTTCCCGAACTCGCGCCGGGGACCACTGTCGTCGGCCTCGATTTTACGCCGCCGCACGGCATGACTTTCGAAAGCCTGCTGGCGCGTAAAGGAAGCAGCGGACGCAATCCGCACACCGACCTCTCCTGCCCGCTGCTCATCGTCTACACGTCAGGAACAACCGGGCGGCCGAAAGGTGCTGTGCTGCGCCAGGAGGCGGTGTTCTGGAACGGCGTCATGAGCCAGCACATGCACAATATAACGTCGGACGATCACGTGCTGACGGTGTTGCCGTTCTTCCATGTCGGCGGACTCAACATCCAGACGACTGCGGCGCTCCAGCTTGGCGCGACCGTCTCAGTCCACGCTCGCTTTACCCCGGATACGGCGCTTGCGGCCATCGAGCGGGATCGGCCGACCCTGACGGTCATGGTGCCGGCGATCATCCAGGCCGTCAGCGAGCACCCCGCCTGGGCCACGACTGATCTCTCATCGCTGAAGGCCGTCGCGACCGGCTCGACCATCGTGCCGCCGCATCTGATCGATCGCTTCGTCGCTCGCGGCGTGCCAGTGCTCCAGGTTTATGGCTCGACGGAAACCTGCCCCATCGCAGTCTATACTCGCCTCGGCGGCGACCTGTCGCGCACGGGATCAACCGGGCTTGCCGGCCTGTGCTGCGAAGCAAAAGTGATCGATCAGGCCGGCAACGAGGTCCCGGCGGGCACGCCAGGCGAGATCGCGGTCCGTGGCCCCAACGTCTTCTTCGAATATTGGGCCAATGCGGACGCCACGCGCGATGCGCTGCACGACGGCTGGTATCGTACCGGCGATATCGGCCTGTGCGACGCGGACGGCTACTTCTGGGTCCGCGACCGCAAGAAGAACATGATCATATCCGGCGGCGAGAACGTCTATCCGGCCGAGGTCGAACGGGTGCTGCTCGAACATCCAGACGTGAGCGAATGCGCCGTGATCGGCCGGCCGGACCCCCGCTGGGACGAGGTACCTATCGCCTACGTGATTCCGCGATCCGGCTGCCGTCTCGAAGCAGACGAGCTAAGAGCACACGTTCAGGCGCAGCTCGCCCGCTACAAGGTTCCACGCGACATTATCTTCGTCGCTGACATGCCGCGCACCGCGCTTGGCAAGGTTCAGCATTTCCTGCTGAAGCAGCTTGATGCGCAATCGCGCGCGCAAGGAGAAGCATCTTGAAAATTGCGGTTCTAGGTGGGGGAAACGGCTCTTTCGCGGCCGCGGGCGATTTCGCGCTATCAGCGCATGAGGTCCGGCTGTGGCGCCGTGACACAGAACAGGTCGAAGCACATCGTGCCGCCGGCTCCCGCATCCTCGTCAAGGACCATAATGGCCAGCACGACGTGAAGCTGGCGCTGGTGACCACCAACATCGCCGAAGCCATCAGCGATGCCGAGCTGATCCTGTGCCCTGCTCCCGCCTTCGCTCAGCAGGATATCGCGCGGCTCCTCGCCCCGCATCTGCGGGATGGCCAGGTCGTGTTTCTGCCGCCCGCGACATTCGGCTCGATGATCTTCGCGCAGGCTGCGCGAGATGCAGGCAATCGCGCCAAGGCAAGCTTCGCTGAGACCGGCACGCTGCCATGGCTCACGCGCAAGCATGGGTCATTCGAGGTCGCAATCACCATCCGCGCCAAGCGGCTGCCGGTCGGCGTGTTCCCGCTTGACCTGGCACCACATGCGCTCGAGGTGATTGGACGGGCTTTCCCCGATGCGATCGAGCCGTGCGGCGACGCGCTATCCGGCGCGCTGATGAACGCGGGCTGCATCATTCATCCGCCGCTGATCGTGATGAACGCAGGCCCAATCGAACATTTCGAGCGGTGGGATATCCATAAGGAGGGAACGCAAGCCGCAATCCGGCGGGTGACCGACGCGCTCGACGCCGAGCGGATCGCCGTGCGCGAGGCGCTTGGATATGGCGCACCGCATTTTCCACTCGCGCACCATTACGCCAAGGACGGCGAGATCTGGATGTATGGCCGCGGCTCGCATGATCGCCTGACGGATTCCGGCGACTGGCGCGAGCGGATCGTGCTGACCGAACACCGCTACATGCGCGAGGATCTGCGGCTTGGGTTGTCGTTGCTGGTGTCCGTCGCCGCGTTGGCGGGCGTGGCCACACCGCTCGCCAAGGCTTTGCTGGCCGTCGGCGGCGCAATCTGCGGCGAGGATTTTGCGCAAGGCGGCCGGACGTTGGAGACGCTGGGGCTTGGCAAGCTTCACAAGGCCGAATTGCAGATGCTGCTTCGTGAGGGATTCTGACCGATGACCCGTCGCGCCAACATTGCCTGTCTCGGGGCCGGACGCATGGGCCGCGGTATCGCCGTCGCGTTCGCCTATGCGGGGCACACGGTCACGATGATCGACGTCAAGGTCCGTTCAGCGGACGATTTCACCAGGCTGGAGGCGGACGCGCTTGGCGAGGTCAGGAAGACCTTTGCCAGCCTCTCGAAGCTGGGGTTGCTGGCCGAGACCGACGTTGATCCGCTGATCGCGCGGGTTTCGGTGGTGCCGGCCAGCCAAAGCGGCGCCGCGTTGTCCGAAGCCGGAATGGTGTTCGAGGGCGTTCCCGAGGTCGTCGAGCTCAAGCGCGAGGTGCTAGGGACGGCTTCAAAACAGGTCGGCCCCGACACCATCATTGCATCGACCACTTCGACCATCCTCGTTGACGATCTCTCGGTCGCGATCGTCAATCCCCGCCGCTTCCTCAACGTGCACTGGCTTAACCCGGCCTATCTAATCCCACTGGTAGAGATTTCGCCCGGCAAAGCCACCGGTTCCGGCATCATCGACCAGGTCAATGCGCTGCTCGAAGGCATCGGCAAGGTCCCTGTGGTCTGCGCGGCGACGCCAGGCTTCATCGTTCCGCGCATTCAGGCGCTCGCGATGAATGAGGCCGCGCGAATGGTCGAGGAAGGCGTCGCCAGCGCGGAGGAGATCGACAAGGCGATCCGCTACGGCTTTGGCTTTCGCTATGCGGTGCTTGGATTGCTCGAATTCATCGACTGGGGCGGCGGGGATATTCTGTACTACGCCAGCCGGTATCTGGAGGGCGCACTCCGCAGCGACCGCTACCGCGCGCCGGACGTCATTTCACGCAACATGAACGAAGGCCGGATCGGCCTGCGCACGGGAGCCGGCTTCCTCGATTATTCAGGCATGGACGTTGACGCCTATCGCGCAAAGCGCCTCCAGGCCATGGTCGACCTGCTCCGGCACTTCGACCTCGCCCGCCCGCCGGTGCTCGACCGCAGCTAGCCAAAAACGTCCTGGAGCACGCCTTCCCGCACCACCGCAACACCATCGAGCTCGATGGTCGTTCCCATCATCGGCAGGTCGAAATGGCCTGCGGTATAACGGCCGGCAAATTCATTGGCACCGGTCGAGAACAGAAAATTGCCGGAGACGGCGCGGATCTCAGTGCCGTTGGTGTCGCGCTGATCATACATTGACAGTGCCTCGTAGCGCGCACCCGGGTTCATGCCGAAACCAACATGCGAGACAGCATAAGCCTCCCGATCGCCCCAGGCGGCGAGATAGGCGCGCATCATTGCGGCATCGGTGCCCTCGCCTTCCAGCTCGACCACGTAATCGTCCTTCAACGTCATCTTCACCGGCGACGTCAGGTAGCGCTTGAAGGTGAGATTGATGTCGCCCGGGGCCATCACCAGCGTGCCATTGATCGTCCCGCTCTTGGGAAAGCTGACGACGATGCCGCCCGGCCAATGCGCCAGCGTGCCGGGCTTGTCGGTCCAGCCCCACACGCCGACCGTGGACGCTCCGACCATGTCGACGTCAAGCGCCGTACCGGCCTTCGAGGTGACCCGCATCCGCTTCGTCCCACGCAGCATCTTTGCCGCCGCGCGAACGCGCTTCTCCAGTGCCGGATCCGGCACCATCCGCTCCAGCGCCTCGGGATGCTCGTTTGAGATCACCAGGATCCGCGCGCCGGCCTTCAGGATCTCGGGCGTCTCGACCGCATGCATCAGGCCTTCGATGGTGCAATCCACCACGAATCCAGCCTGCTGAAGCGCAGTGATGACCGGCCCAAGCTTTTGGATTGCCTCACTGGCCCCGGTTGAGCGAACCGGAACGATATTCCGATTGCGTGGCGTCGGCATGACGACGTGAAAAGGCTTCGCCCCCATGCGCAACAGCGCAAGCTCTGCCAGATGTACATTCAGCGCGCGCGACTGCGTCTCCGACAGGATCGCCGCGGTATCGCCGGCCTTGACCGCGCAACGCTCAAAGATCTCGCAAAACGCGTCGATCCATTTTGCCTCGATGCGGTCTGCCAGCATGGTTTGCTCCCGATCTTCTGGTTTCTTGTTCGTCAGGTCACGCCTCGGGGAAACCCCGTAGGAGGTACGATCGCACGGCGCCCAAAAGGCCGTTGAGGATCAACCCTAGCAGCGAGATCGCGATCAGCGGCACGAACATGTCGACAGCCTGGAAGGTTCGGGCCGCGGTCACGAGCACGTGTCCCAAGCCGTCCGTCGACGTGATCATCTCTGCCAGAAACACCACGATGCAGCAAATGACAAGACCGATCCGGCACCCGGTCAGGATCGACGGCATTGCCGCCGGCAAGACGACCTTGAACAGGATTTCATAGCGCCGCGTTCCCGCTGCCATGGCCGACCAGATCAGCTTTTGCTCCACCGTCGAAGCACCGTAATAGGTCGACAGGAGAATAGGGAAGAGCGCGTCCGCCGCCACCAGCGTGATCTTCGACCCATGTCCAAAGCCGAGCAGCAACAACAGGGCCGGATAGAGCGCAACCTTCGGCAGCGGCGCCAGCACCCGTACGATCGGCCGAACTATGGCGTTGATCGCCGGACTGGCAGCGGCCGCGATGCCGATACTGACGCCGAGGACGACCGCAATCGCGAAGCCGGCAAAGAGCCGGATCAGGGTCGCCGCGATCTCCTGTTGAAACGTCCATGTCACGAGTTGCTTGAGCAGCCGGCCGAAGACGACGCCCGGCGGCGGCAGCAAAACCACGGGCGCGAAGCCGAACGACACCAGGCCCTGCCATAGCGCGATCACCAGTACGATTGGCGCGAGCCCAAAGATGACGTTTGCTGAAAGAGAACGCGGCATCATGAGAAGCTCAACGGCATGTCAAACTGAGGCTCGGACCAGCGTACCAGTCTCGCACGGACGCGCTCGAAGACCGCATCGAGACAGATGCCCATCGCGCCGACGATGATGATCATCGCGTACACCGTATCGTATTGGCCCATATCGAGCGCGTTGAACAGGATATTCCCCGCTCCCGATTGCCGCGCGATCATCTCGCTGGTGATCATCGTGATCAGCGCCAGCACCAGGCCGGTGCGGCACCCGGTCAGGATCTCCGGGAGCGCAGCAGGCAACACAATGCGGACCAAGCGCTGCAAGGGCGAAAGTCCCATCGCCGCGCCTGACCACAGCATCTTCTCCTCGACGGCCTTGGCGCCTTCAAAGCTGTGATAGATCACCGGAAGGCTGACACCGAGAAAGATCACCAGCGTCTTGGTGATGTCGCCCACGCCGAGCCACAGCATGATGATCGGCATCAGAGCCGCCTTCGGTACCGGATAGATCACCATCAGCAGCGGATTGAAGAAGGCCGCGACTGCCCGGCTACGGCCCATCAACAGGCCCAGCGGAATCGAAACCAGCACCGCTATGCCGAACCCGATCGCCATGCGGCGGAGCGAGGCCAGGATGTTGATCAGAGATTCCTTGTCGCCGAGGATATCCGGGATCGCGCGGATCGCTTCGATAGCCGTTGGAAAGCTGTCGTTCTTCAGCGCAAGCGACGCGACCTGCCATACCGCAAGCAACCCGATGCAGGCGAACATCGGGGCAGCACGTCTGGCCAAGGCCGACGGTGAGGTCATGACACTGATCCTGTCTCGTCGACCTCGTCAAACATACGCTCGATGTCGACGACGTATTTCTGGTACCGCGGATCGAGCAACAGCTCGTTGCGGCGCCGCGGCCGCGGCAGATCGATATCGATGACCTCCCGGATGCGGCCGGGAGATTTCGACATCATCACGACCTTGTCCGAAAGGAAGACGGCTTCGTCGACCGAGTGGGTGACGAACAGCACCGTCTTGCGGTCACGCTCCCAGATGTTCAGAAGATCGTTCTGCAAGCGCGTCCGGGTATGCGCGTCGAGCGCACCGAATGGCTCGTCCATCAACAGGACTTCGGGATGGTAGGCGAGCGTCCGGGCCAGCGCGACGCGCTGCTTCATGCCACCCGACAACTCTTTCGGGTAGAAGCTCTCGTAGCCCTTGAGGCCGACCATTTCGATCAGAGCACGGCTCTGTGCTTCCGCCTCTGCTACTCGCACACCCTGCTGGCGCGGGCCATACATCACGTTGCCCAGCACGGTCTTCCACGGGAACAGCGCGAACTCCTGGAACACCGGCCCGCGATCCGGACCCGGTCCCGTGATCGCCTGTCCTTTCATCTTTGCAGCGCCGCTGGTCGGATTGACGAAGCCACCGACAATGTAAAGCAACGTCGACTTGCCACAGCCGGACGGACCGAGGATCGAGACGAATGCCCCCTCTTCGATCGTTAGCGAGATGTTAGACAGCGCAAGATGATCCTTGCGCGCCGAGGTCTGGAAAACCTGCGAGACGCGGTCGATCTCGATGATCGCAGAAGCCGGCTTTTGTGACGTCACCGGTCTCACCCATTCGCTCGATCTCGAAGGCACCACCTTCATCCCGTCTCTCGCTTCACTCATGCGCGAACGTCACGCAACCGACCTGCTGAATGTCCTCCATCAGCGGAACGAGCTTAGCAAGAAACTTGCCAGACGGATCACTATTTCGCACGTGCGCGATTTTTCAGTCGAACCACGGCCACTCCGCCGGTCCCTCATGAGTGACCGCTCCACCCGGTGCCTGGCCGACCAGACGCGCATATTTCGCCAACGCTCCGGCGCGATGACGCGGCGGGCGTTGCTTCCAATCGCGTCGGCGTGCAGCGAGTTCCTGCTCGTCGACCAGCAAGTCCATGCGGCGGCCGGCGGCATCAATCCGGATCTTGTCGCCATCGCGGACAAGCGCCAGCGGGCCTCCGACGAACGCTTCGGGCGATACATAGCCGATGCACATGCCGCGCGTGGCACCCGAGAACCGGCCATCCGTGATCAGGGCCACCTTCTCACCCATGCCCTGGCCGTAGATCAGCGCGGTGACGCCGAGCATCTCGCGCATGCCAGGACCACCGACCGGCCCTTCATTGCGGATCACCAAAACCTCGCCAGCCTTGTAGCTGCGGTCACGAACGGCCGCGACGCAGGCCTCTTCATCCTCGAAGACGCGCGCCACGCCCTCGAAGAACTGGCTCTTCAAGCCCGCGACCTTGATGACGGCGCCATCGGGACAGAGATTGCCCTTCAGAACGGCTACGCCGCCATCAGGCATGATCGGCGCGCGGGCCGCGTAAACCACCTCGCCATCGGGCGCGTTGGCCGCGCCGTACTCTTCCGCGAGCGTACGGCCCGTGATGGTCAGGCAGCTGCCATCGACATGCCCGCTCTCGATCAACTCGTGGATCACGACGGCCGCACCGCCGATGTCGTAAACATCCTTTGCCGTGTACTTGCCGCCCGGCCGCAGGTTTCCGATCAGCGGCGTCCTGGCAAAGACCTCGCCGACATCATCGATCGTGAACGCAATGCCGGCCTCGTTCGCAATCGCCGGCAGATGCAGTGCGGCGTTGGTTGACCCGCCCGTGGCGGCAACAATCGCAGCTCCATTTTCCAGGGACTTCAGCGTCACGACGTCACGCGGAAGCGGCCCGCCTCGTTCGAGCATCTCCATGATCAATCGCCCTGCGCGGCGCGATATCTGCGCGCGCTCGGCATAGACGCCGGGCACCATTGACACATTGGGAATGGTCAGGCCCATCGCCTCCGATACCATCCCCATGGTGTTCGCAGTGAACTGACCGGCGCAGGCGCCAATGGTCGGCAGGCAGGCGCGCTCGATCCGCTCGAGCGCCGCGGCGTCGATCTCACCGGTCATGAAGCTGCCGACGGCCTCGTAGGAGTCGAGGACGGTCAGCGTGCGTCCATCCACGCGGCCCGGCAGCGAGCTACCGCCATAGATGAAGATGGAAGGCACGTTGCAACGAACCATGCCCATCATCACGCCCGGAAGCGTCTTGTCGCATCCGCCGTATCCGATCAACGCGTCATATGCGAGGCCGTGGACGACGGCCTCGATGGAGTCGGCGATCAGCTCACGCGAGAACAGAGAGAACTTCATTCCCTCGTGATTCATGCTGATGCCATCGGACACCGAGATGGTTGAGAATTCGCGCGGCGTGCCGCCGGCCTCCTCTACCCCTGTCTTGGCCGCAGCCACCTGAAAGTCGTGGGTCATATTGCAGGGCGTCTGCTCGCCCTTCATGCTGACGATGCCCACCATCGGCTTGGCAATGGCCGCGTCATCCAGTCCCATGGCACGCATGAAGGCACGGTGCGGCGCCCGGTCGAGGCCGTCAGTCGTTATCCGTGATCGCAACTTCTTCATGCCTGCATTATCTTCATGCAATGTCCCGCACACGACGGGACATTGCGACCTCATTGGTCCAGCGAACAGCCCGATCGCCTATTGCAGCGGCGCGACGATCGTCGGATGCTTGAACTGCGCGACATCCAGTTTCGGCAGCATTCCGGTTTCCGCATAGATGTCGAGCATCTTCTGGATCGCCGGGAAATTCGGCGCTGCACCGGGATCGCGCCCGAAATCGTTGTCCTTGAGCAGATAAGTCTCGAGCACCGGGATGGGCGCTTTCAAGACTTCGTTGACCACCTTCAAGGTCTCTTCGCGGTTCGCCAGCGCCTTCTTCATTCCCGACGTAATATCGCGGACGTAGGTTTTCACCAATTCCGGGTTCTTGTCGACGAAATCGGCACGGCAGGCTTCCAGGATGTGCACGATGTTCGGCATGGCCTGCGACAGCGAGAACAGTTTTCTTGTGCCGCCCTTGGCCTCAGCTCGCGCCGCAAACGGCTGGTTCATGTTGACCGCATCGACCCGGCCCTGACGCAGGGCATCCTCGGAGACGGCAAAACCAACCTCAACCAGCTTGATGTCCTTGGCCGGATCGACGCCGTTCTCCTTCAGCAGCAGGTTGAACGGGCCTTGCGTGCCGCCGCCGATCACGGAAATGCCGACTGTCTTGCCCTTGAGATCTGCAATGGTCTTGATCGGCGAGTCATCCATGACCGCCCAGTAGACCGAGAAGCCACCAGGCTTCTCGAAGACGTGCTGCGCCACGATGTAGGCCTTGAGATTGCCGCCGACCACGCCGTTTGCAAGCGAGAGTGGCGCCTGCGTCGCGCAATCCAGTGCGCCGGCCGCCAAGGCCTGCGTCATCGGCGCGGTGCCCTGAAACTGAGTCCATTCGATGTTGTAGCTCTTGCCGATATCGGGAAATTCGGCCGGCCTGCGCATCATCCAGTATTTGGATTCCTCGGCCGGGATGGTCCAGCCCACGCGGATCGTCTGCTGCGCCCGTGAGGGGCTTGCGCCCGCGATCATGGCCGCCACGGCCCCTATTGCCAGCATCCACGTCGAAACAGCCCGCATCGTGCCCACTCCGTTGCTCCGGGCGCCGACCGGCGCCACCCAACCCAACCGGCCCGAATGTTTCATGGTTCAAACAATCAGGCAAGCCATGCAAGCCGGCCGGTTTCGCCGCGGGATGCGTTATGTATGGTGCGCAGCGGTCGCGCGGCGTTGCGCCGCTACAGATGGAGGCAACCTATGGCTGATGCGAGTATGACAAACCCGCAAGGCGTCGAGAAGCTCGGCTATCTCGGCCTGGGACTGATGGGGACACCGATGACCCGGCGCTTGCTCAAGGCCGGCTATCACGTCAGCGCCTGGAACCGTTCGGAAGGCAAGGTCGCACCGCTCGTCGACGCCGGCGTCAAGCGCGCGGACACGCCTCGCGACCTGCTGGCGAACTCCGACATCATCTTCATGTGCGTGACGGATGCCGCTGCCGTCGAAGAGGTGATCTTCGGGCCGGAAGGTCTTGCAGTGGCTCCCGGCGCAGGCAAGCTCGTGGTCGATTTTTCATCGATCCATCCCGACGCCGCACGCGAGCTTGCAGCGCAATTGAAGTCTGCGAACGGTGCAAGCTGGATCGATGCACCGGTGTCCGGCGGCACCAAGGGCGCTGAAGAGGGCACGCTTGCCATCATGGCCGGCGGAGAGGCCTCCGACATCGAGCGGGCCCGGCCCTATGTGCTGGCCATGGCGCGCAGGTTCACCCACATGGGTCCGATCGGCGCTGGCCAGACCACAAAGCTTTGCAACCAAGTGATCGTCGGATGCGCAATGGCCGTGCTCGCAGAGGCAACGCGCCTTGCCTCGAATGCCGGAATTGACGCAAGCCGATTGCCTGAAGCGCTCGCCGGCGGCTTTGCGGATTCGATCCCGCTTCAGCTCTTCGTGCCGCGCATGGTCCAGGGCATTCATTCGCCGCCGCTCGGCCACATCGCGACGATGCTGAAGGACCTCGACACTGTGGCCGATGTCGCCCAGGCAACGTCAACGCCGGTGCCCATGGCAACGCTCGCGGGACAGATCTTCAGGCTGGCCAAGGCTGCACGCGGCGCAGACGCGGACGCCCTGGAAATCTACACGCTCTCGGCTCCGGACCGTTGAACCGACGAGCGTCCCTGGATCGCCCTACGGCGATTTCTTACGCTCGTCGTCAGGCAGGAACCGGCCATACGTCCCCCGCGCAAACAGCAGCGCCTCTTTTGCATTGTAGGCATAGGCCTCGACCGCACCGAGAAAGATCACGTGATCGCCGCCGTAATAGCGATTGACTGACCGGCACTGAAAATTGGCAACGCTCTCGGCAAGAACCGGCGCGTTACCGAGGCCTGGCATCCAATCCACGCCGGCGAACTTGTCCTCGGACGGCTTTGCGAATTTATTTGCAAGCGCCTGCTGTGAGGTTCCTAACACGTGGACGGTGAAATGGCTGGCGTTCTGAAACACGCTCAGGCTCGAGGAATAAACTCCGAGGCTCCAGAGCACCAGGGGAGGATTCAAGGAGACCGACGCAAACGAGTTGCAGGTGATGCCATACGGCGCTCCATCAGCGGCCGTGGCTGTGATGATCGTTACGCCTGTTCCGTAGGTGCCGAGCGCGCTGCGGAAATCACGCGGATCAATCTGCGACTTGTCGCTCGCGAACTCGTTGGCCGGATCAGGAACGGCCGGCTGCTTTGGCAGATCATTCATCAGCCGGCCTCACAAGGTGAGATTCTCGGACGGCAGGCCGAGCGCCACACGTCCATAATTGGTTCCGGCCGCATCGAAATTGAACGCGAGGTGCGAGTTGATCGCGTGCGCATCGCGGAACTGCCGCTGCAATACGCCCGTCGTGAACAGGCCGCGCGCGCCGCTCGCCGCGAACAGCATCGAGACGGCATCCGTGCACAAATTGACCGAGAACGCCCCGTCGCGCCGATACCTGGTCTTGATCGCCGTGTCGGGTGTGTGCTTGCTTCGTGCGTGCTCCATCGCCTCGATACAGGCCGAGCGCATGATGAGGCGTGCAGCATCGATCTTCGCGGAAGCCTCCGCGATCTTGATTTGTGTGCTTTGGAAGTCGCTCAGCTTGGCACGGTTGTATGTCGATATGCGGTGACGCGCGACTTCCGTGTAGTCGTCCAGGCAGGCCTGAGCATTCCCGAGCGCGACGCCGGAGAGAACATAAGGAAATAGCGAGAACACCGGCAGCGCATAGAGCGGATTGGGGTTCACCTTGCTTCCGGGCGGTGCGCCTCCTGCCAGATCACCGACAGCGACCGTCATATGCTCGCGCACAAAGGCGTCGCTGACTTCGACATCCGACGACCCGGTGCCGCGCAATCCGGCGACGTTCCAGGTGTCGAGGATCTTGTAGTCGGCCTTGGGCAACAGGAAGATGCGGTATTCGATACCGTCAGCCTCGTCGTCCGACGAAACGACGCTTGCGAGCATGTTCCACGCGCAGGAGCCGACACCCGACGAGAACGGCCAGCTTCCGTGCAACCGGTACCCGCCCTCAACCTTCCTGGCGCGGCCGGCGGGGAAGATGAAGGATGACGCGATCAGCACGTCCGGGTCCCGGCCCCAAACCAGATCCTGCGCGCGCTGCTCGAACATGGCGAGCATCCAGTGGTGGCTCGCCAGATTGGCAAAATTCCACGCCACCGATGCATCGGCCTGTCCGAGCAACTCGGCGCAATCGATAAGGGCGACGTAATCGAACTCGGCGCCGCCAACGCGCTTCGGCTGAAGCATCCGGAACAGACCAGCATCGTGCAGGTCTTGCTCGGTTTCGGGTGGCAGGTGCCGCAGCTCCTCGGTGCGGGCCGCGCGCTCCCGCAATTGCGGCACGAGCGACCGGGCCTTGGCAATCATCGTCGCATAGGCTCGTGCGCCGGAGTCTGTCACCACCGACTGACCCATGCTCGGCTCTTGACCAGGCGCCATTCGTGTCCCTCGCTCACATGCATTTATGCGGCCGGAACCCTGCCAAATCAAGCCGGAGCAGCGTTCAGTCCGACGTCGTGGCCTTGGGCAGCCCAAAGGCCCCTTTTTCCGCCAAAGCCGCAATCCGCTCTTTGTCGTAACCAAGCATCTCGCGCATGACGCCCTCGGTATGCTCGCCCAGCAGGGGCGCAGCCACGGGATCAATCGCCGCAGTCAGGCTCATCTTGATCGGCGGCTCGATGTTCGGCACCCATTGCGCTGTGCGATGCGGGATTCGGTTCAGACGCGCGCGTTCGCGTGCTTCGGGCGCATTGAACCCTTCCTCGACGGTCCGGAGATAGCCGACGGGGATATTGGCCAGCTTCATCTTCGCCATCCAGTTCTCGAGCGTGTCGCTCGCGAACACCTCCGCGATCGCTGCGCGCAATAGCTCCTTGTTCTCGGACCGCGCCTTCCGCGTCGCGAACTGTGGCTCGTTGATGAGATCCGGGCGGTTCATCACCTCGACCACCAGCCGTCGATACAACCGGTCATTGGCGCAGGCCATGTAGAGCGGACCGTCGGATGCCTCGTAGACGCCGACGGTGGGAGACCCGTTCGGCGAATTTCCGAACCGTCCGGGGTTCTTGCCGTTGATCAGATAGGCCATCCCATAGAAGCCGGTCATTCCCATGGCGACGTCGAACAGGGCGACCTCGACATGCTGTCCGCGGCCGAGCCGATCCCGCGCCAGTAGCGCCAGCAGGATGGCATTGCAGGCGGACATCCCCGTCGCCATGTCGACAATCGGCGGGCCGGTCCGAACCGGCGGACCATCGGCGAACCCGTTGAGCGACATGAAGCCGCTCTCGGCTTGCGTGATCGGATCGAAGCCGGGGCGCGAGGCGAACGGTCCGTTGCGTCCGTAGGCCGAGATCGAACAATAGACCAGCCGCGGGTTGAGCGGCGCGACAGCCTCGTAATCGAGGCCGAACTTCTTCATGACCCCGCTGGAAAAATTCTCAACGACCACGTCAGCCTGGCGGATGAGATCCAGCGCGACCTCGCGCGCCTCCGGCACCGCGAGATCGAGCGCGATGCCGCTCTTGTTGCGGTTCAGGCTGAGATAAGCCGCGCTTTCGCCGCCAATCTCGGCGTGCTCATACGCGCGCGTGTCGTCGCCACCATCGGGGTTCTCGATCTTGATGACGCGGGCGCCGAAATCGGCAAGCGTCTGTGTGCAGGCGGGACCCGCGACCACCCGCGTGAAATCGACGACCAGCAGACCATCAAGTGCGGTTGGCCCTCCCGCCGCCCGCGACGGACGTTCCGGCAATTGAGGCTTGGTGGACATCCTTGTGGCTCCCCTACATCGGCTTGTGCTCGCCGAATTTCCTGCAAGCGAACTTAAAGCCCGGCGAAGTCGCCTGCGCAAGTGCTTCGGCAGCAACGCTTCAATACGCAAAAAGGACCCGGCAGCGGTCAAGCTGACGGGTCCTCAAGCATTCCAGGCGAGCGCGCGCCGTTTTGACGTTGCGAAAGCCAGCTTCCGTATCACGGGAAACCTGGCTCAACGAAGCGACCTTCGCCAATAGAGCGTATGCGACCAGGCCCAGGGCACCACGGGTTGGTAGAGCCGATAGCCCGCCCGGATGAAATTATTCGCGGAGAAACGATTGTCCGTTGTATCCGAAACGATACTGTCCCATCCGATGCGCCGGCCCCGCGCCTCGACGGCCCGCATCAACCTGCGCTGAAGTCCCCTGCCCCAGTGTCGCTGCAAGACCTGCAGCCCGCGAAAGATGATCAGCCCGTCGCCGGACGTCTCGATCTTGTCGCTATAGAACTTGAAACCGTGGCCGAGCCCGAGGCTTGCGATCTTGCCCTCGATCAGCCGTTTCGACGATTGCGCCAGCGTCCGCTGCGCCTCGCGGATGCAGACCGCCAGCGTCCCGCGCTCGGCCTGGCAGGTCTCGACCAGCAGCTCGCCGAAGAAATCCGATTTGCCCGAGCCGCGTCCGCCGTACACGCCCTTGTAGCGCGCAGGCTTGAGCAGCGGCGCAAAGATCTTGGCCGTTGGGATTTTCAGGATGGACATCAGGCGCGCGGAGGCACACGGCTTAAAATTCGGATCTGCGAGCGATCGACACGCTCCGGTTTGCTCTCACCGTCTGCCTTGATTGCCGTATCAACGCGCGGCGGAAGCGAAAGCGCATCTTTCATCCAACGAGACCACTCGGGTGCTGCAGGCTCCTGGCTTGTCAAGGATGTCGATTTGGCTGGAATAGTCGGCCTATTGTTGATCATGGCGATTTATTCCCCTCGGTTGTCGCTGGTGAGGTGTTCAAGAGTGCTGCGTCATCGATCCGTTCGGCAGCCTGCCTGGAGAAGTTATCCGGATGCACGATGACGCGCTCGATCCGATGAATCAGCTCAATCGACCCTTCGGCATCGTGTGGCTGCACCGGCTTTCCCCAACCGCGATCGAGGATCGCAATTGCCGCAGCGACGCGCGCCGCTGGCGCAACTTCCTTGCTCGACATGAGGTGAACGAGCACGTCGATCGCGCTCTTGGTAAAGCTTCTCGCCAATGATCGCAGCTCGGTCATCGTCCTTTGCCTGAACTGCCTTTTGGCGACAACGCCGCAAGGGGTTGCGTCGCCCTCTTGCTTCACTTCCATCCAGAGATTCCTTCCCACAACGCGATTGCAACAAGGCCCGCGACCGCGAGCGATATCAGATAGGCGGTCATGCTCTCTCCACAGCAAACAAAATGCGCGGCAGACCGCGTGACGACGCGATCGTTTCGGGCGCGAACCCTATCTCCGTTTGTCCGGAGGCCGCAGCGGCGCGAGCGAACAGCGCTCACACCTCGGGCCGGCACGTTCGCGCGTGCACGGCCAAAATGGTTCGGACGGCGGCGCGCCGATCGGCGCTCCATGAACGCGTTTCAACGAGGGCGAGGCCGCGATGCGCGGGACGCCGTCCGATCTCGAAATCGAAACGAAAAACCCGCGGCGGATGCTTCCGGCGCGGGCGAACCAAACTCGTTTCGATGATGTCATTCTGCCGGTGTTTTGCCCGACGTGTCAAAGCCTATGTTGAAATGAAAAGGCCCGCAGCGGGTGCACCCTGCGAGCCAACTTCGGATTTTCGATGATGCCATTCTGCCAGTGTTTTGCCCGACGTGTCAAATCAGAATAGACCCGACTGTCCGCTTTACTCGAAAGGCGAGGTAGGGTGCCGACCGGATCTATGTCGGCCTTGAGCCACCAGCGGAATTGTCGGCGCCGGATGCAAGCGGGCCCGCCAACTGAGGCGGCCTTACTCCTCGCGGAGTTGGTCCGATTCATTCGTCTTCCGAGGTGCAGGAACCAAATCCTCCACTCGCTTCAGCCCAGCGGCTTTAAAGAGACCGAGAGTAACGACGATCATCATCACTACGGTTCCAGCCAGTACCAACAGCGTCAACATGGCATTTCTCCATGTCTGCCCGCATACAAACTCAAGCAGTCAGGTTGCCGTTCCTAAACGACGGGAACGCTTTGCCGAGTAGTAGGTTTTCCCGATGCCCTTCCCCAAGGGCGACCCCGAATGGGCCCCAGCTCCATCGTCCCCCCATTGCCTGGAGCTGGGGTCATTTTCAGATCAAGCCATCGCCAAATTCAAACTAGGCCATCGCGCTCGGAAACAGGTCACTACCCCACGCCGGATGGAAACAGAGCAGCGACCTGAACGCATGCGAACGAAGCTCGCGTCGACTCTGGGTCACAAGCGGCGGTAGACGCCAAGCTGGATCGGCGTCCGGTCCGCCTCTGAGAGCCGAAATGACACGTCTTCAAGCGAGCTTCGGCTTAGGTCCATATGCACCAGCGGGTTAAGCAATCCGCTGTAGCAGCGCCGATTGAACGTCGTTGCCCCACGAAGCAGCTGTTGTTTCACCCCGGCGTCATACCTTTGCTCTTGATCACCGATATGGCGTCCGGCGTTTTCAGGTAGTCGACGAGCGCCTTCGCGGCTGCGGCTTCCTTCGTACCCGCACCGAGCGCGGCCGTGAATACGACATCCTGCTGCAAGTCAGCAGGGAACGGGCCAACCACATCGAGGCCCGGCACCGTCAAGACGTTCATCAGGAAGAGCGCGAGTTCAGCCTCGCCCTTGGCAACCACAGCGACGACCTCTGCCGGCGTCGGCTGCGCTTTCATCTTGGCTTTCATCTGCTCGGTGATGCCGAGGCGCTCGAATACCCTCGCTATTGAATAGCCGGTTGCGCTTTCCGGAATCGAGGCGACCGATTCCGCCTGGAGCAAGGCAGCTTTTAACGTGTCGGGCGTGGAGATGTTGGGCTTCGGCGCACCGGCGCGAACCGCGACACCGAGGCCGACACGAGCTATGTCCAGCGTCGGCCCAGCTGCGAAATGTGATCGCGCGCCAGCGTCCCTCATCACCTCGACCGGCACGACGCCGACATCAAACGGCTTGCCGGAGGTCGCTTCCTTGATCAGGTTCGGAGTGGTGCCGAAGAAGATATCAAGCTTGTGGCCTGAGGTTTGTTCGAACTTCGGCTTGAGGCCCGCCCACACTGCTGTCATGGCGCCACCGGCCAGAACCCTCAACTCAGCTGCGGTCGCAGTCGATGACAGCATCATCACGGCCAAGATACCCCCTGCCGCTAGAGAAAACGTCCTCATGTGACCCCCACAAGTTAATATAAACTGAGCGTTGATCGCACCTCGACGCTGCGCCATTCTAGGTTAAATGCCTAAAGTCTCAGATGGGCCAGAACCGGAAATAGGGTCCTGCTATTGCAAGCATCTTAATATTTGAGTGCCTCCTGATCGCATCGATCACCACGCCCTTCGGGCCTAGCGGCCGATGGATCAGTTACGCCCCGTGTCGCCGTGCACTCGCGCTGCTCTGATGCAGGAATGAAGACAAGCTTCTCGTTCCTGAAATCAAACGCTCCGAAATAGGTCCAGGTGTCGGAAGGTGTTCCGTTCCAAAGGGTCTCGATGGTGCGCCTCTTTGGATCAACGATGTAGTCGTCATAGGTTGGCCCCAAAACGGCGACCCGTCCGTCATTGGTGAGGTAGACGCTCGTTCTGGGCCAGTGCGTCCAATCAAAGGCGGACAGGTGCTGTCTGACCACACCTGCGGAGTTTCTTACGACGAGGTAGCGCCCCGAGTCGGTGCTCCAGTGCAAGTAAAACTCAAGTCCAAGTGTGGCTTCCAAATCAGGAAGCTCGATCTCCGCAGCTTTGGTGGGGATAAGCATCGATCTGACGACGTACCAGGAACCAGGAATACACAGTGCCAAGATCGGCACCGTGATCAGCACGAGAGCGACTAGCAATAGACGTGCTTTCGTCCGCTGCACTCGCGTGAGGATCAAGATCAACAGAGCGGCAATGCCAGCCGCGCTGACAATCACAATTGAGGCGGGATGTTCCTCGAGGATTAAGGCCCCCGCGTCCCCGAGACTGATTTGCAAACTCATTGCCTGCATCGAAATGCCAGAGGTCCACCTGGTTGCATAATGCCAATATATCAACCCTTCGCGGCGTGGAATGCTCAATTTTTAAGGATCGGACGATGTCCGCAACGGGTCAACAGGCGACATAAAAGCTTTGGACGAATAAAAGCCCGCGGCGGATTGCTCCGCGCGGGCCGAACCGAACACCTTTTCGATGATGCCATTCTGGCAGTGTTTTGACCGACGGGTCAAGCTCTTTAAGAGGATAAACCGAATCGACTCCGGCGCGCGACGGGGGGACTCGCGCGCCAGAGCCGCCATTACAGCCGGCTATCGGCAGACGCGCCGTTCCGCATCCGCGGTGAAGATAGTCGACTTCGTACTTTTGCCCACCCGCCACGCGCGCGCGGTCTTGATCGCGACCGCGAGCGGTCTGCTTCTTTGCTGCCAGGTCGGCTCTTCTTCGCTCCCCGATTTTTTCCACAGCCACCAAACCGAGTACGACCTTCGCGGCCGACACCACTAGGGATCGATAATTTGCCAAGGCCTCGCGGCTTGGCTTTGATGCCGTATGTCCACGAAATCGCGCCATTATCTCTACGGAACCCAGATCAAGATGTCGGCTGAACAAGCCGCGAGCGCGCGCAAGGAAGCCGATAAGCTCGCCTGCGTTGCGTGGAATTACTGGATGCTCGGCTACAGGGGTCCAGCTCAGCCATCACCCACGATCGGCGACGCCATCAACGCCGGCTTCCTCTATCTTGAGATTCGATGCCTCGGATGCGATACCAATCAGACTGTGGCCCTCGATATTATTCGACGTCCAAAGACAACGCCCGTTCACGAGCTTGAACGCTATATGCGGTGCAAGGACTGCTCGCAGGTGCGGCGCTACCCGTACAAGCGAAGCGCGCTGGTGGCGCTAAGGCCTACGAAGATTTCAGCCGATCATCCGGCGTCATATTGGTGGCCCGGCGAGCGTTAGGGACTGATTTGCAACATGTGCAATCTCTACTATGCCGACCTCGGGATTATGCCGACCATTGCCTCTGAACGGGCTCTGGCGGCGGCGATCGCTGCGTTGGAGTCGGCATAATCACAGCGCCTCCAGAAATGCGAGAAGCTTGTCATTCGGTCGAAAACGACCGGGGGTGGCTACCGCTGGAGCTGTCGCGGCCAGTGCGCGTTCCTTGATTCCCATATCAGCGTGTAGGTAGATGTGGGTGGTTTCGACCTGCTCGTGGCCGAGCCAAAGTGCTATCACCGAGGTCTCAATTCCTGCCCGCAGCAGTCGCATCGCGGCGCTATGACGCAACACATGCATGCTGATGGATTTCTGTCCCAACGACGGACAGGCGGGGGTTGCGATCTGAACGTATTTGGCG
>NZ_VSSR01000032.1 GCF_008123515.1 Bradyrhizobium cytisi
CCCCTTGTGGGAGAGGGTGGCTCGCCGCAAAGCGGCGAGACGGGTGAGGGGTCTCTCTCCGCGAGAGCATCGCTCACGATTTGAATTCGCGGAGAGAAACCCCTCATCCGGCGCTTCGCACCACCTTCTCCCACAAGTGGAGAAGGGAAGAGCACTGTGCTCGTGGCTTTACGCCGCCTTCGCAGCACTCCCACCGGGCAGGCCCGCCCGCGCCACGCCGCCGTAGAGCTGCTCGTTCGGCATCTCCTCACGCAGAATCTTGCGGACCGCGATCAGCTGCTCCAAATCAATCCCCGTCGCAAAGCCTTTGCTCTCGCAGAGGAACACGAGGTCCTCGAACACGACATTGCCGGTCGCACCGGGCGCGAACGGGCAACCGCCGAGGCCGCCGAGCGAGCCGTCGAGGATGCGCACGCCCTCGTCCAGCGCAGCCGCGGCGTTGGCGATGCCCATGCCGCGGGTGTCATGGAGATGGATGCAGATCGGCTTTGCGCCGGCGAGCTTGACTGCGGCGCGCGACAATTCACCCACCTGCTTCGGTCCGGCATAGCCGACAGTGTCGGCGATCGCGACGAAATCGACGCCGGCCTCAAGGCATTTGTCGACCAGGCGCAGCACCTCTTTCGGATCGACCGCGCCGGTGATCGAGCAGCCCAGCGCCATCGAGATCGCGGCGTTCACGAGCGGCCTGTGGGCGCTGGCGTCGCGCATCCCGCAGAGACGCCTCACATTGGCGATCGCGGAGTCGCGTGAGCGATGTGTGTTGGCCTGGCTGTGCTCTTCGGTCGCCGAGACCACGGAGGCGATCTCGCCGACGCCGGATTCCAGCGCCTCGTTGACCCCGCGCTCGTTGAGCGCAAGCGCGATGCCGTGGGCACCGGGCAGACCTGCCACCGTTCCGATCACATCGCGAACGTCGACAAATTGCGGAAACGTCTTTTCCGGCAGGAACGAGCCGACCTCGAAATGACGCACGCCGGCGGCATATTCCTCGCGCAGCCAGCGCTGCTTGGCCTCGGTGGACGGAAACTGTTTCACGAGCTGGAGCCCATCGCGCAAGCCGACTTCGCGCAGGCTGACGCGATCCGCGGGGTAAATTGTCTCGATCCGGCTCATGCGCGCCTCCCAGCGGCTTTTGACGTGACGTCGTTGTTGTCGATCTCGGCGCGAACCGCCGACGTGTCGGCACCGAGCGGCGCGACCTTCAGACCTTCGCCGATGTGGCTGCCGTTCCACTCGACCGGTAGCGCCGGCACGCGGAACGGCTTGCCGTCGGCATTGATGTTGTTGACGAGACCGCCCGGCCGCAGCACATGCGGATCGGTCAAGAGATCCTCGGGACGGTTGATAGGCGAAAAGCAGATGTTGAGCGCGTCGAGCCTTTGCGAAAGCTCTCCGACATTCCGCTGCCGAATGATCTCCGCGACACGCGGAATGATCCGCGACCGCGCCAGGATGCGGTCGGTCGTGGTGCGCAAGGCCGGATCATCAAGGAATTCCGCAAGGCCGAACTCGCGGCAAAAGCTTTGCCAGTGACCTTCGGTGACGACGCCGATGAAGATGCGCCCGCCGTCTGCGGCATCGAAGATGTCGTAGATCGGCCAGGCATGCTCGCGCTCCGGCATCGAGCGCGGCTTGTTGCCGGTCATCTCGTAGTCGACCATATGCTGGGCGACCAGGAAGAGGCAGTTCTCGAACAGGCCGATGCGGATGTCAGCGCCGTCGCGCTTGCCCCCGCGCTTCTGATAGAGCGCGGCCAAAATCGCGATAACGCCGAACATGCCGCCCATGATGTCGTTGGCCGAGGAGCCGACGCGCTGCGGCTTCTCTTTCGTGCCGGTCATGGCGGCGAGCCCCGACATCATCTGCACCACCTCGTCGAGCGCGGGCCGATGCTCGTAGGGCCCGGACAGAAAACCCTTGTGGCCGGCGACGATCAGATGCGGATGAAGGCGGCGCAACTCCTCGGTATTCAGCCCCTGCTTCTCGAGCTGACCATCGCGGAAATTTTCCAGGAACACGTCGGCCGTCTCGAGCAGCCGGTGCATGGTGTCGCGGTCAGCAGGGATCGCTAGATCCAGCACGACGCTGCGCTTGCCACGGTTGAACAGCGGAAAGAACGCTGTCCCCATGCCGCCAAGCGTGCGGGTCTTGTCGCCGGCGGGCGGCTCGACCTTGATCACCTCGGCACCGAATTGCGCGAGGATCATGCCGCAGGTCGGGCCCATGACCATGTGGGTCATCTCGACGACCCGCACGCCCTCAAGCGGCAATCCGGCCTCAATCATGCGTCTCTCCCTGTTCTTCGCCTCGAAAACTAGGCCTTCACAAGCCTTCTGAAAAATATAATCTATCGAAGATTGCCTTCGTGCTTATAGAACGCTTCGCCATGGATTCACGCCAGCTCCGTTATTTCATCGCCGTCTACGAGCAGCGGAACCTGTCGCGCGCGGCCGACCAGGTCAGCGTCGCGCAGTCCGCGCTCAGCCATCATATCTCGAACCTGGAAGCCGAGTTCGCAACGCGCTTGTTCGAGCGCAAGCCGCGCGGAATGGAACCGACGGCGGCGGGCGAGCGGCTCTACGAACATGCCCGCATCATCCTGCGCGCGATGACCGAGGCCGAGACCGAGGTGCGTGAGGGCGCGCGCGTCATCGCCGGCAATATCTCGATCGGCATGGCCAATTCCGCCGTCAAGGCGATCGGCGTGGCCCTGATGCGTACGGTGCTCTCCCAATATCCCAAGCTGAAGCTGTCGCTCACCGAAAGCATGTCCGGCGCGACGCTGATGCATCTGATGGCGTCCAACGTCGATTTGGCGCTGGTCTACAATCCACCGTCGGAGAAGGAGCTGATCGCCGAACCGGTGCTGGAAGAGGAGATGTTCTGTGTCGGCATTCCGAAGCTGGTGGGCAGGAGCAAGGCCCCGATCCGGTTCGAGGAGCTGAGCAGATTGCCGCTGATCCTGTTGCGCTACGGCCTCTCCTCGCGCGCGCTGCTGGATGATCCGGTGCTGCTCAAGCGCCTGGAGGCGAACGCTATCCTGCACGCCAACTCGATCACCGGCATGACCGGCGCGCTGGTGGAGGGGCTCGGCTGTGCCATCGCCACAAAGCTGTTCGCGCGGGAGGAGCTGGACGCCGGCCGCCTGGTCGCGCGCGAGGTGGTCGCGCCAAAACTGATCCGCACGCTGTATCTGTGCCGCCTGCGCAACCGCCCGATGACCTATGCGATGGAAGAGATGAGCCGCCTGATGCTCGCCCTGATCGCCGAGCAGGTCCGCAGCGGCGGCTGGCAAGCGACATTGGTGGGGTAGAGCGGCGGCGCTGCTGTCCCCTCTCGCTGTTCTTACGGGGAGCACACGGGGAGAGGCGAAGAACACGCGAGTTCGAAAATATAGAACGCTTCGATCGATATGTTCGTCTGGATTTCTGGCTTCGGCCGGCCAACATAGCGCGGTCCGGCAAGGCTCGCGAGAAAAAGACAGAGATGAGTCGCCGGGAACCGCGCGCGATCCGCGCGCCACGGGGAGGACATCATGAGCGTTGTCGGCATCGACACGGGCTTTGAGCTCGGCACTGCACCATCCGGACCGGACGAGATCTCGCGACGGCTCGAGGCGATGCCGGCGACGGGCTATGTCTGGCGCCTCGTCATCCTGCTCTCGCTCGGCGGCTGCTTCGAGGTCTACGATCTGTTCCTGACCGGCTACATCGCGCCGGGGCTGAGCCGCAGCGGATTGCTCTCGACGACGACCACGGCCTTCTTCGGCTTCTCCGGCATCGGCGCCTTCGTCGCCGCGACGTTCGCCGGGCTGTTCGTCGGCACCTTCTTCCTCGGCTTCCTCGCCGACCGTTTCGGCCGCCGCGCAATTTTCACCTACGCGCTGCTCGGTTACAGCGCAGCGTCCGTGATCATGGCCTGCCAAGCCTCCTCGGAAGGCCTGCTGTTCTGGCGCTTCCTCGCCGGCATCGGCATTGGCGTCGAGGTCATCACCATCGACGCTTATATCACCGAGCTGGTGCCGAGCCGGGTGCGCGGGCGCGCCTTTGCGGTCAACCAGTCGATCATGTTCGTTGCCGTGCCGGTCGTCGCCTTTGTCGCCTGGTGGCTGGTGCCGCTCGCGCCCTACGGTGTCGAGGGCTGGCGCTGGGTGGTGCTGATCGGCGCCGCCGCCAGCATGATTATCTGGGTGGTAAGACTGTTCGTGCCCGAGAGTCCGCTCTGGCTCGCGCGTCATGGCCGCACCGAGGAGGCGTTCAGGATTCTCGCGACGCTGGAAGCCAGGGGCGGGGCCGCCGCGCCGGGCCCCTCAGCCTTGCTCGCGCGGCCGGCGGCGCAAACAGCCGCGCGCATCAACTTCGCCGATCTGTTCCGTCCGCCCTATCTGTCGCTCGTCATCCTCTTCATGGTGTTCAACCTGTGCCAGGCCTTCGGCTTCTATGGCTTCGCCAATTGGGTGCCGACGCTGCTGGTCGAGAAGGGGATCACCATCACCAAGAGCCTGCAATATTCCTTCATCATCGCCTTCGCCTATCCGATCGCACCGCTGCTGGCCGCAAGCTTCGCCGACCGATACGAACGCCGATGGATCATCGCCGGTGCCTGCATCGCCATCATCGCCTTCGGCTTGGCGTTCGCGCAATTGACCGAGCCTGGACTGCTGATCGTCTGCGGCGTGCTGCTGACGGCCTGCAACACGACGATGTCCTACGCCTATCACGCCTACCAGACAGAAGTGTTTCCAACCCAGATCCGTGCGCGGGCGTCCGGCCTCGTCTATTCCATGAGCCGGCTGAGCGCGACGTTCTCCGGATTCATCGTCGCCTACATGCTGAAGGAGGCCGGCGTCGTCGGCGTGTTCGGCCTGATCACCGTGGCAATGCTGATCGTGGTGATCGCGATGGCGCTGTTCGGCCCCAACGTGCGCGGCAAGGCGCTGGACACGATGTGACTCCGGTGGCTCGCGATCCGCAACGTCTCCGACCCGCAGATCAAGGCTGAGGCACGCTGAAGCAGCAGGAGCAGGTGGCCGCCCAGATCTACAAGGGGTTCGGCCGCTGGAGCACGGTCTGCAGCGCCATCACGTGTTGGGCGAGTATCGTGGCGGAGCCATAAGCCGCGGCCGCCCACGGGTCAGCCTCTCTTGCCGAAGCCGCCCGGGGTGTCTACCTCTCGCGGGTGGTTTCGTGAGAGGTTCCCATGCTGGATGCCGCCGTCAAGGCGCTGTCGCAAATGATATCGCCGCCAATGCGCTCGATCCTGTGGCGGTCGATCGGGCTTGCACTGGTGCTGATCGTCGTGCTGGCGATCGGGTTGCAGCGGCTGCTGAGCTGGTTCGCGACCTATGGCGAGGTCTGGCTGGAAGGCCTGCTCGGGCCGAGCTGGCACTCGTCGCTAGAGGTGCTCGCCTGGATCATCTCGATTGCGGCCGGTCTTGGCGTCGTGTTCGGCAGTGTGTTCCTGATGCCCGCCATCACCTCACTGGTTGCAAGCCTGTTCGTCGACGACGTCGCCGACATCGTCGAGCGCGAATATTATCCCGCCGAGCGGCCGGGCAGCGCGCTGCCGTTCAACCAGGCGATCCTAGAGGGCATCAAGACCGCACTGCTGACCATCGTGGTGTATCTGATCGCGCTACCGTTCGTGTTCCTGGCCGGCGCCGGCTTCCTGATCTTCTTCCTCGCCGCCGCCTGGCTCTTGGGCCGCGAATATTTCGAGCTCGCAGCGATGCGCTTCCGCTCGCCGGAAGACGCCAAGGCAATGCGGCGCGACAACGCCGCGACGATCTTCACCGCAGGCCTCTTCATCGCGGCCTTCGTCTCGATCCCGGTCGTCAACCTGGCGACGCCGATCTTCGGCATGGCCTTCATGGTCCACATGCACAAGCGCCTGTCCGGGTCGCGGCCCGAGCTGATCGCGCCCGCGCGGCAGACACGGTGACGGAGATTACGCGACCTTCACCCCGCACTTTCGCAGCAGCATCTTGGCGAAGCCGAACGGCGCCGGGGTGAACGGGCCCGGCGGCGCGCGGGTGATCAGGGCGATGAAGCCGAGCGCGGCCATGGCCAGCCAGAAACAGAGCCAGAAGCCGTCGATATAGGCGAGCACGTTGGCCTCGCGCGCGACGAAGCTCGCGAGCGTGCCGACCGCGCGCGCCGACGCCGAGCCGGCACCGTGGGCGGCGAAGTGATCGGCAAGCTGCTTCAGCGCGCGCACCACATTGACGTCGCCGATTTCGAGGTTCTGGCCGAGATAGAAGGAATGGATCTGCTCGCGGACGCGCAGCCACGTTCCCATCAGGGCCACGCCGATCTCGGCGCCGCCCAGCCGCATGATCTGGATATAGGCGGCAAACGAGGTCGCGCGGCTCGGATCGGAATTGGACAACGCGATGATGATGAGCGGCAGCAGCGTCGTCGACTGGCCGACGGCCTGCAGCAGGACGATGCCGACAAAATCCTCGCGCGCCCAGTCATGAGTAAGCTGGGTGCCCCAGAGATTGGCAGCCGCGAAACAGGCAAATCCCAGCACCGTCACCGCGCGCGCATCGAAATGGCGGAGCAGCCAGATCGAAACAGGCACCAGCACGAACATCGGCAGCGCGCCATAGGTGAGCAGCAACAGCCCGCTCTGCTCCGGCCTTAGCAGAACGACGTTGCCGAGGAAGTTCGGCACCAGCGACGAGTTGGAGAGCGAGGTCAGCGTGTAGAGCAGGATCACCACCAGTGACAGCCCGATATTGCGCGAGAACAGCACGTTCACATGCGCCCAGGGCTGCCGCACCAGCGACTCGTTGAGGAGGAAAGCCACGAACAGCACGCCGCCGCCGACCAGCAACGCCATCACCGTGCCGGAGCCGAGCCAGTCCAGGCGATTGCCCTGATCGAGCCCGGCATAGATCATCCCGACGGAGGCGCCGAGCAGCAGCATGCCGCCCCAGTCGGCCTCGCGCAGCAGCGCGCGATTGACCGGCTCGTTCGGCGTGCCCAGATAGACCATCAGGCCCATCAGCGGCGCGATCAGGACGCTCTGCCAATACAGCCACTGCCAGCCGAGATGATCGACATAGAAGCCGACCAGCGAGGTCGATGAGTCCAAGGCAAAGCCGACGCGGATCGAATAAAGCGCGATCGCCGGCAGCCACCAGCGGATCGGCAGATTGCGGAACACGATCATCAGCGTCGCCGGCACGAAGGTGCCGAGCAGCAGGCCATGCACGACGCTGAGCGCGATCAGGGTCGGATAATCGCGCACGAAGGGAACGATCAGCGAAACGACGGCATAGACAAGACTCGGGATGCCGAGCACGCGGCGCAGGCCAAACACGGTCGCAAGCCACGCCACCGCGGGTGCGATGAAGATCTGCGAGCCGATGCCGGCGGTGGAGAGCCAGGCGCCCTCGTCGAAGGTAAGCCCGAATGCGCCGCGCAGATCGGGCAGGCCGACCGTGGTCAGCCGGCTGTCGAAATTGGCCAGGAACGAGCCGAGCAGGACGGCCGCGACCGCGAACAGCGGCTGCGCCGCAATGCTGCCGCGCGAGACCGGTCCACGGCCGGCGTCGTCATTTCCCGCCATTCGCGTCCTTCGTGTCGATGCTGGTCACGACGGACATGCCCGGCACGAGCCGCGCCAGCAAGGGCTGATTGTCGTCGAACTGGATGCGCACGGGAATGCGCTGCACGACCTTGGTGAAATTGCCGGTCGCATTATCAGGCGGCAGCAGCGCGACCTGCGCACCGGTCGCGGGTGCGATACGCTCGACCCTGCCGCGCAGCTTCTCGCGCGGGAAACTGTCGACGGTGATCTCGACCGGCTGGCCCGGCTCGACGTGCGTGAGCTGGGTCTCCTTGTAATTCGCGATCACATAGACCTGTGGCAGCGGCACCACGTTGATGAGGTTGGTCCCGATGTTGACGTAGTCGCCGGGCTGCACCTGGCGCTCACCGACGACGCCGTCGAACGGCGCGGTGATCCTGGTGTAGCCGAGCTTGAGCTTGACGCTTGCCAGCGTCGCCTTGGTGGCGTCGAGATCGGCGGCGCGCTGCTTCTTCGTGCCTTGCAGGACCTCGAGCTGATGCTGCTGGGCCGCGATCACCGCGCGGCTCGCGCGCACATCGGCCTGCGCCTTGGCGAGGCCCGCGACCGCCTGCTCAAGCCGCTGCCGCGTGCCGGCTTCGGACTGCGACAGCGATTGCTGGCGCTCCTGCTCCTGCTTGGCTTCGACTTCGAGCGCCTCGGCCGACAGGCGCGAAGCCTCGGCCTGGGCGATCGTCGCATATTGCAGCTCGATCTGGTTGGCGAGATTGTCGAGCACGGCTTGCGCGGCGGCCACGGCCGCCTCGGACTGCGCGACCTGGGCCTGGTAATCGGCGGGATCGATCTGGATCAGGAGGTCGCCGGCCTTGACGCGCTGGAAGTCGGTCACGGCGACAGTCAGCACCTCGCCGGAGACACGGCTTGCAAGCCGCGTCAGCTCGGCGCGCACATAGGCGTCATTGGTAGTCTGGACCACGGCATTGCCGACCCATTCGTCGAACCGCAACGTCGCCAGCGCGACGAAGGCGAGCGCAACGATCACGGCAAGCAGCGGGATCGCGAGCCGGCTCCAGAGCGAGCTCGCCGGCCGCTGCGTCGGTTTGGGCGGCGGAGCCGGTGTGGCGGTCGGCGACGGCGAAACTTGTTCCTGCTGACTCACGATGGTCCCCCAAAACCCCTTTGCCCGAGCGCCATGCTCACACCGTCTTCTCCGGCCACCGGCAGAGATCGTTGATCAGGCATACCTCGCAGCGCGGTTTTCGCGCGAGGCAAGTATAGCGGCCGTGCAGGATCAGCCAATGATGGGCATGCAGCATGAATTCGGCCGGGATCACCTTTTGGAGACCAAGCTCGACCTCGAGCGGCGTCTTGCCGGGCGCCAGCGCGGTGCGATTGCCGACGCGAAAAACATGCGTGTCGACCGCCATGGTGTGCTCGCCGAAGGCCATGTTGAGCACGACGTTCGCGGTCTTGCGTCCCGCGCCCGGCAGCGATTCGATCTCGGCACGCGTGCGCGGCACCTCGCCGCCGAAATCGCTGAGCACCTTTGCCGACAACGCGATCACGTTCCTGGCCTTGGTGCGGTAGAGGCCGATAGTCTTGATGTAGTCGCGCAGGCGTTCTTCGCCGAGATCGAGCATCTTCTGCGGCGTATCCGCGACCGCGAACAATGCGCGTGTCGCCTTGTTGACCCCGGCATCGGTCGCCTGCGCCGACAGCACCACGGCGACCAGCAGCGTGAACGGATTGAGGTGCTCGAGCTCGCCCTTCGGCTCCGGGTTGGCTTTGCGGAAACGGCTGAAGACCTCGTGGATCTCCGCGGGCGTCCAGGGTTTGATAGAATTGGGCTTTATCGCCTTGAGCGATTTTTTGGCCGGCGCCGATTTCTTCGCTGAAGGCGATTTTTTGGCGGAAGGCTTGGGCTTCGCGCTGGCTGCCTTTGCCTTTTTCTTCGGCATAGTCGCTTTGCGCGGGGCGGGCTTGCGGGTGATTTTGGCCATGATCGGGATATACTGAGGGACGATGAGCACAGGCAACGAAATTGAGCGCCAAGATCTTGAAGGTCATGCCGAGCAGCAGATCTTCTCCGCGCTGCTGACGCCGCATCGCTCGCTGAACCGCACCGGCTTTCTCGCCGTGATGCTGTTCCTGAGCGTCGTCAGCTTCGTCACCGGCATCGTCTTCCTGATGAAGGGCGCCTGGCCGGTGTTCGGCTTTTTCGGCCTCGACGTCCTGGTGATCTGGTGGGCCTTCAAGGTCAATTTCCGCACCGCGCGAGCGCGCGAGGAGATCACGGTCACGACCACCGAAATGCGCGTCCGGCGCGTCAGCCATCGCGGCCGGGTTGCAGAATGGACCTTCAATCCGCTCTGGGTCCGCCTCGACATGGAAATGGACGAGGATTTTGGCATCGAGCACCTCTACCTGATCTCGCGCGGCCACCAGATCCAGATCGCCCGCTTCCTGGGACCGGACGAAAAGGCAAGTTTCTACAAAGGCTTGGTTGAGGCGCTGAATGCTGCCAAGCGCGGCCCGACCTACAATCCGGTCACCTGATCGCAGTCGGAAATCGGGTGGTTTAGTACCCCTGTCGCGCCTACATTTCCGGTCATGATGACACTCGCCATACATGACCAGCGCCTGGCCAGGCCGGGCTCTCAGAACGCCGCGCTGCGCGACTACGATTCGGTGCGCCGGGCGATCGCCTTCATCTCGGAGAACTGGCGCGCGCAGCCGGCCATCGAGGCAATGGCGGATGCAGCTGGCGTCACGCCGGATGAGCTGCACCATCTGTTCCGCCGCTGGGCCTCGATCACGCCGAAGGCCTTTATGCAGGCGCTCACCCTCGATCACGCCAAGGGGTTGCTGCGGGACTCCGCGAGCATCCTCGATGCCGCGCTCGACTCAGGCCTCTCGGGGCCGGGCCGGCTGCACGATCTCTTCGTCACCCACGAAGCGATGTCGCCGGGCGAATGGAAGAACGGCGGCGCGGGCCTCACCTTGCGCTACGGCTTCCACCCCTCGCCGTTCGGCACCGCGATCGTGATCGCCACCGATCGCGGTCTGTCAGGTCTCGCCTTCGCCGACCCCGGCGAAGAGAAGATCGCACTCGCCGACATGACGCGACGATGGCGAAACGCAACCTATGTCGAGGATCACGAAGGCACCGCACCGCTCGCGCAGCGCATCTTCGACACGAAACTCTGGCGGCCGGATCAGCCGCTGCGCGTAGTCATGATCGGCACCGATTTCGAGGTGCGGGTGTGGGAGACGCTGTTGAAGATCCCGATGGGACGCGCGGTGTCCTATTCCGACATCGCCTGCAACATCAACAATCCGAAGGCGTCGCGCGCCGTCGGCGCAGCCGTCGGCAAGAACCCGGTCTCATTCGTCGTGCCCTGCCACCGCGCGCTCGGCAAGAGCGGCACGCTCACCGGCTATCACTGGGGCATCACCCGCAAGCAGGCGATGCTGGGCTGGGAAGCCGGGCAGCTGGGGATGCAGTAGGCGAGATGCAGTAGGGTGGGCAAAGGCGCACAGCGCCGTGCCCACCATGCTTCCGCGATCGCCGACGGATGGTGGGCACGCTATTCGCTTTGCCCACCCTACGGGACCGAGCTCAGCCCGCCAGATCCAGCTTCGATGCCACCGTCGAATCCGCGTTGAGGCGATAGATGATCGGCACGCCGGTGGCGAGCTCGCGCTTCAAGATGCCTTCGGGCGACAGCTTCTCCAGCACCATGATCAGAGCGCGCAGCGAGTTGCCGTGAGCGGCAACAAGCGTGCGCTTGCCGTTGAGCACCCCGGGCAGGATTTCCTGCACATAATACGGCAGTGCCCGCGCCAGCGTGTCCTTCAGGCTTTCGCCGCCGGGCGGCGGCACGTCGTAGGAGCGGCGCCAGATCAGCACCTGGTCCTCGCCCCATTTCTTGCGCGCGTCGTCCTTGTTGAGGCCGGAGAGATCGCCGTAGTCGCGCTCGTTCAGGGCGAGGTCCTTCGAGGTCGGCAAGCCCGTCTGGCCGAGCTCGCCGAGAATGAGATCGAGCGTGTGCTGTGCGCGCGTGAGCACCGAGGTGTAGGCGACATCGAACACGAGGCCCTGCACCTTCAGCTTGCGGCCGGCTTCCGAGGCCTCCTTCATACCAAGCTCGGTGAGATCAGGATCCTTCCAGCCGGTGAACAGGTTCTTCAGATTCCATTCGCTCTGGCCGTGCCGCACCAGCACGAGAAGACGTTCGCTCATTGACTAGTTCCGTTGCTTGCTTTGCTCAGATGTCTGAAAGGCCGAGCACGTCGGCCATGGAGTAGTGCCCCGGCTTCTTGCCATGCGCCCACAGCGCCGCCTTCAGCGCGCCGTGCGCGAACAGCATGCGGTCCTCGGCGAGATGCGACAGCGTCAGGCGCTCGAACGGGCCGAGGAAGGTCACGCTGTGCTCACCGGCGACGGTGCCGCCGCGCAAGGAGGCAAAGCCGATCGCGCCCGGCTTGCGCGCGCCGGTGATGCCGTCGCGGCCGCGTTCCGCATTGTCCTCGAGCGAGATGCCGCGGCCGGCCGCTGCAGCCTGGCCCAGCATCAGCGCGGTGCCGGAGGGCGCATCGATCTTCATGCGGTGATGGGCTTCGACGATCTCGATGTCAAAATTCTCGTCGAGCGCCTTGGCGACGCGCTTGACCACGGCGGCGAGTAGATTGACGCCCAGGCTCATATTGCCCGATTGCACCACGACCGCGCGGTTGGTGACGCTCCTGATCACGGCATTATCGGAATTGGAAAGCCCCGTGGTGCCGATGACATGGACGAGCCCGCGCTCGGCTGCGATTGCGACATTGGCGATGGTGGCCGCCGGCACGGTGAAATCCAGAATGCCGTCGGCCTCCTTCGACATCGCCCAGAGATCGGCGGACACCGTGATGCCGTTGGCGGGCAGGCCGGCGAGCACGCCGGCATCCTTGCCGAGCAGCTCCGAGCCCGGCGCCTCCAGGGCGCCAGCCAGCACCGCGCCTTTGCTCTCGGAAATCGCCCGCGTCAGCGCACGACCCATCCGGCCGCCGGCTCCAGCAACAATCAAGCGCATGTCAGACATGGTGTGATCCTCTCAGGGCCGTTGTAGCGGCGGGATGCAGTTCCGGCAACCGAAGCCCACCAGCACGCGGCGCGCTCCCACCCTCCCCTGGAGGGTAGGAAAGAGAAGATCGAACCTCAACCGTCCGACGGCTGTGGGCCGTCATAGCCCTCGATGATGATGAGGTCGGCGATCGCGTGCGGCTGGCGCACCTTGATGTTGGCCTGGTATTCCGGCGAGTTGTAGCAGGCGATCGCGGTCTGGTAGTCCGGGAATTCGATCACGACGTTGCGGGTCCGGCTGGCACCTTCGACCGTGGTGAACTTGCCGGCCCGGACGACGAAGCGGCCACCCCATTTTTTGAAGATGGGACCGTTGGCGACGGCGTAGGGCTTGTAGCCCTCGTCATTGCTCACGTCGACGCGCCCGATCCAGTAGCCTTTTGCCATTGTTCTTCTCCTTGGTTGCTCGTCAGCCGAGCGCCTGCGCGACCTCGGCGTGGATGGCGTCTGCGACTGCCTTGGGGTCCGTGGCTTCCACCACCGGGCGCCCGACGACGAGGTAATCGGCACCCGCGGTGATCGCGCGACCGGGCGTCATGATGCGCTTCTGGTCGCCGGTTGCCGAGCCCGCCGGGCGAATGCCGGGAGTGACGAGATGCATCTGGTGGCCGACGATCTTGCGCAAGGCTCCGACTTCCTCGGGCGAGGACACCAGCCCATCGACGCCGAGCACCTGCGCCTGCTGCGCGCGCGCTTCGACGAGCTCGGAGACGCCGAGCCGGTAGCCGGCCGCGTGCAGATCGTCCTCGTTGTACGAGGTCAGCACCGTGACGGCGAGGATCTTCAGGCGCGACGTGCCGCGGCCTTCGACGGCGCCCTTCATGGTCTGCGGATAGGCGTGCACGGTGAGGAAGGTCGCACCCAGCCTGGCGACACTCTCGACACCGCGCGTCACCGTGTTGCCGATGTCGTGCAGCTTGAGATCGGCAAACACCTTCTTGCCCTTGTCGGCGAGCTTGCCGATCAGCGGCAGGCCGCCGGCATAAGCGAGCTGATAGCCGATCTTGTAGAACGTGACGCTGTCGCCAAGCCTTGCGATCATCGCTTCCGCGGCATCAACGCTCGGCAGATCGAGCGCAACGATCAGGCGGTCCTTCGGGGCGATTTCGGCTGGCGTCATGTCACCTCACATCATGTGTTGGGAAATGTCGATCAACTGCCGCACCAACTCCTTCAACGAAGCGATATCGCCCTCGTTCTTCAACCTGTCCATATCGTCATAGGCCTGGTCGGCAAAGGCGAGCGTGAGCTGGCTGGCGATCACATTGGCGTGGCAGGAGGTCAGGATCAGCCGCAACGCCTGCAGCGCGCGCGCCGCACCGAGCCGGCTCTGCGAAGCACCGGCAAGCGCAAAGGCGCGGTTGCGGAACACTTCGCCGCGCGCCTCGTGGAGCTCATGCACGCGGCTCACCCAGTCGATCGCATTCTTCAGCAGCGGCGGCACCGAGGCGTTGTATTCGGGCGAGACGAACAGCACGCCATGATGCGCGCCGATCATGCGCTTGAGATTGATCGCGTGCTTGGGCACGCCGGATTTGGCCTGGAGATCGCCGTCGTAAATCGGCAGCGGAAAATCGGCGAGCGAGATGCGCGTGACGTCAACGCCGGCCCGGGCGAATTCATACGCGGCGACCGCCGCCAGCTTCGCATTGTGCGAGCCGGTGCGGAGCGAGCCGGGAATGACCAGGATTTTCGGGGCTGACATCCGATCCAATACGTTCGGCGAAACGAGCCCGCCGCGCATTAGAGGAAGCCGGCGGAATTAGTCCTTGCGATACACCCAGACGCGGGCCGGCGGAAGGTTCATCCAGATCCGTTCCGAGGCCTCGGTGGTCACGCCGGGCAGCGATTTCGGGATCGGTGGCACCACCGCATAGGTGAACTGGACGAAGGGCGCACCGGGTGCGAGCGCCGTGAAGGCGTCGCGAATGAGCCGCAGCCGCGTCAGCATCGGTTTTGTGACCAGCGGCAGGCCGGAGACCACCGCGCTAGCCGGCGCGCTCAGCACGTTCCAGAGCGTGTCTCGGAGGCGATAGGCATCGCCCTGCACCACCTTGGCCTGCGGATAGCGGTCGCGCAAAAGCGCGCAGAAGCCGGGATTGTATTCGACGAGGACGAGGCGCTTCTGGTCGACGCCGCGCTCGACCAGCGCCGAGGTGATGGCGCCCGTGCCGGGCCCGAGCTCGACCACCGGAGCATCCGAATTGACATCGACGTAATGAGCCATGGTCCGGGCGAGAAGTTTGCCCGACGGCATCACCGCGCCCATGTGGAGGGGCTTTTCGATCCACGACCTCAGAAAGCGCACCTCGTCGTCAAGACGAGGCTTCTTCAACGCACGCGCGGACGACGGCAATGGCATGTCTGGACCGGACGGGACGAGACCGCGTGACCGCGGCGTGTCAGAAAATGGTCACAAAGAGGTATAGGCCGAAGGCGATACGGTCAAGACGGCTCAACTCGCCCGATTACCGAAGAAATCCTTGACCTTGGTAAAGAAGCCCTCGGATTCCGGCTGGGTGTTGCCGGAGGAGAGCTTGTCGAACTCGGCCAGCAATTCCTGCTGCTTCCTGGTGAGGTTCTGCGGGGTCTCGACCACGACCTGAACGTACATGTCGCCCATCTGGCGCGAGCGCAGCACCGGCATGCCCTTTGATGCAATGCGGAATCGGCGGGCGGACTGGGTTCCGGCGGGGACCTTCACCTTGGCCTTGCCCTTGTCGATGGTCGGCACCTCGAATTCACCGCCAAGCGCCGCGGTCACCATCGAGATCGGCACGCGACAATGCAGATCGGCGCCGTCGCGCTGGAAAAACTGGTGCTGGGCCAGCGACAGGAAGATGTAGAGATCGCCGGGCGGGCCGCCGCGGACGCCGGCCTCGCCTTCGCCGGCGAGCCTGATCCTGGTGCCGTCCTCGACGCCCTGGGGGATGTTGACCGACAGATTCCGCTCGCGGGTGACGCGACCCTGGCCCGAGCAGGACGGGCAGGCGTCCTCGATCATCTGGCCGCGGCCCTGGCAGCCGGGGCAGGTGCGCTCGAGAGTGAAGAAGCCCTGCGACTGCCGCACGCGGCCGGCACCGCCGCAGGTCGAGCAGATCTTGGGCTTGGTGCCCGCCTTGGCGCCGATGCCCGAGCAGGCCTCGCAGGTGACCGAGACCGGAATCTCGATCTGCGCGGTCTTGCCGCCAAAGGCTTCCTCGAGAGTGATTTCCATGTTGTAGCGGAGGTCGGCGCCACGCTCGCGGCCGCCGCGGCCGCGCTGTCCGGCCATGCCGAACAGATCTTCGAAAATATCGGAGAACGAGGAGGCGAAGCCCGCACCGAAACCGGCACCGCCGCCGCCGGGACCGCCCTGCTCGAAGGCGGCATGGCCGAAACGGTCATAGGCCGCGCGCTTGTCCTTGTCCTTCAGGACCTCGTAGGCCTCGTTGATTTCCTTGAACTTGACCTCGCTGGTGTCATCCCCGGGATTGCGGTCGGGGTGAAACTTCATCGCCAGCTTGCGGAACGACGACTTCAACCTGGATTCGTCGGCGTCACGTTCGACTTCGAGGGTTTCGTAATAGCAGCGCTTGGCGGACGTGGACATGTTCAACTCGGTCTATCCAATCGCGATTCAAGTCGGGGCGAAGCAACGTCGCCACGTGACGATATAGGCAGCCTTCCGCCTTGCGGCAGAGGACTGCATGGCAACGTCGAGAATAACGGCTGGGAATTGATCGATCGTAACGGGCGCTCGTCCCGTCGAGCCCGACACGGCGGCCTCCCCCTTGAGAGGGGAGGCCTGTGCAGCGTGTGGGGTCCAAGCCGTCCGCATCATACCCTCTCGGGCTTATGCAGACTTCTTGTTGTTCTTGTCGTCGTCGACCTCGGTGAATTCCGCGTCGACGACGTCGTCCTTGGCCGCATCCCTCTTGGCGTCGGCCTCGGCCTGCTGCGTGTACATGGCCTCACCGAGCTTCATCGAAGCCTGGGCCAGCGTGTTGGTCTTGGTCTTGATCGCCTCGGCATCGCTGCCCTTCAGCGCTTCCTTGAGGTCGCTGACGGCATCCTCGATGGCGCGGCGCTCGGTCTCGCCGACCTTCGAACCGTGCTCGGCCAGTGCCTTCTCGGTGGAGTGCACCAGCGCGTCGGCGTGGTTCTTGGCGTCGACCGCCTCGCGGCGCTGCTTGTCGGCCGCGGCATTGGCCTCGGCGTCCTTGACCATCTTGTCGATGTCGGCTTCCGACAGGCCACCGGAGGCCTGAATGCGGATCTGCTGTTCCTTGGCGGTCGCCTTGTCCTTGGCCGAAACGTTGACGATGCCGTTGGCGTCGATGTCGAAGGTCACCTCGATCTGCGGCATGCCGCGCGGAGCCGGCGGGATGCCCATCAGATCGAACTGGCCGAGCATCTTGTTGTCGGCCGCCATTTCACGCTCGCCCTGGAAGACGCGGATGGTGACCGCGTTCTGGTTGTCCTCGGCGGTCGAGAACACCTGGCTCTTCTTGGTCGGGATCGTGGTGTTGCGGTCGATGATGCGGGTGAACACGCCGCCCAGCGTCTCGATGCCCAGCGACAGCGGGGTCACGTCGAGCAGCAGCACGTCCTTGACGTCGCCCTGGAGCACGCCGGCCTGGATCGCGGCACCGATCGCCACGACCTCGTCCGGATTGACGCCCTTGTGCGGCTCCTTGCCGAACAGCTGCTTCACGACTTCCTGGACCTTCGGCATGCGCGACATGCCGCCGACCAGAACGACTTCACCGATCTCGCCGGCGGTGACGCCGGCGTCCTTCAGCGCCTTGCGGCAGGGCTCGACGGTCTTCTGGACGAGGTCGTCGACCAGCGCCTCGAACTTGGCGCGGGTGAGCTTCATCGTCAGATGCTTCGGGCCGGTCTGGTCCGCGGTGATGAAGGGCAGGTTGATCTCGGTCTGCGTCGTCGACGACAGCTCGATCTTGGCCTTTTCAGCGGCTTCCTTCAGGCGCTGCAACGCGAGCTTGTCGTTGCGCAGGTTGATGCCCTGCTCCTTCTGGAACTCGTCGGCCAGATAGCCCACGAGGCGCATATCGAAATCTTCGCCGCCGAGGAAGGTGTCGCCGTTGGTCGACTTCACCTCGAACACGCCGTCGCCGATCTCGAGAATGGAAATATCGAACGTGCCGCCGCCGAGGTCGTACACGGCGATCGTGCCGGTCTTGGTCTTGTCCAGACCATAGGCCAGCGCAGCCGCGGTCGGCTCGTTGATGATGCGCAGCACTTCAAGGCCCGCGATCTTGCCGGCGTCCTTGGTCGCCTGGCGCTGGGCGTCGTTGAAGTAGGCGGGAACGGTGATGACCGCCTGGTCGACCTTCTGGCCGAGATGGGCTTCCGCGGTCTCCTTCATCTTCTGCAAGATGAACGCCGAGACCTGCGAGGGCGAGTAGGTCTGGCCGTCGGCCTCGACCCAGGCGTCGCCGTTGGAAGCCTTCACGATCTTGTACGGAACGAGCTTCTTGTCCTTCTCGACCATCGGGTCGTCGTAGCGGCGGCCGATGAGGCGCTTCACTGCGAAGAACGTACGCTCTGGATTGGTAACGGCCTGGCGCTTGGCAGGCTGGCCGACGAGGCGCTCACCGTCGTCCGTCACGGCGACGATCGAAGGCGTCGTGCGCATGCCTTCGGAATTCTCGATGACTTTGGCGTTCTTGCCATCCATTACGGCGACGCACGAATTCGTGGTGCCGAGGTCGATCCCAATGACCTTTCCCATGGTCCTGATATCCTTGTTTTTGCGGCAGGTTGGCTGGGCCCAGAAGGCACCCGAACCGAAACCCCCTAAGATCAAACATTCGCGATATTGCGATGGTTGACGCTCATATAGGAGGGGGGGAGGGGCCCGCAAGGACCGAGCGCAAGTTTCGGCCGTGAAAACATTGGGTTTTGGAAGATCATATCCGGGCCTCACCGCCCTTGCGGGTGAGGAAATATTAACAGGTTCGGCCATCTGCCAGCCCCGCCGCCGTGATTGGCCCGGCCCTGTTGCCGGCGCGCCAAACCCGCTAAAAGGCGCCGGCCGGACAGCCTCGCCATGGGCTGCCTCCCATGGGGCTGCTTCGCGCGACAAAGCGGCCCAATCGCCGAACATTGAACGGCCTCAATGTGAACCAATCAGAGTGCCCATGAAGCTGACCCGCCCCCTCGCCGCGCTCGCCCTGCTCGTTGCCACAGCATTTCCGGCGCTCTCCGCCGACGCCGTGTTTCCGCCTGGCTTGCGCCTCGGCATGGTACCGCTGGTCGGGCTGAACACGGCCAAGACCTTTCCGGGCTTCGAGAGTGAGGACGGCAGCGTCAAGGTGCTGATCACCGAGCTGCCGCCGGCGGCCTATGGCGAGGTCGTGGGCGCCTTCAACGCCAATCCGGCCGGCAGCAACGGCATCAAGCCGGACAAGATTGAGACGCTCGCGGGCCTTGCCTATTTCACCACCGAGAGCGGCAAGGCCGGCACGACCCCGGTGAAGCGCTATTCGATGATCGTGCCGGGCACCGGCTTCTCCGGCTATGTCGCCGTGCAGGTGCCCGAGAACGCGTCGAAGATCTACACCGATGAGGCGGTGCGGCAGATGTTTGCCACCGCCGTGACCCGCAAGGAGGTGTCGGCTGACGAGCAGATCGGGCTGATGCCGTTCAAGATCACCGATCTCGCCAGCTTCAAGGACATCCGCACGCTGGTCCCGGGCTCGAGCATCATCCTGGCCGACGGCAACGAGAGCTCGGGCTATGAATCTAAGCCGTTCATGATCCTCGGCCTGATCGGCGCGACGCCGCAGCAGGCTGACGACCGCGCCCGCTTTGCCCAGGAGGCGGCGCTCCAGATCCCCGGGGTGCGCGAGTCCCGCGTCACCATGTCGGAGCCGATCCGCATCAACGGCCAGCCGGGCTTCGAGACCCGGATCGACGGCGTCAGTGGCAAGGACAAGACGCCGGTGACCGTGGTGCAGTGGATCCGCTTCGCGCCCGGCGGTGCTTCGCTCCGCATCATCGCCAGCGCGCCGCGCGACCAGTGGCCGGACGCCTTCACCCGCTTCCGCGCCGTGCGCGACGGCATCCAGCCCAAGGGCTAGTTTCTTGGGGCTGACAGCCCAACCGCTCACCAGAGCCGGCTGCATTTTCGGGCTTTTGTTCGTACACGAACGGAACTAGGCTTCCCTCCATTGGATCATCCTGGAGGGGAGGCCGACGATGCTAAACCGACGACAGATCTTGGCGGCGCTGGGGACCACGGCCCTCGCGGGCCTCGCTCCATCCGCACTTTTCGCAGCGGCCACGATCAAGCCCGACGACACATCCGCGCTGCTCGTGATCGACGTGCAAAACTGCTTCCTGCCCGGCGGCAGCCTCGCGGTAAAGGAAGGCGAGCAGGTCGTGCCTGTGATCAACAAGATGGCGAAAGCGTTCTCGAACGTGGTGATGACGCAGGACTGGCACACGCCCGGCCACGTCTCGTTCGCTTCGGTGCATTCCGGCAAGAAGCCGTTCGAGACCATCGACCTGCCCTATGGCAAGCAGGTGCTGTGGCCCGACCATTGCGTGCAGGGCACCGACGGCGCCTCGCTGTCGAAGGACCTCTCGATCCCGCAGGCCGAGCTCATTATCCGCAAGGGCTTCCACAAGGACGTCGACAGCTATTCGGCGTTCCTTGAAGCCGACGGCAAGACCTCGACCGGCCTGGCCGGTTATCTCAAGGGTCGCAAGATCAAGCGCGTCTTCGTTGCGGGTCTCGCAACGGATTTCTGCGTCGCCTGGACCGCACTCGATGCGCGCAAGGCGGGTTTTGAGGTCTATGTCGTGGAAGACGCCTGCCGCGGCATCGACAATCAGGGCTCGCTCGCGAAGGCCTGGGCCGATATGGCCAAGGCCGGCGTGAAGCGGATTCAGTCTGCGGATATCGCGGCGAGTGCGTAGGGTTTTCGCACGGTCATTCCGGGCGGCTCACGGAGCCGAATCCGGAATGACATCTCAATTTACGGAACGGAGCTGACGCCGCTCAGTTCGCCTCGCTGCTGTTCGCCTCGTTGCTGTTCGCCGCGGGCGCGGGCTTGGTGCCACCCTTGGCGACGCCGACCAGCGCCGGACGCAGCACGCGATCGCCGATGGTGTAGCCGGCCTGCATGACCTGCACCACGGTGCCCGCGGGCACCGACGCATCGGGCACCTCGTACATCGCCTGCTGGAAGTTCGGATCGAACTTCTGGCCCTGCGGATCGAACTTCCTCACGCCGTGCTTTTCCAGCGCGTTGAGCAGCGAGCGCTCGGTGAGCTCGACGCCCTCGATCAGCGCGGTCAGGCCGGGATCGGCGGCCGCACGCGCTTCGGGCGGAACGGCGTCGAGCGCGCGCTGAAGATTGTCGGCGATGTCGAGCACGTCGCGGGCAAAGCCGGTAACGCCGTAGAGCTTGGAGTCAGCGACCTCCCTGGCGGTGCGCTTGCGCAGATTTTCCATCTCGGCCAGCGTCCGCAGCATGCGGTCGCGCGCCTCGGCGGCTTCCTTCTGCAGCAATTCCACCGAACCCGGCTCGGGATCGTCGGGCATGATGTAGGGTTTTGACACCACCGGCTCGCCGGTCGCGGCAGTCGTGTCTTCAGGTTGCCGGTCTCGATCGGTCATCGGCTCTCTTTTCAAGCTCGTCTTACGGGATTTTGCTGGCCCGGATATCGTGCTTCGGGCGCTGAAAATCAAGCGCCCGTGATCGGCTCAAATGCCGGTCAGCCCCCCAGCAGGCGGCTGACGATGCGGGCGGCATAGTCCACGGTCGGGATCACACGGGCATAATTCAGCCGCGTCGGCCCGATCACGCCCAGAACGCCGACGATGTGGCCGGCCGCGTCCCGATAGGGCGAGATGATGGTGGAGGACCCCGACAGCGAGAACAGCTTGTTCTCCGAACCGATGAAAATCCGCACGCCTTCGGCGGTTTCGGCGCGCCCGAGCAGGTCGATCACGCCGCGCTTGGTCTCGAGATCGTCGAACAGCAGCCGCACCCGCTCGAGATCCTCCAGCGCGTGCAAATCCTCCAGCAGATTGGCGTGGCCGCGAACGATGAGCTGGCGGTCTTCATTATCGCCGCCGGACCAGCTCGCAATCCCGGCCGAGATCACCTTTTGCGTCAATTGGTCGAGCTCGGCGCGAGCCTCGCCGAGCGCGGTTTCCAGCTCGAGTCGCGCCTCGGCGAGTGTCCGGCCGCGAATCCGCGAATTGAGGAAGTTGCCGGCTTCGGTGATGGCCGAGGAGGGAACCCCCGGCGGCAGCGTCAGCACGCGATTTTCGACCTGGCCGTCCTCGCCGACCAGGATCACCAACGCCTTCTCGGGTTCCAGCCGGACGAATTCGATGTGTTTCAGCCGGGTATTCGATTTCGGCGTTAGAACGACAGCAGCGGTACGGGTGAGACCCGACAGCCGCGTCAGCGCCTGGTCGAGCGCCGCCTCGACCGACTGCGCCTGCCCGACCGAGGTCAGCTGGCTCTGGATCGACTGCCGCTCGGCGTCATTGAGGTCGCCGACCTGCATCAGGGCGTCGACAAAGAAGCGCAAGCCGAGTTCCGTGGGCAGCCGGCCAGCAGAGGTGTGGGGCGCATAGATCAGGCCGAGATGCTCCAGATCGGCCATGACGTTGCGGACCGAGGCCGGCGACAGCGGCATCGCGATCAGCCGTGAGATGTTGCGCGAGCCCACCGGCTCGCCGGTCGCGAGATAGCTTTCGACAATTTGACGAAAGATGTCGCGGGAACGCTCGTTGAGCTGGGCGAGGCCTGCGCGCGGCGCGATCAGATGGATCGGATCGTGATGGGCCACAGGGTAACTCCTCTCAGATGCTGAGAATTTGTCCATCCCCGAGGGTTCTGACAAGCGTGGCGTTTGCGGGGTGGAAAACCGGGGGTGAAAAAGCCTTGTCTTCCCCCCTTGCCGCCCACCCTCACCCCACCTACAAGCACCGCGAATAGCCCTTTTCCGAGAGTTTTGGAGGAATTCCCATGCGGCCAAGCCGCCGTGCGCCCGACGAATTGCGCCCCGTGACGCTGGAGCGTGGCGTGGTCAAATATGCGGAAGGCTCCTGCCTCGTGAAGTTCGGCGACACCCATGTGCTGGTCACCGCTACGCTGGAAGACCGTTTGCCGCCCTGGCTGAAGGGCCAGGGCCGCGGCTGGGTCACCGCCGAATACGGCATGCTGCCGCGCGCGACCTCCGAACGCACCCGCCGCGAAGCCGCCGCCGGCAAGCAGAGCGGCCGCACCGTCGAGATTCAGCGCCTGATCGGGCGTTCGTTGCGCACCATCGTCGATCTCGAAGCGCTCGGCGAGCGCCAGATCACGGTCGATTGCGACGTGCTCCAGGCCGACGGCGGTACCCGCACCGCCTCGATCACCGGCGCCTGGGTCGCGCTCGCCGACTGCATCAACTGGATGAAGACGCGCAACATGATCAAGGCCAACGTGATGCGCGACAACGTCGCCGCGATCTCCTGCGGCATCTATCAGGGCAAGCCGGTGCTGGATCTCGACTATGCCGAGGATTCGGAAGCCCAGACCGACGCCAATTTCGTCATGACCGGCGATGGCCGCATCATCGAGGTGCAGGGCACGGCGGAACGCGAGCCGTTTACCCAGGACGAGTTCCTAGCGCTGATCGCCCTGGCGCAAAAGGGCATCGCGCGTCTCGTGGACTTGCAGAAACTGGCTGTCGCGTAGTCAATAGGCCCATGCACCGCCGAATCACCGGAAAGCTCGTCATCGCGACCCATAATCCCGGCAAGCTCGCCGAGATGAAGGAGCTGCTCGCGCCTCATGGCATCGAGGTGGTGTCGGCCGGCGAGCTCGGCCTGCCCGAGCCAGACGAGACCGGCAACGATTTCCGCAGCAATGCGGCGATCAAGGCGGTCGCGGCGGCGCAGACGTCGAAGTTGCCCGCTTTCGCCGATGATTCCGGCATCGTGGTCGATGCGCTCGACGGCGCGCCCGGCATCTACAGCGCGCGCTGGGCCGGACCGTCCAAGGATTTCGCTGCCGCAATGGCGCAGATCGAGCGCCTGTTGCAGGAGCGTGGCGCCACCACGCCGGACAAGCGCAAGGCGCATTTCGTGTCCGCGCTCTGCGTCGCCTGGCCCGACGATCATCTCGAAGAGGTCGAGGCGCGCGTCGACGGCACGCTGGTGTGGCCGCCGCGCGGCACCGCCGGCTTCGGCTACGATCCGATGTTCCTGCCGGATGGTTACGATCGCACCTTCGGCGAGATGACCGGCATCGAGAAGCACGGCCTGCCACCGCTCGGCCTCGGCCTGTCGCACCGCGCCCGTGCGTTTGTGAAACTGGCGGAGATCTGCCTTGAGCCGCGCTAGAGCGTTTTCGAGCGAAGTGGATACCGGTTCGCGCCAGGAAAACGCGTCAAAACAGGAATCCGAAGCCTTTGGCGTCTACGTGCACTGGCCGTTCTGCCTGTCGAAGTGCCCCTATTGCGACTTCAACAGCCATGTCCGCCACGCCGCGATCGACGAGGTGCGCTTTGCATCCGCCTTCGCCCGCGAGATCGAAACCACCGCACAGCGCTCGCCCGGCCGCGAGGTGACCTCGATCTTCCTCGGCGGCGGGACACCGTCGCTGATGCAGCCGGCAACCGTCGGCGCCGTGCTCGACGCGATCGGCAAGCACTGGAAAGTTGCCAACGACGTCGAGGTGACACTCGAGGCGAACCCGACCAGTGTCGAAGCCACGCGCTTTGCCGGCTATCGCGCAGCCGGCGTCAACCGCGTCTCGCTCGGCGTGCAAGCGCTCGACGATACCTCGCTGAAGGCGCTGGGCCGCATGCACAGCGCGCGCGAGGCGCTCGATGCCGTTGCGATCGCGCGTCGTTCGTTCGATCGCTATTCGTTCGACCTGATCTACGCCCGGCCGGACCAGACGCCGGCGATGTGGGCCGATGAACTGCGTCTCGCAATCGACGAAGCGGCCGAGCATCTGTCGCTCTATCAGTTGACGATCGAGGAAGGCACGCCGTTCTTCGGCCTACACCAGGCCGGCAAGCTGAAGACGCCCGACGAAGCGGTCGCGCGCGCGCTTTACGACGTGACACAGGAGACCTGCGACAAGCTGGGGCTGCCTGCCTACGAGATTTCCAATCACGCGCGGCGCGGTGCCGAGTGCCGGCACAATCTGGTGTACTGGCGCGGCGAGGAATATGCCGGCATCGGTCCCGGCGCCCATGGCCGCCTCGATATCGACGGCATCCGCCATGCCACCGCCACCGAGAAGCGTCCCGAAGCCTGGGTGATGCGCGTCGAAAGCAGCGGCCATGGCGTCGTCACCGACGATCTTCTCAACAGCGAAGAACGCGCCGACGAATTCTTGCTGATGGGACTGCGCTTGGCCGAAGGTATCGACCCCGAGCGCTACACCGCGCTCTCCGGCCGCCCGCTCGATCCCAAACGCATCGCGCTACTGCGCGAGGAAGGCGCGATCACGGTGGATGCGACGGGCCGTTTGCGCGTCACGAGCAGCGGATTCCCAGTGCTCGACGCAGTGGTCGCGGATCTCGCAGCATAATGAGATCTCGTGGGGTGGGCAAAGCGGAGCGTGCCCACCATTCCATGAAAATTTGTTGAGAGATGATGGGCACGGCGCGCAAGCGCGCGCCTTTGCCCACCCTACAGCAGCTCGTTAAGCCCCAAAGCTCTTCGGTGAGCCCGCGACTGCAACGCCGCCGCCCGTCGTCACCTTCATCACCGCGAGCCCACGCTCATTGGTGCCGTCGGCGCGGAAGCGGAACAGGCCGTCGATGCCGGCGAAGCCGGAGGGATTGGTGAGCACGTCGGACGAGAAGCGCGTGGTGCCCTGCGTGCGCGCGAGCGCTGCGACAAGCGCCACCGCGTCATAGGCGAGCGTCGCGGTGCGGATCGGTTCGGCACCATATTTGGTACGGTAGCGGCCGGAGAACGCGCGGAAGCCGGCCGGATCGGGTGCGGCATAGAGGCCACCCTGCAGGCTTGGGCTGGCATAGACACGCGGGCTGTCCCACAGGCCGGTGCCGAGCAGCTGGATGTTGCGCAAATTCGCGCCCGCTGCGGTCATTGCATCCGCGACCGCGACGACGGCATCACCGTCATCGGCAATGAACAGTGCATCCGCGCTGCCGAGCTGCTGCGCGACGGTGCGCGCCGGCGTCGCGCGATCGGCGCCGTATTTCTCGAACGCGACGATGCGTCCGCCGCGCCTGGGCACTGCGGCCTTCACCGCGGCTTCGACCACATTGCCATAGGCATTGTCGGGCACGAGCACGGCGACGGAGCGTTTCCCGATGCTGGCGGAATATTCGACGATGCGATTGACGTCGGACTCAGGCAGGAAGCTCAAGAGATAGACGCCGCGGCCGGCGACGCTCGAATCGGTCGAGAACGCCATCACCGAGATGCCGCGCGTGCGCGCGACCTGGGCCACGGCCGGGACCGACTGTGCGAACAGCGGCCCCAGAATGATCTCGGCACCTTCGTCGACCGCCTGCTGCGCACCAGCTTGCGCGCCTTGCGGGCTGCCATTGTCGTCCTTGATCAAGAGCTGGATGTTCGGGTTCTGGAACTCGGCCAGCGCCATCTCGGCGGCGTTGCGCATCGACTGCGCGGCAAGTCCGGCATTGCCGGCGGCCGAGAGCGGCAGGATCACGGCGACCTTCACCCCGCCGGTGCCGGCGGTCGTCGCCTGTTGCGGCGGCCCGGCCGGCTGGGCCGGCGGCGGGGATGAGCTGCTGAACGGGTTGGAAAACTGGCTGAGGCTCTGCTGCACGCCGGCGCAGGCCGACAGCAAGGGCGTGCCGAGCAGCAGGCCAAGCGCACTCCGCCGGGTCGTCCCCGACAAACGGGACCCGTCAACGGGAGACTTCAGATCACGCGGGCCCACCATGGCAGCTCTTCTTCTGATCTTCCGTCGCCGGCCGATCACAGCAAATCTTGCCGCGACAGAAGCCGCGGATTCAGGCATATTGTCGGCAAATAGTTAACCAAAACAAAAGGATAATGCCCGCTTAACGCGACTGCCTTACGTTCCTGGTTGGCTGCTCGCCGTCCGTCATCCAGCATCAAAGCGGGGTTTCCGCCACGAATATGGCGCTGACGCTTCATTTCCTAGGGAATGTGATGCCGGATGGATCACATTCCAGTCTTTCCTCGCCCCAGTTCAGTATCTTGCCCGGCACGATCTTTTTCGGGGGACCGGTTCCCAGCCCCGGGGATCATGCCTAAGTTCGTCTGATTATGCGCGCAAAGCCGGCCTCGATAAATACGACTGAAGCTACGGACGCCGCCCCGCGCGGTTTCTCCATCGACGCCCATCGGCTCGCGGTGCCGAAGGCGGCGGCCGGCCTCTATCTGGTCGCGACCCCGATCGGCAATCTCGGCGACATCACCCTGCGTGCGCTGCAGACGCTGGCCGGGGTCGACGTCATCTGCTGCGAGGACACCCGCATCACGCGGCGCCTGACCGAGCGTTACAATATCTCGGCGCCGCTCAAGCAATATCACGAGCACAATGCCGAGGCCGCCCGCCCAAGGATCCTGGAGGCGCTTGCCGCAGGCGGCTCGGTCGCGCTGGTGTCGGACGCCGGCACGCCGCTGATCTCCGATCCCGGCTTCAAGCTGGTCCGCGATGTCTGCGCAGCCGGCCATGCGGTCTATGCGCTACCCGGCCCATCCTCGGTGCTGGCGGCGCTGTCGGTCGCGGCCCTGCCGACCGACCGTTTCTTCTTCGAGGGATTTTTGCCGGCGAAATCCGCCGCACGGCGGTCGCGCCTCACCGAACTTGCCCGCATCGACGCGACGCTGGTCATGTTCGAATCCGGCAATCGGGTGCAGGATACGCTCGCCGAGCTCGCCGAGATCATGGGCACGCGCGAGGCCGCAATCTGCCGCGAGCTGACAAAACTGCACGAGGAGATCTCGCGCGCGAAGCTCGATGAGCTGGCGCGCGAGGCGGACACGCTGGAGACGCGCGGCGAATTCGTGCTGGTGATCGCTCCGCCGGCCGCGGATGCCGACGTGCTGACACCGGACGCGCTGGACCATCTCCTGCGCGAGCAGCTCGCCACCCACAGTGTCAAGGACGCCGTCGCGCACGCAGTCGCACTCTCGGGGCGGCCGCGGCGCGAGGTCTATGCCCGCGTGCTCGAGCTCGCAAAAGATTTGCGGGGCGGCGATGGCGAAGCCTAAGGACGCAGCGGAGCCGAAACCGGAACCTAAGATCGCCTCGCCCGAGCGCGTCGCCGCGTTCCGCACCGGCATCTCGGCCGAGAGCCGCGCCGCCGCCTATCTGATGGCGAAAGGCTACCGTATTCTGGCCAAGCGCTACCGCACCCCGCATGGCGAGATCGACCTCGTGGCGCGCCGCCGCAACCTGATCGCCTTTGTCGAGGTCAAGGCGCGTGCCAGCCTCGATGAGGCCGCCTATGCGGTGACGCCGCGCCAGCAGCAGCGCATCATCGACGCCGCGCAGGGCTGGCTTGCCACGCATCCCGAGCATGCGGAATTCGAATTGCGATTCGACGCCATGCTGATTGCGCCGCGATCACTTCCACGCCATGTGTTGGCGGCATTCGACGCCTCGACCTGAAAGGCAGACCATGAAACTGAACGTCGCCGTCCAGATGGACCCCATCGCCCGCATCCACATCAAGGGCGATTCCACCTTTGCGCTGCTTCTGGAGGCGCAGAAGCGCGGCCATGGCCTGTCCTATTACACACCCGACAAGCTCTCGATGGTCGGCGACGAGATCGTCGCACCCGTGCAGCTCCTGACCGTGCGCGACGAGCCCGGCGATCACTTCACGCTCGGCGAGCCCAGGCGCGAGGCGCTGAACGGCTTTGACGTGGTGCTGCTGCGCCAGGATCCGCCGTTCGATCTCGCCTACATCACCTCGACGCACCTGCTCGAGCGCATCCATCCGAAGACGCTGGTCGTCAACGATCCGGCCTCGGTGCGCAACGCGCCCGAAAAGCTGTTCGTGATGAACTTTCCGCAGTTGATGCCGCCGACCCTGATCTCGCGCGACCTCGATGAGATCAACGCCTTCCGCGACAAGTACGGTGCCGTCGTGATGAAGCCGCTGCACGGCCATGGCGGCGCCGCGGTCTTCCGCGTGATGCCGCAGGACATGAATTTCGGCTCGCTCTACGACATGTTCTCGGTCACCTTCAAGGAGGCCTGGGTGATCCAGCAGTTCATCCCCGAGGTGAAGCTCGGCGACAAGCGCATCATCCTGGTCAATGGCGAGTTCGCTGGCGCGGTGAACCGCGTGCCGGCCGCCGACGACCTCCGCTCCAACATGGTGCGCGGCGGCGCCGCAAAGGAGACCGAGCTGACGCCGCGCGAGCGCGAGATCTGCGCCACCGTCGGCCCGGCGTTGCGCGAGCGCGGCCTGGTGTTCGTCGGCCTCGACGTCATCAACGGCAACCTCACCGAGATCAACGTGACCTCGCCGACCGGCATCCGCGCCATCGCGCGGCTAGGCGGCCCCGATGTTGCGGCGAAGATCTGGGACGCGATCGAGCAGAAGCGGGCGAAGTAAGCAGCGGCGCTACAGACATCAACGGAAACATTGACCGCGCTTCACTAACCACCCATTCACCATGACGCTCCCCGCCTCGTGCGAACGCACGAGCGCGCCTGCGTGAATCTACGGGGCCGCTGGCCGCGCGGCTAACGCGGCATTCACCATCTGCCCAGAACCCGCGCCGTCACTGACCATCACACTCGGCCTCGCAACACCCCTTATACTTTTACTCCCTACTCATCGATGCCGGGGAACCCGCCACGTGCGGTTCGAGTGCCCCGCGTAAGAGTAGAAGCGTATGAACACCGCACGCATTGTCGTTCTCGTCATCGCACTCGGCGCCGGCGGCGTCGCCGCGTATCTGGCGAGCGGCTACGACAACAAGCCCGCGCCCGCGCTCCCGGTGGCCGAGAAGCTGCCGACGGTCGAGGTGCTCGTCGCCAAATCCGACATTCAGCTCGGCCAGGCCGTGAAGGCCGAGGATCTGCAATGGCAGACCTGGCCGCAATCGACCGCGAGCGGCGCCTTCATCCGCCGCGACAGCAGGCCCGACGCGCAGACCCAGATCGCCGGCTCGATCGCGCGCGTGCCCTTGATGCAGGGCGAGCCGATCCGCGAGCAGAAGCTGGTGAAGGCCGACGGCTCCGGCTTCATGGCCGCGATCCTGCCGTCCGGCATGCGGGCCGTGTCCACCGAGATCTCCGCCGAGACCGCGGCCGGCGGCTTCATCCTGCCGAACGACCGCGTCGACATCGTCCTGACGCGACGCCTGAAGAACCCTGATGGCGCCAACAGCTCGACCGGCGGCAATGACCTGATCCTGTCGGAAGTCATCCTGACCAACATCCGCGTGCTCGCGATCGACCAGGCGCCGAAGGAGAAGGACGGCCAGAACGCCGTGCTCGGCAAGACGGTCACGCTCGAGCTCCGGCCCGACCAGGTCGCGACGCTCTCGGCCTCGCGCCAGGGCGGCGCGCTGACACTTGCATTGCGCAGCATCGCCGATGCCAGCGCCTCCGACGGCACGCCCGAGGACCAGGCGCTCAAACAACGCTCGAGCGGCGTGAACGTGATCCGCTACGGCGTGCAGGCGCGACAACTGACGTCACAGAAGTGATGGGGACATGATGAACTACGGGGGTAATCGGATGGGCCTGCGCATTCGGGGGAAGCGCGCTGGCTCGTTCCGGGCAGGGGCAATGCTGATGCTGGGGCTGCTCGCAGTCCCCGATCTCGTCCGCGCTGCGGATGCGCCGGTCGGAGACCAGGCGCCGATGCAGGCGCCGGATCTCGGCGTGTCGCCGGTCGCAACCATCGCGCCGGCGCGGACGCGTTCGCTGTCGCTCGGCGTCGGCAAGTCGGTCGTCATCGACCTGCCGCGCGAGGTCAAGGACGTGCTGGTGGCCGATCCCAAGATCGCCAATGCTGTGATCCGCTCAGCGCAGCGCGCCTATATCATCGGCGGCCAGGTCGGCCAGACCAACGTGGTGTTCTTCGGCGCCGACGGCCAGCAGGTTGCTTCCTACGACATCGCGGTCAAGCGCGACCTCAACGGCATGCGCACGGCGCTGCGCGCATCGCTGCCGGGCGTGCAGATCGAGGGCGTCGGCGACAGCGTGATGCTGACCGGCTCGGTGTCGAGCCCGGTCGAGGCCCAGCATGCCGGAGACGTCGCCGCCAAGCTCGTCGGCGGCGCCGACAAGGTCGTCAACAACATCGTGGTGCGCGGCCGCGACCAGGTGATGCTGAAGGTCGTGGTCGGCGAAGTCCGCCGCGACATCGTCAAGCAGCTGGGCGTCGATCTCAGCGCCAGCCTGAACGCCGGCACCGCGGTGGTGAATTTCAACAATTCCAACCCGTTCTCGGCCAGTGGCGGACCGCTGGTCAGCGGCAACGGGCTCGGCGTCGCCGGCCTCGCCAAGGGCGTCGCCACCGTCAGCGCCACGATGCGCGCGATGGAAAGCGCCGGCGTGATGCGCACCCTGGCCGAGCCGAGCCTGACGGCGATCTCCGGCGAATCCGCGACCTTCATCGCGGGCGGCGAATTCCCGATCCCCGCAGGCTATTCCTGCGATCCGACCACGCATGTCTGTACCACCCAGATTTCCTACAAGAAATTCGGCATCTCCCTGAACTTCACGCCGGTCGTGCTGAGCGAAGGCCGGATCAGCCTGCGGGTGATGACCGAGGTCTCGGAGCTGTCGAACCAGAACGCCATCACCGTGTCGCAGGCACTGTCCTCGAGCTCGACCAACTCGATCACCATCCCCTCGGTCCAGACCCGTCGCGCCGAGACGACGCTGGAAATTCCCTCGGGCGGCTCGATGGCGATGGCCGGCCTGATCCAGCAGCAGACCAAGCAGGCCGTCAACGGCCTGCCCGGCGTCGACCAGGTGCCGATCCTCGGCGCGCTGTTCCGCAGCCAGGACTTCGTCAACAACGAGACCGAGCTGATGGTGATCGTGACCCCCTATGTGGTGCGCGCGGTCGCCCAGAAGGAATTGTCGCGGCCCGATGACGGCTTCGCGCCGTCCTCGGATGCGCAGTCGGCGCTGCTCGGCCGCATGAACCGCCTCTACGGCATCGCCCGCCGCGCCGATCCGATCGACGGCGATCGCGGTGATTTCGGCTTCATCATCGACTGACACCAACGGTTTGGGGACCGGGCAAGACACGACACGGACAAGAGGGGATGAAGCGATGACGAAGACAAATGATCGACGTCGCAATTTGCGCATCGCGCTCGCGCTGACGGGGCTCTCCGTCATGCTGGGAGCCTGCAACACCACGGGCGACGTCGTCACCACCCAGACGGTACCGACCGACTACCGCATGCGTCACCCGATCGCGGTGCAGGAAGCCAAGCGCTCGATCGTGATCTTCGTCGGCAAGGCGCGCGGCGGACTTTCGACCGCGCAGCACGCCGACGTGACGGGCATCGCCCAGGATTGGGTGCGCGAAGGCACCGGCTCCGTCGTCGTCGACGTGCCCATCGACACCGCGAATTCGCGCGCGGCGGCTGCGACCTACCACGAAATCCGCACCGTGCTGGGCAGCGGCGGCGTGCCGTCGCGCGCCATCGTCCAGCATCCTTATCGTCCCGAAGACCCCGCCCTGCTGCCGACCATCCGGCTGAGCTATTCCAAGATCGCGGCGGTGGCCGGCCCCTGCGGGCTGTGGCCAGAGGACATGGGACCGTCGATCCTCGACCCCGGCTACAACGAGAACCGGCCTTACTTCAATCTCGGCTGCGCCACCCAACGTAATCTTGCCGCGATGATCGACAACCCCGCCGACCTCGAGCAGCCGCGCGCGGAGACGCCGGCCTATACCGCACGGCGCGACATCGCCTTCGACCGCTACCGCAAGGGCACCTCCACCGCGACCGCTTATCCCGAGGCTGACAAGGCCAAACTCAGCGAAACAGGCAAATGACGGGCATCCACGACGAAGAGGCGGACGATCCGCAGCACCCCGAGGAGCACATTGCGCCGGTTCCCCGGATCTCGGTGCAGGCCTTTTGCGAGACCGAGCAGACGCTCGCCGCGGTGACCGCGGCCGGGCAGGACCGCCGTCTCGCCAAGGCGCATCTCACCGCCAGGAGCGGCGGCCTCGCCGCGGCAATCGATGTCTATGACACGATGCCGACGCCGAACGTCATCGTGATCGAATCCGACGGCACACGCGACATCCTCGAGGGCCTCGACGACCTCGCCGGCGTTTGCGATCCCGGCACCCGCGTGGTCGTGATCGGCAACCCCAACGACACCGCGCCCTACCGTGAGCTGGTGCGTCGCGGCGTCAACGACTACGTGGTCGGGCCGGTCGAAACCCTCGACGTCGTGCGCTCGATCTGCAGCCTGTTCTCGGCCTCCGAAGCCATCATCACCGGCCGCGTCATCGCGGTGGTCGGCGCCAAGGGCGGCGTCGGCGCCTCCACCGTCGCGCACAACGTGGCCTGGACCATCGCGCGCGACCTCGCGCTCGATTCCGTCGTGATCGATCTCGACCTCGCCTTCGGCACCGCCGGCCTCGACTACAACCAGGATCCGGCGCAGGGCATCGCGAACGCGGTGCTGTCGCAGGACCGGCCGGACACGGCGTTGATGGAGCGCCTGCTCGCCAAATGCACCGACCGCCTCAGCCTTCTCGCCGCACCGGCTACGCTTGATAGGGTCTATGATTTCGGCGCGGAGGCGTTCGATGCGATCTTCGACACGCTGCGCATGACCACGCCCTGCATCGTGCTCGACGTGCCGCATCAATGGTCGGCGTGGACCAAGCGAGCGCTGGTCAATGCCGACGACATCGTCATCGTGGCCGAGCCGGATCTCGCGAACTTGCGCAACACCAAGAACATGCTGACCGTGCTCAAGGCGGCACGGCCGAACGACCGGCCGCCACTCTACTGCATCAACCAGGTCGGCATGCACAAGCGCGCCGAGATCGACGTCAAATCGTTCGCCAAGACGATGGAAAGCCAGCCGCTGGCGGTGATCCCGTTCGATTCAAAGCTGTTCTCGACCGCCGCCAATAACGGCCAGATGATTGCGGAGGTCTCCAAGAGCCACCGCACCACCGAGCTGTTCCAGAACATGGCCAACCGCCTCGCCGGGCGCGGCGAAGTGAAGAAGCCGAAGCGTTCGCTGCTCGGACCGCTGCTGAAGAAGCTGAAGGGCAGGACCGGACGCGCATCCGCTCCGCATCGCAAGGCGTCGTAAGCGCGAAAACGTTCTCGAGCGCGCAGTGCTCTCGGCGGCGGCGGATTACTTCTCCGCCTGCTGCTGCTGCTTCTTCGACAGCAGCTGGCGTAGGGCCGTGACCTTTGCCGCCGCCTGATCCGGCGGCAGATCGGCCTTCACGATGGTCTCGGCCTCGGCCTGCTTGCCTTCCAGCCCCAGCACTAGTGCGAGATTACCCCGCACGCGGGAATCGGCCGGGTTGCGCCGATAGGCGCGGCGCATGGTGTCCTCGGCCCGCGGCAGATTGTTCTGGAGCATGTAGGACAGGCCGAGATTGGACAAAACCTGCGGCTCGTCCGGCACGATCTTCAGCGCCGACGCATAATATTGCTGCGCTTCCTCGTTGCGGCCGAGCTGATCGAGCGCCGCGCCCTGCGCCGACAGGATGTGCCAGTCCGGATCCTCCGGCGTATGCGCCCGGCTGAGCACGTCGAAGGCCTGCTGGAAATTGCCGTTGTCGGCGAGCGCGCGACCGTAGCCGGCGAGCAGCGCCTTGTTGCTGGGATGGGCGAGCACGGCCTGCTCCATCACCGCGACCGCCTGGGCGCGCTGGCCGGTCTCGCGCAGCGCCTTGCCATAGTCGAGGGCGATGGCGGGATCGCTGGGCCTGGCGCGATAGCGCTCCCGCAAGCCGTCCATGTCGGGCTTGATGTCGGGCTTGGCGTCCGCCGTAGCGGCAGCTTCCGGCTTGCCACCGACGCCGAGCGCGCCGGTCACATCCTCCAGGCTCGTGGTCTGGCAGCCACCGAGGGCAAGCACCACGAACGCGGGAAGCAGGAATCTCGCCGGGGGAGAGGCAAGGGACGAACGCTTGGACATACTCTGATCACCGCCGGCGGACTGATCAGAGATGCTTTGCCGATTAACGCTAAATTCCCGTTAAGGACGCCCGCCTCTTGGGCTTAGTCGGTAAATTCCGCGCCGAATTCGCAGCCGATGCGCCAGCGCAGGCGGCATTGGCGGGAATAGTCGGGTGCGAAGATGATGGTGAATTGCGGCGGCAGTTCCAGGAATTCCGCCACGACCTTGACGCCGCCATCCGAGATATCCGTGATCGTGCAGTCCCGTGGCAGCGACCCCGCGCCAAAATGGATCTTGGCGAGCCGCGTGCACATCCGGCGTTCGCTTCTGCGGCGATTTGCAAGCATTTGAATTGTTCACCCGTTAGATCACGGCCCATCCCGCAGCCCTAGGAGTAGCGGACATTTGTTGGAATGTGCTGAGCGCAGCCGATCGCATTCGAGGCGTAGTCGAAGCTTAGTGTCGTCGTCCCGTTTACGGGTCGTTAGGAATCGCGGCGCCCTCGCCTTTCGTTCTTGTATTGTTCTTGTCAGGCCCGTCGCGCTCTGCTACCCCTAATTGTGCGAGGGGGCATCATGGTCCAGCGGGTTTCGACAGTCGCCTTTGAAGGGATCGAGGCCCGCGCGGTCGACGTGCAGGTGCAGGTCGCCCCGGGCCTGCCGGCCTTCGCCATCGTCGGCCTGCCCGACAAGGCGGTATCGGAGGCGCGTGAGCGGGTCCGCTCGGCGCTGATCGCCTCGGGGCTGGCGCTGCCGGCGCGGCGGATCATCGTCAATCTCGCCCCTGCCGACGTCCCGAAGGAAGGCAGCCATTACGACCTGCCGATCGCGCTCGGGCTGATGGCGGCGATCGGCGCGATCCCGCCGGATGCGCTGACGGGTTTTACCGTGCTTGGCGAGCTCGGCCTCGACGGCTCGATCGCGCCGGTGGCCGGCGTTCTGCCCGCCGCGATCGGCGCCAATGTGCGCGAGGAAGGTCTGATCTGTCCGGCGGCCTGCGGCTCGGAAGCGGCGTGGGCGAGCCCGGACATCCAGATCGTCGCCGCACACTCGCTGATTCAGATCGCCAACCATTTCAAGGGCACACAGGTGTTGTCGCGGCCCGTGCCGAAAGTCCACGAGGCAGCAAGCTCGCTGCTCGATCTGCGCGACATCAAGGGCCAGGAGAGCGCCAAGCGGGCGCTGGAGATCGCGGCCGCGGGCGGCCATCACCTGTTGATGATCGGCGCGCCCGGTGCCGGCAAATCGATGCTGGCGGCGCGCCTGCCCTCGATCCTGCCGCCGCTGTCGCCGGGCGAATTGCTCGAGGTCTCGATGATCGCCTCCGTCGCCGGCGAGATCGAGGGCGGCGCGCTGACATCGCAGCGGCCGTTTCGCTCGCCACATCATTCCGCCAGCATGGCCGCGCTGACCGGCGGCGGCGCGCGCGCAAAGCCCGGCGAGATCTCGCTGGCGCATCAGGGCGTGCTGTTCCTCGACGAGCTGCCCGAGTTCGACCCGCGCGTGCTGGATTCGCTGCGCCAGCCGCTGGAGAACGGCGAGGTCTCGGTCTCCCGCGCCAACCACCGCGTGACTTACCCCGCGCGCTTCATGCTGATCGCAGCGATGAACCCCTGCCGCTGCGGCCATGCGTTCGAGCCGGGCTATTCCTGCAAGCGCGGCCGCATCGATCGCTGCGCCGGCGATTACCAGGCGCGCATCTCCGGTCCGCTGATGGACCGCATCGATCTGCGCATCGAGATCCCGGCCGTGACCGCGGCCGATCTGATCCTGCCGCCGGCGGCGGAAGGCTCCGCCGAAGTCGCCGCGCGCGTGGCGGCGGCGCGCGACATCCAGCTCAAACGCTACGCCGATGCCGGCCTGCCGCAGGTCCGCACCAATGCTGAGGCGCCGGCGTCCGTTCTAGAGGACATCGCCAGGCCGGACGCACAGGGCCAGAAGCTGCTGCGCGATGCGGCCGAGACCATGCGGCTGTCGGCGCGCGGCTATCACCGCGTGCTGCGGGTGGCCCGCACGCTCGCCGACCTCGACGGCGCCGACAAGATCGGCCGGCTGCATCTTGCCGAGGCGCTGTCCTACCGCGCACTCGCGGAGGATATGCGCCAGATGGCGTGATCGCGCAGCGCATCAACCCGGCGGTAACGAGTTTCCTTTACGCTCTGCAAACCATAGGCCCACAAGTCCAGTCCGGGCCCGGCGAGTAGAGCGTCATGTTGCGTTTCAAGATCCTGGCCTCGGTGGTTCCCCTGTTGGCGGCTGCGGTGTTCGCCCGCAACGAGATCACATCGGTCTCGCATCCTTGCATCGCCCTCGGCGACACCTCGGTCGAGCTGACATCCCTGTTCTGGACGGCCGGCGTCCATGTCGCCTTCACCGACGATGTGTCGCGGGCCACGGTGCGGGTCCAGATCACCGACGATGCGGATGCCGCCGACTTCGCAGTCGTGGACGACGGCGCGAGCGACGAGCCGAGCGCCTGCCAGGCCAATCCGGCGACGCGCCTCATCACGATTGCCGCGCAGCCGGTCGATGACGGCCCGGTCATTTATCTCTCCGCAGATGGTCCCGCTGACTTCCGTGTTTACGTCCGTTCGAAGACATTTACGCAGAAGGAGGCCGCAGCCCTGATCGTCGGCGCTCATGGCCCCCACCCACTCCCCCTCCAGGCCGCTTCGCTCTGAAGCGTTAACACCTCGTCAACCCTGTTTGGAGCTCGCCGCAAAGCCTCAAGCTGTTCGCAAGGTCGGCGAGACATCGTCGCAAGCGGCGGTGGCGGGTTTCGGACAAGAGTCGGGGTCGGTGGCAATGGGTCGGACGTTCCGGATCAAGGTGCGCATGCGCCGCTTCAGACGACAGCACCCCCGAATTGCCTTCGCGATCCGCTCCTTCATGATCTTCTCGGCGACGTTCGGCGGCGCCTATGGCTTCGTCACCGGCAGCCGCGCGCCGAATTCCGGCTACGATCCCAACACCTTTGCGATCGGCGCGAGCTTCCTGTTTGCGCTGGCCTGCCTCGGTCTCGCGACGCTCAGCATGCGGCTGCGCTTCGTCAACAAGCGGATGCGCAAGCTCGCCGCCCACAACGAGGCGCTGATCGACCGCAATTGGGAGCTGAAGGAAGCCGAAGAGCGCGCCCGCAGCCTGTTCGAATCGCAGGGCGATCTGATCGTGCTGCGTGACCATCAGGGCCGCATCACCTTTGCCAACGACGCCTATTGCGCGCTGGCCGGGCAGACGCGCGGTGCGCTGGTCGGCACGCGGTTCGACTTCGACGTGCTGGAGCAGGGCGATAGCGCGCGCGAGAGCAACGGCACGCGCATCCACGACCAGAGAATCTCCACCCCGCTCGGCGCGCGCTGGATAGCCTGGCGCGAAGGATTCGTGCGGCTCGATGCCGGCCAGCCAGCCGAACTGCAGAGTGTCGGCCGCGACGTCACCGACCGCACCGAGACCGAACGCGCGCTGTCGGATGCGCGCGACCAGGCCAACGCCGCCAACCGCGCCAAGTCGCGCTTCCTCGCGATGGCCTCGCACGAGATCCGTACCCCCCTGAACGGGATCATCGGCATGGGCGGGCTGTTGCTCGACACCACGTTGACGCCGGAGCAGACGACCTACGCCAGGGCCGTGAAAACCTCGGGCGAAGCGCTGATGGCGCTGATCGAGGAGCTGCTCGACTATTCCAAGATCGAAGCCGGCAAGCTCGATCTCGACCAACGTCCCTTTGCGCTCTCGACCTTGATCGAGGAGGTCACCGAGCTGCTGGCACCGCGCGCGCAGGCGAAAAACCTCGAGATCGCTTCCTATGTCGACGAGCGCCTTGCGCTGGAAGTCGTTGGCGATGCCGCACGGCTGCGCCAGGTGCTGCTCAATCTCGCCGGCAACGCCATCAAATTCACCGCAAGCGGCGGCGTTGCGCTGATCGTCGAGCCCGGCATCTGGCCGAACGAGATCAGCTTTCTGGTCCGCGATACCGGCATTGGCATCGTGCCAGAAGCACAGTCGCGCATCTTCCGCGAATTCGAGCAGGCCGACGACCGTGTCGCCCGCACCTATGGCGGCACCGGGCTTGGCCTTGCCATCAGCGAGCGCATCGTCAAGCGCATGGGCGGTCGCATCACGCTGGAGAGCGCACCGGCTCAGGGCTCGACCTTCGAGGTCGCAATCCCGCTCGCGCCGTCGCATGGAAACACCGGACAGACCGCGTTTCCGAGCCCGGACCTCGCCGGCAAGTCGATCCTGCTGGTGGCTGACGGCATCGAGGCGTCTCTGATCGCACGGCGGCTGGAGCGCTGGGGCGGCCAGACCTGCCTGGTCGCGGATGCGGCTGTGGCCGAAGCGCTGCTGCCGGAACGCCCATGGCATGCCGTGGTGGTCGATCGTGCGCTCGGTCCGGCTGTTGCCGATCGCCTGGGCGAAGTCGCCCGTGCTCACGCGACGCAGCGGCTCGTGCTGCTGACGCCGAGCTCGCGTCATGACAAGCTTTCGCCGGCGTTCACCGGCTTCCTGGTCAAGCCACTGCGCGCAGCCTCCCTCGCCGCGCGTCTCGCGCTGACGCCGGAAGTCGCCTCGCCCGATCTCGCGCCCGAGCCTGTCGAGCGGGCCGCGGTCAGAACGCCTGCCAACGGCCTCTCGATCCTTGTCGCCGAGGACAACGAGATCAACGCGCTCTTGATGCGATCGCTGCTCACAAAACTCGGTCACCGCGTCGTCATCGCGGTCCATGGCGAGGCCGCGCTGGAATCCTGGCTCGCGGCCAGCTCCGCCGGTACGCCCTATGATCTGGTTGTGATGGACATCCAGATGCCGCAGCTCGACGGCATCGAAGCAACCAAACGCATCCGCGCCCATGAGGCCGCCACCGGCGGCCACCACACGCCGATCCTCGCGCTGACCGCGAACACGCTGGTGGAAGATCGCTACGCCTGCTTCGAGGCGGGCATGAACGGGTTTCTCATCAAGCCGCTCGATCGGGAGAAGCTGGACGAGGCGCTGGCCGGGCTAGCGGCATCACGGCGTCTGGTGGTGTAGGGAGGTCTCTCCGCCGTCATTGCGAGCGGAGCGAAGCAATCCAGACTCTCACCGCGGAAAGATTCTGGATTGCTTCGCTGCGCTCGCAATGACGAGTGTGTTGCCTACAGCCTTCGCAGCGCCACGCTCTCTACCGCGTGATCCGCGGCCTTCTTCAGGATCAGCGTCGCGCGGGGGCGGGTCGGCAAAATGTTGTCCTCGAGATTGGCGAGGTTGGTGCGCTCCCAGATCGCGGTGGCGGTGGCGGTGGCCTCCTCGTCCGACAGGAGCGCATAGCGGTTGAAGTAGGATTTTGGATTGGTGAACGCGGTGTCGCGCAACGCCAGGAAGCGCTTGATGTACCAGCGCCGCAGCGCCGCCTCGTCGGCGTCGATATAGACCGAGAAGTCGAAGAAGTCGGAGACCACGGGCACCGCCTTGCCGTCGCGCGGCAGCTTGCCGGTCTGCAGCACGTTGACGCCCTCGACGATCAGGATGTCGGGCTGGTCGATCTCGGCCCATTCGTTCGGTACGATGTCGTAGGTCAGATGCGAATAGACCGGCGAGCGCACGTGGCGGCGGCCCGACTTGATGTCGGACAGGAAGTTGAGCAGCAGCGGCAGGTCGTAGCTCTCCGGAAAGCCCTTCTTCTGCAGAATGCCTTGCTGCTCGAGCAGGGCCTTCGGGTAAAGGAATCCGTCGGTGGTGATCAGGTCGACCTTCGGACGCGGCGACCAGCGCGCCAACAAGGCCTGGAGCACGCGGGCCGTGGTGGATTTACCGACCGCAACCGAGCCGGCGACGCCGATGATGTATGGGACCTTGCGGTCGCGGATGTTGAGGAACTGGCGCTCCGCGTAGTACAGGCGCTGCATCGCATCGACATAGATCGAGAGCAGCCGCGACAGCGGCAGATAAATGTCCTCGACCTCCTTGAGATCGAGGCGATCGTGCAGCGAGCGCAGCCGGTCGAACTCGCCCGGCTCCAGCGTCATCGGCGTGTCGTCGCGCAGCCGCGCCCATTCTTCGCGCGAATAGACGCGGTATGGATTATATTGCTGCTCGGGTGCGCGGATATCCATGACGCGACCTTCTCCGTAAAGAACTTGGCTAGCTGCCGCTCTTGCGAGACGCTTTCTCTTCCAGCCCGGACATGTTCGTACGCTTGTCCAGCGCCGCCTCCACCTCTTCCAGTTTTACGCCGCGCGCCTTGAGCAGCACAAGGAAGTGATAGAGCAGGTCGGCACCCTCGGCGATCAGATGATCGCGATCGTTTTCGACTGCTGCGATTACGGTTTCGACTGCTTCCTCACCGAACTTCTTGGCGCAATGTTCGGCGCCCTTGTCGAGGAGCTTGCGGGTATAGGAGCCCTCCCCACCGGAGGCCGCGCGGGCATCGATGGTTACGGCGAGATCGTGGATCGTGAAACGCGGCATACTGAATACTCGAAACGCGCGTCTGGCCGGTTGGGCCAGTCCCGCCGGTTGATGTAGCACTTTTATGAACGGAAGTCGTCAGGCATCCAGCCGCATGGGTAGTCCGCGCCGGGCCATGTGCTCCTTGGCTTCGCGGATGGTGAATTCCCCGAAGTGGAAGATCGAGGCGGCCAGTACGGCGGTGGCACGCCCGTCGCGGATGCCATCGACGAGGTGGTCGAGATTGCCGACGCCGCCGGAGGCGATCACGGGAACGGGAACGCTGTCGGCAATGGCCCGGGTCAGCGGAATATCAAAACCCTGCCTGGTGCCGTCACGGTCCATCGAGGTGAGCAGAATTTCACCAGCGCCGAGCGAGACCACTTCCTGGGCATATTCGATGGCGTCGATACCGGTCGAGTTGCGGCCGCCATGGGTGAAGATCTCCCAGCGCTCGCCGCCGCCGGCGCGCTTGACCCGCTTGGCGTCGATCGCGACCACGACGCACTGCTCGCCGAATTTTTCGGCGGCTTCCTTGACGAACTCGCGCCGCGACACCGCGGCGCTGTTGATCGAGACCTTGTCGGCGCCGGCGCGCAGCAGCGTCTTGATGTCGTTGACCTCACGGACGCCGCCGCCGACGGTGACCGGCATGAAGCAGGCTTCGGCCGTGCGGCGGACCACGTCCAGCATGATGCCTCGGTTCTCATGGGTCGCGGTGATGTCGAGGAACGTGAGCTCGTCGGCGCCGGCGGCGTCATAGGCGATCGCCGCTTCGACGGGGTCGCCGGCATCGCGCAGATCGACGAAGTTGACGCCCTTGACGACGCGGCCGTCCTTGACGTCGAGGCAGGGGATCACGCGCACCTTGAACATGTGTCAGCTCCCGGGCGCGTTGCGGATCAAGGTGAGGGCGGTGGCGGGATCGAGGCGGCCGTCATAGAGCGCACGGCCGGCGATCGCGCCGGCGAGCTTTTTGGCGCGCGGCGTCAGCATCGCCTTGACGTCCTCGATCGAGGCAAGACCGCCGGAAGCAATCACGGGAATCGTGATGCTGTCTGCCAGCGCAATGGTCGCATCGAGGTTGAGGCCCTTGAGCAGGCCGTCGCGCGCGATGTCGGTGAAGACGATGGCGGCAACGCCGGCGTCCTCGAAACGTTGCGCGATCTCAAGCACCGTCACTCGCGAGGTCTCGGCCCAGCCTTCGACCGCGACCTTGCCGTCGCGCGCGTCCAGCCCGACCGCGACGCGGCCGGGGAACTTTTTCGAGGCCACCTTCACCAGCTCCGGATCCCGCACCGCGGCCGTGCCGATGATGACGCGGGTGATGCCCTTCTCGAGCCAGGCCTCGACGGTCGCAATATCGCGAATACCGCCACCGAGCTGCACCGGAATCTTGATCGTCTTCAGCATCGCCTCGACGGCCTGCGCATTCACCGGCTTGCCGGCGAACGCGCCGTCGAGATCGACGACGTGGAGATACTCAAAGCCCTGCGAGACAAAGCTCTCGGCCTGGGCTGCGGGGTTGAGATTGAACACGGTCGCGCGAGCCATGTCGCCTTGCTCGAGGCGCACGCACTGGCCGTTCTTGAGGTCGATGGCAGGAAAGAGAATCACGGCTTCCATCGCAAAAAGTTCGAGATCAGGGCCAGGCCAAAACGCTGGCTCTTCTCGGGGTGAAACTGCGTGCCGATGGCGGTGTCCTTCGCGACGATCGCGGTGACAGGCCCGCCGTAGTCAGCGCGCGCGAGCACGTCCGCCTCGTTGGCAGCGTTGAGGTGATAGGAGTGCACGAAATAAGCGTGCTGGCCCTTGGGCCCGAGCGGCAGCTTGTTCAGCACCGGGTGCTCCCTGAGCACATCGAGCGTATTCCAGCCCATGTGCGGGATCTTCAGGCTTTCATCGCGCGGCGTGATCTTCTCGACGTCGCCGCCGATCCAGTTCAGGCCTTGCGTGATGACATGCTCCTTGCCGCGGGTGGCGAACAGCTGCATGCCGACGCAAATGCCGAACATCGGCCTCGCCTTGACGCGCACGGCTTCGGTGATCGCCTCGACCATGCCGTTGACGGCATCGAGCCCGCGCCGGCAATCGGCAAAGGCGCCAACGCCCGGCAGCACCAGACGATCGGCGCCGTAGGCCTGATCCGGATCGCTGGTCACGAAGACCTTCTGCGGATTCTCCATGCCGCGCGCAGCACGCTCAAACGCCTTGGCGGCGGAATGCAGATTCCCGGAACCGTAATCGATGATGGCGATGCTCATCTTGACCCTCCCGGTTCTGGAAACAATCCAATGATGCCGCCGGCCGGAATCGGCGGCGGGTTGGAAAATTGCTGACCCGGCAGATTGCGGGTAGGCGGCGGCCCGCCGCGATCGACGGCCCATTGATCGTTGACGATGCCGCGCTGTGTCTTGCTCCAACGGTCGAAGAAGCGCCGCTCGGCGGTGTCCTCGTCGTCAGCGACGACGACGTCGAGCTGCCGCCACTTGCCGCGCGACAGCGTCCAGCGGCGCAGGCTCGAGGCCTCGAAACCCATCAGCAGCGCGACGATGGTGTTGGCAAAGAAGATCGAGCTGCGGCCGACGCCGAGGCTGTGCAGCCCGGCATCGAACGCGGCGAGAAAGACGATCCAGCCGATCAGGGCCAGCCAAAGCCTGTTCCAGGCCAGCCAGAACGGCCCAAAGATCATCGCCCAGAAATGGAAGCCGTCGCGCACGAACACGAATCTGTCGGTCGCGCGCAGGTCGGCCCCGGCTGGGGTGGGAGCATGAACTGTGTAGACAGGCATTTTCGATGCCCCGTTCTCGAGAATTGAGCAGATGCCGCCGGCGGCGTTTGATTAACCGACGGAGATGTCAGCCGCCGAGCGAGCCCTTGGTGGACGGGATCTCTCCCACCGCCTTGGGATCGATCGCAACCGCCGTGCGTAGCGCCCGCGCCAGGCCCTTGAAGCAGGACTCGGCGATATGGTGGCTGTTATCGCCATATAGGGTCTCGACGTGGAGAGTCACGCCGGCGTTGATGGCGAAGGCCTGAAACCACTCGCGCACCAGCTCGGTGTCGAATTCACCGATCTTGTCACGGGGGAAGTCGGCCTTGAACACCAGGAACGGGCGGCCCGAGATGTCGATGACCACGCGCGTCAGCGTCTCGTCCATCGGCATGTGCACGCCGGCATAGCGGGTGATGCCCGCCATGTTGCCGAGCGCCTGCTTGACCGCCTGGCCGAGCGCGATGCCGGTGTCTTCGGTGGTATGGTGATGATCAATGTGGAGGTCGCCAACCGCCTTGACCGTGAGGTCGATGCGGGAATGGCGGGCGAGGAGATCGAGCATATGGTCGAAAAAGCCGATGCCGGTCGCGATATTGGCCACGCCGGTGCCATCGAGGTTCACGGTGACCTCGATGTCGGTTTCCTTGGTCTTGCGCTTGATCGTCGCGGTGCGCATTGAAAGCTGGTTTCCATCCTGGCTTGAGGGCCGAAAACGCCAGTCTATTAACAGCCAAATGACGCCTTCGCTACTGCGGGAACGGCTGGCCGGGCTCTACTTCTGCCTATGGTGAGCGAAATTGGGCCCGGAGCGGCCCGTTGTGCGCCCGCTCTCGACCCCCTAAATCAGGCCGGACAACGAGGGTCATTTATGCAGGATTCCCAGAACAGCTCGCCGGTCTGGCACGGCACCACGATTTTGACCGTCCGCAAGGGCGGCAAGGTGGTGGTCGGCGGCGACGGCCAGGTCTCGATCGGCCAGACTGTGATCAAGTCCAACGCCAAAAAGGTCCGGAAACTCGGCAAGGGCGACGTTATCGGCGGCTTTGCCGGCGCCACCGCCGACGCTTTCACCCTGTTTGAGCGGTTGGAAAGCAAGCTCGAGCAATATCCAGGGCAATTGACCCGGGCCGCGGTCGAGCTCGCCAAGGACTGGCGCACCGACCGCTACCTGCGGCGGCTGGAGGCCATGATGATCGTGGCCGACAAGGACGTCTCCCTGGTGCTGACAGGGACCGGCGACGTGCTCGAGCCCGAGGCCGGCGTCATGGCGATCGGCTCCGGCGGCAATTACGCGCTGGCCGCCGCCCGCGCCCTGATCGACACCGACAAGGACGCCGAGACCATCGTCCGCCGCTCGCTCGACATCGCCGCCGACATCTGCGTCTACACCAACCGCAACGTGACCATCGAAGCGCTGTCGGCCGGGTAGGGCATGGCCCCCGCCTACACGTTCCGCCCGATGACCGCGGCCGATCTGCCGCTGGTCCGCCGATGGCTGGGCGAGGCGCATGTGCGGGAATGGTGGGGCGATCCGGACGAGCAGTTCGCGCTCGTCAGCGGCGACCTCGACGAACCCGCAATGGACCAGTTCATCGTGTTGGCCGGGATGCGGCCGTTCGGCTATCTTCAATGCTACGACCTGACCGCCTGGAATACGGGCTTCGGGCCGCAATCGGAGGGCACGCGTGGGATCGATCAGTTCATCGGCGAAAGCGACATGATCGGGCAGGGCCACGGTTCGTCGTTCATTCGCCAATTCGCCGAGGAGCAGTTGCGGCACGGCCTGCCGCGCATCGTCACTGATCCGGACCCGCGCAACCGACGCGCCGTGCGTGCCTACGAGAAGGCAGGCTTCGTCCGCGATCGCATGGTCGATACGCCGGACGGAGCAGCGCTGCTGATGGTGCGCGAGAATTGACGCTAACAAGCACGCACGAAAGCAAGCTCGCCGTCCCGCCGCTCGCCTGGGCCGGCATCGCACTGCTCCTGCTGGCGCTTCAGGCCTCGATCCTGCTTGCGATGGGCCGGGTGCCGATCTGCACCTGTGGTTACGTCAAGCTGTGGCATGGCATCGTCAACAGCTCGGAAAATTCGCAGCACATTGCCGACTGGTACAGTTTTTCGCACGTCCTGCACGGCTTCCTGTTCTACGGGCTGACCTGGCTGCTGTTCGCGCGCGTCGCGTTCCTGGCACTCGCCCTTCCAAGTCTTTCCTGGCCGGCGCGGCTGATCATGGCCATGCTGATCGAGGGCGCCTGGGAGGTCGTCGAGAATTCACCATTCATCATCGAGCGCTACCGCGCCGGCACGATCTCGCTGGACTATTTCGGCGACAGCATCGTCAATTCGCTCTCGGACACGCTGTTCATGGTGCTGGGGTTCCTCGCCGCACGCACGCTGCCGGTCCCGGTGACGGTCCTTCTGGGGCTCGCCTTCGAAATCATGCTGGCGTTCCATATTCGCGACAATCTGACGCTCAATATCCTGATGCTCATCCATCCGATCGAGGCCGTGAAGCAATGGCAATCCGGTCCGCCGATCATTTGACGGTCAAAAAAGCGGCTTGTCCTTGGCCCCCTCCCGCCCTAGCTAAGATCCCATGACAGACTTCTCTCCCCGCGAAATCGTTTCCGAACTCGACCGTTTCATCGTTGGCCAGGCCGACGCCAAGCGCGCCGTCTCGATCGCGCTGCGCAACCGCTGGCGCCGGCAGCAGCTCGAAGGTTCCTTGCGCGAGGAAGTGCTGCCGAAGAACATCCTGATGATCGGGCCCACCGGCGTCGGCAAGACGGAAATCGCGCGGCGGCTCGCCAAGCTCGCCAACGCACCGTTCCTGAAGGTTGAGGCGACAAAATTCACCGAGGTCGGCTATGTCGGCCGCGACGTCGAGCAGATCGTGCGCGACCTCGTCGAGGTCGCGATCGCCCAGGTGCGCGAGCGCAAGCGCAAGGACGTTCAGGCGCGCGCCCAGCTCGCAGCCGAAGAGCGCGTGCTCGACGCGCTGGTCGGCGCCAATTCCAGCGCAGCGACGCGGGAATCCTTCCGCAAGAAGTTGCGCGCCGGCGAGCTCAACGACAAGGAGATCGAGGTCGAGACCCAGTCGTCCGGCAGCGGCATGCCGATGTTCGAGATCCCGGGCATGCCGGGCGCGCAAATGGGTGCGATCTCGATCGGCGACATCTTCGGCAAGATGGGCGGCCGCAGCAAGACGCGGCGGCTGACGGTCGAGGGCTCGCACGAGATCCTCATCAACGAGGAATCCGACAAGCTGCTGGATACCGATCAGCTGACGCTGGAGGCGATCAGCGCGGTCGAGAACAACGGCATCGTGTTCCTGGATGAAATCGACAAGATCTGCGCCCGCGACGGCCGCGTCGGCGGCGACGTCTCGCGCGAGGGCGTGCAGCGCGACCTGCTGCCCCTGATCGAGGGCACAACGGTCTCGACCAAGCATGGCGCGGTCAAGACCGACCACATCCTGTTCATTGCCTCCGGCGCCTTCCACGTCGCAAAGCCGTCCGACCTGCTGCCGGAATTGCAGGGCCGGCTACCGATCCGCGTCGAGCTGCAGGCGCTGACCCGCGACGACATGCGCCGCATCCTCACCGAGCCCGAGGCCTCGCTGATCAAGCAATATGTCGCGCTGTTGCAGACCGAAGGCGTCACGCTCGACATCACCGACAGCGCCATCGACGCGCTCGCCGACGTCGCGGTCGCCGTCAATTCGACCGTCGAGAACATCGGCGCGCGGCGGCTCCAGACCGTGATGGAGCGGGTGCTGGACGAAATCTCCTTCACCGCCCCCGACCGCAACGGCGAGACCGTCCGGATCGATGCCGATTTCGTGCAGACGCACGTCGGCGACCTCGCCAAGAACGCTGATCTGAGCCGGTTTATTTTGTAATTCCGGGCGACCGCGCTATTGATGCGGCGTGACCGCACGCATCCTGCAAAACCCCTGGCGCCTTCTGCTCGCGATCAACGCCGCCGTGATCGTCGGCGTGCTCGTTCACAAGATCCAGCTGCCGCCTTACGTCCCCTACATCCACCTCCTCGTCGACTACCATTTCGGTTTCATCAAGCGCGCGCTGATCGGGGCGATCGTCGCGCTGTTCACGGCCAAGGTGCCGGTCTGGCTGGTGTTCGCGCTCGGTGGCGCGACGTGGCTGGCGACGCTGGGGCTGTACGCAAGACTGTTTCAGAAGACGTTCGGCTTCACGGCGAAGACGCTGCCGCTGTTCGTCTTCATCGCGGGATCGCCGTTCTTCCTGAAGAACTTCATGCACACGCTCGGCCATTTCGACATCTATGGCTGCGTGCTGGCGATCATCCTGCTGCTGATGCCCGCGGGCTCATTGCTGTTCGTGGCGACGGCCGCGCTGTTCTCGATCATCCTCGTCCTGATCCACCACATTCATCTGCTGATGTATGTGCCGACGATCATCACCATCGTCGTAGTCAGGCACTATCTCGCTTGCGGCCTCAATCGCGGCAATCTCGCGTTCGGCATCGTCGCCCTCGCCGCGATCTCTGCGCTGTTCTTCGCCGCGCAGTTCCTGGGGACGATGCCGATCCCCGAAGCGGATTTCGTCGCCTATCTGAAGACCCGGACGGCCGATCCCTCGCGCACCGATCTCTTACAGTTCAGCTACATCTGGTATCAGCCGCTGGCGAAGGAGATTTCGGACACCTGGGCTTGGCTGCCGCACAACATCCCTGGCATTCCCGTGTTCGCCCTATTGATCTGGCTGCACACGCCGCTATGGCGTTATTTTGCTGACCTGATCGGCTCGCTCGCGCACGAGGCCCACCGACGCCTCGTCATCGCGGCGCTAATCGGCGTCAGCTTCGCCTATCTCATGATGTTCGCGATGGTGTTCGACTATTCGCGCTGGATCTCGAATTGGGCGGTCTGCATGTTCCTGATCCTGCATGCGGTGAAGATGCTGCCGACCAGCAAGGAGGCCCCGCTGATTCCGGCCGAAGACCAGAAGACCAACATCTTCGGCTTGATCATCACGCTGATCCCGCGCGTCGGAATCGTCCGGCCGTTCTAGAATCTTGCCCGTCTGATCCGCACATAGAGCGCGCCCTCGCCGCCATGGCCGATCCCGGCTTCCTCGAACCCGACCACGAAGGCGCGGAATTCCGGCAGGCTCAGCCATTCCGGCACCTGCCGGCGCAGCACGCCGCTTTCGCCGCCGCTGCGGCCCTTGCCGGTGATGACCAGGACAAAGGTCAAGCCGTCGTGGTGCGCGCGGTGCAGAAAGCCGGTCAGCGCGCGGTGCGCGCGCAGCTGGGTCATGCCATGCAGATCAAGCCGCGCCTCGATCTCGCTGCGGCCGCGCGACAGTTTTGTCCGCTCGCGCTTGCCGAGCGGGGCGAGCGGCGGCATCGCCGGTTTTGACGGACGCGGGGCGGGCGCTTGCGTCAATGGCCGCGGCGACGGCGTTGGCTTGGCAACAACCGCTGTGGGCGAGGGCTCAGCGCGCGGCGCAGTCGGCACCTTCGTCGCGCGATGCTTCCGCAGCGGCTTGACCTGCTTTGCAACGAGCTCCCACAGCTCGCGGTCTTCCTCGCTGAGTCCACGCCGGCGCGACAAAGGACGCGGAGGATCCAGCACGGGCGGACGGGACGATCGTTTCATTGCTGGTGGGAACGACTTTTCATGTGCCTGCGCGGTTCGCGGACAGGTTCTATCACAGGACGCGGCGCCGGCAGCGGCACCGGGCCGGCAATCGCGACGGTCTCGCCCTTCGCTGGGTCCTTGGCCGGATTCTTGGCCGGATCCTTGGCCGGATCCTTGGGACCGGTCTGCGGAAACAGCTTTGCGATCTTCTCCGACGGCCGCGGATCCGGCACCGGCAGCCTTGCGGCGCGGACGCCGGGGTCGAGGCTCTTCGGCACCAGCATCACGAAATGCATGGGGTGGCGCAGCCGGCCCGAGACGCGGCCCGCGTCAGCGCCCGCGCCAAAATAGAGATCGGCGCGCGCGGGGCCGATAATGGCCGAGCCGGTATCCTGCGCAATCATCAGCCGATGGAACGGGGTCCTGGCACGGTCGGACTCGATCGGCAGCTCGCCTTCGATGAAGAACGGCGTGCCGTAGACATGGAGGGATTTGTCGACCGCGATCGAACGGCCGGCGGTCAGCGGGATGCCTTGCCCACCGACGGCTTCGTCCTTGTCGGACAGATTGACCTCGCGGAAGAAGATGTAGGCGCGGTTCTGGCGCCGCAGCTCCTTGGCGCCGTCGGGGTTCTGCGCCATCCACTCCCTGATCTTCTGCATCGACATCTCTTCCTTGGGAATGATGCCACGCTCGATCAGGACACGCCCGACGGCCGTGTAGGGATAGCCGTTGTAGGAATCGTAGTTGAGCCGGATGGTGCCGCCGTCGTCGAACTTGATCCGCGCCGAGCCCTGGATCTGGGCGAACAGCAAATCGGTCGGGTCCTTCAGCCAGGCGATCTCGAGCCCGCGGCCGGCGATCTTGCCGTCCTCGATCTCGCCGCGGTCGTAATAGGGCACGAGCTTGCGGCGGCCGATCTTGCGATAGACCGATCCCTTGTTGGGCAGGCTGACGGAGGCCTGATTGTAGCCGCGCACGAACAGGTTCGAGGGCCGGCGATAGACCGGGACGTTGTAGACATCGGTCTGCGTGCGCGATCCCTCCAGCACCGGCTCGTAATAGCCGGTGACGAAGCCGTCGGGCTCGCCGAGACGCGAGATCCGCAGCGGCGAAAAATTGTCTTCGAAAAAAGTCCTTGCCTGGGTGTCGTCGGCCGGCTCGAGTGATTTGGCGGCCCGGCACGGTTCGCTCAACGAGCCGCCCAGTGCCTTCTGTTCACCCGCGCCGGTCTGCGCGTTGATCGATCGGCAGCTGGCGCGAAAGGTCTTGTAAGCCGCGAGATGATCGTCGTCGCTCCACCCCTTCACATCCGCCCAAGCCAGCGGCAGGTATTGTGCGCCGGGAATTTCGAACGGCAGAGGGAGCTGCGGATAGGGCAACGCGCGCGGCGGGATCGCGGCGACTTCGGGAAGGCGATGGTAATGGCTGCGGGAATGGCGCCGCGCAGCCTCGGCGCCAAGCGAAAACGAAGCCAGCACGACGACACCTGCGCAAAGCGCCGTCGCGCTGTTCTTCAGAAAGATCTTAGTTCGCGCTTCCGGTGCCAACCAGCTTCCAGTTCGGATCGCGAGAGGTGGTGTCGCGGGCGAAAGTCCAGATGTCGGTGATGTCGGCGACCGTGTCGGCGCTGCCGTCGACGATGTTGCCGGCCTTGTCACGGGTGGCCGAGATCATCTGCGAGACGAAGCGGATGGTCAGCTGTGCCGTGCGGTCGCGCAGCTCGGCGCCGGCCAGCTCGGCCTTGTCGATCGAGACGAAGCGCGTCTCGGTCTTCTGCTCGTTCTTCTCGCGGTCCTTGATCGCGGCGTCGAAGCTCTCATAGACCTCGGATGACAAGAGGTCGCGCAGCGCGCGGCGATCGCCATTGGCAAAGGCCAGCACGATCATCTCATAGGCGCCGCGGGCGCCCGAGATGAAGTGGCGCGGATCGAAGGTGGAATCCCGCTCGACGATCGCGTCGAGGCCCTGGGCGAGCGCAGTGCCGGGCTCGGTCAGGCCCTTCCAGCGGTCGGAAGGCGGGGTCGGCTCGGCCGTCGGGGCCAAGGGCGCCTGGTCGATCACCTTGCCCGGCATGGTCACGACGTTCTTGTCCGGCGCACCACCCAGCGCATTGCGAGCCGCGCGGTCGAACGGCGGCCGCTCGTTGCCGGTCCGCTGGCCCAGCACGCTACGCAGTCGCAGGAAAATAAAGACCGCCAACGCCAGGAAAATGATGGTGTAGATGTCCACGTGGTATTCGCTTTCTGGTCTTCTCGAGAAGGGGGTCGCCGGGAAAATCGATCCGGCCAGTAGACCGTTCCATACGGGAACGGCAAGTCTACATCGCCCTTTTGGGTCCGCGCGTTACGTCCGCCGGATGTAGGCACGAAATTTGGCCCGGCCAATGGCGCCTTTTGGCACAGCGCGGAGTGTAGCGCGTTTTATGCTTAAGGGGAAACCCGATCCTGCCCGGAAATCGCGCATCTTCAAGCGTTTAACCTGCGATTTCGGGTTCCGGGCGGATCAGGCGTCACAGTTGCGGGCGCGGGCCGGATCGATCCTCCGGAGCCGTTCGTCCTTGTGGAATGAGGCGGCCCTATGTTAGCCAACCGCCGCGAAATTCAGCCCAAATCGGGTTCAGCCCAAATCGGGTAAGGAGACACTTCGATGACCAACGGTAACGGTACCCCTCCCGAGGCGGCCCAGGCTCCCCAGCTCAACGTGCTGGCGCAATATACCAAGGACCTCTCGTTCGAAAATCCGAACGCACCGACCTCGCTCCAGCCGCAGAGCCAGGCGCCCCAGATCAACATCCAGATCAATGTCAGCGCCAACAATCTCAGCGAATCCGAGTTCGAGGTGACGCTGTCGGTCGAGGGCAAGGCCGAGAACGCGGGCAAGGTGATGTTCTCGTTCGAGCTCGCCTATGCCGGCGTGTTTCGGATCGTCAATGTGCCGAAGGAGAACCTGCACCCGCTGGTCATGATCGAGTGCCCGCGCCTGCTGTTCCCGTTCGCCCGCGAGATCATCGCGACCGCCGTGCGCGACGGCGGGTTCCCGCCGCTGATGCTGGACCCGGTCGATTTCGTCGGTCTCTATCGCCAGAACATGGAGCGGCAAATGGCCGCCGGTGGTCAGGCCGGCCAGGCTTAACTAATAGGCCTAACCAGCCGGATTGACGGCAGCTGGAGCGGGCAAGAACTCGTTCCAGATCGCCTTGTCGCCGAGCGTTGCGATGAAAGCCCGATGGGCTTCGCGCTCGGCGTCTGAAACCCGCGGCGCGAGCGGCACCGACCGCTGCCGCCGCGGCGCATCGCCGGCGGCATTGACGCGAATGTCCTGGGAGTCCGACGCCAGCAGCAGCTGCGACTGCCGCGCCCCGACCAGATCGACATAGACTTCTGCGAGCAGTTCGGAATCGAGCAGCGCGCCGTGCTTGGTGCGGTGTGAATTGTCGATCGCGTAGCGCGAGCAGAGATCGTCGAGCCGGTTCGACACACCGGGATGCTTGCGCCGCGCCAGCAGCAGCGTATCGACCAGCCGCTCGCGCGGGATCGCGGCGCGCTTGATCCGGTCGAGCTCGGCATTGATGAAGCTGATGTCGAACGAGGCGTTGTGGATCACCAGCGGCGCATCGCCGATGAACGCCAGGAAATCGTCGACGACCTCGTGGAACAGCTGCTTGGTCGACAGGAACTCGGCCGACAATCCGTGTACGGCAAAGGCTTCCGCCGGCATGTCCCTTTCAGGATTAATATAGACGTGAAACGTCTGTCCCGTCGGCATGCGGTTGAAGATCTCGACGCAGCCGATTTCAACCAGCCGATCGCCGCGGAGCGGATCGAGGCCGGTGGTTTCGGTATCGAGAACGATTTCACGCATGATTTTGAGGTGCCGTGCAAGAAGCCTTGTAAGTCGGCGAATCAGGCTCGCCGCTGCGGCATCTTAACGACCTCGGCCAGGATGTGCGTGATTTGCGCGCGCACCGGCTCCAGTCCGTGTGAGGTATCCACGACGAAATCGGCCCGCTTGCGCTTTTCAGCGTCCGGCATCTGCTTGGCGATGATGGCGTCGAGCTTGGTCTCATCCATGGTTCCCCGCGCCAGCACCCGCTCGCGCTGCAGTTCCGGCGAGGTCGAGACCACGACGACGGCGTCGACGCGCTTCTCGCCGCCGGTCTCGTACAGCAGCGGTATGTCGAGAACCACAACCGGCGCCTTGGCGGCTTCCGCATCGGCAAAGAATTTTTGCCGGGAGGCGCCAAGCATGGGGTGAACGATCTGCTCGAGCTGCTTGATCGCGGCCGGATCGTGCACAACGCGCGCCGACAGTTTGGGACGATCGACCTTGCCGTTCGCGGTGGTGCCGGGGAAGGCGGCCTCGATCGCAGGCGCGGCCTCGCCCTCATACAGCTGATGGACGGCGGCATCGGCGTCGTAGACGGGCACGCCAGCCTCCGCGAACAATTTTGCGGTGGTGGATTTGCCCATACCGATCGAGCCGGTCAGTCCGAGAATCCGCATCAGCGCAAAACCATCCCTGTCAGTTACACCGCAATGAGCCGCTCACGCCGCAGGAACGCAAGCAGCGGCAGCAACGGCAGGCCGAGAATGGTGAAATGGTCGCCCTCGATGCGCTCGAACAGATGGATGCCGAGGCCTTCGAGCTGATAGGCGCCGACGCTCGTGGTGACGGCATCGCCGGCGGCGTCGAGATAGGCCGAAAGTTCGCCCTCGGACATCTGCCGCATGGTCATGCGGGCGACCGACACATCCTCGAAGACAATCCTGCCGTCACGGGCCACCGCGACGGCCGAATTCAGCTCGTGGCTATGGCCGGCGAGATCGCGCAATTGTGCCAGCGCCTGAATGCGACCGGCAGGCTTGTTGAAGAGACGGTCGCCGAGGGCGAGCGTCTGGTCGGCGCCGATCACATAACTTCCGGGACGATGGGCCGAAACCGCCTTGGCCTTCTCGCACGCGAGCAGCAGGCCGATTTCGCGCGGGTTTGAAAGTTTTGACGCAGCCTGAATGCCGCGCTCGTCGATGTCAGCGGTAACGGTCTCGAATTCGAGCCCGGCGTTCGCCAGCAGCATCTTTCGTGCGCCGCTCTGCGAGGCCAGGATCAACGGAGTTTTGCCGCGCCACAGACCCATTTTCGAGAACTATTCCCAAGGCTATTCAGATGGCAGACTATTCAGATGGCCGGTTGCGTTGGCGATCGCTATAGAGCTTCATGATCGCCGCCGCGGTTTCCTCGATCGAGCGCCGCGTGACGTCCAGCAGCGGCCAGTCATGCTTGGCGCTCAGCTTGCGCGCAAACGCGACCTCCTCGGTGACCGACTGCCTGTCGGTATAGGTGTCGCTGCCGGATTCGGCGCCCATGGAGAGCAGGCGGTTCTGACGGATCTGGATCAGACGCTCCGGCGTCGCATGCAGGCTTACCACCAGCGGCCGGGTCAGCGTCTCCAATTGCGCCGGCACGGGAATGCCCGGAACCAGCGGCACGTTGGCGGTGCGGATGCCGCGGTTGGCGAGGTAGATCGACGTCGGCGTTTTCGAGGTGCGGGACACGCCGACCAGGACGACGTCGGCCTCCTCGAGCCCGTCGACGTGCTGGCCGTCATCGTGGATCATCGTGTAGTTCAGCGCGTCGATGCGCTTGAAATATTCGGCATTGAGCACGTGCTGCGCGCCAACGCGACCCGTGGTCGCTGCTCCGAGATAGGCTTCGAACAACTGCATGACCGGGCCGATGATCGAGAGGCTCGGAACGTTGATGTTTTTGCACTTGTCCTCGAGCCGGGACACCAGGTCTTTCTCCAGCAGCGTGAACAGCACGATGCCGGGCGCTTCCTCGATCTCGTCGAGCACGCGATCGAGCTGCTTCTGGCTGCGCACCAACGGATAGACATGCTCGACCGGCGTGACGTTTGCGTACTGCGCGGCGACGGCGCGGGCGACCGTGATCAGGGTCTCACCGGTGGAGTCCGAGACGAGGTGCAGATGGAAATAATTGTTCGAGGTCGGCACAAAAACTCTTTGTATGAAGGCGGTGTGGTTTGTGGATTTCTGTGGACCTTAACCGCTCGGAAAGGGTTGCGCGACACCAGGGGCGGGACAAGTGCCAATTTTCTTCACACCACTGCCCATCGGAACAAGTTTGGGAGCCTTCCGAGAGGGAAACGGGATTGCGCGGACAAGTCCCTTGATAAACTGCGGATCAAAACGCGCAAGCCTTTGAGCCCGGGTGACTTATCGGGGTCTGGCAGGAACCGCATTGGACATGTTGATGGATGTGAACAAGCGTCTGCGAAGTGGCGGACGGCATTGTGTGAGTCCAATCCACCGTCACTCAGACTCAAACCTTAAGAATCTAAGATTCTTTATTGGAGAAGGGCGCTCCAGAGAGATATGTGTGCAGGTGAGACCTTAACGAGTTCTTACTATCCCCAGATCGCCGGACGGCTGGGCGCAAAGGCGGACGCCGGACATGTTTGAAGACGTCTACCTCTGGATCAAGGCGCTGCACGTGATCGCGGTCATCTCATGGATGGCCGGCATGCTCTATCTGCCGCGGCTGTTCGTCTATCACTGTGAGGCCGAGATCGGCTCGAAGCAGTCGGAAACGTTCAAGGTCATGGAACGCCGTCTGCTCAAGGCGATCATCAACCCCGCCATGATCGTCACCTGGCTTGCCGGGCTCTACCTCGCCTGGGCCGGCCATTGGTTCACTTTCGGCTGGCTGCACGTAAAACTGGCACTGGTGCTGGCGATGTCCGCCGCCCACGGCTTTTTTTCCCGCTGGCTCAAGCAATTCGCCGCCGACAAGCGCCCGCACAGCCAGAAATTCTTCCGGATTATCAATGAGGTGCCGACCGTCCTGATGATCATCATCGTCATCATGGTGATCGTGAAGCCGTTCTAGGCAGGAATCGTGAATGATCGCTCAGCGCTTCGGCTTGCGGAGTGACAAGCGATTTTCTATATTAGCGATATCCCACCCAACGCAGGCGGATGTGGTTGGTCCGAGCTTTCCAGAGGCCGGACACCGCATCAGGTTTGAAGCCCCCACCGGCGCTCTCCTTGCCAGACCTGCGGACCTTACCTTCTCGCGTCCGCATTTCAGAGCCTCCTCGCACCCCCTCCCAAGGTTACCCCACAGGACCACCCCAATGCGGGAAATTAAACTTCAGGACCTCAAGTCGAAGACGCCGGCCGAGCTTGTCTCGTTCGCGGAAGAGAACGGGGTCGAGAATGCCAGCACCATGCGCAAGCAGGAGCTGCTGTTCGCCATCCTCAAGCAGCTTGCGCTGGCCGAGACCGACATCGTCGGCGAGGGCGTCGTCGAGGTGCTCTCCGACGGCTTCGGCTTCCTCCGCTCGCCCGACGCGAATTATCTGCCTGGCCCGGACGACATCTACGTTTCGCCCTCCCAGATCCGCCGTTTCGGCCTGCGCACCGGCGACACCATCGAAGGCCACATTCGCAGCCCGAAAGAGGGCGAGCGTTATTTTGCGCTGCTGAAGGTCAACACACTCAATTTCGAGGACCCGGAAAAGGCCAAGCACAAGGTCAATTTCGACAACCTCACGCCGCTGTTTCCGAATCAGCGTTTCCGCATGGAAATCGACGATCCGACGCGAAAAGACTTGTCTGCAAGGGTGATCGACATCGTCGCCCCGATCGGCAAGGGCCAGCGCGCTTTGATCGTCGCGCCGCCGCGCACGGGTAAAACCGTGCTGATGCAGAATATCGCGCATTCGATCACGCACAACCATCCCGAATGCTATCTGATCGTGCTGCTGATCGACGAGCGTCCGGAAGAAGTCACGGACATGCAGCGCTCGGTGAAGGGCGAGGTCGTGTCGTCGACCTTCGACGAGCCGGCCGTGCGTCACGTCCAGGTCGCCGAGATGGTGATCGAAAAAGCAAAACGTCTGGTCGAGCACGGCCGCGACGTCGTCATTCTGCTCGATTCGATCACGCGCCTCGGCCGCGCCTACAACACCGTGGTGCCGTCATCCGGCAAGGTGCTGACCGGCGGTGTCGACGCCAACGCGCTGCAGCGCCCGAAGCGCTTCTTCGGTGCCGCCCGCAACATCGAGGAGGGCGGCTCGCTGACCATCATCGCGACCGCGCTGGTCGATACCGGCAGCCGCATGGACGAGGTCATCTTCGAAGAGTTCAAGGGCACCGGTAACTCGGAACTGATCCTTGACCGCAAGGTCTCGGACAAGCGCACCTTCCCGGCCATCGACATCTCGCGCTCCGGCACCCGCAAGGAGGAGCTCATTACCGACAATCAGGTGCTGAAGAAGATGTACGTGCTCCGCCGCATCCTGAACCCGATGGGCACCATGGACGCGATCGACTTCCTGCTCGACAAGCTGCGCTCGACAAAGAGCAATTCGGAGTTCTTCGATTCCATGAACACCTGAGATCAACACCTGAGCCAGGGTGCATCAAGAGCTTTAAGGGCGCCTTCGGGCGCCCTTTTTTGTGCGGCTTTGCTGCAGCGATTGCGTAGCATTACGGTGGGATCGGCGTCGGAGCCAAGTCTGTCTTAGCCTATTGATATATCTGAATAATACTTGACTTCTCCTTAGCCGACCTGGTGCGCGAAGGCTTTTTTTGCAGCAGCAAAGCGCTGCGGTTATGTTGCGGTGCAATATGGTCGTTGCTGCGGGTTGGGATGCAGCAACACGGGTTGCGGTCGCCCGAGAACGGGCCGTTTGCCTTTTTCCGTCGAGCCGGACAAATAGGCCATGCACCCGCGAGACCAGACCATCTTTGCGCTGTCGTCCGGCCGTCCGCCGAGCGCAATCGCCATGGTGCGCGTCTCAGGCCCGCAGGCCGGCCTGGTGCTGACGACGCTCGCAGGCAAGCTGCCGGCGCCGCGGCAGGCCAGCCGCCGGCTGCTTCGGGACGGCGCGGACCAACCGATCGACGATGCGGTCGTGCTCTGGTTTCCGGGGCCGGGGACTGCGACCGGCGAGGACGTCGCCGAATTCCACGTCCATGGCGGACGCGCGGTGCTGGCCGCGCTCCTCGCCGCTATTTCTCTAATTCCGAATACACGCGCAGCCGAGCCCGGGGAATTCACGCGGCGCGCGTTCGAGAACGGCAAGCTCGATCTCACCGAGGCCGAGGGCCTCGACGATCTCATTCACGCCGACACGGATCGCCAGCGCCGCCAGGCGCTACGGCAGCTGCAAGGCCTGCTTGGCAATCGCGCACGCGACTGGCGCGAGCGCATCATCGAGGCGTCGGCGCTGATCGAGGCGGGCATCGATTTTTCCGACGAGGGCGATGTGCCCGCGGAATTGACGGCGCCGGCCGTGAAAGCGATCCAGGTGCTGCACGATGAAATTACAAAAGTCCTTGCGGCACAGGGACATTCTGAACGCCTGCGTGACGGCCTGGTGGTTGCGATCGCAGGCGAGCCGAACGTCGGCAAGTCGACGCTGATGAATCAGCTCGCGCGCCGCGAGGTCGCGATCGTGTCGCCCCACGCCGGCACCACGCGTGATGTGATCGAGGTGCAGCTGGATCTCGATGGCTATCCCGTTACCGTCATCGACACTGCCGGCATTCGCGAGACCGACGATCCTGTCGAGCAGGAAGGCGTGCGCCGGGCGAGGGCACGGGCTGAGGACGCCGACCTCGTGCTGTGGCTGGTGGAGGGCGAGCGCGCCGTCGATCCGTCCGGCGGCCAGATCTGGATCGTGCGCAACAAGATCGATCTCGGGGGAGTAGGGTCACCCGGCGAGTTCGGGATCTCGGCGAGCCGAGGCGACGGCATTCCAGAGCTGGTCGAGGCCCTCGTCAAATTCGCGGCCGAGTTTTTCGGAACCACCGAGGGCGCGTTGGTGACCCGGGCCCGGCAACGAGATCTGTTGGGCCGGGCGTCGGACAGCTTGCGCCGGAGTCTGGAGCTTGTAGAAGAGGGCGAAGAGCTCGCCGCCGAAGAGCTGCGAGCTGCCGCCTATGCCCTGGGCCGGCTGCTCGGCCGGGTGGACGTCGAGGACGTCCTTGGCGCCATTTTCCAGAAGTTCTGTATCGGAAAGTAGCGCTAGTTCTTTAGTGTAGAACTAGTCCTTGTTCCGTTGCTTGGGTTTTAGGGTTTCACGTGAAACACATTCCCCTCTTGGCTCGCGCGCCGTCCGCAGTTCCGCCGGGCGCTCGCGTTTCACGTGAAACAATAGCCATCCCAGCGCACTTCCTACTGTGCATGGGGTTGTTTTCGCGAAGACGCGCCGGCTCTCTCCGCGACCCCGTTTCACGTGAAACAGCCACCTCGCCCAGTTTCTACTTCCGGCTTTCCTGCCGCTGAGCTAGAAGACCGCACATGCGACCAGAGCGAGATAGTTTCGACGTCATCGTCATTGGCGGCGGCCACGCCGGCTGTGAAGCTGCGGCTGCCTCCGCTCGGATGGGTGCGACGACCGCTCTGGTGACGCACCGTTTCTCCACCGTGGGCGCGATGTCCTGCAATCCCGCCATTGGCGGTCTCGGCAAGGGCCATCTGGTCCGCGAGGTCGATGCACTCGATGGCCTGATGGGGCGGGTCGGCGATGCCGGCGGCATCCAGTTCCGCGTTCTCAATCGCCGGAAGGGTCCGGCGGTTCGTGGCCCGCGGGCTCAGGCCGACCGAAAGCTCTATGCGGCTGCGATGCAGGCCGCGATCCGGGAGACCGAGGGCCTCGTCGTCATCGAAGGCGAGGCCGACGAGCTGATCGTGATCGATGGCCGGGTCACCGGACTGCGCCTGGCGGACGGTCGGGTGCTCCGGGCAGGGGCTGTCGTCATCACCACCGGCACATTCCTCCGCGGTCTGATCCATCTCGGCGAGAAGAACTGGCCCGCCGGCCGCGTCGGCGAGGCCCCGGCAATGGGTCTTTCCGCCTCCTTTGAGCGCGCCGGCTTCACCCTTGGACGCTTGAAGACCGGGACGCCGCCCCGTCTGGATGGCTCCACCATCGACTGGTCCGCGGTCGAGATGCAGCCCGGAGACGAGCCGCCGGAGCCGTTCTCGGTGATGACCGAGCGGATCACGACCCCACAGATCCAGTGCGGGATAACCCGGACGACGGCCGCCACCCACGAGGTGATCCGGGCCAATGTTCATCGCTCCCCGATGTATTCCGGCCAGATCAAGAGCTCCGGTCCGCGCTATTGCCCCTCGATCGAGGACAAGATCGTCCGCTTCGGCGATCGCGATGGCCATCAGATCTTCCTGGAGCCGGAAGGGCTCGACGACACCACCGTCTATCCCAACGGCATCTCGACCTCGCTGCCGGAGGAGGTCCAGCTCGCGATCCTCGCCAGCATCCCCGGGTTGGAGCGGGTGAAGATGGTCCGACCGGGCTATGCCATCGAGTATGACCACGTCGATCCCCGCGAACTCGATCCGACCCTCCAGACCAAGCGTCTGCGTGGTCTCTTCCTGGCCGGGCAGATCAACGGCACGACGGGATACGAAGAGGCCGCCGGGCAGGGCATCGTAGCCGGTCTCAACGCGGCACTGTCCGCCAGTGGGGCTGCACTGACGGTGTTTGACCGTGCAGATGGCTATCTCGGGGTCATGATCGACGACCTCGTGACCCGCGGGATCAGCGAGCCCTATCGGATGTTCACCTCGCGGGCCGAATACCGGCTGACCCTGCGGGCCGACAATGCCGATCAGCGCCTGACCGAGAAGGGCATTGCGCTGGGTTGTGTCGGCAGTGCCCGGACCCGGCATCATCGCGCCAAGATGGATGCCCTGAACGCGGCGCGGACGCTGTCGAAGTCGCTCACCATCACCCCGAACGAGGCGATCAAGCACGGACTGTCCCTAAACCGGGATGGCCAGCGCCGCTCGGCCTTCGAGCTCATGGCCTACCCGGATATCGGCTGGAGCCAGATCCGCACGATTTGGCCGGAGCTGTCCTCCATTGATCCCGTCATCGCCACCCATCTCGAGATTGACGCCAAGTACGACGTCTATCTGGAGCGCCAGACCGCCGACGTCGAAGCCTTCCGCCGCGACGAGGGGATGGTGCTGTCGGAGGTCGACTACCAGCAGGTTCCGGGTCTCTCCAACGAGGTCCGCGCCAAGCTGGAGAAGGCGCGGCCGTTCACGGTCGGCCAAGCCGGCCGGATCGACGGCATGACGCCAGCGGCGCTCGGCATCCTCGCGGCCTATCTCCGCCGCGAGGCGCGCAAGAGTACCAATGTGACTTCCAAGGTAACTTCCAAGGCAATCGCATAGGCGTTTCACGTGAAACAGCGCGGACCGGGCGGGGACAAACCGCTAACCCGACGACCCGGAGCAGGTGAGGGCGCGGCTCGTCGATCCGAGCCGGCATCGACCAAGCCGAAGATCGACAAGGCCAACGCCAACGATCAGGCGCTCGACGCCATCATCGCCGCCGACAAGCGTGAGGCGTTGAAGCTCGCGCCCGTTTCACATGAAACGGAGGTGCGGCTCGATCGCTACATCGCGCTGCTGCGGGAATGGCAGGCCAAGACCAATCTGGTCGCGCCCTCGACTCTGCCGCGGCTCTGGACCCGGCATATCGCCGACTCGCTACAGCTCGTGGATCTCGCGCCGTCAGCTAAACGCTGGGCCGATCTCGGCAGCGGTGGCGGCTTTCCCGGCGTCGTGCTGGCCTGCGCCATGGCGGGGACACCGGGCGCCAGCGTCCACCTCGTCGAGCGAATCGCCAAGAAAGCCGCCTTTTTGCGTGAAGCCATTCGCGTCAGCGCATCTCCGGGGGTCGTACATCTCGCTGAGATCGGGGATAATGTGGATAGAATCACCGGCCCCGTCGATTGCGTCACCGCCCGTGCGCTGGCTCCGCTACATCAGCTCATCGGCTTTGCGGAGCCGCTGATGCGCCAGGGCGCAAAAGCGCTGTTTCTCAAGGGTCAAGATGTAGAGGCTGAATTGACCGACGCCGCTAAATATTGGAATATTCAGCCGCAGCTCTACCAAAGCCGGACCGGTGACGGTTGGATCGTCGAGCTGACTTCAGTCGAACGGCGCGGGTGAACGTTCAGGGGTTGGGGAAATTTCGATGACCGTGATTGACGAGCCGCAGCAAGACCAGACCGCCGAGGTCCCGCATGGTCCCCCGCGCATCCTGGCGCTGGCGAATCAGAAGGGCGGAGTGGGAAAAACAACCACAGCGATCAATCTCGGCACGGCGCTCGCAGCGATCGGCGAGCGCGTTTTGATCGTCGATCTCGATCCGCAGGGTAACGCCTCGACCGGTCTCGGCATCGATCGCCGCAACCGCTCGTGCTCGACCTATGACGTGCTGATCGGCGAATCCAGCTTGCGCGAAGCGGTGGTCTCGACCGCGGTGCCGCGGCTGCACATCGCGCCCTCGACCATGGATCTCTCGGGCCTCGAGCTCGAGCTTGGCACCACGCCGGGCCGCGCCTTCAAGCTGCGCGACGCGATCGGCGCGCTCAACAACAACGTCTCGCCGGAGGCCGACTACACCTACGTGTTGATCGACTGCCCTCCGTCGCTCAACCTGCTCACGGTCAACGCGATGGCTGCGTCGGATGCGATCCTGGTGCCGCTGCAATGCGAGTTCTTCGCGCTCGAAGGTCTGTCGCAATTGCTGCAGACGGTGGAGCAGGTGCGCTCGACGCTCAACCCGAACCTGTCGATCCACGGCATCGTGCTGACCATGTTCGACTCGCGCAACAACCTCTCGAACCAGGTCGTCGCCGACGTCCGCCAGTTCATGGGCGAGAAGGTCTACAAGACCATGATCCCGCGCAACGTGCGCATTTCGGAGGCGCCGTCCTACGGCAAGCCGGTGCTGGTCTACGATCTCAAATGCGTCGGCAGCGAAGCGTACTTGCGGCTCGCCACCGAAGTGATCCAGCGCGAGCGCGAGCTGCGCGTCACGCATTGACGACGATGTCGGTCCGTAGGGTGGGTTAGCCGAAGGCGTAACCCACCATTCTGCCGCCGCGAACAAAACAATGGTGGGTTACGCTTCGCTAACCCGCCCTACGATTCGAAATTCAGTTCTGGAGTGCTGCAGCGTGAATCCAAGGGAGCTGGCGATGGCCGACGAAGCACGTTCGCGATTGGGCCGAGGTCTTGCGAGTCTGATCGGCGATGTCGGCGGCGAAGCTCAGCACGTCGACCGGCCGCGCGCGCAGCGCAAGGTGCCGATCGAATTCATCAAGGCCAATCCGCGCAACCCGCGCCGCACCTTTTCGGACACCGAGCTCAAGGAGCTCTCCGAATCGATCAAGCAGCACGGCGTGATCCAGCCGATCGTGGTGCGCCCCGTGAAGGGCGCGCAGGATCGCTTTGAGATCATCGCCGGCGAGCGGCGCTGGCGCGCCTCGCAGATGGCCGGCCTGCATGAAGTGCCGATCGTGCCGGTCGACATCAGCGACAGCGATGCGCTGGAGTTCGCGATCGTCGAGAACGTGCAGCGCGAAGACCTCAACCCGATGGAAGAGGCGCAGGGCTATCACGCACTCGCCAATGAGTTCAAACGCAGCCAGGACGACATCGCAAGAGTCGTCGGCAAGAGCCGCAGCCACGTCGCCAACATGATGCGACTGACAAAACTGCCGGCCGAGGTGCAGGCCTTCATCGCGACCGGCGAGCTGACCGCCGGTCACGCCCGCGCGCTGATCGGCGTGCCCGATCCGCTCGCCGCCGCCAAGCGCATCGTCGCGGAGGGCCTCAACGTTCGCCAGGCCGAAGCGCTCGCGCATGAAGAGGGTGTGCCGGAGCGCAAGCCGCAAAAGGCGCGCACAACCGCGGGCAAGGAAAAGGATCCTGATACGATCGATCTGGAGAAGCGCGTCAGCGACGCACTCGGCCTCAAGGTTACCGTCAGTCATCGCGATCCCGGCGGCTCGGTCCAGATCAGCTACCGCAACCTCGATCAGCTCGACGAGGTGATGAAGCGGCTGGCGAAGGGCGCGCTGTAATTCACCTTCAATGTTGGTAGGACGCGCAACTCTCCCCACTCGTCATTGCGAGCGAAGCGAGGCAATCCAGAATCTCTCCGCGGACGGATTCTGGATTGCTTCGTCGCAAGAGCTCCTCGCAATGACGGGGAGAGAGCGCGGTCCTAATTAGCCCCGCCGCTTCGCGTTCGCGGCGATAGCCATCAGCGTGCGCTGGGCGATGGCGGCGGCCAGCGTCGATTGCTTGCGGGTGTCGAGCGCGGCGGTTGCGAGCTGCTCGATGATGCCGGCGAGCCTTGCCACGCTGAAATTGCGCAGCGCGGTTTCGACCGCAGGCTTTCGTGAAAAATGCAGCCGCGGATATCCGCCGTCGAGCACGGCGGAGGCCGGCGTGCCGTCGGCAATCGCGAGCGCGGATTTGTGCAGCCATGCCGCCTGGCGCTGTGCCGCCGAGATGATTACGCCGGGATAGGTGCCGGCGATCATGGCCTTTGCGAATTCGGTCTCGACGATATCGGGCCGGCCGGCGAAGGCGCCGTCGACGATCGGATCGAGCTTCAGCTCGGACGCGTCGGCGACGACCGCCATCACGTCATCCAGCGTGATCTCGCCTTTGCCGTGGGCGTAGAGCGTGAGCTTGCGCAGCTCGTTGCGCGAAGCCTGGCGGTCGCCGCCGAGGAACGACATCAGCGCGGCGCGGGCATCCTTGGCGATGCGCAAATTGGCGATGCGGAGCTCGTCCTCCATCAGTTTTGCCAGGTCGCGCTCGGTGTCGGGATAGCAGCCGATCGCCACGGCGGTCTTCGCCTTCTCGCAGGCCTTGCGCAGCGGAGACTCCGGGCGCAGCTCGCCGGCCTCGATCACGATGCGGCAATCCTTCACCGGCATCTCAGCCAGCGTGTCGACGCCGCTGGCAAAGCTGCGCGAGCCGGCGCGGATGCGAATGGCGCGGCGACCGCCGAACAGCGGCACGGTCATGGCCTCGTCGACCAGGCGCGAAGGCTCGGCGGAGAGCTCGTCGCCATCGAGCTTGACCAGCGAGAATGGATCATTGGGATCATCGACCCCAGAGGCGATCAGCGCATCGGCGCGCTCGCGCACGAGGCCGGCATCGGGACCATAGAGCAGGATGATCGGGCGGCCCGCATCGGGGCGGGCGAGGAAGGCATCGATCTCTTTTCCGCGCAGTGCGACCATGACCTAGATCGTCATGCCAGGAAGCAAGCTCAAGTGCCTGCGGTGAAGAACGCGGCGAGCCGGGTGTTGATGTTCTCGGCGATCTCGTTGGCGGCACGATCCTCGGCATCACGCACCGCGCGGTTGCGGGCGAAGCGCTGGTAGGAGCCGGGCATGTCGTAGGACACGCGCGAGAACGTCGTGCCGGTCATCACCGACTTGCCGGTCACGACCTCGATCAGATTGTACTGGCAGTCGATGCCGTAATTCTCGCTGTTCGGCAGGCCGGTGGCGGGATCGACGATCAGGGACGACTTGGTGGAGGTGAAGCGGATCACCAGGCGGTGGGTCGGCGGCATGCCCGTGGCCGAGCCGTAGAGCTTGAACGCCAGCGCGTTGCGGACCTCGACCCCGACCCGGGCTTCGCGGGAGGCGTTCGCCTTGTCGATCGGCGGCAGCTCGACGCCCATCAGCTTCTCACGCAAGCCGGGGGTGCCGTCGGTATGCTCGGCATACATCGGCTGGAAACAGCCAGCCGTCAGCGCCGCCAATGCGGCGACCGCCAGCAAGCGGGCTGCGATACGGATCCTAGCCGACAACATTCACGATCCTCTTGGGGACGATGATCACCTTGCGGACGGGCTTGCCGTCCAGCGCCAGCTTTACAGCATCGAGGGTCAAAGCGGCAGCCTCGATTTCCGGATTCTGGGCCGCTGTTGCAACCGTGACCTCACCCCGCTTCTTGCCGTTGACCTGAACCACCAGGGTCACGCTGTCTTCGACCAGCAAATCGCGTTCGATTTGCGGCCAATTGGCCTCGGAAACCAGCCCGGGCTGGCCCAGACCATTTTGAAACAAGACTTGCCAGCACTCCTCGGCCAGGTGCGGCATCATCGGGGAGAACAGCTGAACCAGGATCTGGCTGGCTTCCCGGATTGCCCAAGCCAAATCTGGAGTGAGGTCAGCGGCTGGCTGGCCGGGGCGCTGCAGCACCTCCGAGAACGTATTCGTGAATTCACGGATATGGGCGAGGCAGACGTTGAAGTGGAGCCGCTCGACGCCGGTCGTGACCTTGTCGAGCGCGCCGTGGGCGGCCTTGCGCAAGGCGGCCGCGTCCGGACCGAAGGCGGCCGGCCGGGTCGCCGGCGCGATCTTGCCGAGTTCCACCGAGTCGTTCACCAGCCGCCACAGCCGCTGCACGAAGCGCGAGGCGCCCTGGACGCGCTCGTCGCTCCAGATCACGTCGCGGTCGGGCGGAGAGTCCGACAGCATGAACCAGCGGGCGACATCGGCGCCGTAGGTCGCGATGATGTCGTCGGGGTCGACCGTATTCTTCTTCGACTTCGACATCTTCTCGATCGCGCCGATCTGGATGTCCTCGCCGGTCGCAAGCAGCGTCGCGCGGCGTCCGTTGCCGCCAACCTCGACCTTCACCTCGGCCGGCTGCACCCAGGTGCCGTCGGCCTTCTGGTAGGTCTCGTGCACCACCATGCCTTGCGTGAACATGCCGGCGAACGGCTCGTCCAGCGCGATGTGCCCGGTCGCCTTCATGGCGCGGGTGAAGAAGCGGCTGTAGAGCAGATGCAGGATCGCGTGCTCGACGCCGCCGATATACTGGTCGACCGGCAGCATCCGGTTGGCGACCGCAGGCGTCGTCGGCGCGTTCTCGTTCCAGGGATCGGTGAAGCGCGCAAAATACCAGGACGAATCCACGAAGGTGTCCATGGTGTCGGTTTCGCGCAACGCCTTAGCCCCGCATTTCGGGCAGGTGATGTGCTTCCAGGTCGGGTGATGATCGAGCGCGTTGCCCGGCTTGTCGAAGCTCACATCCTCCGGCAGCACAACCGGCAGGTCGGCATCCGGGACCGGCACCACGTCGCACTTTGGACAGTGGATGACAGGAATCGGGCAGCCCCAATAGCGCTGGCGCGAAATGCCCCAGTCGCGCAGGCGGAAATTGACCTGTCGCTCGCCGACCGGCGCATTGCCGCGTAGTTCGGCCTCGAGGCGTTTTGCAACTTCTTCCTTCGCCTGCTCGATGGTCATGCCGTCAAGGAAGCGCGAATTGATCATGCGGCCGTCGCCATCATAGGCGGTGTCGGTGATGACGAATGTCTTGGGATCCTGGCCCTCGGGGCACACGACCGGCGTGTTGCCGAGATTGTACTTGTTGACGAAATCGAGGTCGCGCTGGTCATGCGCGGGGCAGCCGAAGATCGCGCCGGTGCCGTATTCCATCAGCACGAAGTTGGCGACATAGACCGGCAGCTTCCAGCTCGGATCGAACGGATGCACCGCGCGGATGCCGGTATCGAAACCCTGCTTCTCCGCGGTGTCGATGATCTCCTGCGCGGTGCCGATCTTCTTGATGTCGGCAATGAACCGCGCAAGCTCGGGGTTCTTCGCGGCTGCCGCCTGCGCCAGCGGATGATCCGACGAGATCGCCATGAATTTCGCGCCGAACAGCGTGTCGGGGCGCGTCGTGAAGATCTTCAGCTCGCTCTCGCCGGCAGGCGTGGTCACCTGATCCAACGCGAAGCGGATCAGCAGGCCTTCAGAGCGGCCGATCCAGTTGCGCTGCATCAGCCGCACCTTGTCGGGCCAGCGGTCGAGCCCGTCCAGCGCGGACAGCAATTCCTGCGCGTACTTCGTGATCTTGAAGACCCACTGGCTCATTTCCCGCTGTTCGACGACGGCACCCGAACGCCAGCCGCGGCCATCGATCACCTGCTCGTTGGCGAGCACGGTCATGTCGACCGGGTCCCAGTTCAGCTTGCGCTTCTCGCGCTCGGCGAGACCTGCGGCCAGCATGTCCAGAAACATCTTCTGCTGATGCTTGTAGTAGCCGGGATCGCAGGTCGCGAATTCGCGCGACCAGTCCAGCGACAGCCCGATCGAGCGGAGCTGCTTCTTCATCGCGGCGATGTTGTCGTAGGTCCAGGCTTTCGGCGCAACCTTGCGCTCGATGGCGGCGTTCTCGGCCGGCAGGCCGAAGGCGTCCCAGCCCATCGGGTGCAGCACGTTGAAGCCCTTGGCGCGCATGAAGCGGGCCAGCACGTCGCCAAGCGTGTAGTTGCGGACATGGCCGATATGGATGCGCCCGGACGGGTAGGGGAACATCTCCAGCACATAATATTTCGGCCGCGAATCGTCATTCTTCGAGACGAAGATCGCCTGTTCGTCCCATTGGCGTTGCCAGCGCGGTTCGGCGTCACGGGCGTTATAGCGTTCGGAGGTCATGGAATCGTTGCGTTTTCGTGGTTTCGGCCGGCTGAATTGGCCGGACTAGGCCATAGAAGTCCTCGGGCGGTCAATGGGTTGCCGCTGGACGCTATGCCCCGCAATGCTGTTCCGCAAAAGTGCGGATGAGGGGATTGGGATCGGATTAAGGGGTGGGTGCGGAGAGCGAGCTCGATCGCGCCGAGGCTGTGGGCTAGAGCATGATCCGGAAAAGTGTGCAGCGGTTTTCCGAAAAGATCATGCTCAAACAATAACCGCTAGCCCGCCATCGCGATTCCAGCGGGGCTGCCCTCGATCCGCAGAATGCCGTGCTCGACGACCTTGTTGCGGCCGCGATGCTTGGCGGCGTAGAGCGCAGCGTCAGCAGCTTCGATCAGGTCGCCCGGACGCAACGCCTCGTTCGGCCGTGTCGCCGCAACGCCGATCGACACCGTGACCACCATGTGGGCGGAGGTGATGTGCGGCAGGCAAAGCTTCAGCACGGCGGCGCGGACCTGTTCGCCGATCTCGACGGCGCGTATCACGTCGGTGTTCGGCAGCAGCAGGCAGAATTCTTCGCCGCCATAGCGCGCCGCAAAGCCCATCGTGTCGCCCGCGATGCCGGACAGCGACTCGCCGAGCCGGGTCAGGCACGAATCGCCTTCGAGATGGCCGTAGGTGTCGTTGAACAGCTTGAAATGATCGACGTCGATCATCAACAGCGCGAGCTCGCTGCCATATTGCTGCGCGCGCATCCATTCGAAGTCGAGCCGGCTCTGGAAGCCGCGGCGGTTGGCAAGTCCCGACAGCATGTCGATCGAGGCCATCACCGTCAGCCGGTCGTTGCTCGCGATCAGCTCGCGCTCGCGCTGGCTGAGCTGGGCGGCCATCGCGTTGAAGGCGCGCGCCAGCGGCACGAATTCGGAGGGCAGCCGGTTGCGCGCCGCGCGGGCCGACAGGTCGCCCTCGCCGAGACGCTTGGCCATGTCCGCGAGCATCTCGATCGGCTTGATCACCAGCTTCTCGGCGGCGATCAGCGCGCCGAGCAACACGAACACGACGACGAAGGCGAGCTGGAGATAGGCGGTGCGGATGTCGCGGCTGACCGCCGCGGATACCTTGTCCTCGTCGATGCTGGCGATCAGGCGGGCATTGGTGCCGGCGATGCGGGTGTAGCTGACCGCGCGGCGTGAGCCATCGGCGGCGAGGAACGACAACGAGCCTTCGTCCTGGTCGGAGCGCAAGGCCATGTCGGCGATCGCCGACATCAGCGGCATGTTGTCGAGCGGACGTCCGACCGCGCTGTGCTGGTCGGCGGGCGCAGCCAGCACGGTGCCGGCGCTGTCGACCAGCACCGCCGTGATGCCGGCGCGGCCGCCGAGATTGTTCATGACCTTCGACATCCAGTCGAGGTTGACGGTTGCGAGCACGACGGCATCGGCAACGCCGCTGAACGCGGAGACCGGATAGACCGCCATGACGGTCGGCGACTGCACGGGCCGCGACAGGATGAAGTCGGACAGGACGAAGCGGCCGGTCTCCTGCGCCAGCTGGAAATACGGCCGGTCGGAGAGATCGAGGCCGACATACATATTGTTGGTCGCGCACTGGATGCGGCCGTCCTGGCCGGCGATCAGGAGCGTGCGAATCCAGGGAAGGCTCGTCGGCAGGCTCGCGCGCAGCACGTCGCAGCTCTTGCTGACGCCGCCGGCGGAGGCGCGGATGAAGGCTTCCGATTTCAGGATGGTCTCGACCGACGAGATTACTTCGCGTTGCGCGTCGGCGCTATGCCGTGCCACCGTGGTGAACTCGGCCGTGGCCTGCGCAATCTGCTTGGTGCGGGTGTCCTCGAGCGAACGAATGCGCTCGAGCATCAAGGGCGCGACCAGAATCACCGCGAGCAACGCAAGCCGGGCCCTGATGCCGAGGACCTGCTTGAGTTTTGCTCGTTTGCGGTTGAAACTAACGTTTGCCATCTTCGCTGCCCCCGCGGGCAAGGTAAAGCGAAGGGTTCAAAAACTCTTTCTTGAACTTGGTAAAATTGGAACTACCTCCGTTACTCCTGCAGTTGATCGACGTCATGACAGAAGCCAATGCCGCGCCGCTAACCGGCGATTCACCAAGCGCGCTCGCCGCGGTCGAAGCGGAGATCGCACGCGCCTGCAAGGATGCGCGGCGCGATCGTGCCTCCGTGACGCTGATCGCGGTGTCCAAGACTTTCGCGGCAGATGCAATTATCCCCGTTATCGGCGCCGGACAGCGCGTATTCGGCGAGAATCGCGTGCAGGAGGCCAAAGGCAAGTGGCCGGCGTTAACGTCTGTTTACTCCGGCATCGCGCTGCATCTGATCGGGCCGCTGCAATCCAACAAGGCGAAAGAGGCGGTGGCGCTGTTCGATGCCATCCATTCGGTCGACCGTCCGAGCATTTGCCAGGCGTTAGCCAAAGAAATCGAATCCCAGAACAAGCACCCGCAACTCTTCGTCCAGATCAACACCGGCGAGGAGCCGCAGAAGGCCGGCGTCGCGCCCGGAGAGGCCGACGCCTTCCTCGCGAGCTGCCGCGACACCTACGGGCTGACGATCTCCGGCCTGATGTGCATCCCGCCAGTGGAGGAGCCGCCGGCGGCGCATTTCGCGCTGACCGCCAAGATCGCCGCGCGCAATGGCTTGCAGAATTTGTCGATGGGCATGAGTGCGGATTATGCGACCGCGATCATGCTTGGCGCCACCCATGTGCGCGTGGGAAGCGCGATCTTCGGGCATCGGTGATAGCCGTTGGCGAGGGCCGGGAGCCAACACGAGCTCTCTCATTCGTCATTGCGAGCGCAGCGAAGCAATCCAGAGTCCCTCCGCGGAAAGATTCTGGAATGCTTCGCTGCGCTCGCAACGACGGCGGAGTACGCCGCACCTACGCGAGCCTCACCGACACCTCCCCCAGCACGCCGAAATCCACCGCAAAGTGATCGCCGGCCTGGATCGGCAGTGGCGGATGGCACGTGCCTGTCGTCACCACCTCCCCTGCCCGCAAGGTGATGCCGAGTCCGCGCAGCTCGTTGGCGAGCCAGGTCAGTGCAACACGGGGATCGCCGAGCACGTTCTTGCCGTGACCGACATAGCGCTCGCCGCGCAACGTGATCTGCGGCCGCTCTTCGACGAGATCCATCGCGCGCCAATTGGCTGATGTCGCGGCACCCAGTACGAACAGATGCGCGCAGGCATTGTCGGCGATCAGCTGCGCCTCGCCGGCGCTGGCAAAATCGGCGAAGCGCGAATCGGGGATCTCGATCGCGGGATGCAGCGTGTCGACGGCGGCAAGCGCCTGGTCGATACTGTAAGGCACCGGTCGCGGCGCCAGGTCGCGTCCCATGCGGAAGCAGAATTCCGGCTCGCCGACGCGCATCGCGTTGCCCTTCATCGATGCGGTGCCGCCATCGGCGATGACAGTGTCGCGCATGATGCGACCAGCCAGCGGGCCTGCGACATTGATGTGCTTCTGTCCGGCCTCGCTCGTCGCGGCGATCTTCCAGCCGAACACTCGACCGCCAAGCGCGGCCTGCACGGCGTAACCGTCAGTGCGGCTCTGCGGCCGCAGCCGCGTCTCGAGCGCGTCAAGCTTGCTGCCGTCACGCCAATGCTGGACGAGGACCTGCGAGGCGGCGGCGATCTGATCCTGGTCGAGCATGTGTCCTCACCCGATGATGATTTTTGTTCTTGGTCCTATCAGCCGCAGCAGTTGCAGCATCGCCGCCTTGGTCATGGAGACGCAGCCCGCGGTCGGGCCGAAATTGTCGCGCGCCAGATGCAGGAACACCGCGCTGCCGCGGCCGGCGATGCGCGGCCGGGTGTTGTGGTCGATTTCGATGATGAAGTCATAGAGCTGGTCGGCGCGCTTGAGCCGGTCGCCGCCCTCGCCCTCCCCGCGCCGGATCCACTGGTTGTAGTGGCGATCGCCGGGATCTTCGCACCAGGCGTCGGCGTCGCCGATGGTTCGCGCCGGTAAAAAAGTCTGCGGCCGGCTGTGCCGGTCGCCCCGCCACCACAACTGTCGGGGCCGAAAATGGCCCCTGGGGGTGCCACCGTCGCCCTCGCGCTTGTTGGCCAGAATGCCGCCGCGGCCCAGCGCCACCGGAATCGTCAGCTGTCCGGCTGTCAGCCAGCCCCGCCGCGGATTGCCGGCGGCAGGCTTAACGCGGATCGCCGAGAGCTGCCGGGAGCGTCGATTCATAAGATAAGCGCTTGAACTGGCGTCATTTTTCATGTGAACGGGCAGTGTCGAATTCATTACAGGACATTCATCAGTCCGCCCTGCTATTCTGGGTTAGAGTAATTCCGGCTTGTGAATCGGTAACAGCCCACTACTTCAACACGAACAACAATAAAAACGGCAACCTTTAAACTTCCCATCACGGCTGGGTGCGGCATGCATGCGCGCCCGGTCGACCCCAAAAGGATGATCCCCTATGGCCAATGCCCGCAAGATCCTGATCGTGGATGACGATACCGATCTGCGCGACACGTTGGTGGAGCAACTATCGCTACACGAAGAATTTGAAGCCTCAGCCGTCGACACTGGCGCCAAGGGCGCCAGCGCCGCAAAGGCCAACGCCCCCGATCTCGTGCTGATGGATGTCGGCCTTCCCGACACCGACGGTCGCGAAGTTGTCCGCTCGCTGCGCAAGGGCGGCTTCAAGGCGCCGATCATCATGCTGACGGGGCATGATACCGATTCCGACACGATTTTAGGGCTGGAATCCGGCGCGAACGATTATGTGGCCAAGCCGTTCCGCTTTGCCGTGCTGCTGGCCCGCATTCGCGCCCAGCTGCGCCAGCACGAGGCCAGCGAGGACGCGGTGTTCTCGGTCGGCCCCTACTCTTTCCGCCCCGGCTCCAAGATGCTGACCGCCGCCAATGCGCGCAAGGTCCGCCTCACCGAGAAGGAAACGGCGATCCTGCGCTTCCTGTACCGGGCCGGCCAGATGCCGGTCTCACGCGAGACCCTGCTCCAGGAGGTCTGGGGCTACAATTCCGGCGTCACCACCCACACGCTGGAAACCCACATCTACCGTCTCCGCCAGAAGATCGAGAAGGACGCCGCCAATCCGGAGATCCTGGTGACGGAAGCCGGTGGCTACAAGCTGGTGCCGTGATACGCTTGGGGGGCGTGCGAATCGTTTTAGATCGCGTGCCCTTGAGCCTCGGATCTGAATGTCAATCGACGACGACGTAGCGCTGCTCGAGCGGGTCCCGACACTGCGCCTGTTGGGAGACGCCTCGTTGCGCATGCTGGCGATCGGCTCCGAGCAGCGTGACTTCGTCCGCGGCGACATCCTGTTCAATCTCGGCGACGATGCCGACGCCGGCTTCGTGGTCCAGCGCGGCGCCTTTCGCGTCGATGACGGCGCCGGCGCCGAGATGATCGCAGGTCCCGGCACGCTGATCGGCGAGCTCGCGCTGGTCGTGCCGATGAAGCGGCCCTCGGGCGCGGTTGCGCTGGAGCATTCCTCCGTCATCCGCGTCGCGCGCAGCCTGTTTCAGCGCGTGCTCGAAAGCGACCCTCCCGCCGCACTCCGCCTTCGCGACGAGTTCGCGGTTCGCTCCAGCCAGATCGCGAGCGATATCTTGATGGCCGGTGCGAAGCTGAGCACTTGAGCGCGGCGGATTTCGCCGGGCCCTGCCCCGCAGATTTCATCCTCAGTCGAATTCATACAGCGCGCTGCGGTCGTCCTGGTAAAGCCGCCGCAGTCCCGGCATAACCGCCAGGTGCGACGCATCGACGTCGAGCAACCAGACATAGTCGAAGCGATCGCGCGGAATCTGCGCGATCCTTTGCGCAAGCGTAGTGCTCAGATCGCCGTCGCAGTCGCCTGGGACGACCTCGATGTACTGAGACGGATCTGCGTTGAACGCGGTGCCGCGCGCACGGAGGGGTGTCAGCAGCTGTTGACCACCCGATGCATCCCATTGCGAATTGACGAAGGCGTCCCGCCGGACGATGGCGAGCGACCCCAGATGCGCGACACGCGGTGCGCGCCATTGCTCGCAGGTCGGCGGCCTTGTCAGGACCGCGATGCTCGCGCCGCGCGGGACGTCCTTCAGGGCCTGCAAATGTTGCGCGTAACCGGAATCATAGGCCGCAAATCCGACAGCCATGGCGACGATCCGTATCGCAAAAACCGTCAGCGCCGTGCCGGCAATGACGGCGGAGCCGCGCTGCAAGCCGTCGGTGGGCGCGATGGCGGTGAGGCCGATCATGAAAAAGATGGGCCACAGCCGGACATCGGCATAGACCGCGCCGAACATCTCGCCCGGCATCAGCAGGATCAGCACGAGGAAGCTCGCTGCTCCGACCAGCAGTGGCGGGTTCACCCTGACGGCGCGGCTGCGGATTCCAAAGTACAGCAGGCCAATCGCCAACAGCAGGCTCAGCGTATCCAGCCAGACATTCTGGTCGCGCAGCGTCCATACCAGTCCAAGGATCTTCGTGCCGATGTCGAAGAAATGACCCGTCAAGGCGGCGCCATTGCCTTGCCGCCAGACAATCATGAGCACGGCAGGAATCATGATGGGCCAGGCGCGTCGCAGGATGACCATCACCATGGAAGGCCACGCTGCCGGGGCGCGATTCCAGCCGCGGCAGAGCTCAAAGGCACCGACGAGGACGACCAGAACGACCCAGCCATAAGCGTGGGCAAGCCAGACCAGAGAGGCGGCCGCAGCGAACAGCGCGGCGCGCAGCACCGAGCCATTCTTCCCTGTCGTCTCGACCCAGGATGCGAAAACGTGAAACGCGAGCGAGCAGCCAAGCCAATAATTCACGAATCCGAGCTGGAACGGATAGGACATCGCGAACCATGCGGCCGCGAGGGCAAAAAGCGTAAGCTCCCCATGCAGCGCCCGGCTGATACGCCCGATCGCAGAGATCATGAGGAGCGGAAGCGCCAGCGCAATCAGCCAGGCGGCGCGTTCGACGCCGAGCATCGGTGCCAGCGGAGCGATGAGCAATTCGACGCCGAGATTGCCGACCAGCTGCCAGTGAAAATCCCAGTTCTGCTGGAGCGCCGGCGAGTCCGCCAGATGCAGCTGCAAATGGTAGCGGCCGATATGGGCCAGGAAATCGATCAGCGGCGGCGTGTGCACGAACCAGAAGGGCATCGTGCTCAGCAACATCAATCCCGGCACGACGAAACGCGAATTCCACCATGCGCGAACCGGTGGTTCTGAGTGCTCTGACGGCGCGAGCGTGCCCATCCTCGTCTCCGAAGGCCTAAACGTCCAGCGTCACCGTCACCGGCACGTGATCAGACGGTCGCTCCCAGCTTCGCGCATCACGCAGGATTTTGAAATCGCTGACAGCGTCCTTCAGCGCGCGCGAGACCCAGATGTGGTCGAGCCTGCGGCCGCGGTCGCCGACGGTCCAGTCGGCGGAACGATAGCTCCACCACGTATAGACCTTTTCCGACGGCGGGATGCGGTCGCGCGCGACGTCGACCCATTCGCCGGCGCGCAGTGCGGCCTGCAGCTTTTCGGTTTCGATCGGCGTGTGCGAGACGATCTTCAGGAGCTGCTTGTGCGACCACACGTCGTTCTCGTGCGGCGCGACGTTGAGATCGCCGACCAGGATGTGGCGATCCTCTCCGCGCGGATGCAGCGGTTCGCACGCCTTCATCTCATCGAGAAAGCGGAGCTTGTGGTCGAATTTCTCGTTCTGCGCGGGGTCCGGAATGTCACCGCCGGCGGGCACGTAGAAATTGTGCAGCACCAGCGGCTTTGCAATGTTGGCCTTCTCGCCGAACGACACCGAGATATGACGCGAATCCAGCTTGTCGCAGAAGGTCCGGATGTCCGTGGACTCAAACGGAATCTTCGAGACGATGGCGACGCCGTGATAGCCCTTCTGCCCGTTCAACGCGACGTGCTCGTAGCCGAGCCGCTTGAAGCGCTTCAGTGGAAAGGCGTCGTCGATGCACTTGGTCTCCTGGAGGCACAGCACGTCCGGCCGCTCGCTCTTGAGAAGCTTCGCGACCAGATCGATGCGCAGCCGCACCGAATTGATGTTCCAGGTTGTCAGGGAAAGACGCATGAGAATTGCGTCTTAGCAAGCTCTCGTAGGGTGGGCAAAGGCGCAAAGCGCCGTGCCCACCGTCTTTTCTGGGTTTGGATCGAATGGTGGGCACGCTTCGCTTTGCCTACCCTACGGCACCACGGGATTTACCCCGGTGACGGCACGCTGTAATTGGTGAAGTCGATCTTGAACATACTGGGATCGAGCTTCTTGCTCGTGTCCAGATTATAAACCGCGAATGTGGTGTCGTAGCCCTGAGGATCGGTCACCGTCCATTGCTTCAACTGGCCGTCCTTGGCGCCGAGCATCAGCAAGAGGCGACTGGTGCCGACCAGCGCCTGCTTCTCCTCGATGGTGACGCTGATGAAGAGGTCGTCGGCTGTGACACTGACGACGTTGGTGTCCTTCATCAGGTCGATGCGATCGGATAGCAGGAAGCGGAGCGGTGTCTGTGACAGCGGATAGACGTCCTGCGTCGCGAGCTTGCGGTCCCGCACCACGAGGGAGGATCCATCGGCAACGATGTCGATCGGGCTCGGCGGATCATATTCGACGCGCATCTTGCCGGGCTTCTGGATGTAGAAATCGCCCTGCGTCTTGCTGCCGTCGGGGCCGACCTGGACGAAATTCCCGACCAGCGTCGACAGCGAGGACAGATAGGCGCTGACCTTGGCCGCCTGCGCCTTCTGGTTCGCATCGAAGGTCTGGAAGATGCTGCTAGGTACGTTGCGGCGCGGATCGGGAATGACCGGATTCGGTGGCGCCTGCGTCGCGCCCGTGATCGACGGTCCGCCCGACGGCGGAGCAGCGTCGCGGCCCTTCGGCGCGGGTTTCGGCACGGGCACGGTCTGTGCAAACGACGCCGCGGTCACCATCGCGGCGGTGACGAGAAGCACGCCCGCCACGCGCGCGCTGCGCGCAGCGAAAGAGGCGGCGAATCGAATGTCCGGATGTTGGGTCAACGCGTCGTCCTGTGTGGCTGGGCGTCGTTTTAGCGTGATTTCGGGCAAAAGCAGATAACGTTTTTGCGTGAAATAGGATTTTGAGGCGGCTTGCCTCACATATGGCTGTCTTCTTCCTCGACCAGAATCTCGCGCTTGCCGGCGTGATTGGCGGGTCCGACGATGCCTTCCAGTTCCATGCGCTCCATCAGCGATGCGGCGCGGTTATAGCCGATTTGCAGGCGGCGCTGGATGTAGCTGGTCGAGGCCTTGCGGTCGCGCTTGACGATGGCAACGGCCTGCTGGAACAGGTCGCCGCCACCATCCGCGCCCATGCCGCTGGCGTCGAACACGGCGCCGTCCTCGTCCTCGGTCGGCTCTTCGGCCGTGACCGCTTCCAGATATTCCGGCTGGCCCTGCGTCTTGAGGTGGCGCACCACCTTCTCGACTTCCTCGTCCGAGGCAAAGGGGCCGTGCACGCGGCTGATGCGGCCGCCGCCGGCCATGTAGAGCATGTCGCCCTGGCCGAGCAGCTGCTCAGCGCCCATCTCGCCCAAAATGGTGCGGCTGTCGATCTTCGAGGTGACCTGGAAGGCGATGCGGGTCGGGAAGTTCGCCTTGATGGTGCCGGTGATGACGTCGACCGACGGACGCTGCGTCGCGAGGATCACATGCAGGCCGGCGGCGCGCGCCATCTGCGCGAGACGTTGAACGGCGCCTTCGATGTCCTTGCCGGCGACCATCATCAGGTCGGCCATTTCGTCGACGATGATGACGATGTAGGGCAGCGGGTCGAGCGAGAGCTTCTCTTCCTCGTAGATCGCCTTGCCGGTTTCCTTGTCGAAGCCGGTATGCACGGTACGCGTCGGCTCTTCGCCCTTGGCTTTCAACTCGCCCAGGCGCGTGTTGTAGCCGTCGATGTTGCGCACACCGAGCTTGGCCATGTTCTTGTAGCGCTCTTCCATCTCGCGCACGGCCCATTTCAACGCGACCACCGCCTTCTTCGGATCGGTCACGACGGGAGTGAGCAGATGGGGAATGCCGTCATAGACAGAGAGTTCGAGCATCTTCGGATCGACCATGATCAGCCGGCACTGATCCGGGCGCAGCCGATAGACCAGGCTGAGGATCATGGTGTTGATCGCGACCGACTTGCCGGAGCCGGTGGTACCGGCGATCAGCATGTGCGGCGTGCGCGCGAGGTCGATGATGACGGGATCGCCGCCAATGGTCTTGCCGAGGCAGAGCGGCAGTTTTGCAACCGTGTCGATGGTCTCCTTGGCAACCAGCAGCTCGCGCAGATAGACCTTTTCACGATGCGCGTTCGGCAGCTCGATGCCGATGGCATTGCGACCGGGAACGACGGCGACGCGCGCAGACAATGCGCTCATCGAACGCGCGATGTCGTCGGCTAGCCCGATCACGCGCGACGACTTGATGCCGGGTGCCGGTTCGAGCTCGTACAGCGTGACGACCGGACCTGGATTGGCCTTCACGATCTCGCCGCGCACGCCGAAATCCTGCAGCACGCCCTCGAGCGCACGCGAATTGGCTTCCAGCTCGGCCTTGCTGAGCGGCTGGCGATCGCCGGCCTTGGGCGCAGCCAGAACGGACACGGACGGTAGCTCGAACTTGTCGGAGGATTTCCTGGACGCGGGTTTCGGTGCAGCCTTCTTGCGCGACGCGCGCGCGGGCGCTTCCTCTTCCTCCTCCTCGTCTTCCTCTTCTTCGTGCTCGTGGTCGTAATCCTCGTCCGCGGACTGCGGTGAGATCGGGGGCGCGGCGCGGCCGCCGAGATTGGGTTCCTGCCGGCTGAACGAAACTGCCTTGGTCTTCGATCCGCTCGAGACCAGCGAGCGATAGGCCGCGCCGAATAGCCAGATCAACCGCGCCTTGGTGCTCATCAGCGCGTGGAACAGCCAGCCCAGCGACACCGAGCCACGATCGCTCTCCTCGTCTCCGTCGAGCGGCTTGTCGTCGTCCTCGATCTCCGCGAGCTCTTCGTCATGCTCGCGTGCGCCGAGCCCGCAGGCGATCAGGAAGGTCGCAGCCAGCGCGACGAACAGGATGATTCCGAGCACCATGCGATAGATTGCGCCGGGCGGCCCGAAGATCACCGCGGGTGCGCGCACCAGCGCATCGCCGACCACGCCGCCAAGCCCGGTCGGCAGCGGCCAGGCGCCACCATGCGGCCAGCAGCTGACAAAGCCTGCCGCGATCACGGTGCAGAGAATCCAGCAGCCGAGCCGCAGCGCCTCGCGATCGAATGGGCGATGGGTCATCATGCGCCAGCCCCACACCGCAACCGTCAGGATCAGCATGATCGCGCCGAGGCCGAGGATCTGCATCGCGAGGTCGGCGCCGATGGCGCCGGCATAGCCGAGAACGTTGTGGATCGGCCGCGAGGTCGCGTGGCTGAGGCTCGGGTCCTGCACCGACCAGGTCATCAGCGCGGCGGACGCGACGCCCGAGAGCGTGATCAGGCCGAAGCCGGTGAGCTCGCGCACGCGCCGGCTCAGCGCCTCGCGGATCGAGGGCGGCAGATGGCCGACCAGGGGAATGACACGTTCGATTGCCGACATGCTCATGGGCCCGCCTAACCCAGAGTTTCGACCAGCCGGTGCAGCGCCTGCGCCGTGGTCTCACTATCCTGCACCAGCGCCAGGCGAATGTAGCCGGCACCGGGATTGAAGCCGTCGGGCTGACGCCGCGCCAGATAGGAACCGGGCACCACGCGCACGCCGGCTTCCCTGAAAAGCCTGAGAGTCACGGAGACATCGTCGCCGATCTCGGACGTATTGAGCCAGACGCAGAAACCGGCGTCGGGCCGGCGATAGCCGTAACGATTGCCGATGATCTGGTCGGCGAGATCGAACTTGATCCGGTAGAGCCTGCGGTTCTCCTCGACATGCGCCTCGTCGCCATAGGCAACGGTCGCGACATGCTGAAGCGGCACCGGCACCTGCGGCGCCGCGATGTTGCGCAGCTCCAGGAACATGCCGATCAACTTCCTGTCGCCGGCAGCGAAGCCGACCCGCAAGCCCGGCAGGTTGGAGCGCTTCGACAGCGACTGGAACGCGACCACGCGGGTGAAATCGGGGCCCGCGCATTCGAGTGCGCTGCCTGGTGCTTCGCGGGTGTAGATCTCGGAGTAACACTCGTCGCTGAGGATCACGAAGTTGTAGCGATCGGCGAGGCTCTTCAGGCGCGTGAAATAATCGCGCGACGCGACCGAGCCCTGCGGATTGGCGGGTGACGCCAGATAGAACGCCACCGTGCGCGCGAGCGTCGCTTCGTCGATGGCGTCGAGATCGGGCAGGAAGCCGTTTTCGACGGTGGTCGGCTGATAGACCGGCTCGCAGGCCGCGGCGCCGGCGCCGGCGCCATAGACCGGATAGAACGGGTTCGGCATCAGGATGGCGGGCTTGCCGGGACGCGGGCCGACATAGCGCGCTGCTGCGATCGCGGCGAGGAATAGCCCCTCTCGGCTGCCATTGAGGACGAGAATCTCGCTCTTGGGGTCGAGCGGTCGCGGCAGCTTGAAGCGCGACGACAACCAGGCGCCCGCTGCCTGCCGGAACGGCTCGGTGCCCTGGTTCATCGGGTAACGGCCGAAATCGGCGATGTGCTTGGCCAGCACCGGACCGACGAAGTCAGGCACCGGATGCTGGGGTTCGCCGACTGCGAGCGAAATCAAGGGCTTGCCAGGCTGGTGCGGCGCCAACAGCTCGTTCAGCCGGACGAAGGGCGAGCGTTCGTCGTCGGAGCTTCCACCGGCTAGCGGCGCACGGGATGAAGCGGTCATAGCCATTCTGGGCGCCAGCACTCTTGGAACGGCCGGCACATGGATATGCCGGCGGGAAAGCGGTTCAGTTCACCATAGATAGGGCGAGGTTAAGACGCGATTAACCATCGGCAGGCCGACCCGTCCAGAGCGGGAATAATGAGGCCGGATAACAACGGGATGCATGGTGCTCAGGGCCCCCGCTTCTCGTCACACGGGACGCGACGTCATGGCCGGGCTTAGTCCCGGCCATCCACGGCCTTTCCTGCCGCACCAAGAACGTGGATGCCCGGGACAAGCCCGGGCATGACGAGTTTCCCGACATAGGCCCGTTCAGTGCGCTGGCAGCTTCTCGAACGTCGCCATGCCCGCGGGGATCGCGTGGAACTCCTGCTTGTCGCAGGTGTAGATCGCCATCTGGGGATGGAACTGCTTGGGTTCGTCCAGTGTGCCGACCTTGAGGATCGCGGCCGGCAGTCCCGGAACCTTGGTCACCAGATGGGTGCCGCATTCTGCGCAAAATTCACGGGTGACGGCGCGCTCCAGATCCTTGCGGGTGAACTGCTTGGGGTGGCCGGTGATGTAGCTAAAGCCGGCCGCCGGCATCGCGATGAAGGTGTTGGGCGCGCCGCCCGAAATGTACTGGCACTCGCGGCAGTGACATTGGGCCTGCATCATCGGATCGCCCTCGGCCACGTAGCGCACTTCGCCGCAATAACATCCGCCTGCCAAACGCATGACGACCTCCCGTTTTGTTGTTCGTTATGGTCGTTATTTCTGCGCCGGCAATCTGGAATGGCAATCCTTTTCTTCCTTGCGCAGTCAAAAAGAATCCCGCCAAAAAAAGGGGCTCCAACTTGCGCTGGAGCCCCTCAACGGTCGGGGCATTGCCGGGTATGTGCCCAAACCGTAGTTGTGGACGCGATCCCCGAGGAGAGATCGCGTCCGGGAGGACTGGTTACATGTTGTAGGCGCGCTCGGTGTGGTCGGTGATGTCGAGACCTTCACGCTCGCTCTCGACATTGGCGCGGAGGCCAACGATCACATCGACGACCTTGTAGAGGATCGCCGAACCGACGCCCGACCACACCAGCGTGGTGCAGACGGCTTCGATCTGGGAGATCATCTGCGCCGCGAAGTCGTAATCGGCAACCTTGGGCGGGATCGCGGTGTAGTCGATGATGCCCGCGCCACCGAGAGCCGGATTGACCAGGATGCCGGTGCCGAGGGCGCCGATGATGCCGCCGATGCAGTGCACGCCGAACACGTCGAGCGAGTCATCATAGCCGAGCGCGTTCTTCACCACGGTGCAGAAGAACAGGCAGACCACGCCGACCACGAGGCCGAGGACGATCGCACCCATCACGCCGGAGAAGCCGGCGGCAGGCGTGACGGCCACGAGGCCCGCGACAGCGCCGGAGATGATGCCGAGCACCGACGGATGACCCTTCACGATCCACTCCGCGAACATCCACGACAGCGCTGCGGCTGCGGTGGCGACGAAGGAGTTGGTCATGGCGAGGGCTGCGCCGCCGTTGGCCTCGAGGTTGGAGCCGGCGTTGAAGCCGAACCAGCCAACCCAGAGCAGCGAGGCACCGATCATCGACATGGTCAGCGAGTGCGGAGCCATCAGCTCCTTGCCGTAGCCGGTGCGCTTGCCGATCAGAAGCGCGCCGACGAGACCTGCGATGCCGGCGTTGATGTGCACCACGGTGCCGCCAGCGAAGTCGATCGCGCCCTTCTTGAAGATCCAGCCGGCGTCGGCGTTGATCTCGTCGAGCTTGGCCTGAGCCGCAGTCTTCGCTGCGCCATCAGCCGCGGCAGCGAGAGCCTTGGCTGCATCCTGGATCGCGTCCGGGCCGGGCCAGTACCAGACCATGTGCGCGATCGGGAAGTAGATCAGCGTGACCCAGAGCGGGATGAACAGGGCGATCGCCGAGAACTTCATGCGCTCGGCGAAGGCGCCGACGATGAGGGCGGGCGTGATCGCCGCGAACGTCATCTGGAAGCACACATAGACGAGCTCCGAGATGTTCGCGTCGACCGAGAAGGTCGCGGCCTTCGAGTCGGTGGTGACGCCCATCATGAAGGCCTTGGAGAAGCCGCCGATGAAGTCGGAGCCGCCGGTGAAGGCGAGGCTGTAGCCGTACACGGCCCAGATCACGGTGACGATGCAGACGGTGTAGAACACCTGCATCAGGACCGAGAGCATGTTCTTGGAACGAACGAGGCCGCCGTAGAACAGCGCGAGACCCGGGATCGTCATCAACAGCACGAGCACTGTCGATGTCAGCATCCAGGCGTTATCCCCCTTGTTGACCGTTGGCTCGGCATAGGCTGCGGTCGCAGCGAACAGGCCGACTGCGAGAGCCGCCAATCCCGCGCCATAGGGACGCTTAAACGTCATTTCATTTACTCCTGATTGAATTTTGGTTGAGCGCGAAATCAAAGGGCCGCGGCGTCGGCCTCGCCGGTGCGGATGCGGACCGCATGGTCGAGGTTGATGACGAAGATCTTGCCGTCGCCGATCTGTCCGGTTTTCGCAGCCGAGGTGATGGCGTCGATGGTCTTGTCGACCTGCTCGGAGGCGACAGCGACTTCGATCTTGATCTTGGGCAGGAAGCTCACGGCATATTCGGCGCCGCGGTAGATTTCCGTATGGCCTTTCTGGCGGCCATATCCCTTGACTTCCGTCACCGTGAGACCGTGAACGCCAATGGCGGTCAGGGCGTCACGGACTTCTTCCAGCTTGAATGGCTTGATAATCGCCATAACAATTTTCATGGGTCCTATCCCCGCTTGGGCCCGGTCCGGACGTGGCCGGGCGTTTCTCGACTGGTTCGCCACGAGGGAGAAGTTCACTACGCGGGCACAGCCAGGACCGTTAGAATCAAATGCCGTGCCAGATCGGGCGGCTTGCCTAACGGACTATGAAAGCGGGGCTTTTCGCGTTTGGCGGGCATTGCGGTGCAGTGCGCCATTACGTCGCGCTCAATCCCTGGTCAGGCCTGATCAAAAAGCAGGCATGACAGGCTGTCGACACATTTGCTGCTCACGCGTCGGGCAGCTGAGAGGTAACTGACTACGGAAGATGCTAGCGGAAGGGCGTCGCCGTGCTGTGAAATATCGAAGCGGCTCCCGGCATGCTCACGGGATACGCGCAACCGACCTGGACCGTCAGGCCGGCTCGCGCTCCGCAAAGACCCGGTCGATCAATCCCCATTCGACCCCCTGCTGCGCGGTCATGAAGTGGTCGCGGTCCAGGGTCCGTTCCACCTCCGCCTCGGAGCGCCCGCAATGCTGCGCGTAGAGCCGGGTGATGCGCCGCTTGGTTTCCTGCATTTCGTTGGCATGGATCAGGATGTCGGACGCCTGGCCCTGGAAGCCGCCGAGCGGCTGGTGCACGTGAAGGCTCGCATTGGGCAGCGCGGCGCGGTGACCGGGCTCGCCGGCCATCAGCAGGAACGAGCCCATCGAGCGCGCAGTGCCCATGCACAGCGTATGAACCGGCGCCTTGACGAACTGCATGGTGTCGTACATGGCGAGGCCACTGGTGACCACGCCGCCATAGGAGTTGATGTAGAGATTGATCGGCCTGTTCGGATTCTCCGCCTCCAGGAACAGCAGCTGCGCGCAGACCAGTCCCGACATCGCATCATTGACCTCGCCGTTGAGGAAGATGATGCGCTCGCGCAGGAGCCGCGAATAGATGTCGAAGGATCGTTCGCCGCGGGCGGATTGTTCGACAACCATAGGGACGAGCTGAAGCATGTCGCGCATCGGCGACCTCCATGTCTGCAGGTGATGAAGTCTTTTGTTGTTAGGCCGCCGCGCGCATCAGGCAGCAATTGCTGTTGGCCGGCTGCGGCAGCGTTACATCGCAGGCCTGCTGAATAATGCGGAAGCGGGTGCCGCCGTCTTCGTTCGGCTCGATCCGGAAGATGACGTGGCTCTCGCGAAACGGCGGCTCTGAATCACGAAGCCGATAGCGCACCTCTTCGCCTGCGATCGTAGATTCCGGCTCGGCGCCCGCAAGGTCGCAATCCGGCAGCCAGCGCTCGCGCAAGGCCGGAATGGTCACGGCGCGCCAGACCTTTGCCGGCGGTGCATCGAAGTCATATTCGAGCACAAGGTCTGCGTCGGAGGGATCAGGCTTTGCTGCGTCGCTCATTGAACCAGGTCCTTATTGATCCAAATCATTGATCCAAGTCCTCATTGATCCATGTCCTTGAGGAGATCGGCGAGTGCTTCCATGCGCTTCGGCCAGTAGGCGCGGTAGCGCGCAAGCCATGCCCCGATGGCCACGATCCCGTCCGGGTCGACTGCGTAATTCACAAAACGGCCCTGCCGCTGTTCGCGCACCAGGCCAGCCGCGCGCAGCACCGAAAGGTGCTGCGACATCGCCGGCTGGCTGATCTCCAAGCCGTCGCGCAAAGCGCTGGCATTCAGGCTGCCACCAGCGAGCTTCTCAAAGACTTTACGGCGGGTCGGGTCGGCCAGCGCCTTGAAGATATCGGCTTCGATCATGCCAACACATAAGCACGTACTTATGTGTTGCGCAAGCCCGATTACTGAAGCGCCTCGCCGTGCTGCGAGATATCGAGGCCCTCGAGCTCGTGCTCGCGCGACACGCGCAGGGGCACGAACAGGCCGACCAGCTTGAGCAGGACAAAGCTCACGCCCGCCGACCAGACGAAGGTGACGGCGACGCCGTAAAGCTGGATCAGCAGCTGCTGCGGATGGCCCTCGAGCAGGCCGGCCGTGCCGCCGATCGCGCTGGTCGCGAACACGCCGGCGAGCAGCGTGCCGGTCAGTCCGCCGATGCCGTGGACGCCGAACACGTCGAGCGAATCGTCGTAGTCGAAGCGGTGCTTCAGCCACGTGCAGGCCCAGTAGCAGATCCCGCCCGCGGCGATGCCGATGACGATGCCGTGCCACGGCGCGACGAAGCCGGAAGCCGGCGTGATGGTGCCGAGGCCTGCCACTGCGCCCGAGATCATGCCGAGCACTGAGGGCTTGCGCCGCGTCGACCATTCGATCGCGCCCCAGGTCAGCGCGCCGGAGCAGGCCGCCAGATGCGTCGCGATGATCGCCATCACCGCGCGCGAATTGGCAGCACCGGCCGAGCCGCCGTTGAAGCCGAACCAGCCGACCCACAGCAGGCCGGTGCCCATCACCGCGAGCGAAAGATCGAACGGTGACAGATTTTCGGTGCCGTAGCCGTGCCGGCGTCCCATCACCTTCGCCGCCACGAGGCCGCCGGTGCCGGCCGACAGATGCACGACGAGGCCGCCGGCGAAATCCAGCACGCCCATGCTGTTGAGGAAGCCGCCGCCCCACACCCAATGTGCCAGTGGAATGTAGACGAAGATGAACCAGGCGACCGAGAACAGCAGATAGGCGGAGAAACGCATCCGGTCGGCGACCGAGCCCGCCACCAGCGCCACCGTGATGATGGCGAACGTCATCTGGTACAGCATGAACAGCGCTTCCGGGATCGTCTTCGCTGCCGGGTTGACGCTGTCCATGGTCATGCCGGCGAGGAACCAGCGGTCGAGTGAACCGATCCACGGCCCGCCGCCGACGAAGCACAGCGAATAGCCGAACGCGACCCAGAGAATGGAGATGATCGTCACCGCGGCAAGGCTTTGCGCCATGGTCGCGAGCACGTTCTTCTTGCGCACCATGCCGGAATAGAACAGCGCAAGCCCTGGGATCGTCATCATCAGCACCAGCGCGGTGGCGACGATCATCCAGGCAGTGTCGGCGGTGTTGATCTCGGAGCCTGCGGCGTGCGCCGGCGACGCCATGACCAAAGCAAATCCGATCGGCGCAGCCATAGCAGCTGCGCGGCGTAACAATCCCGCCATGTCATTCCCCCCGGGCATCAATTGACGTCGCACGCTGTGGCATCGTTGCCCGGTGCGATCGAACAAGGCTGTATCAGAGCGTTTTCGAGCGAAGTGGATACCGGTTCGCGTGAAGAAAACGCGTCAAGACAAGAAGTTTAGAGCGCGTCGCTGTCGGTCTCGCCGGTGCGGATGCGCAGCGCGTGGTCGATCGGCGTGACGAAGATCTTGCCGTCGCCGATCTGCCCGGTGCGGGCGGTCGCGGTGATCACGGCGACCGCCTTGTCGGCGACGTCGGAGGCGACCGCGATCTCGATCCGCAGCTTCGGCAGGAAGTTCACGACATATTCCGCGCCGCGATAGATCTCGGTGTGACCCTTCTGGCGGCCATAGCCCTTCACCTCGGTCACGGTCATGCCGTGGACGCCGATCGCCGTCAGGGCCTGACGGACCTCATCGAGCTTGAAAGGTTTGATGATCGCGACGACAAGTTTCATGGTCAGGCCTGTTTCCCGGGATGCGCCGCGCCGTATGTCCCCGGCGCTGCGTCAATTTGGCATCTTTCCGGGCAAATGGCACAAAAAACTTGCAGGTTGAAGCGGAAAAACGTTCGGAGGTGTGAACGGCCGCCTCTGTACAGGGCAGCCGTTCATCCTTCACAATGCATTTTTGGCATGGATGTGGTGAACCCGCACCTGCCCAGCGGTACAAAAGTATTTTGGGGGGCGCGTCATGGCGAGTTGGTTCTACGCATCCGAAGGCAAGCAGCAGGGGCCCTACCCGGAGGGACAGTTCCGCGACCTCATTACCCAGGGCGTCGTGCGCGGCGATACGCTGGTGTGGTCCGAGGGCATGGCGGGCTGGCAGAAGGCGGCCGAAATTCCGGGATTGATTGGTGGCGGCGCGCCGCCGATCACTCCGGCCGGAGGGCCGCCGATGATGGGCGGCGGTGGCTATACCGGTGCGGGTAGCGCTGCCGGCGGATCGCTGTCGGTCGATTTCGGTATCCTCGACTTCACCTGGCGAACGCTGGTGATGCTGATCGGCTCGTGCTTCATCATCCCGATTCCGTGGCTGTTCGTCTGGTACACGCAATGGATCGTGTCCTGCGTGAGGGTCCCGGGCCGGCCGAACCTCTCCTTCACCGGCACTGCCATGGCGATCGTGCCGTGGTTCTTCGGCTTCATCGTTCTGGCGATTGTCGTCGGCTACACCGGCATCCAGATTTTGAGCACGGCACTCTACATCGCCCAGATCGTTCTCTACTGGATGCTGCTGAAATGGATGGTCGCGAACATCGCCTCCAACGGGCAGCCGGTCGGCCTGAGCTTCACCGGTTCGGTGCTGGGCTATATCGGCTGGAACCTGCTGTTCGCGATCTCCATCATCACCATCATTGGATGGGCCTGGGTCGCCGCAGCCCAGCTGCGTTGGGTCTATCGCAACATCCAGGGCACGCGGCGCGAGATCATCTTCAGGGGCAGCGGGCTCGGGATTCTCTGGCGCGGGATCGTGGCGGCGATCCTGTGCGGCTTCATCATCCCGATCCCGTGGGTCTATCGCTGGATCATGAACTGGTTCGCATCCCAGACCGAGCTCGCGCCGCGCGGGTCGCTCTAGCGATCAGCTCCTCCGCTCGCGCACCGAGCCTTCCTGCGCGACGGAGGCGACCAGTGTGCCGTCGGGCTTGAAGATCGAGCCGCGGGTCAAGCCGCGGCCGCCTTGGGCGCTCGGCGAATCCTGCGCGTAGAGCAGCCATTCGTCGGCGCGGAACGGGCGGTGAAACCACATCGCGTGGTCGAGGCTCGCCGGCATCATGCGCTTGTCGAACAGCGTGCGGCCGTAGCGCGCCATGATGGCGTCGAGCAGCGAGAAGTCCGAGGCATAGGCGAGAGCGCACATGTGCAGCGCCGGATCGTCCGGCAGCGTCGCCGCCGTCCTGATCCAGACATGGATACGGCCGTCCTCTATCTTCTGGCCGAAATAACGGCCGAGCTCGACCGGGCGCAGCTCGATCGGGCGATCCGATTCGTAGTAGCGGCGGATGAAGTCCGGCATCTCGCGGAACATCGGCTGCTTTGCCACCTCCTCCGCCGTCAGCTTTTCCGGCGGCGGCACCTCGGGCATCTTCTCCTGGTGGTCGAACGCGGTCTCCTCCTCGGCATGGAATGACACCATGATCGAGAAGATCGCATTGCCATGCTGGATCGCGGTGACGCGGCGCGTCGAATAGCTCTTGCCGTCGCGCAGCCGTTCGACCTGGTAGATGATCGGGATCTGCGGATCGCCCGGCAGGATGAAATAGCAATGCAGCGAATGCGGCAGCCGGCCCTCGACGGTGCGGCAGGCCGCGACCATCGCCTGTCCGATCACCTGCCCGCCGAACACCCGCTGCCAGCTCGTCTTCGGGCTGTTGCCGCGGAACAAGTTCACCTCGAGCTGCTCGAGATCGAGGATCGAGATCAGGTCGATCAGGCCTTTGGACATCGGATTCAGCTTTCGCATCGTCAGTGCCGGCTCGCTGCTCCGGAATGACACAATGGGGCGTTCCGCCCTTGTTTCACCGCACTGTTTCGCCCACCTCAAGTCTGCTAGCAAGTCCAAGAATTGGCCGGGAATTTTTTGTATGTCACAGAGTAGCATAGTCATTGGCGGCGGCGCGTTTGCCGGCCTGGCGCTCGCGCTGGCGCTGCGCCAAGGGCTCGGATCCGAGATTCCCGTCATCGTCGCCGACCCCGCGCTCGCCACACGGCCGAGCCGCGATCCCCGCGCGACCGCCATCGTCGCGGCCTGCCGCCGGCTGTTCGAGGCGCTCGACGCCTGGGACGATGTCAAGGCTGAGGCCCAGCCGATCCTCGACATGGTCGTCACCGATTCCAAGCTCGAGGACGCCACGCGTCCGGCATTCCTGAATTTCGCCGGCGATGTCGCGCCCGGCGAGCCCTTTGCGCACATGGTCGAGAACCGCCGCCTGATCGATGCACTGGTTGTCCGCGCCGAAGCTGAAGGCATCGATCTTCGCGCGACGACCGTTGCGTCGTACGATACCAGCGCCGGCGGCATTGACGTCATGCTCGGCGATGGCAGCAGGATTGCCGCAAGCCTGTTGGTCGCGGCCGATGGTGCCAAGTCAAAGCTGCGCGAGCGCGCCGGCATCGCCACCCATGGCTGGGAATACGATCAATCCGGCATCGTCGTCACCGTCGGCCACGAGCGCGATCACGAAGGCCGCGCCGAAGAGCACTTTTTGCCCGCGGGTCCGTTTGCGATCCTGCCGTTGACCGGCAAGCGATCGTCGCTGGTGTGGACCGAGCGCCGCGCAGAGGCCGCGCGCATCATTGGCTTAAGCGAAGAAGAGTTTCACGGCGAGCTCGAGCAGCGCTTTGGTTTGCATCTCGGTGAGGTGAAGGCGCTCGACAAGCCGCGCGCGTTCCCGTTGTCCTATTTCGTGGCGCGCTCCTTCGTGGCCGAGCGCCTGGCGCTGGTCGGCGATTCCGCGCACGTCATTCATCCCATCGCCGGACAGGGCCTCAACATGGGGCTGAAGGATGTCGCCGCACTGGCCGAGGTCGTGGTCGATGCCGCGCGGCTCGGCATGGATCTCGGTGGCGCCGACGTGCTCGATCGCTACCAGCGCTGGCGCCGTTTCGACACCATGGCGATGGGCGTCGCCACCAACTCGCTCAACTTCCTGTTCTCGAACAAGTCGACATTGCTGCGCTCGTTGCGCGACATCGGCCTCGGCATCGTCGACCGCACCCCGCCGCTGAAAAATCTCTTCATCCGCCAGGCGGCGGGCTTGACGGGTGAGATACCGAAGTTGCTGAAGGGCGAGGCGCTGTGAGCTACTCGCCATTCCCTGTTCGCTATCCTCAATCGATCTTGCGCGCCTCTTCCGGCAGCATGATCGGGATGCCGTCGCGGATCGGGTAAGCGAGCCTGGCGCTGCGCGAGATCAGCTCCTGCTTGGCGGAATCGAATTCCAGCGGGCCCTTGGTCAGCGGGCAGACCAGGATCTCCAGCAGTTTTGGATCGACGCTAGGTTCGGGGCGTTCGGTGGGCGCGTTCATCAGGATCTCCGGCGATCGGTTGCATGTAGCATAGAAAATCGCCTCCGCCCATTGCGGCGGCCGGAGCGTTCAGGTGGAAATCATCTTCTGGATCTCGTCGAGCAGGCCCTGGAGCCGCGCGGGCGGCACCGGCGGGCCCGACAGCGCGAAGCCGAGGAAGGTCCAGTACAGGATCTGCGCTCGTCCTTGCGCGGTTGCCGCGGAGAATCCGCGTCGTTGCAGCAGCGCCTCGATATAGTCGAGCCTGCGGCGGTCGATGGCCCGGACGGCCGCTTGCGCCGCCGGATCGAACGCCGCCCAGTTGCGCACCGCGCGCTCCAGATCGAGCCGGGCGCCAAAAGTCCTGCGCAGCAGCGCCGTCAGCGCCTCGTCGGTGTCGGCCTCGACACCAGCGATGATCTCTTCGGCCGCGATCTCGCGCCAGCGTTTCAGCACGGCCGCATGGAACGCGCCGAGATCGGCAAAATGCCAGTAAAAACTGCCGCGGGAAACGCCGATGGCCTTTGCCAACGGATCGGCCTTCAGCGCGGTGAAGCCGCTTTTGGTGAGCGCCTTGAGGCCCTCCTTGATCCAGTCGTCGGCGCGGAGCTGGTCGGTCATGTCAGGTTCCGAAATTTTTACCATACACTAGTGTATTGACAGGTGTCGCGCCAGCGCCTATCTCACCGTACACAGATGTATGGAGGCCCCGATGCGTGATCTCTTGCTCCAGTGCGCCGGAATCCTCGCCATATTGGTGGCCCTCGTCCACGGCATCCTCGGCGAGACCAAGGTCTTTCCCCGCGCCACGATCGAGCCACCGCGGCTCCGCACCCTGATCCGCCTGGTCTGGCAGGCCTCGACGGTCGCGTGGATCGGCTGCGGCATGCTCCTGATCGCGACGCCGTGGATGGAGTCCGCGCCGGCGCGCCGCTGGATCGTCATCACCATGGTCTGCGTGTTCGGCTTCTCTGCCTGCGCCAACGCATGGGCGACACGCGGCCGGCACTTTGGCTGGATGGCGCTGAGTGTGGTCGTGGTGATGGCGGTGGCCGGCTACTGACGCCGGAACGGCCGGTCACGCATTCGAGTGGAGCGGTGTCATGGAAGATCGTGTTCGGCTGACCATCGTGGACGGCGTGGCCCATGTCCGGCTCAATCGCCCGGACAAGATGAATGCTCTCGACCCCGCGATGTTCGAGGCGCTCATCGCGGCCGGAACGCAGCTCGGTGCGCGCAGGGAGGTCCGCGCCGTCATTCTCTCCGGCGAAGGGCGGGCGTTCTGCGCGGGCCTCGATCTGGACCGGCTTCTGGCGACGACGAAAGGCGATTCGCTGATCCCGTCAGCCGACCTGACACAGCGAAGCCACGGCATCGCAAACTATGCGCAGCATCTCGTCTGGCTCTGGCGCGAGTTGCCAGTGCCGGTGATTGCCGCGGTCCATGGCGTCGCCTTCGGCGGTGGCTTCCAGCTCGCGCTCGGCGCGGACCTTCGCTATCTGGCGCCGGCGACACGGCTCGCCGTCATCGAGGCCAAATGGGGACTGGTGCCTGACATGGCCGGCACGCAGTTGATGCGCCACCTCGCCCGCGAAGATGTCGTGCGCGAGCTGACCTATACCGGCCGCGTGTTTTCGGCTGACGAAGCGCTGGCCTATGGTTTTGCGACAGGGCTTGCCGACGATCCGCTGGCCGCCGCTTTGACAGTCGCGCACGAGATCGCAAGCCGCAGCCCCGATGCTGTCCGCGCCGCCAAGCGGCTCCTCAATCTCGCCGCGACCTCGGACGTCGCCACAGGCCTCGCCGCCGAGACCGCCGAGCAGGCCGCGCTGCTCGGCACCCCCAATCATGTCGAGGCCGTCAGCAGCAATCTTGAGAACCGCGCACCACGATGGAGGTGAAGCATGGCGTTGACACTCGTCACCGGCGGCACGGGCCATCTCGGCAGGGAGATCGTCGATCGCCTCATTCGCGATGGACATCGCGTCCGATTGTTTGCGAGATCACCGGAGGCCCGCTCGGACGTCGAATGGACCAGGGGCGATCTTGCCACGGGCGCCGGCTTGCGGGACGCGTTGCGTGACGTCGACACCGTCATCAATGCGGCGACCTATTCGCCGATCGCGCGGCGAGGCGGTATTCGGCCGGTCGATTTCTTCAGTTCCCCTTCCGCCGTGGATGTCGAGGGAACGGAGCGATTGCTGTCGCTTTGCCAGGAGCAATCCGTGCGGCACTTCCTGCATGTGTCGATCGTCGGGCTCGACGAGGCCACGTTGCCCTATGCACGGGTCAAGCTCGCCGGCGAGCAGCTGGTTCGCGCTTCCGCACTGTCGTGGTCCGTCGTTCGCGCGATGCCGTTCTATTATCTGCTCGACAAGATGCTTGCGGGCCTCGCTTGGCTTCCACTGTGGCCGATGCCGACGACGCCCTTCAATCCCGTCGATGCCTCCGATGTTGCCGATCACGTGGTAGCATGCGCCTTCGACGGGGCGCGCGGCGAGCGCGCGGAGATTGGCGGTCCCGAAGATCTCAGCGTCGCCGCGCTGGCCGGCCAGTATCGGGATGCGCGAGGCCTGCATCGAAAAATCCTGCCGATACCCATGTCCGAGACAAGAGCGCGTCGCATGGGCTTTGTCGTCAGTCAGGGCGTGCGCGGGCGCCTCGCCTGGGCAGACTGGCTGCGACGCCAGTATCCCGGCGCGCGCCATGCGGCCTAGCGAACTTCGCCACGTTCGCGGACGAATCCGAGCCGTGAGGCGTAAGGCCGCAGCGAGCGGCCAAATAAGCGTTGCGCGCGGAGCGCGCTGACGTTTTGACGACGGTTAGAATATCTCTAACGCTGGGCCGATCCGAACCCGGTTGACTTCATCCTATGCTTTGTTTCCTTCGGGCGCGCTTCGCGCACACGACAGAGGAGGAGACATTCGTGAGAGTCATTCGTGTTCTTGCCATTGCACTGACGGTCGGGATCGGCATGGGGTCGGCGGCGATGGCCGACGGTTTCAAGAACTGCACCAAGCTCGACAAGGCATCGTGGAAGCCGGCTGGCGATGCCGAAGCCAAGGCCAAGGCGGCCGGCTACGAGGTGCGGCGTTCCAAGATCGAAGGCTCGTGCTATGAGGTCTATGGCGTCAAGGAAGGCAAGCTCTACGAGCTGTTCTACAGCCCGGAAGATCTCAGCCTGAAGCACACGATTGCCAAGTGATCTGCGCCAAGTGATCTGATGCCAAGTGAACTGATGCCAAGTGATCCGCGTTAAGTGAACGGCGCAAGGTGAACCGAGGCTTATGAACGAAGCGGTACCCGAAGCGAGCGGGGCGTCCAACAGGACCCCCGCGGACAAGGCCACTTCGCGGACGGTCGAGGTCTGGGACCTTCCGCTGCGCCTCTGGCACTGGGCCCTCGCGGTCAGCGTTCTGGTCGCGTGGTTCACGCCAACCGTCTATGACGGGCTTCACCGCATCGTCGGCTATGGCGTGATCGGGCTGTTGGCCTTCCGTCTGGTCTGGGGATTCTGGGGAAGCCGCTATTCGCGCTTTCGCGTGATTGGTGTCAGGCTCCGCGCGGCGCCCTTCTATCTCTGGAATCTGCGACGCGGCATCACCGGCCGCTATATCGGGCTCAATCCTGCCGGCACCTTGATGTTGGTCGCGCTGCTGCTGTCGCTCGCAGTCTCGGCAATCACGGGCGCGATGTCGGTGACCGTCACCTTCTTCGGCGTCTGGTGGATCGAGGACACCCACGCTTATGCGTCGGACGCCGTCATGGTCCTTGTCGTGCTGCACGTCGCCGGCGCAGCGCTGATGGGAATGCTCCAACGCGAGAATCTGATTCGCGCGATGATCACGGGACGAAAACGCATCCGTCATCATCCCTGAGCGGGATGTGTTGTCCTGGACGGAAGGATTGCACCGCCGTTATCCCGCAGCGCATATAAGCCACGTAGTTTCACGGGAGCTGAACCCCTCACCCGCACCGAACTACCGCCCATTGGCGTCTTTGCCAGGCAACGTTTACCTCACGATAGGCATGCAACCGGGCATTGTGGAAAATTAACGCGGCGAAAGCTCACTCCGATCAATGGTCGAAGCATTGACGAGGGAGCGATTTCAATGTTCCGCGTTTTTACCTGCCTCACAGCCGAGCATGATTGGCGGCTTGTCATGCTCGCCGGCCTGGTTTGCTTCGCTGCAAGCATCGTGGCCGTCAGTATCTTTCATCGCGCGATTGCCTCGCGAGCCAGGAGGCGGCTGATCTGGATTGCGATCGCAGGCGCCGCCATCGGCTACGGAATCTGGGCTACGCATTTTGTTGCAATGCTCGCCTACGAGCCTGGCGTCCAGACCGGTTACGGCATCGCGCTGACAGGGCTGTCGCTCGCGGCCGCGATGATCTTGACCTCGGCCGGTTTTGGCGTTGCGGTCAGCTACTCCGGCCGATGGCGCGCGGCTGCCGGCGGCGGCATCATCGGCGCTGGTATTGCGAGCATGCACTATCTCGGCATGTGGGCCCTCGAAGTGCCGGGTCGCGTGACCTGGTCGCCCGGGCTGGTGTTCATCTCGATCGCCCTCGGCATGTTGCTGGGCTACGCTGCACTCGCGATCGCCCTGGGTCACAAGGGTAAGTGGGGGACCTTCGCCGCCGCATTGCTGCTGACGCTCGCCATCGTGTCGCATCATTTCACGGCCATGGGGGCCGTGCAGATCGTTCCGGACCCGACGCTGAACAACGATACCTTGTCGCTTTCTCCCGCCTTCCTCGCCGTGGCAATCGCGGGTGTGGCCCTGTCAGTGCTCGGGATGAGCCTTGTCGGTGTGCTGGCGGATTCGCGCCTTGCGACCAGAACGAGCAGATTCAAGGAAATCATCGGCCAGCTTTCGATCGCCCGGCAGCAACTCGAAGGTTCGCAAAGAGAGCTCCAGGAGCAGAAGCTCAGGCTCGATACGGCCATCAACAATATGGTTGAGGGCGTTTGCATGTTCGATGCGGAGAAGCGACTTGTCATCTGCAACGAGCGTTATGCCCGGCTCTACCGGCTGCCGCCGGAATTGCTGAGAACGGGGACACCGCATACCGACATCATCCGGCATCGCATTGTGAACGGTATCCTCAAGGGCGACACAAGCGAGGGCGCGGCCGAGCAATTCGTCTCGAAACTGGCCGCGTTGCCGTTCGATGCGGTCTCGAGCAGGATCGACGAGTTCGCGGACAGGCGATTGATCTGCGTCACGCGGCAGCCAATGGCCGGCGGCGGGTGGGTGGCGACGCATCTTGACGTCACCGAGCAACGCCGGTCCGAGGCCAAGATCACTCATATGGCGCAACACGATGCGCTGACCGATCTGCCGAATCGCGTGCTGCTCAGAGAGCGGATGGAGCATGCCATCGCAGTTACGCGCAATGGCGGCCTCGATCTTGCGGTGCTCATGCTCGATCTCGATCGCTTCAAGGAAGTCAACGACACGCTGGGACATCCGGCGGGCGATTCCCTGTTGCGCGCCGTCGCGGCGCGTTTGCGCGATTGCACCACGGAAACCGCGTTGATCGCCCGCCTCGGCGGCGACGAGTTCGCGGTGATCGACTACGTGACCAACCCGGCCGTGGAGGCGGCCTCGCTTGCCGAAAGGATCATAAAGGTGCTTCGCGAACCCTTCGATCTCGGCGATCATCGGGTCACGGTGGGCACCAGCATTGGCATCGCCATCGCGCCGCGCGATGGCGATGATTCCGACGTGCTCATGAAGAGCGCGGATCTCGCCCTCTACTCGGCCAAGAGTGGCGGACGTGGCGCGTTCCGTTTCTTCGAGCCGGAACTCGACGAGCTCATGCATGCGCGACGCAACCTGGAGCGCGACATGCGGGATGCGATTGCCGGCGGTGAATTCGAGCTCCACTACCAGCCATTTGTCGTTGCCACGACCGGCGAGATCCGCGGCTTCGAGTCCCTGCTACGCTGGCATCACCCGAAGCGAGGTCTGGTCATGCCCAGCGAATTCATCCCGCTTGCGGAAGAGACCGGCTTGATCGTGCCGCTGGGAGAATGGGTCTTGAGGACCGCCTGTGCGGAAGCCGCCAAATGGCCTGCCGATCTCAGAATTGCGATCAACCTGTCTCCCGCTCAATTCAGGAGCAAGGAGCTTGTCGCGGTCGTTATCGGCGCGCTGGCCGGTTCGGGCGTTGCGCCGCACAGGCTTGAGCTCGAGGTCACCGAGACGGTGATCATGCATGATAGCGAAGCCGTCTTCGCAGCACTCGGTCAACTGCGCGAGCTCGGTGTACGAGTAGCGCTCGACGATTTCGGCACCGGCTATTCATCGCTGAGCTTTCTGCAGAGATTCCCATTCGACAAGATCAAGATCGACCGCAGCTTCGTCAACGAACTATCCAGCGCGAGCGAAGAGGCGCAGCACCTCGCGCGAGCGGTGGTTCGTTTCGCAGTCAGCCTCGGCAAGACGACGACCGCCGAAGGCGTCGAAACGAAGGAGCAGCTGGACATTCTCCGCGAAGAGGGGAGCGTCGAAACCCAGGGCTACTATTTCAGCCGGCCGATGCCTGCATCCAGCGTCGCGAAAATGCTGCGGCGAGGTGCCAGGGCGGCCATCCGTGCTGCGTGAGTATTCAGGCGGTCACTGCAGCGGCGGATCGCCCGAGGTACGTTTCTTGGCGAGGTCCATCTCGGTGACCGCGATCAGGATCTCGGCGCGGGTCTTCAGGTCGGGCGCCTCCAGCATCGCCTGCTTCTCGGCGGGGCCATAGGGCGACATCATCGCCAGCGCGTTGACGAGGGCCTCGTTGGGCGCGCTCTCGACGCCTTCCCAGTCGACCTTGAGATTGTTGGCCTTCAAGAAATCCGCCAGCGCCACCAGTAGCGCCTCGCGGTTGACCTCGTCCTCGCCCATCCGCGCGGTGAAATCGTCGGTGAAGGCGAAGAAATCGACCTTGCACTGGCGGTAGGCGGTCAGCACCTCGAGCTCCTCGAGCACCCTGAAGCGCGCGACGCCGGTGAGCTCGAGGATGTAGCGGCCGTCGCCGGACTCGGCGAGCTGGGTGATGCGGCCGACGCAGCCGACCCGGAACAGCGCCGGTCTGTCGGAATTCTTTGGCGAATGCGCCGCATCAGGCTGGATCATGCCGATCAGGCGATGGCCATCGCGAAAACTGTCGTCGACCATCTCGAGATAGCGCGGCTCGAAAATGTTGAGCGGCATCTGGCCGCGCGGCAACAGCAACGCGCCCGGCAGCGGAAACACCGGAATGATTTCCGGAAGGTCGGCGGGCCCGCGATATTCGATGTTGATCGGCATCTGGTCCCCGCTGACGTCGCCGGCACGTTTTCCTTATGAAAACAGGATCGTCGACAAGCGCTTGCGTCCCTCGACGGTTGCCTCATCCGTGCCGCCCCAGGCCTCGAAGAACTGCACCAGCTGCTTGCGGGCGCCGTCGTCGTTCCATTTGCGGTCGCGCTTGACGATCGCGAGCAGCTGCTCGGTGGCGGCGACCCGGTTGCCCTGCGCGTTCAGCGCGGTGGCGAGGTCGAAGCGTGCCTGATGATCGAGCGGATTTGCGGCGACTTTCTGTTCCAGCTCGGTGATGGGGCCGAGCTGTTCCGCCTGTTCGGCGAGATCGATCGCGGCCTGCACGGCCTTCACGGCCGGATCGTTGCGCTTGGATTCCGGTACCATGGCCAGCGTCTGCTTGGCCTGCTCCATCGCACCGGAGGTGACGTAGCATTTTGCCAGGCCGGCGAGTGCTGCGATGTTGGTCGAATCATACCGGAGCACTTCGGCGTAGATCTGCGCGGCGGCTGCGGCGTCGCCCTCGGCGAGAACGGCCTCGGCCTCCTGCAGAATCTCGGCGACGTTGGGCTCGCCGGGCGCAGCGACGCCCTTGGTCAGCTTTTCGATGAAGGCATTGACCTGGCTCTCCGGCACCGCGCCCATGAAGCCGTCGGCGGGCTGGCCGTTGACGAAGGCGATCACGGCCGGGATCGACTGGATGCCCATCTGGCCCGGAATCGCCGGATGCTGGTCGATGTTCATCTTGACCAGCTTGACCTTGCCCTTGGCGGCCTTGACCGCCTTCTCCAGCACGGGCGTGAGCTGCCTGCAGGGACCACACCACTCCGCCCAGAAGTCGATCAGCACCGGCTGGCGCTTCGATTCCTCGATGACGTCCTTCACGAAGGTCTGGGTGGTGGTGTCCTTGATCAGATCGGCCGCAGCCGGGACTGCGGCTCCGTTACCCTGGTCGATGATCGTCACGGGATCCCCTCGTCTGATGTCTGGAATGGCGGGTCTTTAGCACGTCGCCATCGCATATGCTTCGGTGTCGGCCCTAAAATTGGGCCGGGTCGGCCGAATTTCAATCCACCGGCGTCGATTCGGCGGTTCCGGGAGGTTTGGGGCGATTCGGCCGGGTTCGGGCTCATATTGGGGCTCCGAAAGCCAATCTATGCCGCCGGTAGCTGTTGCATTCGCCCTCCGCTTTTGGCATACGACAGCCGTTGCCGGCGCGTCACGCGACCGACACAGGATGCGGGTGTAGCTCAGTGGTAGAGCACGACCTTGCCAAGGTCGGGGTCGAGGGTTCGAGCCCCTTCGCCCGCTCCAGTTTTCCCAGAGCATCCAAAATCCCGTAAGCGCAATTCGCTTCGGCCTGTCTCGAGCGCTGCTGATCAGGGAATCAATCCCGAGACGCGGTAGGCCTCGATGGAGCGATCGTAGACCGAGATATCGTTGCGACCGCGCGCAATCAGCTGTGCGCCTGCGACCGCGGCATAAATCGCCATCGAGCGCTCGTTCCTCTCCTCTTCGCTGGGAGATGGCTTGGTGGTTGCCAGCACACGCGCGATCCATGCGATATTCATGCGCGGAAAACGATCGATCTCGTGCCTCACTTCTTCAGGGAGATCATCGAGCTCGGCGCTCATGACGCCGCTCAGGCACATGCGATTGCCGTTGGCCAGCGCGGCACGAAAGATCCCGACGTAGCGGTCGAAACAGGTACGCGGATCGGGTGCCGTGGCGAGAATCTCCTCCAGATAGGCGGCACCCTCCTCGGTGTAGCGCCGCGCCAGGGCCACGCCGAGATCGCCCTTGGTGGGAAAGTGGTAGTGCACGCTGGCGCTCTTAATCCCGACCTCCTTGGCCAGCTCGCGGAAGCTCAGCGCCGTGTATCCGCGCGCTTGCACAGTGGCCCGCGCCGCCGCCAGGACGGCTTCCCGCATGTCAGTTTTGGTTTTTGCCATCGGTTTCATTACCTATCGATCGATAGATAGCTGTTGACCGCCCCGATGAAAAGGGCCTATTCGTTTTCAGTAGCCTATCTATCGATAGACAGATAAAAGGTGACAAATGAGAATCTATGATCGTCCAGGCTTTCCCAACCCCACCCGCATCCGCATCGTGCTTGCGGAAAAGCAGCTCGACTCTCAGGTCGAGTTTATCCCGGTCGACCTTATCGGGGCCGAACACAAGAGCCCTGCGTTCCTGCAAAAGAACCCCTCGGGCGTCTTGCCCGTTCTTGAGCTGGACGACGGCACCTTCATCTCGGAATCCACGGCGATCACCGAATATCTCGATCACATGGACGGCCACCCGACGCTGACGGGCACGACGCCGAAACAGAGAGGGCTGATCCATATGATGCAGCGGCGCGCGGAGGCCGAACTGATCGATCCGGTCGGCGAGTACTTCCATCATGCGACACCGGGTCTCGGCCCGAAGCTTCAGGCCTTCAAGAGCCTCGACTGGACCGGCCGCGCCGAGTGGGGACGACGGCAAGGCGAACGTGCTCGCGCGGGAATGACCTATTTCAACGCTGTGCTGGGGCAGCAGCCCTACATCGCCGGCGAGGTGTTCTCGATGGCGGACATCACCATCTTTGCCGGTCTGCTGTTCGCCGATGCCGCGGGCCTCACCATTCCCGAAAACTCTCACGCCCTCCTCGCCTGGCGCGCACGAGTTGCCGAATTGCCCAGCGTGAAGCATCGCAGCGGTCAGGCGTTTCTCGCCGACGATGCGCGTCGCCTCGGCCTGTGATTGACCGGCGGCAGTTTCGGGCACAAACGATTGCCGGTTGGCAGGCTGGTGCGTGAGGCGGGCTGGACCAATTCAGCCCGCCCTGCGTGCCGCCGGAACGCCGTTCGGGAGGTGCAATGACAATTCTGGTCACCGGCAGCGCAGGCCATCTCGGCGAGGCCATTCTCCGGACGCTCCGGCGTCGCGGGTCATCTGCGCGCGGGGTCGACCTGAAGGCATCGCCCCTCACCGACGTGGTGGGCTCGATCGTCGATCCCGGCTTCGTCCGGGCGCAGATGGACGGCGTCACCGCCGTCATCCACAGCGCGACGCTGCACAAGCCGCATGTGGCGACCCACAGCAAGCAGGACTTTGTCGACACCAACGTCACCGGCACGCTCAATTTGCTCGAGTCGGCCACGGCGGCTGGCGTGAAGAGCTTTGTCTTCACCAGCACCACCAGTGCATTCGGTTCGCAACTCCGGCCGGAGGCGGGCCAGGCCGCGGTGTGGGTCACCGAGGACCTGCCGGCGATCCCGAAGAACATCTACGGCACCACAAAGCTGATGGCGGAAAATATGTGCGAGCTGTTCTTTCGCGAGCGCCGGCTTCCGGTCGTGGTGTTGCGGACCTCGCGGTTCTTTCCGGAGGACGACGACGATCCCGCAATGCGGTCGGCCTACCCGCTGGACAATGCGCAAGCCAACGAGCTGCTCTATAGACGGCTGGATATAGCGGACGCGGTGAGCGCCCATCTGCTCGCCGCGGTGCGCGCGCCGGAGATCGGGTTCGCCCGCTATATCGTCTCGGCTACAACCCCGTTTGGACAACACCATCTCGCGGCGCTCGCCCGTGATGCGGCCGGTGTCGTGCGCGAGCTCTACCCGGATTGCGACGAGCTCTATGCGACGCGCGGCTGGCGGCTATTTCCCGGGATCGACCGCGTCTATGTCAACGATCGCGCGCGGCGCGAGCTGGGCTGGCATCCGGAATTCGATTTCGCCCATGTGCTGCGCAGCCTGCGCGATGGCTCCGATTTCCGCAGCTCCCTGGCGCGCGAGGTGGGAGCGAAGGGCTATCACGACACGCCATTCGACGATGGACCGTATCCCGTCGCCAAATAGTCGCCGCTTTCGTCAATTCGCACGATGTTTCAGACGTGTGGCCGGTGTCACCGCGCATCGTCTGGCTTCCGCCGTTCTACAGTGCATGGGGTTGTTTTCGCGTTTTTGGATTGGTCGACCATTCTGCTGCTCTCAAAAGAGGCATGCGCCATCTCGATTTCGCGTTGCAGCGAGCTTGTCGCCGTCGCGGAGGGCAGCTGCAACGCATGCGACGCGCTTCTCTCCGGTCGCAGATGTGCTAACCTTTTTGGGTCTGCCTCTCTGACAGACTCCGAACTTCGCCTCTCGACTATCAGAACAAAATAACGTGCAGCCCTGACGGCTGCCTTAGGGGAGTGACGCGATGAAATCGATGATCCATCGATCCGTGTTGGCGCTTGCGGCGGTTGCCCTTCTTGCCGGGACCAGCGCCGGCAGTGCACAGGACAAAAGCAAACCGCTGAAGAAGTACGAATCCGGCACCAAGGAATTCTGGACCCATCCGCCGGATGACTGGTTCCTCGGCGACGAGAACGAGGCGCAGAAGGGTCTCGCGCCGCCCTCGGGTCCGCCGACCGGCGCCTCCGATGCCGAGCTCGCCAACATCATCAAGAAGGTGAAGCTGCCGGCGGGCTTCAAGATGGAGGTCTACGCCTCCGGCGTGCTGGCCGCGCGTCAGATGGCCTGGGGTGACAAGGGCACGCTGTTCGTCGGCTCGTTTGGCCTCGGCAACGTCTATGCCATCAAGGACAACAACGGAAAGAAAGAGGTCAAGACCATCCTCAAGGGGCTGAACATGCCCACCGGTCTGGCCGTCAAGGACGGTGCGCTCTACGTCATCGCGGTCGACAAGCTGATCCGCTACGACGACGTCGAAAACAAGCTCGACAACCTCGGCGAAGGCAAGGTCGTCTATGACGACATGCCGTCCTATGCCGCGCATGGCTGGAAGTACCTCGCGGCCGACAAGGACGGCTGGTTCTACATTCCGTTCGGACCGCCCTTCAACGTCGGCATTCCCCCGACCAGTCTCTCGCAGATCCGGCGCGTCGATCCCAAGACCGGCAATGCCGAAGTCTATGCGCTCGGCGTTCGCAACTCGGTCGGCGGCGACGTCGATCCGCGCACCGGAAAATACTGGTTCACCGAGAACGCCCGCGACTGGGTCAGTGACGACCTCCCCTCCGACAAGCTGAACATGATCTCGAAGATGGGCGAGCATTTCGGCTATCCCTACTGCCACCAGGGCGACCTTCCCGATCCGAAGTTCGCCATGGGCCACAAATGCTCCGAGTTCACGCCGCCCGTGCTGAATCTCGGCGCCCACGTCGCTCCGCTCGGTATGAAGTTCTACACCGGCGACCAGTTCCCCGCCGAATACAAGAACAACATCCTGATCGCCGAGCACGGCTCCTGGAATCGCCACAAGTACCAGGGCGGCCGCATCGTGCGCGTGATCGTCGGGCCCGACGGCAAGAACGCCAAGCAGGAGGTGTTCGCCTCCGGCTGGATCGAGGGCGACCAGGGCTATCTCGGCCGCCCCGATGACATCATCCTCGCCAAGGACGGCTCGATCCTCGTCGCCGACGACTGGGCCGGCGCGATCTATCGCATCAGCTACAGCAAGAAGTAGCGCGACATGACCAGGAGGCTGCGGTGGCCGAGAGGCGCCGCAGCCTCTTTCATTTCAAAGTCTCACGCTGTCGTTCCTAGATCGGAATTCCTTCCATGCGCCGGCAGTTCATCTCGCACACAATCAGCGCGGCTGCGCTCCTCACGCTTGGCGCCCTTTCCGCAAGCGCCGCGGACAATACTGCCGTCCAGGAGAAGGCTGCCGTTTGCTCCGGCTGTCACGGCGAGAACGGTATCTCGCAGACCGAGAACATTCCCTCGCTGGCCGGTCAGCCCGACCAATTCCTGCAATGGCAGCTCGTGTTCTTCCGCGCCGGCTCGCGCAAGAACGAGCAGATGCAGCCGATTGCCGCCGAGATCACCAACGAAGACGTTCGCAGTCTCGGCGCCTATTTCGCGGCCATGACGCCGCCGAAGGCAGCAGACGACAAGGATCCGGACCTGTCGAAAAAAGGCGCGCAAGTGGCCGCCGGCCGCCGCTGCGCCTCATGCCACACGGATAGCTTTGCCGGCACCAAGGCCGTCGCGCGGCTCGCGGGTCAGCGCGAGGAATATCTGGTCAAGGCGCTGCACGACTACAAGACCAGCCAGCGCGTCGGCGGCGGCGTCGCCGCGATGGCCGATGTCGCCTATCACATGAGCGATGAGGAAATCACCGCCGTCTCGCACTATCTCGCGTACTTCAAATAGCGCTCCGCTTCGCTGCGCTTGTCCGGGACGACAGCAGTTTACCCCGCCCGCTGCTTCTCATACGCCTTGAGATGCGTATACGCGATGCGCAGCTTCGGAACCGGGACCTTGGCGGCGTCGGCGCGTGCGATCAGGTCGCCGATCACATGATCGGCCTCGACCGGAAGACCCGCCTTGATGTCGCGGAACATCGAGGCCGTCATCGGCGAACCCTCGGTGGTAAGGTTGCCCTTGACGCGCTCGAAGAACGGACCGCCCGGCGTGTAGCCCGACGCGGTGGCGATCGAGCTGGTTTCATCGAGCATGCCGAGCAAGAAGTCACGGCCGCCGGGCGCGGCGAGGATGTTGCCGACCGAGGTGCGCATCAGGCTGGTGCTTGCGGCGAGCGAGGACAGGAACACCCACTTCTCCCACATGTCCTGCATGATGTTCTGGCTGGCAGTGGCACCAGCGATGCCGCTCTTGAAGGCTTCGTCGATCGCCTTGACGCGATCCGACAATTTGCCGTCGCGCTCACCGTAGTTGATCGACTGCATCGGCTGCAGCTGCACCACCTCGCGCTTCTCGTTCAAGGTCGCGGCGATGGCGCAGAGACCGCCGAGCACGCGCTCCTCGCCGAACTTGGCATCGAGTGTGTCGAGATGCTTCATGCCGTTGAGCATCGGGATGATCGCGGTGTTCGGGCCGACTGCGGCGGCGAATGACTTGATGGCATCGTCGAGGTCGAACGCCTTGCAGCTGAGCAGCACGACGTCGAATATCTCCTTGAGCGCTTCGGCCTGCACGGTCGGCGGGTTCTTCAGCGTCACGTCGCCATTCGGGCTCTTGATGACGAGACCGGCGCTCGCAAGCTCGCTGGCGCGGCGCGGCCGGACCAGGAATGTGACGTCGCGGCCGGCCTGCAACAGCCTGCCACCAAAGTAGCCGCCGATGGCGCCGGCGCCGACCACGAGGATACGCATTGTAAAGCTCCGTTGAACGAGGCGAATGGCGAGTAGGGAATAGCGAATAGGGCGAGAGGCCGCAAATGACGAGTCACAATTTCACGACTCGCTATTCGCCACCTTCCAGCACCATCTCCTCGACCTCCCGCAACTGCTCCTTGCCGAAAAACATCTCGTTGCCGACGAAGAAGGTCGGCGAGCCGAACGCGCCGCGCCCGACCGCCGCCTCGGTGTTCTTGATCAGCTTGCCTTTCACCTCGGGCTCCTGGGCGCGGGCGAACAGCTTTTGGGCATCGAGGCCCGACGACGCCAGCGCCTTGGCTGCGACCTCGATGTCGTCCATCTTCTTCGGCTCGCGCCACATGTGGTGGAAGGCGGCGTCGACATATGTCTCGAACACGCCCTCGAGCTGCGCCGCGATCGCGGTGCGCATCAGGTTCAACGTGTTGACGGGGAAGTTGGGATTGAAGACGTAAGGCTGGACCTTGAAGCGCTTGACGAAGCGCTCGGTCTCGATCTGCTGGAATTCGCGCTTGTTCTTGATGCCGGCGAGCGTCTCGGCCGGCGACCTGTTGTTGGTCGACTTGAAGATGCCGCCGAGCAGGATCGGCACATATTCGAACTTGACGCCGATGCGCTGCTCGATCGCCGGGATCGCCAGATGGCTGAGATAGGCGTTCGGACTGCCGAAATCGAACAGGAATTGCGGGGCTGTGCGGGTCAAATTCGTTCTCCCTAAAGTCACTTTTCACCCATTGTGGCGCAGCGCGCGCCACAGGTCTACCGTTTAATGATGGTCATAATATCTCGCTGATCAGACCGGGCGCCGGATCGCCTTCTTGCGCCACACCAGCAGGTAATAGCCCATCTGCAAACCGAACATGGCGCAGAACACGATCGGATAGGCCGCCCACACGCCCTTTAGTCCCACGGTGCGGCTCAGGATCACCGCAGCCGGCAGCTCGATCGCGACAATGGCGAAGATCGACAGCAGCATCGGCGTCAGCGCAACGCCGGCGGCACGCATCGCGCCGGAAAACGTGGTCGCAAGGCCGAACGGCACCGAGCTCCACAAGGCGATGAACAGTAGTCCCTTCGCCAAGTCGAGCACGGTGCCGTCGGTGATGAAGATGCCAAGCACGGCGCACGGCGCGAGATAAATCAGCGCCACGAGCCCGCCAGTCAGGACGAGGTTGAACGCAAGGCCCGTACGGACGATACCGTCGAGCCGCGCCCGGTCGCCGCCGCCGATGGCTTGCGCGCCGAGGATCGAGACCGCGATCGAAATCGACATCGCCGTGAACTGCGTGTAGCCCATCACCTGATTGACCGCGCCGTAAGCCGCCGTTGCGTCCGAGCCGAAGCCGTTGACGAGGCCGAGCAGAACCAGTTCGGCGATCGCCATCACGACCATGCCAACCGCACTGGGCAATCCAATGCCAAGGATTTGTCTGATCACAGCACGATTGAGCCTCACATGGCGCAGCAGTGCGACGTCCGGTGCGAGCGCGTGCTTCTTGCGCAGCAAATAGGCCGCCAGCGCGAGCAGCGCCACTGCATTGGAGATCGCAGCCGCCCAGGCCGGGCTGGCGATGCCGAGCGCCGGCAGCCCGAATGCGCCGCGGATCAGCATCGGCGTCAGGATCAGGCCGATCGCAGTCGACAATGCCAGCGCGAGCAGCGGTGTCACTGCGTCGCCAACGCCGCGGATCATCGCCGTCATCAGCAGGAACACGAATCCGAGCGGCATCGTCAGCAGCATGATGCGGGCATAGGCGCTTGCCTGGTCGAGAATGTCTGCGGGCGTCGCGAGCGCCATCATCAATTGCCGGCTGAACAGGCCGCCGGCCAATCCGACAGACATCGAGAGCAGCAGGCCGACTGCGAGCGTCGTGCCGACCACGATTCTGATCCGCCCGTGCTCGCCCGCGCCGAAGGCCTGGCCGATCAGCACGGTGGCGCCGGTGCTCAGGCCCATGACGAAGGCGAACAGAAAGAAAAACACCGGGAAGAACGTCGAGACTGCGGCGAGTGCGTCGACGCCGATCATCTGGCCGAGATAGACATTGCTGACGGTGCCGAACAGCGATTGCAGCGCGTTGCTCAGCATCAATGGCGCGAGGAAGCGCAGGAAGCTTTTCCAGAGCGGTTTTGGAGCGGACATGGATGAGCCTTTCATCGGGGCGGGCAAAGCCGTTGCCGCGCGCAGCACGCGCGGCTTGGCTGTCGATGGGGTCGTTGGAGAGCGGCGCGCGGTTTACGCGCGGTCGCTGTAGGCGAGCTTGACGATGTGGTCGCGGATGTCGGCCGGCCAGTCGGCGATCAGTCCGGTGAAGCGCCGCCGGTCATCCGCAAACAGCGCACGCGAGGCTTCCTCGAACTGCGCAAGATTGCCGGCCATGGTCGACATGAAGTGATAGGCGGCATCGCGCGCCTGCCGGTCGCGGTCCTTGTCGCCGCTCGCGCGTCGCGCCTCGTCGACGAGCTTTCGCAAGGCGACCGAAGCGCCGCCGGGCTGCGCGCCGAGCCATTCCCAGTGCCGCGGCAGCAGCGTCACCTCGCGCGCGACCACGCCGAGCTTCGGCCGGCCGCGGCCGCGCGGTTCGGTTGGTGAAGCGGTCTCCTCAACTGGCGGCGGGATCAGCTTCGCCAGACGCGCCAGGACCTCGCGGTCCCCGCCGCGAAGATCGAAGTCGATCGATCTGCCGGTGGCGTCCTCGAAGATGATGATGGGCTCGTCCGGCCGTGGCGCCACGCGCTTGACGACCAGCGCGACCTCTCCTGCCGGCCCGGACACCAGGCGACGCTGACCCTGAAAGGCGGTGAAAGTTCTCTGCATTGAAATCATTGCCATATTGACGACGTTGGCCGCTTTAATATCCGGGTAAATTGCGAAGGTCAATATACCCGGATGAAAACATCCATCCGGATGGCTCGACATTGCGGTCTCGGGCTGGCAGGTACGCGACCGACCGACCACGCCTAGTAACCTAAGGATCTCGCGATGCTGACCGTCCACCACCTCAACAATTCGCGCTCGCAGCGGGTGCTGTGGCTGCTCGAGGAGTTGGGCGTGCCCTACGAGATCGTGCGCTACCAGCGCCAGCCCGATATGCGCGCGCCGAAAGAGCTGCGCGCGATCCACCCGCTCGGCAAGTCGCCCGTCATCACCGACAACGGTAACACCATCGCGGAATCAGGCGCGATCATCGAATATCTCATCGCGACCTACGGCAACGGCCGGCTGATCCCGCCGCCGAACACGCCGGAGCGGCTGCGTTTCACCTATTGGCTGCACTATGCGGAGGGATCGGCGATGTCGCCGCTGCTGCTGAAGCTGCTGTTCACGTTGATGCCGAAGCGCGCGCCGGCGCTGCTTCGCCCGCTGGTGCGCAAGGTCTCGAACCAGGCGCTGACCGCGCTGGTCAATCCGCAGCTCAAGCAGCACATGGATTATTGGGAAGGCGAGCTCGGCAAGAGCGAGTGGTTTGCCGGCAATGAATTCACTGCAGCCGACATCCAGATGAGCTTTCCGCTTGAAGCAGCGCAAGCGCGCGGCGGGCTCGAGCAAGGCCATCCCAAGGCCATGGCGTTTCTTGAACGCATCCACGCGCGGCCGGCCTATGCGCGTGCCCTCGAGAAGGGCGGGCCGTACCAGGTGGGACGGTAGTTGGTCTCACCGATCCAACACTAGTCCGCGTGCAGCACGCGGCCACGCGTCTCCGGCAGCGCGAAGGCGGCGGCGAAGAACAGCACGTAAGCCACAACCGCGAAGATCGCGATCGCATCGGCAAGCGATGTCGACGCTGACAGAGCGCCGACGAGGAATGGAAACAGCGCGCCGATGCCGCGGCCGAAATTGTAGCAAAAGCCCTGGCCGGAGCCGCGCAGCCGCGTCGGATAGAGCTCGGTCAGAAACGCGCCAATGCCGGAGAAATAGCCCGAGGCGAAGAAGCCGAGCGGGAATCCGAGCACCCACAGGATCTCGTTGGTCAGCGGCAGTTGCGTGTAGAGCAGCACGATTGCCATCGCTCCGATCGAGAAGATCAGGAACAGATTGCGCCGTCCGATCCGGTCGGCGAGCCAGGCGCCGACGAGATAGCCGATGAAGGATCCGATGATCAGCGTCGACAGATAGCCGGTCGAGCCGACGATCGACAGATGACGCTCCTTGGTCAGGAATTGCGGCACCCAGAACGTGACGGCGTAGTAACCGCCCTGGCAGCCCGTCGCCATCAGGGACGCCAGAATGGTGGTCTTCAGGATCGGCCCGGAGAAGATCTCCCAGAGCGCCGGACGATGGCCGCTCGCGGCCTGCTTTGCACGGGCCTCCGCCGCGATCTCCGGCTCGGCGACGGAGCGGCGGATATAGAATACCAGCAGCGCGGGCAGCGCGCCGATCACGAACATCCAGCGCCACGCCGTTTCCGCCGGCAGAGCCGAGAACAGGATCGCCTGCGACAGCACGGCAAGGCCCCAGCCGACCGCCCAGCCCGATTGCACCGAGCCGACCGCGCGTCCACGATATTGCGGCCGGATCGCTTCGCCCATCAGCACGGCGCCAGCGGCCCATTCGCCGCCGAAGCCGAGGCCAAGCACCGCGCGCGCGATCAAAAGCTGCTCGAAATTCTGCACGATCGCGCAGACCAGCGAGAAGAACGAGAACCAGATGATGGTGATCTGGAGCGTCCTGACCCGGCCGATATGGTCGGAGAGATAACCGCCAAGCCAACCGCCGATGGCGGAGGCCAGCAGCGTCACCGTGCCGGCAAGGCCGGCCGAGGCCGCATCGACCTTCCACAGTGCGATGATGGTGCCGATCACCAGCGGATAGATCATGAAGTCCATGCCGTCGAGCGCCCAGCCTGCCGCGCAGGCCCAGAACGTCCTTCGCTCCGGCGCATTCATGTCGCGGTAGAAGGCGAGAAGGCTGGTGTCCTCGATCTCGGCGCGTTCGATGCGCTCAGTCGGATCGGCTGTGGTCATGTGCGTTTCCCCGGCAGTGTCTTTGGCCGGGCGGTGGTAGCACGCGCGGCGCCGGGCGCAAGCCGGCGCACGGTCGTACCATGCAGGGACAGCGTTACTGTCCTGCTGCTTCCGCGCCGCGCGAGCGCGGATCCGGCGCGCCGAGGGGGCCGTTCGGCGTCACGAGGATCGAGTTGGCGGAGGTCTGTCCCATCGGCTCGACGATGAGATGGTCCATCGCCTTCAGCTCAAACAGCACATCGTCGGGAAAGCCGCGCTCGACGCGGACCTCGTCCGGCAGCCATTGATGATGCAGCCGCGGCGCGGCCACTGCGGCCGCGACGTCCATCTTGTAGTCGAGCACGTTCACGATCACCTGGAGCACAGTCGAGATGATGCGGCTGCCGCCGGGCGAGCCCGTCACCAGCACCGGTTTGCCGCCCCTGAGCACGATGGTCGGCGACATCGAGGACAGCGGCCGCTTGCCGGGCCCGGGCAGATTGGCCTCGTAGCCGACGAGGCCATAGGCGTTGGAGGCGCCAACGGCGGCAGTGAAATCGTCGAGCTCGTTGTTCAGCAGCACGCCGGTGCCGTCGGCGACGAGGCCGACGCCGTAGCTGAAGTTCAGCGTATAGGTGTTGCTGACAGCGTTGCCGCTGGCATCGACGACGGAGAAGTGCGTGGTGTTGCTGCCTTCGCGCGGCGCGGGCGGGGCGGAAACGATCTCTTTCGACGGCGTCGCGCGATCGATCGAGATGTTCGCACGCAGCTTGGCCGCATAGCTCTTCGCCGTGAGCGTTTCGATCGGTGCATTGACGAAGGCGGGATCGCCGAGATAGCGCGCGCGATCCGCATAGGCGCGCTTCATGGCTTCGATCAGCAGATGCAGCGATGCCGGTGAGCCCCGCTTCAAATCGGCGAGCTGAAAGCCTTCCAGGATGTTGAGCGATTCCACCAGCACGACGCCGCCGGACGATGGCAGCGGCATCGAGACGATGTCATAGCCGCGATAGTTGCCGCGCACCGGCGCGCGGATCACAGCCTGATAGGCCTTCAGATCAGCGGCAGTCATGATGCCGCCGGCGTCGGACACCGCCTTGGCGAGCTTCTCCGCCACCGGACCCTCGTAGAAGCCGCGCGGCCCTTGCGTAGCGACACTCGCCAGCGTGTCGGCGAGATCGCTCTGCACCAGCCTGTCGCCTTCGCCAAAGGGCGCGCCGTCCGGCTTTGCGAAAATCCTGGCCGAGGACGGCCAGCGTGCCAGCCGCGGGTACCAGCCCGGCAGGGTATCGGCGATGTCATCGGTGACGATAAATCCGTCGCGCGCAAGCATGATCGCGGGTTCGAGCAATTGCGCCAGCGCGAACTTGCCCGAGCCATATTTCTCGAGCGCGAGCGCCAGGCCCGCGACCGTGCCGGGCACACCGATGCCAAGTCCGGAATCGCGCGACTTGGCGGGATCAGGCTTGCCGTCGGGTCCAAGGAATATCTGCGCCGTGGTCGCTGCTGGCGCGGTCTCGCGATAGTCGATCGCGATGTCTTCATTGTGCTCGGCGGAATGGATCACCATGAAGCCGCCGCCGCCGATATTGCCGGCACGCGGATAAGTCACTGCCATCGCAAAGCCGGTCGCGACGGCTGCATCGACGGCATTGCCACCACGCCGCAGGATGTCGGCGCCGACCTGCGCAGATATCTTCTCCTGCGCCACCACCATGCCGTGCTCGGCGGGGATCGCGTGCACTGTGTCGAGCGCCGGGGAGACATAGGCCCGCCGCGCATCCTGCGCAGCCGCCGATGCAAGACCAAACGCCAGAGTGGCGATGAGTGCGAAAAAAGTCCGCCGTGTCGAAAATGATGCCATCATCAAATTTCCGCCGGGCCTTCAGGCCAATCCAAATGCGTCGCTATAATGCTATACGGTTGGGCTAAGAGAGACAAAACTGTTTGTGATGAGGACTGCTTCATGACGACGATCGCCCCGGCGGCGTGCATGGCCGCCGCTCCACGGACCTATCCGCCGCGCGCCGCCGTCGTCAGCTGGATCTTCTTCGATTGGGCCGCGCAGCCCTATTTCACGCTGATCACGACCTTCGTGTTCGCGCCTTATTTCGCTACCGGCATCGCGCCAGATCCCGCCACGGGCCAGTCGCTCTGGGGTTTTGCGATGGCAGCAGCTGGCATGGCGATTGCGCTATTGTCACCCGTGCTTGGTGCCATCGCGGATGCCTCGGGCCGCCGCAAGCCCTGGATTGCCGCGTTCGGCGCGGTGCTCGTGCTGGCCTCCTGCGCGTTGTGGACCGGCAAGCCCGGTGATCACGCCGTCATTCCACCGCTGCTCCTCGCGGTCGCGCTTGCCAGCGTCGGCGCGGAGTTCGCCACCGTCTTCAACAATGCGATGATGCCGACCCTGGTGCCGCCGGAGCGCATCGGCCGCCTCTCCGGCACCGGCTGGGCCACGGGTTATATCGGCGGCATCGTCAGCTTGATCATCGTGCTCGGCTTTCTCGCGGCCAATCCAGAGACCGGCCGCACGCTGCTCGGCTTCACGCCGCTGTTCGGGTTGGACCCCGCCACGCATGAGGGTGATCGTGCCGCTGGACCGTTGACCGGGCTGTGGTTCATCATCTTCGTGACGCCGATGTTCCTGTTCACGCCGGACTATCCGGCAAAGTTGCCGGTGCGCGAGGCGCTACGCGAGGGCCTCTCCGATCTGAAGCAATCGCTGACGAGTTTGCCGGAGCAGAAGTCGCTGGCGGCGTTTCTGCTCGCCAACATGATCTACACGGACGGCCTGGTATCGCTGTTCGCGTTCGGCGGCATCTATGCCGCTGGCACCTTCGGCTGGCACACGATCCAGATCGGCACGTTCGGCATCATCCTCGCCATCGCCGGCACCTTTGGTGCGTGGCTCGGCGGCAAGCTCGACGACTTCCTTGGTCCGAAACGCGTTATCGCCGGCAGCATGCTGATCCTGCTGCTCTCGGTGGCGGCGATCCTGCTTGTCGATAAGGACAGTGTGCTGTTCGTCAAGGTTGCGCCGCCGCAGCCGGGCGGCCCGCTGTTCGCTGCCGCCGCTGAGCGTGCCTATATCGTGCTGGGCTGCCTGATTGGCGCGGCTGGCGGCCCGCTTCAGGCGGCATCACGCACGCTGCTGATCCGCCTCGCGCCGAAGGACCGCATCGCGCAGTATTTTGGTCTGTTCGCGCTGACCGGGAAGGTCACGTCCTTCACCGGACCGCTGCTGATCGGCGTGATCACCGCGGCAACCGCGAGCCAGAAAGCCGGCATGGCCGTGCTGGTGGTGTTCTTCGTCGCGGGGCTCGCGCTCTTGATGCGGGTGCGAGAGTAGGTAGCCCGGACTTCGCTTCGCTCCATCCGGGCTAGGCTGATCAATCAGTGCCTGAAATGCCGCGTGCCCGTGAACACCATGGCGATGCCGTGCTCGTCGGCGGCCTTGATCACCTCGTCGTCGCGCATAGAGCCGCCGGGCTGCACCACGGCGGTGGCGCCGGCTTCGATGCAGGCGAGCATGCCGTCGGCGAACGGGAAGAATGCGTCCGAGGCCACGACCGAGCCCTTGGTCAGCGGCTCGGCAAGCTTCAGCTCATTGGCAGCGTCCTGCGCCTTGCGTGCCGCGATCCGCGCTGAATCCACGCGGCTCATCTGGCCTGCACCGATGCCGACGGTGGCGAGATCCTTGGCGTAGATGATGGTGTTCGACTTGACGTGCTTTGCGACCCGGAATGCGAACTTGAGGTCGCGCATCTCGGCATCGTCAGGCGCACGCTTGGTCACGACCTTGAACGTCATGTCGTCGACGACCGCGTTGTCGCGGCTCTGCACGAGCAGACCGCCCGCCACTGTTTTTGCGGTCAGGCCCGGTGCACGCGGATCGGGCAAGCTGCCGGCGAGCAACAGCCGAAGGTTCTTGCGCGCGCCGATGATGGCGATCGCTTCCTCGCTCGCATCGGGCGCGATGATCACCTCGGTGAAGATCTTTGTGATCTCGCGCGCGGTGTCGGCGTCGAGCGCCCGGTTCATCGCGATGATACCGCCATAGGCCGAGGTCGAATCGCAAGCCAGCGCTTTGCGATAGGCATCAACGAGGTTCGCGCCCTCCGCGACGCCGCAGGGGTTGGCGTGCTTGACGATGACGCAGGCAGCGGTGCGCTTCGCGTCGAACTCGCCGATGCACTCATAGGCCGCGTCGGTGTCGTTGATGTTGTTGTAGGACAGCTCCTTGCCCTGCAGCTGCCGTGCGGTCGAAACGCCCGGGCGCTTGTCGGGGGTTGCGTAGAACGCCGCGGTTTGGTGCGGGTTCTCGCCGTAGCGCAGCGACTGGATCAGCTTGCCGCCGAAGGCGCGGAAATCGGGCGCGTCGATTTCGAGCTGACGGTTGAACCAGTTCGAGATCGCGGCGTCATAGGCTGCGGTGCGCGCATAAGCCTTCGCGGCAAGCCGCCGCCGCAGTGTGAGCGTCGTCGCGCCCTTGTTGGCGGCGAGCTCGTCGAGCACGGCCTTGTAGTCGTCGGCTTCGACCACGACGGCGACGTCGTCATGGTTTTTGGCGGCGGCGCGGATCATCGCGGGGCCACCGATGTCGATGTTCTCGATGCAGTCCTCGAAGCCCGCGCCTTTGTCGACGGTGGCCTCGAACGGATAGAGGTTGACGACGAGGAGGTCGATCGGTGCAATACCGTGCGCCTTCATCGCCTCGGCGTGCTCCTTGTTGTCGCGGATCGCCAGCAAGCCGCCATGCACTTTCGGATGCAGCGTCTTGACACGCCCGTCCATCATCTCGGGGAAGCCGGTGAGGTCGGAGACGTCCTTCACCTTGAGGCCGGCTGCGGCGATCGCTTTCGCGGTGCCGCCGGTCGAGACCAGCTCGACATCATGCGCGGCAAGCGCCTTGGCGAATTCGATCAGGCCGGTTTTGTCGGAGACGGAAAGCAGGGCGCGGGTGACGCGGCGGGGATGGTCAGTCATGAGCAAGATCCTCTGTCTTAAGGAGTGTCTATGCCCAGGCGCGCGGCGGATATGTGTCGCGCTTCCCGATGGTGCTCCATCCAAGGTCGCCAGTCGCGCGAACGAGCGCTCGATAGCAGCTTTTGGCCGTTTTCACAACGACGAGATGGGGCGGATCGTGCCTGTTACAGCGGAAGTTCCGGCTCGCGCCGGGCGTTGCGGCGGGCATTGGTGATCGCGGGAGAGGCCGTGGAACGCACAAAGCTCCAGCGGATAGAGGGCGCCTGGCGGGCATCCTGGCGGATCACGATCTGCGCGGTGCGGCGGGGGCCGTCATTGCCGGCCAGGAACACACTGTCCTCGAGGTCGACCTTGTCGTCGAGCGCTTCGAAGGTCCAGACGTCGCGGTTCGGCAGCACCAGCATGACGCCGCGGGCATCCGACAGCCGGCTCGCCTTCACCGCGGGATGCAGATGAAAGCGCAGCGCGAAATCGGCGTCGGCGCCCTTGATGCGCGCTCCTTGCGGCGGGGAGAGTGTATCCTCACCGTCGATGCGCCCGCCGTCATTGGCGATCATCAGCACGCGGCGATGGATCACGCCGAACTTGGCGAGATAGCCGTCATGCGAGGTCGTGAGCAGCGTGCCGTCCTGCAAGATCTCGCGATAGCTCTCGACCTCATGGGGGCCGCTGACGATCGGCGAGCCGCGCAGCAGTCGCTTCATCGCCGACATCTCGACGAACTGGCAGGACGACGTGTCGCGATAGGTGAGGGTCGAATGCGCCGCGGTGCCGCGCGCGAACGGCCGCCAATTGTCGCGGCCCGTGGTCGGCATGCCGCAATTGGTGACGATGCGGCTGATGCCGGAGGACAGCTCGAACGACAGGCAGCCGGCATGTGCGTCGTGGCTGACGCCAGGCGGCGGCGGCGGGCCGGTGTCGATGATCAGCGTGGTCGGGCCGGCATCGAGGCGCTGGAAGCCGGTGTGCGGCATGTTCGCCATCGGGGTGCCATGGGTGTCATCATAGGCGAGCAGCGTGGCAAGCAGGTCCGAAGACGTCGCGCTCATGGCGTTGAACAACGCGAAATTGCCGTCGCCGTGCCGGAAGAAGCGCAGCATCGGCATCATGCGGTCGATCGCATTGAGCAGCGCCGGCGGCGGCGCGATGTTGCGGGCGGCAAAAGTCTGCCGCAGCGGCAACAGGTCGATCAGCAACTCGATCAGCGCGCCCGGGTTGCGCGAGATGTGGCCGCCGTCGGGGAGAATCTGCCGCTGCAATTCGTCGGAGAGCTTTTTCGACGCGCTGCGGATGTTACGGGCCTGGTTGGCGAGGCAGAGCGTCGTGTAGCACAGCGCGATCTGCACCTGGAGCTTCGGCACGCCGTCAGGAATGTTGACCATGGTGTAGCGCAGGAAGCGGATCTCGCGTGCGAGCGCGCGTAGATAGCGGCGGTAGAATTTGTTGTCGGTGTCGTTGAGCACCAGCGGTGCCTGTGACAATAGCGAGATCACGCGCCGCGCCAGCACGTCGGCGCGGCGGGCGACGGGCCGGCGCCTGTTGGCGGGGTTGCTGATCCAGTCCTCGACCAGCGCGCGTGCATTCGCCCGGGTCAGCGCGGTGTCGGCGGCGCGTAAGTGCCGCAGCCAGCCGAAGCCGAGCAGCGCGACCTCCCAATCCTCCGAGGGCGGATCGAGATCGAAGATCGAGCGGCCGTGGCAGTTGACGATCTTGCCGGCGAAGACGAAGCGCCCGGCATAGATCTCGGCGGCGCGTGTCGCATCCGCGGTGCGCAGATCATGCGGCGCAATGATCAGCCGATCGGTACGGGCCGGCCACACCCGCGACAGCGCAACGGAGCCGCCGCTCGCGCGCGCGAGCATGTTCCGCGCGAAGCGGTTCATCACCAGCGTCGAGATACGTCTGCGTTGAGCGACCGACACGCTTTGCCTTGAAGGGGGAGAGGATTCCGACGAATCCTTATTAACCCCAAAATCGGCCGGCTGACACCACCTTGAATGGCCCCGAATCAGTCCAGCGGTAGCAAAATCCGGTGCAAAATCAGGATTTAACGAGCCGGGCCGCAAAAAATCCGTCGAGGCCGCCGAGCTTCGGGTCGGCGTGCGGCAGGTGGCTCGGCAGGGTCCGGAGATCGCCCTCGGCGGTGATGATCTCGTCGAGCCCGAAGACCTCGCTGGCATCGATCGGCACGCGGCGAAGCGCAGGCTCTGCGGCCAGCAGCGTGGCGACGGCCTGCTCGCCTTCCTCTGGTTCCAGCGAGCAGGTGCAGTAGACCAGCATCCCGCCGGGCTTGAGCAGCGAGACGGATTTGCGCAGCAGCCGCTGCTGGAGAACGGTCATCGCAGCGACGTCGGAATCCTGGCGCAGCCACGCAACATCCGGGTGCCGACGGATCGTCCCGGTCGAGGTGCAGGGCGCATCGATCAGGATTCCATCGAGGCCATCCGCCGGGCCCGCCCATTCCACGGCGTCAGCGACGACAGTCTCGGCCTGGAGCGACAGCCGGTTGAGGTTCTCACGCAAGCGCGCCACCCGGGCCGGCGAGCGGTCGATCGCCGTGACATGCGCGCCGGCCTGCGCCAGCTGCGCGGTCTTGCCGCCGGGTGCAGCACAGAAATCGGCAATGGATTTGCCTTTGATATCACCGAACAGCCGGACCGGCAGCGCGGCGGCGGCGTCCTGGACCCACCATTGTCCTTCGGTGAAGCCGGGCAGCATCGTCACGGCGCCGTGCAGCACGGTGCGCACCGATCCGGTCGGCAGCACCTCGCCATGCAGCCGGCTCGCCCATTGTGCGGCGTCGGACTTCACGGTGAGATCGAGCGAAGGTTCGTGGCCGAGCGCGAGCGCCATGTCCCGTGCAGTCGCCTCGCCGTAATGCGCGCTCCAGCGCGCCAGCAGCCAGGGCGGCAGGTCCAGCGATTGCGTGGCGACCTCCTCGACCAGCGCCTGGCCTTCGCGCGCGCAGCGGCGCAGCACGGCGTTGACGAGGCCGGCATAGCGCGCAGCGCGCCGGTCGGATTGCACCAGGCGAACCGAGAGATCGACCGCGGCGTGATCGGGCACATCCATCCAGAGGATCTGGGCGGCGCCGATCAGGAGCGCGCTCTGCGCGCGCGGTGCGTCGGAGGGAATGCCTTTGTCGAGCAGGCGCGACAGCACATGGCCGAGCGTGCCGAGGCGGCGAAGGATGGTTGCGACCAGCCGCCGCATCAGCGCGCGGTCTCGGTCGGCGAGTGTCTTCAGCCCGGGATGGGCGCCGGAGCCGTCGAGCTGGTCATCGAGCGTGCGGTGTTTGTGCAAGACGCCGTCGACGATGTCGGCAGCGATCCGCCGCGCCGCGAGACCAGGCACTTCGGATGGAGGGGCGAAACGTTGAGATGGCATGCGGACGTAAGGTTCTGAGCGAGCGGCAGTTCCGCCAGTATGGGCGCATGCCTTAAGAACACCAGCTGTGGCATGCGAATATGCCAAATGTAAGAATGACCTCTGGCGATTTCAGCCCGTCGCGGCCATTTCAGCAATGCGTTATTGGACGTCGCGCCATCCTCGATCCTGCGCTAGGACACCCGGCAATGAGTGACCAGCCTTCCGTTCCCGATCGCAAGCCCTTGCCGCCGGCCGCCCAGCGCGCGCTGGCCGAAGCCGAGGCGCGCCGGCAGGCTGCCGCGGCGCACGCCGAGGCGGCGCCGAAGGAATTGCAGGGGCCGAAGGGACCCGAGCCGACACGCTACGGCGACTGGGAGCGCAAAGGTATCGCTTCGGACTTCTGACGCGTTGGCCTTCTCAGGCACCGGTTGTTTGAGGCTCTCTTGCCGGCCCGCCCGACTCAGCCATAGCGTGCGCGGATGTCGCGCTTCGACCCCAGCCATCCCTATCGGCCTTCGTACAACGGCTCACCGTTCGGCCGCCGCTTCTCCGGACTGGTGCCGTGGATGTTCGTGGTCGGAGTCGTCGTGGCGGTCGTGCTCACCTTCCGGCACGGGACGAACTGGCCGGTTCCCTATCCGGCCGACGAGCGCACGCAGGACGCCGAGATCGTCCTGCAGCAGGCCGGCAATCCCGACAGCCGCCTGCCGATCGACGTCATCCGCACCATCGACGGCGACACCTTTCTTGCGCGCGTGCATCAACGCGACGGGCGCGAGCTCGTCGCGCGGGTTCGCCTGCGCGGCATCGATGCACCCGAGATGAAGGCGTCCTGTCAGGACGAGCTGGACAAGGCGGAGGCCGCCACAGCGGCGCTGCGCAATCTGCTCGGCCAGGGCGGCGTCACGATCTACAATCTCGGCTCGGAGAAATACGGGCGCGTTCTGGCCGATGTCGCAACAAAACGGACCGCCAGCGTTTCGGCGGCGATGCTCGCGGGCGGCTACGCGCGCAGCTACAATGGCGGCCACCGCGACGGCTGGTGCGCGCGCGGCTGGCGCTTCTGGCAATAAAAGAGCCCCGTCGAAACGCGGCTCTTTCAATCTCTGTTTTGGTTGCGACGGTCAGCGCGCCACGACCACCGTCGTGCCGACGGAGACGCGGCCGTAGAGATCGGAGATGTCGTCGTTGAGCATGCGGATGCAGCCATAGGAGACGAAGCCGCCGACCGAGCCCGGCACGTTGGTGCCGTGGATGGCATATTCACCGCCAGCTAGTGTCATCGCCGCGACGCCCATCGGGTTGCGCGGCGAACCGCCCGGGATGACGTCGGGAAGCTGCGGCTTGTCGCGCTTCACCTCGGCGGGCGGCGACCAGGCCGGATTGCGGTACTTGCCGTCGATGCGGGTGGTGCCGGCCCACTGCTTGCCGGATTTGCCGACGCCGACCGGATAGCGCACGGCGTGGCCGTCATCGAGAATGAGATAGAGCCGGCGCTCGCTGGTTTTGACCACGATCGTGCCGGGCGAATAGTTGGCGACGTGCGTACCCACCATCTCCGGCCGCGCCTCGGCTGCCGTCGACATCAAGACCCCAGCCGCGACGGTGGCGGCCAGCGCCAGTGCAATCTTCATCGACATCAATATTCCCCTTGCCCCGAACGGATCGTCCAAATTCACGCAAAACCGGCAATTGCCCGTTCGCCCAGACATTCTTAACCGCGCCTGTTAACCGGATGGTTTCCACGCGCGGCCGCCAAGGGCGGACCAGCAGGGGGAACAAAGGAAATGTTCGAAATAAAGTAAATGACTTGAAAACAACACTCGGGGGGAAAGATGCGGGTATGGGCGCGTGCGCCCTGACAAGTGTGTGAGGGTGTGTGAACGGAGGTTGTTTCAGGCGACGTTGGCGCGAAAGGCGGTCTCGTGTCCCGGACGCGGCGCGGCACGCAGTGCTGCGACGCAGAGCCGGGACCCAGCTCTTTCTTCTGCGTAGATGGATGGACCCCGGCTCTGCAGCGCACCGCTGAAGTGGCGCTGCGCTGCGTCCGGGGCACGAGAATGCTCTTACGCCAACTTCTTGTTCTGCCGGTTCTTCACGAGATCGTCGACTACGGCGGGATCGGCGAGGGTCGAGGTGTCGCCGAGGCTGCCCGGCTCATCCTCGGCGATCTTGCGCAGGATGCGGCGCATGATTTTGCCGGAGCGGGTCTTGGGCAGGCCCGGCGAGAACTGGATCTGGTCGGGCGCGGCGATCGGACCGATCTCCTTGCGCACCCAGGTGACGAGCTCTTTCCGCAGTTCGTCGCTCGGCTCGACGCCCGCCATCAGGGTGACATAGGCGTAGATGCCCTGGCCCTTGATGTCGTGCGGGTAACCGACCACGGCGGCCTCCGACACCTTCTCATGCGCGACCAGCGCGCTCTCGACTTCTGCGGTGCCCATGCGATGGCCGGAGACGTTGATGACGTCGTCGACGCGGCCGGTGATCCAGTAGTAGCCGTCGGCGTCGCGCCGGCAGCCGTCGCCGGTGAAGTATTTGCCCTTGTAGGTCGAGAAATAGGTCTGCTCGAAACGGGCGTGATCGCCATAGACCGTGCGCATCTGGCCCGGCCATGAACGGGTCAGGCAGAGATTGCCTGATGTCTCACCCTCCAGCACCTTGCCGTCGGCATCGACGATTTCAGGCACCACGCCGAAGAACGGCTGCGTCGCCGAGCCCGGCTTCAGCTTGGTCGCGCCCGGCAGCGGCGTGATCAGAATGCCGCCGGTCTCGGTCTGCCACCAGGTGTCGACGATCGGGCAGCGGTCGTCGCCGACGACGCGGTAGTACCACTCCCAGGCCTCCGGATTGATCGGCTCGCCGACCGAGCCGAGCAGGCGGAGCGAGGCGCGCGAAGTCTTCTTCACGGGCTCGTCGCCCGACTGCATCAGGGCACGGATCGCGGTCGGCGCGGTGTAGAAGATGTTGACCTTGTGCTTGTCGATGACGTTCCAGAATCGCGAATTATCGGGGTAATTCGGCACGCCTTCGAACATCAGCGTGGTCGCGCCGTTGGCGAGCGGCCCGTAGAGAATGTAGCTGTGGCCGGTGACCCAGCCGACGTCGGCGGTGCACCAGTAGATGTCGCCGTCGTGATAGTCGAAGACGTATTGATGCGTCATCGACGCAAACACGAGATAGCCGGCCGACGTGTGCAGCACGCCCTTGGGCTGACCGGTCGAGCCCGAGGTGTAGAGGATGAACAGCGGGTCCTCGGCGTGCATGTGCTCGGCCCGACATTCGGTCGTCACCATCGCAGCCGCCTCGTGGTACCAGAGGTCGCGTGTCGGGTTCATGTCGATCTTGCCGCCGGTGCGCTTGACCACGACGACCCAGTCGACACCGTCGGCCTTGGCGAGCGCCGCGTCGACATTGGCTTTCAGCGGCACCTTCTTGCCGCCGCGCAGGCCCTCGTCCGCGGTGATGATAACCTTGGATTGGCAGTCGTTGATGCGCTGCGCGAGCGAGTCCGGCGAGAAGCCCGCGAACACCACGGAGTGAACAGCGCCGATCCGCGCGCAGGCCAGCATGGCATAGGCCGCTTCCGGGATCATCGGCAGATAGATGGTGACGCGGTCGCCTTTCTTGACGTTTCGGGTGCGCAGGATGTTGGCCATCCGGCAGACCTCGTCGTGCAGCTCCTTGTAGGTGATGTGCTTCGACTGCGACGGATCGTCGCCTTCCCAGATGATCGCGGTCTGGTTGGCGCGCTTGGCGAGATGCCGGTCGATGCAATTATGGGCGACGTTGAGGATGCCGTCCTCGAACCATTTGATCGAGATGTTGCCGGGCGCGAAGGAAACGTTCTCGATTCTAGTGGGTGTGTGCATCCAGTCGATGCGCTTGGCCTGCTCGGCCCAGAAGGCGTTCGGGTCCGCGATCGAGCGGGCGTACATGTCCTTGTACTTGGCCTGATCGACCCAGGCGTGCTTGGCCAATTCCGCGGGGACGTCGTAAATCTTCTCGGACATGTTTCCTTTCCCTCCACATACGGCAAGCCAACGCTGGCGAGGCGCAAGCCGACTTGATCGTTGAACCGATTATGCGTCGGGCTAACCGGGCCCGACAAGGAGCACAAGCTGGACCTTTGGTCAGCGGCCGGCCATGAGGAGAATCAAGCCGCAAAAGACCGGCTGTCGCACATGTGAAACAGGCTGGGCAGAGGTTTTCGGCTCTTTACCCAGATCTCCGGAATAGGCCTGCGCAGGGCGCCCATGCGTCGCAGGCGGTATTTAGAAACCTCTTTTCACTGATTCGGGACTCGCAATGCGGTTCGGAACACCCTAAGTGGCTAACCCGTGTCCCAAGAGACCTTCCAAGCGACCCTTGGAACAAAAATCAGAACAGCGACATTGACCGGCAACAGGCAGGGCTAAGGTTTAAGACTATGATGGATCAGCGGAATCTCGGGACGATGCGGCCCGCTTCGGCCGATCCTGCTGCCATTGCGCTGGCCAAAGCCCTCGGACAATGGCCGAAGGTGGCCGGTTCCACACGTCCCAGCCCCAAAAAAATGTTCGACTCGGCGCCCGCGGCGACGGTCGAGGCGCTGGCCAAGGAGCTGGGCCTGCGGCTCGGCGCCCAGAACGAGCTGACCATTCGCCGCATCCGCCGCGGCAAGGGCTATTCCTTCGTCCGCCCCAACGGCGCCCACATCCGCGACGCCCGCACTATCCGCCGGCTCCACGCCATGGCGGTGCCGCCGGCCTATCGCGAGGTGCGCTACTCGGCCGATCCGAGCACACATCTTCAGGCGGTGGGTCGCGATGCCGCGGGCCGGCTGCAGTATCGCTATCACGCCGACTGGGAGAAGGTGCGCGAGCACCGCAAGGCGCATCGCCTGGAGAAGCTCGTCGGCGCGCTGCCCAAAATCCGGCGCAAGGTCTCGGCGTTTCTGTCTGGCGACGAGCCGACGCGGGAATTCGCGCTGTCGGCGGTGATCGAGCTGATTGCGCGCACCGCGATCCGTCCCGGCAATGAATCCTACGCCCGCCTCAACGGCACCCGCGGCGCCACCACGATGCTGAAGTCGAACGTCACGCTCGAGGACGATTGCTTCGTGCTGACCTTCAAGGCGAAGGGCGGCAAGGCCGTGCGCAAGGAGTGCGACGCGGCCAAGCTGGTGCGCGCCATCGGCGTCCTCAACGGCGTTCCCGGCAAGCGCATGTTCCAGTATCGCGATGCTTACGGCATCGTGCGCGCGGTCAGCACCACGCAGGTGAACGAATTCCTGCGCGAGATCGCCGGCATCAAGATTTCGCTGAAGGACTTTCGCACGCTGATGGCCTCTGCCGTAGTCGTCGAGTCGCTGTCGCGAATCACGCCGGCGACCAGCCAGCGCGGCCGCAAGAAGCAGGTGCTCGACGCGATCCGCGCCGCCGCCGACAAGCTCTCCAACACGCCGGCGATCTGCCGCAAGAGCTATGTCCACGACACCATCGTCACCGCCTTCGAGGACGGCATCCTGGAGCGATTCGCCGCGACAATGAAGGGGCAGCGCTCGCAGGCCCGGCGTGAGCAGCTTCTGCAACAGGTCGTCGCGACCGCGGCGGTTTAATCCGCCGCAGCGCTACACATTGTCCGAAACACCGTTGTCGGGGCCGGGATCGCGGCCCGCAGCTGCGCTTGTGAGTCGGTCCAGATAATGCGCCCACCCTCTCGCATGCGCGGCCACCTGCTCCTCGTTCGGCAGCCCGCTATGTGTCATGCGCAGCAATGTTCCGCCGTCGCGTTCGATCAGGTCGATCTCGACCAGGCTCGAGCCGGGCGGCACTTCCTGACCGCCCTCCCAGCCGAACGTGTAGGCCAGACGGTGCACCGGCACGACCTCGCGGAAGGCGCCGCGGGCGACCACGCCGCGCGGGCCGATACCGCTAAGCAGATAGAGCCCACCGGGATGCGGCTCGGTGGTCGCATCCGAGCCCATCCAGCTCAGGATTTTCGAGGGGTCGGTCAAATAGGCGAAGACGGTGGCGCGCGGGGCTGCGATCTGGGTCTCGCGTCGCAATACGAACGGCTCGGTCATCGGCGATGATCCCCTAGGCTGATTTTGGGACATGGCGCCGCCACAGCGCCCCGTCAAGGATTACCCGTGACAAAGGCGGCCGGTCTTCGCCATCATCACCCGATGCAGCTCTCCCCGACCCTCGCCTGGCTTGTTGATGCGGCCTCCGACAGTGCCGGGGCCGATCGCCTGCTCGCGGAACTCGGTGCCCATCTGATCGCCGACGGCCTGCCGCTCGCGGCCGGCGCCCTGACGCTGGAGGTGCCGCATCCGCTGATCGCGAAGCGAACCTGGTTATGGCGTGCGGAGAACGGCCGGGTGATCGAAGCGCTTGGCTTTGCACCGGGCGGATTGGCGCCCGATCCGCCCAACGATGCTGGTCGCCGCTGGTTGCGCGACATCGCAAGCGGCGAGGTCCACGAAGAGATCGTCGGACGGCAAGATGGGCCGTTGCTGGGCTGGATCGGGCCGCGACAGTTCACGGCAGACGAGATCGAGCAATTGCGCCGGGCCGCGCGCTTTGCCGCAACGCCCCTTGCCGTGCTTGCCGCGCGCGCCACGTTGCGGGCAACGCTGGACGCTTATCTCGGCAAGCGCAGTGCAGAGCGGGTGCTGGCGGCGCCGTTGCGACGCGATCTCGGCGAGACCATTCAGGCCGCACTGCTTTACGCAGACTTGCGCAATTTCACGATCCTCTCTGAAACCACGCCGCCCGCCGATGTCATCGCGGCGCTCGACGCCTGGTTCGATCGCATCGCCGGTGCCGTGCATGCCTTCGGCGGCGAGGTGCTGAAGTTCATCGGCGATGGCGTGCTGGCGATTTTTCCGGTGATCGACGCCGCACCGCGTCACGCCTGCGATTCAGCTCTCCGTGCGGCAGGTGCGGCGAGGGCCGGCATGGCTCATCTCAATGAGGAGCGCCGCGCACGCGGCCTGCCGCCGCTGTCGTTCGGTGCCGCACTTCATCTCGGCGAAATGCTCTGGGGCAATATCGGCGCCGCCAACCGGCTGGACTTCACCGCGATTGGTCCCGCCGTCAACCTCGCGAGCCGGCTCGAAGGATTGTGCAAGCCGCTCGGCCGGACCGTGCTGGTGTCGGGTGCGCTTGCCGCCGAGACGGACGCGCAACTGGTACCGCTCGGAACGCGTGCGCTGCGTGGGATCGCTTCGCCGTGTGAGGTGTTCGCGCTGCCGGAGGCGTGAACGACAGAGGAGACTATAGTCCGCCCATCTTGCAAACCAGCTTCCATTCCTCGGCCGTCACCGGCTGCACCGACAGGCGCGAATATTTCACCAGCGCCATGTCGGCGAGTTTTTTCTCGGCCTTGATCGCGGCCATCGTCACCGGTGTCTTCAAGGGCTTGTCGGCCCTGATGTCGACGCAGACGAACTTTTCGGTCTTGTCGGTCGGATCCGGATAGGCCTCCTTGATGACTTCCGCGATGCCGACGATCTCCTTGCCCTCGTTGGAATGATAGAAGAACGCCTTGTCGCCCCTCTTCATCGCGACGAGGTTCTGGCGCGCGGTGTAATTGCGCACGCCGGTCCAGGCCTCGCCCTTGGCGCCCTTCGCGGCCTGCTGCTCCCAGGACCACGCCGACGGTTCGGATTTCACCAGCCAGTACGCCATGTTCATTCCTCTGCCTTGAACGGCCGTGTCAGCAGCCCCGAGATCGCGGCGTCGATCGTGCTCCTGCCGCTCAGGATCGCTGCGACCGCCTCTGATACTGGCATCTCGACGTTTTGCGAAGCCCCGAGTTCGATCAGCACCGGCGCGGTGAACTCGCCCTCGGCAAGCTTGCCGGCGGGCGGCTGCTCACCGCGTCCGAGCGCGAGGCCGAGCGCGAAATTGCGCGATTGTGGGCTCGAGCAAGTCAGGATCAGATCGCCGAGGCCGGACAGGCCGGTGAGCGTCTCGCTGCGGGCGCCGAGTGCGCGGCCGAGCCGCGCCAGTTCGCTGAAGCCGCGCGTGGTCAAGGCGGCGAGCGCGGAGGCGCCGAGGTTGCGGCCGACCACGATGCCGGCGGCGATCGCGAGCACGTTCTTGGCGGCACCGCCGATCTCGACGCCGCGGACATCCGTGGTGTGATAGGGCCGGAAGGTCGCCGAGCCCAGCGCCTGCACCAATGCGCCCGCCAAGGCCTCATCCTTTGCCGCCAGCGTCACCGCCGTCGGCAGGCCGCGCGCGACATCGTCGGCAAAGCTCGGACCCGACAGGATTGCGGGCAGCGCATGGGGCGCGGCTTCGGCGATCACATCGGTCATGAACTTGTGGGTGCCGTGCTCGATGCCCTTGGCGCAGGCGATGACCGGCACAGGCGTCGAGACGTGCGAGGCCACCATGTTGACCGCGCCGCGCAGATGCTGCGCCGGCGTCGCGATCAGCAGCATGTCGGCACGCGCGGCGAGCGACAGCTCGCTCGTCACCATGATCTCCGGCGCGAGCCGCACGCCGGGCAGCCGCGGATTGTCACGGGTAGATGCGATCCGCGCTGCATGTTCGGCGTTGCGCGCCCACAGCGTCACGTTCCGTCCGGCGCGCGCCGCCACCGTCGCCAGCGCCGTACCCCAGGCACCCGCGCCGATCACCGCGACGGACCGGAACGCAGTCATGGCGCGCTCCCTGCACTCCCTCTCCCCGCTCTTGCGGGGAGAGGGTTGGGGTGAGGGGCCTCTATCCACAAAGACGGCGAGAGCTGGAATCGCGGAGAGCCCCCCTCACCCGGATCGCATCTACGATGCAATCCGACCTCTCCCCGTAAGCGGGGCGAGGTGAAGCGGAGCTCGTGGCCGCACCACAGCATTCAGTATCCCGCCCGCGTCTTGCCGTAGCCTGCCGGCGCGGTCGCATTGGCGTCGAGCAGCCAGCGCGCGCGCGGCTGCGCCTCCATTGTATCGGTGAGGCCGAGCGCGAGGCGTTCGGCGCCGGCCCAGGCGATCATCGCGCCATTATCGGTGCAGAGCGCGGGCGGCGGTATGATCAGCTGCGTCTGCGCTTCGCGGGCAACGTCGAACAGCGCGCCGCGGATTGCCTGATTGGCGGCGACCCCGCCGGCCGCGACCAGCGCATGCGGCGCGCCGAATTGCTCCCGGAAAAGTCTGAGACCGACCCGCAGCCGGTCGGCCGTGGAATCCAGCACCGCGGCCTGAAAGCTCGCGCAGAGATCGTTGACGTCCTGCGGCGCGATCTCAACCAGCCGGTTCGCTTCGGTGCGGACTGCCGTCTTCAATCCCGACAGGGAGAAGTTGGCATCGGGACGTCCCTGCATCGGCCGTGGGAAGGCGAAGCGCGCCGCATCGCCGTTCGCGGCCGCGCGTTCGACCTGCGGGCCGCCTGGATAGGGCAGGCCCAGCATCTTCGCGACCTTGTCGAAGGCCTCGCCGATCGCGTCATCGACGGTGGTGCCGAGCCGCACATATTGGCCGACGCCGGTGACCGCGACAATCTGGGTGTGGCCGCCGGAGGCGAGGAACAGGCAGTAAGGAAATTCTACGCCATCGGTCAGACGTGGCGTCAGCGCATGCGCCTCGAGATGATTGACCGCGACCAGCGGCGTGTCGTGCACCATCGCGATCGCCTTTGCGGTGGTCAGCCCGACGATGACGCCGCCGATCAAGCCCGGGCCCGCAGCGGCCGCGACGCCGTCGAGCTGGGCATAGTCGATGCCGGCCTCGTGCATGGCACGGTCGATGATGCCGTCGAGCACGTCGACATGGGCGCGCGCCGCGATCTCCGGCACCACGCCGCCGAAGCGGGCATGCTCCTCGACCTGCGACCGCACGATATTGGACAGGATCCTGCCGCTGCCGTCAGGCGCGCGCTCGATCACGGCCGCCGCGGTCTCGTCGCAGGTGGTCTCGATGCCCAGTACCAGCATTGGCGAATTGTTATCCAATTTGCGCCCTTGCGCTCATCCGTAAAGCAGAGTTCTGGTACGTCCGGTAGCATTCCGGGGTTGGCTTGCGCAATCGTCACGCGCCGTCCTCCCTCGCGAATGCGTCGCCGCCACGTGGTCCGGGAACACAAGCGATGTCCATTCTTGTCACACGGCCGCATCCCGACAATGAGGCGACGGCGGAAAATTTGCGCGCGCGGGGACATGTGGTGTTGCTCGCGCCGGTGCTCAAGTTCGAGCCGGTCGCTTTCCATGACGAGAGTGAGACGGGCTATAGCGCCATCATCGTGACATCGGCCAATGCGATCCGCGCCGTCGTGCCGCAATTGCGGGACCTCGGCCTCTTGGAGCTGCCGCTGTTCGCGGTCGGCGAGCACACGGCTGCCGTGGCACGCGAAGTCGGCTTCGCGGACGTGATCGTCGCCGGCGGCGATGCCGCTTCCTTGCGCGACAAGGTGATGCAGAGCGCGCGCGCCAAGGTGCTGAAGAAAAAGAGTACGCTGCTTTATCTTGCGGGCGCCGATCTGTCGCGGGATCTCGGCGGCGAGCTCGGCGCGGAAGGCTTTAGCGTGGTCACTCAGACGACCTACCGTATGGTGCCGGTCAAGCTTCTGCCGCGCGACGTCTGCGACGGCTTTGCCGCGCATGGCATCGCGGCGGTGCTACACTACTCCCGGCGCAGTGCGCGGGCCTTCCTGGACGCGGCCCGGGACGAAGGCGTCGAAATCTCGGCGCTGGCGATCCCGCAATGCTGTCTGTCCGAGACGATCGCCAGCGTGCTGCGTGATGCCGGGGCATCGCAGGTCCTGGTGGCCGCGACCCCGGACGAAAATGCCCTGTTTGACGCCTTGGAGCGTGCGTTGCGGACCCGTTTGGCGTAAGAGGACGGGCCGAATCCGAGGCAATCGGGCTCGTCTCTGGTAGGAAAGTGTGAGGAACCGTCACGATGGCCGACGACAAGCCTGAAGACGCAGGATTGGCCCCCGAGTCCGGCCGTGCCAAGCGCACCCCGCCTACCATCGACCTCGAGGCGACCGAAGTCTCCACCCAGCCGCAGGATGTGGCGGGTGAGCCGGAGGCGCAGCCTTCGGCCGAGCGAGCAAACGCCGAGCAGACCGGTGGTGAAGATGCCAAGGTCGAGACAACCAAGGCCGCGCCGGAGCATGGCGAGGCGCAGGCCGCCGCTGCATCGGGCGCCATTTCTCCCTGGGTCATCGCGCCATTTTCCGGCGCGGTTGCAGCTGCAGTCGTGATCGCGGTCGGCTGGGCGCTGGGTTGGCCCGCGGTGCAGGCGCCGCCGGCCACGCCGCAAGTGACGAGTGCCACGGTCGATGCGCTGGGCGGACGTGTCGCCGCAGTCGAAGCCAGGACGGGCAAGCCCGCCGCCGATCCGGCCGTCGTCGCGCGGCTCGATGCGCTGGACAAATCCGTCGGCACCCTGCGCGGCGACATCGCCAATTTGCGCGCGCAATCCGACAAGACCGCGAGCGCATTGAACGACGCGAAATCCGCGTCGGGCGACGCGGCGGCCTCGTCCGGCCTCGCCGCCCTTGACGACCGCATCTCCCGGCTCGAGCGCGCCAGCACCACCGCGCGCGCGGAGCTCGCACAGCAGGGCGAAAAGATCGCCGATGCCAAGGTGATGGACGACAAGTCGTTGCGCTACGTGGTCGCCGCCACCCTGCTCGACGTTGCCGTTCGCCACAATGATCCCTATGAGGCGCAGCTCACTGCTGCGCGGTCGCTCGCGACCAAGCCCGAACTGCTGAAGCCGCTTGATGCGTTTGCCGCGTCAGGGATTCCGACGCCGGTCGCTCTGACCCGCGAGCTCCTCAACATCGTGCCGAAATTGTCACCGCCGCCGGAGGCGCCGAGCAGCAATGCCGGCATCGTCGAGCGCCTTCAGGCGGGAGCGTCAAAGCTCGTCCGCATCGAGCGCACCGACGGCGTCGGCAATGGCCGCGGCGCCATCGTCGCGCGGGTCACGGCCGCGGCGCTGCGCAACGATTTCGTCGAGGCGCGCCGCGAGCTGAAGACGCTGCCCGAGACCGATCGCGTGCCGGCACAAGCCTGGCTCGAGAAGGCCGACGCGCGCGATGCCGCGCTCGCGGCGTCCCGCAAATTCGCCGACGACGCTCTCGCTGGTCTCGCCAAGCCTGGTCAATAGGCCTGGTCAATAAGATTCGCGCAACGATCCGCGCGTATAGGGATAGCCATGCTTCGCATCGTTCTCTTCCTTGTTCTGATTGCGCTCGCAGGCGCCGGCGCGGCCTGGGTTGCCGATCAGCCCGGCGATGTCGTGCTGACCTGGGGCGGTTTCCGGGCTTCACCGAGCATTCCGGTGTTCGTGCTCTGCCTCGGCATATTCGCAGTCCTGATCGTCTTGCTCTGGAGCATCCTGACCGTGATCTGGCGCGCACCGGGGCGGATGCGCCGCCGCCGGCATGAAAAGCGTCATGCCCGCGGCCGCCACGCCATCACCCACGGCCTGCTCGCGATCGGTCATGGCGATACTGCGCTGGCCCGCCGTCACGCCGAAGCGGCGCGACGACACGCGCCGAACGATCCGCTTGCGCTTCTCCTGCACGCGCAATCGGCTCAGCTCGACGGCAATCGCGACGCGGCGCAGCGCGCCTTCCGCGCCATGGCCGAGCGCGAGGATACCCGGCTGCTCGGCCTGCGCGGCCTGTTCATCGAGGCGCAGCGCGCCGACGATGCGGTCGGCGCCGTGATGATCGCGGAGGAAGCGATCAAGCTGTCGCCGTCCTCGACCTGGGCCTCGCATGCGGTGCTCGGCTTTCGCTGTGCGCGCGGCGACTGGAGCGGCGCGCTCGCGATCCTGGATTCGAACCTGTCCGCGGGCCTGATCGACAAGCAGGGCTACCGCCGGCAGCGCGGCGTGCTGCTGACGGCGCGCGCGCTGGAATTGGAGACGATGGATCGCGACGTCGCGCGCGAGAGCGTCATGGAAGCCGTCAAGCTTGCGCCGACCCTGGTGCCGGCGGCGGTGCTCGCCGCGAAATTCGAGAGCGAGGCGCATCAGGTGCGCCGCGCCATGAAGCTGGTCGAGGCTGCCTGGCTTGTCAATCCGCATCCTGATCTTGCCGACGCCTATGCGCATGTCAAACTCGGCGATGCCGCGCGGCAGCGCCTGCAGCGGATCGAGACGCTCGCGGCGAAAACGCCGGCGGACAAGGCCGGCCATGTCGAGGGCCAGCTTGCGATCGCGCGCGCCGCGATCGATGCGTCCGAGTTCGCCCGTGCGCGCAAGGTGCTGGCGCCCTACGTCAACGATCCGACCCAGCGCGTCGCGCTGCTGATGGCCGAGCTCGAGCGCACCGAGCATGGCGACGGCGGCCGTGCCCGCGCCTGGACCTTGCGCGCGGTGCGCGCCCGTCACGACCCGGCCTGGACCGCGGACGGCTATGTCAGCGAACGCTGGCGTCCGGTCTCTCCGGTCACCGGCCGGCTCGACGCCTTCCAGTGGCAGACGCCGGTGGCGAGCCTGCCTTCGGACAAGAGCACGACGATCGAGTCCTCCGCCTTCGAGGAAGCCATGCTCGCGGCCCCCCCGCCGAAGCGGGTAACCGTAGCCAACGATGCGCCGGCGGAACCGGCCGTGATCGCGCCGATCGCAACCCCAGCCCCTGCTCCGGCCGCGCAGGACAACGCGCCCCCGGCGGTCGAGGAAGAACCGGGGGTGACACCTGCTGAGCCGGTCGAGCCGGTCCCTGAGGCCGCCGAATCATCGCCGCTGGCGGCAACCCCGGTGTTCCGGGCCCGTGCCGACCTCGGCAAGCCCATACAGGCGCCGATCCAGGCCATCATCCCGATCGTTCGGGCGCCGGATGATCCCGGCATCGATGACGACGGTCCGAGCGATGAATTTACGGAACAAATCGGTACACCCAAGGCCCAGGCCGGCGGCTGGCGCGGATTCTGGTCGCGCTGGGGCGCGTGAGCCGCATTCGCCTGCCGCTTGTCCTTGCCAATCCGGGCCATGCCCGATATCAGGAGCGCGTATCGGGGCCGGCATCGCCCGGGCCCGGCAGGGTTCGCCGCAATAGCTCAGCTGGTAGAGCACGTCATTCGTAATGACGGGGTCGGGGGTTCGAGTCCCTCTTGCGGCACCAGCACTCAGATTTCATCCGATCGTCACAAGCCCAGGTTTTGCCCACTGAGGCCCGCGCGCCCGTGATCGCGCTCGATGCTTGTGTCACTGCGGTGCGCTGCTGAAATCGGAGACGGCGGCCTGCGTGATTGTCATCACATAACCTCGCGCACCTCTCCCGTAGTGTCGCGGTCACGCAAACACGGGGAGATTTCACATGCGCAAGATCATTCTGGTTGCCGCCATGGTTCTATCCGCCCAGGCAGGCGGCGCACGCAGCCTCTCGCTGGCCGCGGCCAATGAGCAGGCCCCGGCTGCACAAGCGGCCGCGCCGACGACCGCAACGACCGAGGTGAGCGAAGTCGCGCCAGTGTCCGACGCTCCGAAATATGTCGATCGCCCGCCGGCGGTTTCGGCCACGGCACCGGCCGCGGCGAACACGACGACGTTGGCGCCTGCCGGGTCCCAGCCTGCGCCCAAGTCCACCGCGAAAGCCGACAAGCCCAGGCACACGCGGACGTGGACCGAAGGCCGCATCATCAGCGAGCTGCACCGCCACGGCGTCTACTGGTAAGCGGCGGCGTGACACTCCCAAAATGGAAATGGCCGGGCTGAGCCCGGCCATCATGCTCGTCGAAACCTGACGCGCTCAGCGCTGCGAAACCGTCTGCACCACGCTCGAGACCGGGCGCGCGTTGGTCGCGCTGGACGCAGGCACCTTCAACTCCCTGAGCACCGCTTCGTCATACTCGGGCAGCGAATCGAATGTCGTCTTCGCCTTGATCTGCACGACCTTGTAGCCACCGGCCTTGAGCCGCGCGAGCAGCGTCGGCAGCGCTTCGCCGGTGCGCTTCTGGAAGTCATGCATCAGGATGATGCCCTTGCCGAGCTTGTCGAGCTTGGTCATCACGTTGCTGATGATCTTGTCCGGCGTGCTCTCCTTGCGGAAATCGAAGGAGTCGACGTCGGTCGAGAAGATTCCGAGGTTGCGGCTGCCGAGATAGCCCACGAGCGCCGGATTCTGCTGAAGCTGCGGGAAGCGGAAGAACGGCGACGGATTGGTGCCGAGCGCCCATTTCACCGCACTGAATCCCTTCTCGATTTCGTCCTTGGCTTCCTGCTCCGTCATCTTCTTGCCGTTGAGATTGACGTGCGACCAGGTGTGCGCGCCCACCGTGTGGCCTTGGGCCAGAACCTGACGCAGGATCTCCGGATGCCAGGTGGCGTGCTTGCCGACCGAGAAGAACAGGCCCTTAGTGCATTCATCGGCCAATGCCTTCAGCACGGCGGGCGTGTTGTGCGGCCACGGACCGTCGTCGAAGGTCAGCACGACCTCCTTGTCGGCAAGGAAATCAAACTGCTTGAACTGCTCGAAGCCAAAGCCCGGGCCGCCCGTCGTGTCGATTTCGACCACGCGCGAGACGCCCAATGCATTCGGATTGGTGCAGGTCGTCGTCTGCTGAACCGGTGCCACCGCCGGTGCGGGCGCTGGCGCGGACCCGGCGGCAGGAGCGGCGGGTTTGCCCGCGAGCGCCGCAGTGGTCTCGACGTCGTCCTTGGCGGCAAGCTTGGCCGGCGCCGGCAGAGGATCGGCCGCACGGGCGGCTGTTGTCTTGGGAGCGCCCTGGTCGGCGCGCGAGGAATAAAAATACCAACCTCCGGCGATCACGACCGCCGCAAGGACACTGGCCAGCATCAGGCCCAACGCATTACGCATCGCTACTCTTTCCAAATACGCAACCAAACCAGCGGAATTGCCCGCGCGCCCGGCCATTAATGCGAAGGAACAGTTAACGTGACACCAACACGACAGCGGTTGCGGTGGAATTTCAGATGAATGCGCCAAAGTGACCGATGTCACGGAGAGTGGGCCGCCCGTGACGGTGATCACAGTGGAAAGGATTTTGGAGGAGCATGGTCATTCCCATCAACAACGGGCCCGCTTCCCGCGGTGCCAATGGGAGCTTCGAATGACCACCTCGTCCTTCACCGCCAAGATCCGCGACACCGGCCTGGCTCTGGGCTTTGCCGCCATCGTCTCGATCATCTCGACCACCTCGGGCTTCGCCTTCTCGGCCGAAGCGCAGCAGATGTGCACCGGCGACGCCTTCCGCCTGTGCTCGTCGGAAATCCCGAACATTCCGAAGATCACCGCGTGCATGACGAAGCATCGCTCCGATCTGAGCGCCGGCTGCCGCGCCGTGATGGACAAGGATCTTGCCAAGGGCGCCTCACGCAAGGTCGCTGACGCCCAGGACGGTCAATAACAGCGCAACGATAGCGTCGTTGCGTCGGTTAGCTCCCCACGCGATGTGCCCCGGTGCCAAGCCGAGGCCACGCGGCAATCAGCCTGCAAAGTCAGCCTGCCAATAAAGCCGTTGCGGCTCCTGCATCACCGCTCTAGCTTCGCCCGCACATCTTTCCGGGTACAAGGTATTACGCGATGAGCCGATTTCTTTTCATTCTTCCCTTGATACTGTGCGCATCCGGCGCTTCAGCGCAGCAGCAGCCCGGCCACGATGCCTGCGCGCGCGACGTCACGCGTCATTGCCGCGCCGTGATGAATAGTGGCGATAGCGCCGTGCTCGCCTGCCTGAAGCAGAACCGCGCCAAGCTGAGCAAGGCCTGCGACAAGGTGCTGACGGAGCACGGGCAGTAAAGGCCTACGTACTGCTGCCCGCCGCCGTCGCGACCACCGGCAGCACCTCGGCGTTGGCGCGATCCGGCGTCTCTTCCTTCCAGCGCACTGAGCCGAACGGCCGCTCCAGCATGCGGCGGATCCGCACCGGATCGGGGCCGATGTGGAAATCGATCGCCTGCTGATGCAGCGCGCGTTCGGACTGGGTCGAACGGTTGCGCTGGCGTAAGTAATCGAACCAGGTCGGGCAGTGATAGCGCTCGGTCCACAATTCGGGATCGGCGATGTCCCGCGCGATCGACCAGCCATAGGCGCCGTTGCGCTGCCGGGAGAGCTGCACGTCCTGCATCACATTGTGGAAGGCGCGCGCGTTCGCTTGGGAGACGCGATATTCGATCTCGACCACCAGCGGTCCGCTGCGCCCGGTCAGTGACAGCTTGACTTCGGGATCGGCCAGCACCTCGGCATCCTCGTTGCGGGCGCCGACGCGCGGCATCGCAAGCCAGATTCCCAGCAGCGGCGAGAGCAGCATCAGACCGGCGGCCACCAGCAACGCGACCTCGACGCCGGCATAGTCGGTGAGATGGCCCCAGCCCCAGGCCCCGATCGCGATGCCGCCGGAGATCGAAGCCTGGAACGCGGCGAGGGATCGCCCCGCGACCCAGCGCGGCGCCGAAAGCTGCACACCGATATTGAACAGTGCGACGGAGGCCATCCAGACCGCGCCGGCCAGCACCAGCGCAGCCGCGGTCAGCACCGGCTCGCTGGAGAGCGCTAGCGCCGCCATCGCAAACGCCATCGTGATCGTGCAGGCGCGGATCGCGGACTCGCCGCTCATGCGCTTGCGCAATTCGTGGATGTTGAGCGCGCCGACGACGGCGCCCATGCCGAAAGCGCCGAGCATGATGCCGTAGGTCTGCGCGCCGCCATGCAGGAGGTCGCGCGCGACCAGCGGCATCAGTGCCATCACGGCACCGCCGCACAGGCCCATCACCAGCGTACGCAACAGCACGATCTTGATCGGCGGCGAGTTGGTGATGTAGCGGAAGCCCGAGACCATCGCACGGTTGAGCCTTTCCCGTGGCAGGCGCGAGGGCTCGGTCGTCCGCTGCCAGAGCAGCAGCACCACCAGCAGCGGCAGATAGAGGATCGCGTTGCAGGCAAACGCCGCCACCGCCCCGAGCGCGGCGACGATGACGCCGCCCACCGCGGGGCCGAAGCTGCGTGCGATATTGTAGCTGATGCCGTTGAGCGCGACGGCCGATGGCAGGGCTTCGGGCGGCACCTGCTCGCTGACCGAGGACTGCCAGGCCGGTCCGAACAGCGCATTGCCGCTGCCGACGACGAAGCAGAAGGCCAGCAGCGTCTCCGGGGTGATAAGCTTGAGCCCGGCCAGGACGGTGAGGGCGGACGCGCCGATCAGCGCGATCATGAGCGAGACCAGCGTCACGATGCGCCGGTCATACATGTCGGCGATGGCGCCGGCCGGCATCGAGATCAGCATGATCGGCAGCATCAGGGCGGTCTGCACCAGCGCCACCTTGTCGGCGGAGGCCGCCATCTGCGTCATCGCCCAGGCCGCGCCCACGCCCTGGATCAGGAGGCCGAGATTGGAAAGCAGGCTCGCGAGCCAGATACGCCGGAACACGGTATACCGCAGCGGCGCCGCAATGCCGTCGGTGGAGCGTCTCTGGCGGTTGGTCTGCTCGGTCATATCCTCTTACAACTCGTCTGGCAGAAATGACTTCAATGATTTCGGCATCTCCAGTGATGCCTGCGAAAGTCCTTCGCTGTCCAGTGGTTAGGCCGCTATAAGCGGTGCAAAGACATGGTTCTGACGGGGAGGAACAGATGAAGCTGTCACGACGGACGATCCTGCAGGGTGCGGGTGGCCTGGCTTTCGCGGTTGCGAGCTTCCGCGGCGATGCGCTGGCGCAAGCGCCGTCAGCGGCCCGGAGTCCAGACAACAACCCTGAGGTGCCGCCGATCCTGTTCGTCCATGGCAATGGCGACTACGACGCACTCTGGATGACGACGCTGTGGCGGATGGAATCCAACGGCATCGCGCGTGACAGCATGATGGCGATCAATTTCACCAATCCCAGCGCGCGCAGCGACGATACGGTCGAGCAAGCCAACCGCTCCTCGACCGAGGATCAGCGCCGCGAGCTTGCCGCCGCCATCGCCGAGCTGAAGCGCCGCACCGGCGCGTCGCGCGTCGCGCTGGTCGGCAATTCGCGCGGTGGTAACTCCATCCGCAACGTCATCAAGAACGGGGGCGCCGGCGACGTCAGTCACGCCGTCCTGTGCGGCACGCCCAATCACGGCGTGTTTGCGCTCGATGATCTCCTCGGCAGCGAGTTCAACGGACGCGGACCCTTCCTGCGCGGCCTGAACGACGGCGACAGCGAGGTGACGCCGGGCACGGCTTTCCTCACCCTGCGCAGCGACGGCATGGACAAATATGCGCAACCCGATGGCCGCTTCATGGGCAAGCCGGGCATGCCGACAAACGTCACCGCCGAGGGGCCGGAGCTGAAGGGCGCGACCAATCTTGTGCTCGGCACGATCGACCATCGCGAGACGGCTTATCACCCGCGCGCTTTCCGGGAGATCTACAAGTTCATCGCCGGCCGCGAACCTGCGCGCATCGCGATCGCGCCAGAGCAGACCGTTCACATCAGTGGATTGGTCACGGGCGCGGTAGACGGTGTGCCGACCAATCGCCCCGTGGCCGGGGCGGTGGTGGAGATCAACTATGTCGACCGCGAGAGCGGGGAGCGAAGGGGCGATGTGGTGCACCGCGCGACGACGGGCGCCGACGGCCGCTGGGGGCCGGCCACGGTCGATCCGACCTCGCCGCTCGAGATCGTCCTGACTACGCCGGACGCCCCGATTACGCATTTCTACCGCTCGCCCTTCCCGCGCTCCTCCGACGTCGTGCATCTGCGCGCCGCGCGCCCGTTCATGCCGGCGGACAAGGACGCCGGCGCGGTCGTGATCATGACACGCCCGCGCGGCTATTTCGGCCTGCCGCGCGACATCGTCCTGTTCGACGGCCAGGAGCCCGCCGACGTCCATCCGGGCGTGCCCACGGATGCGGCAGCAACCCTGCGCCTTCCGGCCAGCGAGGTCGGGCGCAATATCGTGGCCCAGTTCAACCAAGAACGAATTGTGGCACGCGCCTGGCCGGCCTCCGAGAACAGGATTGCGGTTGCCGAACTGACTTACTAGCTAATTGCCTGCGTGAGGTCTGCGGGAGAGAGCCATGAACATCGCCAGCGTGCGTCGGCCCATCATCCCCCCGACCCCGCCGCGCGCGCCGGACAATCTGTCGTTCTTCGGCCGGCTTGCGGTGATCAAGCAGAACATGATCGCCACCTGGGGGCAGCGCGCCTATGAGGAAGAGATCATCCAGGGCCGCTTCCTCCTGCACAAGAGCTTCATCCTGAACCAGCCGGATGCGATCCGGCACGTCCTGCTCAGCAATTACGAGAACTATACGCGGACACCGGCGGGCATCCGCATGCTGCGTCCCGTGCTCGGTGAAGGTCTCCTGCTCGCCGAGGGCCACGCCTGGACGCATCAGCGCCGGACGCTCGCACCCGCCTTCACGCCGCGCGCCACCGCCAATCTCGTCCCGCACATGACGGCGGTGCTCGACGAGACCATCGCGAAGCTGGATGCGCGCACGAACGAGCCGATTGATCTGCGCGAGATCATGCAACGCATGACGCTGGAGATCGCCGGCCGCACGATGTTCTCGTTCGGCATGGACCGGCACGGTCCGACCTTGCGCAACTTCGTCATGGAATATGCCGAGCGGCTCGGGCGGGCCTACTTCCTCGACATGGTGCTGCCGGTCTCCTGGCCGACGCCGATGGATCGAGCCCGCGCCCGCTTCCGTACCCGCTGGACCGAATTCGTCGCGATGCTGATCGCCGAGCGGCGGGCGGCGGGCAAGAATGAGGGCGCGCCGCCGCGCGATCTGTTCGATCTCATGAACGAGGCGCGCGATCCTGAAACCGGCAAGGGCTTTTCAGACGAGCAACTCGTCGACGAGGTTGCGACCATGATCCTCGCAGGTCATGAGACGACCGCGACCGCGCTGTTCTGGGCGCTTTACCTGCTGGCGCTCGATCCTGATACGCAGGAGGAGGTCGCCTCCGAGACAAGCGGCGAGCATCTCGACAGCATGGCCGATATCGACCGGCAAAAATTCACCCGCGCCGTGGTCGATGAGACCATGCGGCTCTATCCGCCGGCCTTCCTTGTCGCCCGGGCCGCGCGCGGCAAGGACGTTGTGGCCGGTGCTAAAGTCAGCAAGGGCGACATCATCATGATCGCGCCCTGGCTGCTGCACCGGCACGAGAAGCTGTGGGATCAGCCGAACGCGTTCATTCCAAAGCGCTTCATGTCGAAAGAGGCGCCCGATCGCTTCGCCTATCTGCCGTTCGGCGCGGGCCCGCGCGTCTGTGTCGGCGCGCCGTTCGCGCAAGCCGAATCCGTGCTGGCGCTGGCGCGACTGATCGGCGCGTTCCGCGTCGAGCTGGCCGACACAATTCCCGTGATCCCGCATGGTGTCGTCACGACCCAGCCGGATCACTCACCCATGTTCCGCATCACGCGCAGGTGACAGGCGTTCGTCTGGCTAATGGCGTGATCCACCCTAGATAGAGTTGCGCCATGAGCGATATTCAAGCCCAGCTTTCGGTCCTGAAGCAGACCGCCGACCCGAAGGCGGTTGATGCGATTCAATACCTCATCGGTCACGGTGAGGATCACGAGCTCAATCGCGTCAATGTGCTCGATTTCTCCAGGCAGCATGGCGTGGATGAGGAGCGCGCGATCTCGGCCTTCCTGCATTCGGCACGGCTCGGGTTGTTCGATCTCGGCTGGAACGTGCTGTGCCCGGGATGCGGCGGCGTGCTGGGGGCGCACTCGACGCTGAAGGCACTGAAGCCGGACGATTATCACTGTGCGCTTTGCGCCTGCGGCTACAAGGCCTCGGTCGATGACCAGGTCGAAGTCTCCTTCACGGTGAATCCGCGCGTGCGCCATATCGCGGCGCACGACCCCAACTCGCTTCCGGTGTGGGAGTATTTCAAGCAGGTGTTCTGGAGTTCGGGCGTCGACTTCAACAAGGAGTCGTTTGCCACGCTCGCCAACGAGGTGACGCTCGATACGATGGAGTTGCCGGCCGGCGAGAAGGCGACGATGTCGCTGCAACTGCCGAACGATTTCATCATCATCTTCGAGCCGGTGACGCACGCCGCCCATTTCATCGACGTCCAGGGGGAGCCGACCAAGGACCGCCAGCAGCTCGCCATCATGTACAACAGGGTGCAGGCTCCGACCGGCACCGCGACGATGCGGCCGGGCCCGCTGCGGCTGTCGCTGGAGAACCAGGCCGGCGTCCGCGTGCTGCCGTCGGTGTTCATCGCGGCCGAAGCGCTCCATCATCTGATCGGCAAGCGCAAGCCGTTCCTTACCGCCAAGCGGATGCTGTCGAACCAGACTTTTCGCGATGTCTTCAAGGCGGACAATCTCAGCCTCGATCAGCGGCTCCAGATCACCTCGCTGACCTTCCTGTTCACCGACCTCAAGGGCTCGACCGCGCTCTACGAGCGCGTCGGCGATCTTGCCGCTTTCGATCTCGTGCGCGCGCATTTCCATGCGCTGCTGGAGATCATCTCGTCCGAGAAAGGCGCGGTGGTGAAGACGATTGGTGATGCCGTGATGGCGACCTTCGTCCGTCCCGAGCATGCCATCGTCGCGGGCCTGCGGATGCGCGCGGCGATGGACCAGCTCAACAAGCAGCGCGGCACCGCTGATCTCATCGTCAAGATCGGCATCCATGAAGGTCCGTGCCTCGCGGTGATGCTCAATGAGCGGCAGGATTATTTCGGCCAGACCGTCAACATCGCCGCGCGCGTGCAGAGCCTGTCGACCGCGCGGGAGATCCATATCACCGGCCCGGTGCTGGATGCGCCGGCGGTCGCCGAGGTTTTGCAGCAACGTGCCATCAAGCCGATCCAGAAGCAGGCAGCGCTGCGCGGCATCGCCGACAAGATGGTGGTGTACGAGATACCGTGAGGCCTTTGCGCATTAGCGCTACCCAGATTGCCGAAACGTAATGCAGCGCGCGGAACTGACGCATGTTGCGCCGGTTGAGTTTCCCACTCATATAATGCCGGTAGCGGCCGCGTTCCCCGCGGCGTCATCGATTCAGGTAGGATCTTATGCTCGACGGCCTGCGCCAATTCATCGCCGACATTATTGCTCCTCATGCCCAGGACCGCGCCTTCGGCGATAGCGATTATCGGCTGGCGGCCACCGCACTCCTGGTCCACGTGGTTTCGCTGGACGGGCAGCCGACGCAGGCCGAGCAGAGCAAGCTGCACAATCTGATCGAAAGCCATTTTAAGCTCGACCGTGGCGCGGCCGACCGGCTGATTGCGGATGCGACTGAGGTCGAGGGCGAGGCGGTCGATCTTTATCACTTCACCAGCGCGATCATGCGCTCGCTCGACGAAGAGGGCCGCAAGCGCATCGTGCAGATGATGTGGGAGCTGGTCTATGCCGACGGCGAGGTCACCGAGTTCGAGGACAACGTCGTCTGGCGCGCCTCCGACCTGCTCGGGATTTCCCAGCGCGACCGGATCGATCTCAAGCACGCGGTCGCGAACCGCGCCGGCGGTCAGGTCAAAGATGGCGCGCTCGGCGGCTGAGCTGTCGCCAACGCGGCATGATTTCCGGTTGTATGGACCACATGACGAAACTTTAATGTAGCCTCCGGACCTCACGTTTCCGGATTCCCCTGCAAATCCGCGGTTTCTTCTGCTCCCTGTTGCCCGCTCAGGCCGCCATGCTGCCAGCGCCGCTTGCCTGTCGCGCGTGGCCTATGCTCCAGTTCCGCCATTACGAAGGTCAAAAACTTCAATTCAAGAGACTGCGATCGTGACTGAGCGGGTAACCTTGATCACCGGCGCCTCGGCGGGCATCGGCACGGAGCTGGCGCGTGTGTTCGCCGCGAACGGACACCGGCTCGCGCTGACGGCGCGACGTGCCGACCGGCTCGAGGCGCTCGCAAACGAGCTCACCGCCAAGTGTGGCAAGAAGCCGATCGTGATCGCCTGCGACCTGCAGCAAGCAGATGCCGGCGAAAGGATCGCCGCCGCGCTCGCTGCCGAAGAGGTCGAGCTCGACAACCTCGTCAACAATGCCGGCTTCGGCGTGTTCGGCGACGCCATCGAGCGCGACCGCGACGAGCAGGTCGGCATCGTCGACGTCAACGTCCGCGCGCTGACTGATCTGTCGCTGCGCTTTGCCGATCAGCTCATCCGGAACAAGGGCGGTCTGCTCAATGTCGGCTCCGTCGCGGGCTTCCTGCCCGGTCCCGGCATGGCGGTCTATTACGCGTCCAAGGCCTATGTGATCTCGCTCACCGAGGCCCTGCGGGCGGAGCTCGCGCCGCGCGGCGTTCGTGTCACCGTGCTCTGCCCGGGTCCGGTGCCTACCGAATTCCAGGCCCGCGCCGGCGTCGGCTCCGGGCACGATACGGCGATTCTCAATGTCCCCGCCGCCGATGTCGCGCGGCAGGCCTATCGTGGCCTGATGGCGAATAAACGGGCCGTGCTGCCGGGTCTCGGTATCAAGATCGTGCCGTTCGCACTGCGTTTCTTCCCGCGCGGCTTCATCCTGTTCGCCACCAGCCGGTTCCAGCGGCAAAGACGCTAGAGCCCGTTCCGATGGAATCGGAACAGCTCTGGCTTCTTGTTTGACGCGTTTTCTTGACGCGAACCGGGATCCACTTCGCTCGAAAACGCTCTGACGAACGCCCGAAGCACCCGTAGTGGCCCGGAGCTTGCTTCAATGTCGGGGCGTGTGTGCGCGAACTCACACGATGTTAACCGTCGCTTAGCTATGCTGGCGGCTTGAACCGATAGCACTCGCAGAGACCATGTCGTTTCGGACGGACAGGTTTGGTGGCGCAGAATTGGTGCCCTTCCCCAGAAGGACGCCGAGCGCGGCCGCCTCAGAGCACCCTCTGCCGGTTCTGATCGTCCTGCACCAGGAATCCTCGACGCCCGGCCGCGTCGGCAACGCGCTGCGCGCGCTCGGCCATCATCTCGACATCCGCAGGCCGCGCTTCGGCGATCCCCTGCCCGACACGCTCGACCGGCATGCCGGCGCCGTGGTCTTCGGCGGCCCGATGAGCGCCAACGATCCCGACGACTACGTCCGCCGCGAGATCGACTGGATCCAAATTCCACTCCGCGAACAGCGGCCGTTCCTCGGCATCTGCCTGGGCGCGCAGATGCTGGCGATGCAGCTCGGCGCACGCGTCGCGCCGCATGCACAGGCACTGACCCAGATCGGCTACTACCCGATCCGCCCGACCGCGGCTGGCCGCGCGCTCTGCGCGGACTGGCCGGCGCAGGTCTATCACTGGCATCGCGAGGGATTTCAGTTGCCTTCCGGCGCCGAATTGCTTGCGGAAGGCGATGATTTTCCGATCCAGGCGTTCCGCACCGGCAATGCCTTCGGCGTGCAGTTTCATCCCGACGTGACCTACGCAATGATGCATTGCTGGACCACGCGCGGCTATGACGGTCTCAGCGCGCCTGGCGCGCGCGAACGGCATCATCATTTTGCCGATCGCGCGGTCTACGATGCCGCGGAACGCGTCTGGCTCGATCGTTTCATCGACGGCTGGCTGGCGTACCGGCCTGTGCTGGCGCAAGCCGCCGAGTGATCGCGCGTTCGCGCAAGTCCTTGGTGCAAGTCCTTGGTGCAAGTCCTTGGCGCAAGTCCTTGCCTCATCCCTGGATATGCTAGGCTCGTTGCCAACGAGCGCGCGCGAACGCGTGCCGGCCAGACCCTCAGTGGGGCGACCATCGAGGCGAACCGGGAGATGATGGTGGCGTTGAACGGCAGCGATTTTCGCGAGGGGGTCGCAAGCTTCATGGAGAAGCGGCCGCCGCGCTTTACGGGGAAGTAGGGAAGCACTCCGTGGATAGGTCCGCCGTCGCCCTGCGGGCTATGCCGGGACAGCCTTCGCTCACTTCGCTGCGAGGTAGCTCGGCTGGCTTGCCTAGCCGTAGCTCGCGTAGCGAGCGAAGGCTGGTGGAGCCAGGCGGGATCGAACCGCCGACCTCGTCATTGCGAACGACGCGCTCTCCCAGCTGAGCTATGGCCCCTTTGCTGGCCGCTCTGGTAAACGCGGCCGACAACCGGGCGCCATTTAAGTCCCTGCCAAGGTCAAGTCAAGGACGGGTGCAACCCGGTTTTAGCCATCCGGGCACCGACCTCCCTTGTTTGGGCCGGGGGGAACCGGTATCTAGCCAAGACCCGTCCCACGACTGGCCCAGAGAGTGTTTCGCTGATGCGCCCGATAGTCTTCATTCTGATCCAGATCATCAATCTCTACATCTACCTGCTGATCGCATCGGCAATCCTGTCCTGGTTGATCGCGTTCAATGTCGTGAATACCCGCAACCAGTTCGTCGGCGCGGTCTGGGAATTTCTCTATCGGATTACCGAGCCGGTCCTCGGCCCTATCAGGCGCCGGCTGCCTGCGATGGGCGGGCTCGATCTGTCTCCGATCGTCGCCTTCTTCGTGCTTTGGCTGATCCAGCTCTATCTCGCCGAGTACGTCTATCCGAACGTGCCCTAGTCCGGCGAAACCGTGATGGAGCCTCGATGGATCCTTGGCGGATCTCCACCACGGGCGTCAGCATCGCGTTGCGGGTGACGCCGCGGGGCGGACGTGACGGCGTCGACGGGGTCGAACAGCTCTCCGACGGCCGCAGTGTGCTGAAGGTGCGTGTGCGTGCCATCGCCGATGGCGGCGAGGCCAATCGCGCCGTGCTGGTGCTGCTGGCGAAATCGCTTGGCGTACCCAAGGCCAGCGTCACTCTTTTGTCGGGGACGACGTCGCGGCTGAAGCAGGTCGCCATCGCGGGCGATCCGGCACGACTTACCGAGGCGTTGCGCGAGCTCGCTTCCGTCAAATCGACAGGCATAAGGAACTGACATGACGGCCACGATCATCGATGGAAAAGTCATCGCCGCGGACCTTCGTGCGCGCGTCGCGGACGAGGTCGCCCGCGTCAAGCGCGACCACGATCTGGTGCCGGGCCTCGCAGTGGTCCTGGTCGGCAACGATCCCGCCAGCGAAGTCTATGTCCGCTCCAAGCATACGCAGACCCAGGCAGCCGGCATGGCCTCGTTCGAGCACAAGCTGCCGGTGGACGTCTCGCAAGCCGATCTGCTGGCCGTGGTCGCAAAGCTCAATCGCGATCCCGCCGTGCACGGCATTCTCGTGCAATTGCCGTTGCCCAAGGGGCTGGACACAGAGGCGGTGATCAATGCCATCGATCCTGCCAAGGATGTCGACGGCCTGCATCCGAACAATGCCGGGCGGCTCGCCGGCGGCTTCGCGGCGCTGTCGCCCTGCACCCCGCTCGGCTGCATCATCCTGACCAAGAGCGTGCACCCTTCCCTCGAGGGCATGAACGCCATCGTGATCGGCCGCTCCAATCTGGTCGGCCGCCCGCTGGTGCAGTTGCTGCTGAACGAGAACGCGACGGTGACGATCGCCCATTCGCGCTCGCGCGACCTGCCCGGACTCGTGAGGCAGGCTGATCTCGTCTATGCCGCGGTCGGCAAGCCCGAGATGGTGCGCGGCGACTGGCTGAAGCCGGGTGCGACCGTGATCGATGTTGGCATCAACCGCATGCCGAAGGCCGACGGCAAGACCCGCCTCGTCGGCGATGTCGCCTATCAGGAAGCGCTTGGCGTTGCCGGTGCGGTGACGCCGGTGCCGGGTGGCGTCGGCCAGATGACGGTCGCCTGCCTGCTCGTGAACACGCTGCGCGCAGCTTGTGCGATCGCTGGGGTGCCAAGGCCAGCGGTGTAGCGCCACTCTCGTGTCCCGGACGCGACGCTGAGCCGGGACCCATGGCACCGCTGTACTGGGGCCCCGGCTCAGCAGCGCATCGTTTCACGCTGCGCTCAAAAACTCACGCCTTCTTTTTCTTCTCGCGCTCGATGCCTTCGAGGATCAGCTTCTGCGCTTCCTCGGGGCCGCCCCAGCGCATGATCTTCACCCACTTGCCCTTCTCGAGATCCTTGTAGTGCTCGAAGAAGTGCTGGATCTGCTGCAGCGTGATATCGGGCAGGTCGGAATACGACCTCACCTTGTCGTAGCGCTGCGTCAGCTTTGACGACGGCACCGCCAGAATCTTCTCGTCGCCGCCGGCCTCGTCCTCCATGAACAGCACGCCAACCGGGCGCACGCTCATGACGGCACCGGGGATGATGGCGCGGGTGTTGATGATCAGCACGTCGCAGGGGTCGCCGTCATCGGACAGGGTGTGCGGGATGAAACCGTAGTTTCCGGGGTAACGCATCGGCGTGTAGAGGAAGCGGTCGACCACCAGCGTGCCGGCTTCCTTGTCCATCTCGTATTTGATCGGTTCGCCGCCCACGGGGACTTCAATGATGACGTTGACGTCCTCAGGGACGTTTTTTCCGATCGAGACCGCATCGATACGCATTAAATAGGCTCCGTTGTCGCCGAGGTTAAATCGCGCCCGGCAGCGATTTTGGCGCTGTCATACGCGGGCTTGGCCCCCCAATCCATCGTGTTTTTTGAAATAATGAATCCAGCGATCACCGGCACAAAAAGCAACGGGTATCGACGAATGGGCAGCGCTGCCGATTAAGGTTTCAGCAGGTCAATTGGTCCAGGCGAAGGCAACCTTGTCGAGCGACTTCGGCCCGAACCGCTCCGAGGAGCGCGCCACCATGCGGCCGCCCAAGGCACGGTAGAACTCGGTCGCCGGATCGTTGTCCGAGAGCGCCCACACCACCATGCTCTTCAGATTGCTCTGCATGAGGTCGCGGCGGGCGGCGGTGAACAGGCGACGGCCGAAGCCGAGGCCCTGAAACTCGGGGCGCAGGTACAGCTCATAGATCTCGCCGTCGAAATGCAGGCTGCGGGCGCGATTGCGGCCGTAGTTCGCGTAACCCGCGATCTTGTCGCCGAACACCAGCACGCTGACGCGGCTGCCCTTGCGGATCGCGCTGTCCCACCACTGCGGACCGCGACGGTTGATCAGCTTCTCCAGCTCGGCGCCAGGAATGATGCCCTGATAGGCGGAACGCCAGGCTTCGTCATGGGTGGACGCCACCGCAGTTGCATCTGCAGCTTTGGCCGGCCGGACCTCGATCAGGGTTGTGCTCATGGAGGCGATCAAACCAAGTCGCCGCGCCGGCGGCAAGACCTATCGTTAATTATCGGTTAACCTGTGGACTTTCTGCATCAGTATTTTAACCATGTTGTACCGAAAAAAGACAAGCCGCCATTTCGAACGGCAGTGGTCTGCCATGCGCCGGTGCAAAACTCCGCGGTCTCAGCGAACGAACGGCGATGGCAACGCAGAAAGTCCGCCCAGAGTGATTCGTTCCGAATACTCTGGCCTGTGTCATCCGTGTTCGTCCTCGGTCATTCATGCGGCTCCTCGATACCCTTGCTCTCCTTCTGCTGTCCGTGCTGACGGCGCAGCCTCTGAGCGCTCAGGTCACGTTCGGGGCAGCGGGCGCAGAGAGCGAGCCGTTCCGGCGGCAGGAATGGCGCGTGCCGTCCCCGGATACCGACATTGCCGCACGCGCGCTGCTGTTTCGTCCCGCCGATGCCGGTCCGTTTCGGCTTGCGGTGATCGCACATGCGTCGACACAAAACGTGTTGCGTCGCGCACAAATGCCGCAGCCGGAATATCGCGCACTCGCAGCGTTTCTCGTCGCGCGCGGCTTTGCCGTGCTGGTGCCGGAGCGACTCGGCCATGGCGCGACCGGCGGCCGCTATGTCGAAGACCAGGGCGGCTGCGACGAAGCGGACTACGCACGCGCGGGCCGCGCGACAGCGGAGCAAATTTCGCTCGCGCTGGACTATCTGCAAAAGCAGGCTTTTATCCGCAAGGATGCCGCGGTCGTGATCGGCCATTCGGCCGGCGGCTGGGGCGCGCTGGCGCTTGCGAACGCCGATCCGAAACGGATTTCCGCGATCGTCGCTTTTGCGCCAGGGCGCGGCGGCCATGCCAACGATGAACCGAACCGGATTTGCGCGCCACATACGCTTCTCGCGGCTGCGGCCGAATTCGGCAAGGGGGGGCGCATTCCCGTCACATCGCTGGTCGCAGTCAATGACAGCTATTTTGCGCCCGCATTTTCGAAAGAGCTGGCGGATGCGTTTCGCAGCGGCGGCGGCAAGGACGATGTTCGCATCCTGCCGGCCGTGGGCAGCGAGGGGCACTGGATGATCGAGACCGAGGCCGGCGTCCGAGCCGCAAGCAGCGAGCTCGCGCGTGCGCTAAAGCTGGTGGTGGCGAACAGGCCATGACGCTGTATTTCCTGGTCGCGCCCCGGATGTTGGATAATCGCTGATGCAAAAATGGCCTGATGACGACGTGATCCTGTTCGACGGCGTCTGCATCTTCTGCTCGCGCTGGGTGCGGTTCGTCGCGCAGCGCGACACGACGAAGCGCTTTCGGTTCACGCCCATTCAATCGGACTATGGGGCAAAGCTCGCGCGGACGTTCGGCATCGATGCCGACGATCCCGATACCAATGCGGTGGTCCATGGCGGCGAGGTGTTTATGAAGTCCGATGCCGCGCTGACGGTGCTGTCGCATCTGCCAGGCTGGAGCTGGACGCACGCGCTGTTCGCCGTGCCGAAGCCGCTGCGGAATGCAATGTACGGCCTCATCGCGCACAACCGCTATCGCATTTTTGGGAAGTATGATGCGTGCTTCGTTCCCGATGCCGATTTGCGGGCACGGGTGATCGAGTAGCTCGTCATTGCGAGCGCAG
>NZ_VSSR01000033.1 GCF_008123515.1 Bradyrhizobium cytisi
GCTGCGCTCGCAATGACGGGCCCCCCGACTACCGCTCGAGATAGCCCAGTTCTTCGCTCATGATCTTGCGCGCATATTCGCCGAAGACATCGATCAACCGGCCGCGCGCGGCATAGGGCGGATAGAGCAGCGCGATCGTGACGGGGACAGCAGGGTTGAAGGGACGCGCAATCAGGGCCGCGCCAGAGCTCTCGTCATGCGCGGCAATCGGATTGATGATGCTGATGCCGAGACCCGCCGCGACCAGGGCACAGACGGATGCGCCCAGATCGGTCTCGGCAACGACGCGGCGCGTGACGCCGGCCTGCGCAAAGATCATATCGATGCGATCGTGGAGCGGGCTCCCCGTGGCGAAGGAGATGAAGGCCTCATTGGCGAAATCGGCAGGGCGCAGCGTCTTCTTCTGCGCAAGACGATGCGCCTTCGGCATGATCGCGACGCAACGGGTCTTGAGCACCGGCTCGACATGCACCCCCGCAACCTCGCCGTAAAGCATTGCGAGCCCGGTGTCGCAAAGCCCGGAACTGACCCAGTCGTGCACGGCGCTCGCCGTGCCTGACCGGATCGAGATCATCACATGCGGATAGTCGACCTTGAAGCGCGCCGCGATGCGCGTCAGCAGGCCGCCGGCCAGGCGCGGCATCGCCGCAACGCTTAGCCGACCCATGCCGAACGAGCGGATGCTGGCTGCGCTGGTCTCCAGTCCCGCCAGGCCGATGAAAGTCTTCTCGACCTCCTGGAAAAAGCGCGATCCGTCCACGGTCGGACGGAGGCGGCCGCCGCTGCGGTCGAACAGCGGGAATTGCGTGATCGCCTCCAACTGTCCGATCAGGCGGCTGATCTGGGGTTGCGAGGTATGCATGCGCTGAGCCGCCTGCGTCATCGATCCCGTCACGAAGACCGCCCGAAAAGCCTCCACATGCTTCAAGCCCATGCGTCTGGTGGCCATATCAAATCCGTATAAGGGAGTGTGAAACTGGAATTTCATCAGATCGGTCTTTTGGACGATAGTCCAGAGCGTGACGCCGTTCGCACGGAGCTGCCCTATCGTTGCTCACCGAGCGCGGACGGCGTCACGAACATTCGCCAAGAGAGGGACGACATGAAAGCGACAACGATCAAGGCACTTGCCGCGGCGAGCGTCGCTGCAGGTCTTCTTTCCGGCGAGGCCATCGCCCAGGGTGCGGGCAGGCTGGACAAGATCCGTGAGACCGGCTCGATCACATTGGGGTATCCCGAGACCTCGGTGCCCTTCGCCTATCTCGACGGTAACCAGAAGCCGGTCGGCTACACCGTGGAAATCTGTGAACAGGTGGTGCAGGCGATCAAGACGGCCCTCAAGCTCCCCAAGCTCGAGACTCGCTATAACCCCATCACCTCGGCGACACGCATTCAGCTGCTCGCCAACGGGACGATCGATCTCGAATGCGGCAACACGACCAATAATGTCGAGCGGCATAAACTTGCCGCCTTTGCTCCCACCACCTTCGTTGCGCAGGTCGTCCTCGTCGCGCGCAGGGATGGTGGGGTCGATGTCAACGACCCCACTTCGTTTCGTGGCAAGGCCATCTCCGCCCAGGCCGGCGGCCAGACTTTCAAGGTGATTACGCTGATCAACGCCAGGAACAATCTCGGCATCACGGTCGTGCCGGCCAAGGACACCGCCGAGACCTTCTTGTTGGTGTCGACGGGCCGGGTGGCCGGCTCAGCCAACGATGACGGTCTCGCTTATGCCACGGTCGCCTCGTCCAGGACGCCGGATGACTACCTGATCGGTAGCAAGGGTCTCGAGCTGGCGCCTTACGGTATCGTCGAACCCAAGGACGATCCTGCTTTCAAGAAGGTGGTCGACGAGGCCGTGATCGACATGATGAAGAGCGGACAGATTGCGGCGCTGTACGACAAATATTTCAATTCACCGATTCCACCGCATGGCCTCAACCTGAAATTTCCAATGAGCGCCGCCCTCAAGCGGGCGCTGGCCAACCCGACCGATTCCGGCGACCCCGCAGTCTACGAATGACGCACCAAGTGCTCTAGAGGTCCCGCAATGGCACATCGACACGACACGAGTCTGACGGGCGCTGAGTTGCCACCGATCGACCTGCGCAGCGATACGGTCACCAAGCCGACCGAAGCGATGTATGCCCGCATGGCCTCGGCGCCGCTCGGTGATGACGGGCTGGATGGCGACCCCACGGTGCAGGAGCTCGAGGCCGTCGCAGCTGCGGCGTTGGGCAAGGACGCCGGCCTGTTTGTGCCGAGCTGCACCATGGCCAATCTGTTGGCGACGCTGGCGCAGTCGCAGCGCAGCGAACAGATCGTGCTGGAGGCGAATGCTCATATGTACAGCTCCGAACGTGGGGCGGCGACGTTTACCGGGCAGTTCTACCTCGCCATTGCCGGAAGCGACGGCGCGATGGACCTGAATTTGCTGGAAGACGCCTTGCAGGGCGAAGGGCTCAAGCTCAGGACCGCCCTTGTCGCGATGGAAACCTCGCACAACAACGCGAGCGGCGCCGTGCTGCCGCTGGAGCATATGCAGGCCGTGCACGCCATGGCCTCGGCCCGCGGCGTTCCGGTGCATCTCGACGGCGCGCGGCTCTTCAACGCCGCGGTCGCGCTCGAAACGGTGCCGGCCGAGGTTGCGAGGCATAGCGACACGGTCTCGCTGTGTCTGTCGAAGGGCCTGAGCGCGCCGGCCGGTGCTGTGCTCGCCGGGCCGCGCGCCGTGATCGACCGGAGCCGCAGGTTTCGCCGGATGCTGGGAGGCACGCAGCGCCAGATCGGCATCCTGGCTGCCGCCGGCCTCGAGGCGGTTCAGGTCATGGGTGCGCGTCTGGGCGAGGACCACCGGCGTGCGCGAGCCCTGAGTGATGCGCTGAACGCGATCGGTCCAAAGCTCAGCGCGACAATCCCGCAGACGAATATCGTGCAGGTCGATGTCTCTCTCTCCGGGCGCGACAGTGCCGCGTGGTCAGGGGCGCTCGAGAAGGCGGGGCTGAGGGCCAGGCCCTGGGGGCGGCGTCGCTTGCGCTGTGTGACCCATCGCCATATCGACGATGCCGACATTGATCGCGCTGTCGCGGCATTTCGCACCGTGGCTGGAGTTTTGGCTTAGACTCTCTCCGCCGTCATTGCGAGGAGCCCGCGACAAAATCGCGAAGCGATTTTGCGCTGGTGCGACGAAGCAATCCAGACTATCTCCAAGGATGCATTTCTGGATTGCTTCGCTTCGCTCGCAATGACGGCGGAGAGACTTACGTCAACACCCCCACGATCGCGCCCATCAGACACGTCGTCAGCGTGCCTGACACGATCGATTTGAGCCCTAGCGCATTGATTTCGTCGCGCCGCTCCGGTGCCATGACGCCGAGCCCTCCGATCATGATGCCGAGGCTGGCGAAATTGGCGAAGCCGCACATCGCGTAGAGCATGATCAGGCGCGAGCGCGGATCGAGCGTGCCCGGCGGCAGCTTCGAGAAGTCGACATAGGCGATCAGTTCGTTGAGCACGGTCTTGGTGCCCATCAGGCTGCCGGCGGTGACGGCCTGATCCCAGGGCAGCCCCATCAGCCAGCACACTGGCGCCATCACGAGGCCCAGCAGGCGCTGCAACGAGATTGCGGCGCCGCCGATGTTTGGCAGCAGGCCAAGGATGGCGTTGACGAGGTAGACCAGCGCCACCAGCACCAGCAGCATCGCGACGATGTTGATCAGCAACTCGATCCCCGCGCTCGTGCCCTTCACGATCGCATCCATCGTGCTGGAGACTTCCATCTTGGGATCCTCCAGCGCGCCGCCGGTGCGCTTGCCGGTTGTCTCCGGCACCATGATCAGGCTGACGAGGATCGCGGCCGGTGCGCCCAGTACGGAGGCAATGACGAAATGCGCGGCCGCGTCGGGGATCAGCGGCGCCAGCAGCGTCGCATAGAGCACCAGCACGGTGCCGGCGATGCCCGCCATGCCGCCGGTCATCACCAGGAACAATTCGCTTCGGCTCATCTGCACCAGATACGGCCGCACGAACAGCGGCGCCTCGACCATGCCGAGGAAGATGTTGGCGGCGGTCGAAAGCCCGACCGCGCCGCCGACGCCGAGCGTGCGCTCGAGCAGCCAGGCCATGCCGCGCACGATCGGGGGCAGCACGCGCCAATAGAACAGCAGCGTCGTCAGCACGCTCATCACCAGCACGATCGGCAGCGCCTGGAACGCCAGGATGAAATCGGCGCCCGGCGTCTTCAGGTCGAAGGGCAGGGGACCTCCGCCGACATAGCCGAACACGAATGAGGAGCCGGCGCGCGAGGCCGCGGAGATGGCGCCGACCGCGTCGTTGATGGCGCCGAAGGCATGCGCCACGATCGGCACCTTCAAGAGCACGATCGCGGTGACGAAGGTCACGACAAGGCCGATCAGCGCCTGCCGAAGCGAGACCGCGCGGCGATTCTCCGCCAGCGCGAACGCGATCAGCAGCAATGCGAAAACGCCGAGTGTCGATTGCAGCCGCAGCATGATGTCCCCAAACCCCCGTGATTATGGCCGCGCCTGCGTTGCAAACGCAATGCCGGATGGCCCCAGGTGCCGCCCGCTGTTGACAAGCAGGCCCGCGTCAGCCACGCGAGGCACCTCGATACCAGGGGCGGACCAGCCGAGCGTGACCGAAGAGGCGATGCCAGAACAGCCAGTTTCAGCCGGTCCGGCGGTCAGCGCCGGTGAGCTCCTCCGCCACCGCGCCTTCCTGTTCTTCCTGCTCTCGCGCAGCCTGTCACGCTTTTCCAGCCAGATCGCGGCGGTCGCAATCGGCTGGCAGATCTACGACCTCACCGGCTCGGCCTTCGACCTCGGCATGGTCGGCCTTGTGCAATTCGCGCCCACCGCGCTGCTCGTCTTCGTCGCCGGCCACGCCGCCGACCGTTTCGAGCGCAAGCGCGTGGTCCAGCTCTGCCAGCTCGTGGAAGCCGCGACCGCGCTCTATCTCGCAGGGATCACCTATCTCGGCGCGGTCAGCGAGGTGCAGATTTTCGTCGCGACCTTCGTGCTTGGCATCGCCGGCGCCTTCGAGAGCCCGACCACGGCGGCGCTCTTGCCGCTGATCGCGCCGCAGGGATCGCTCCAGCGCGCAACGGCAGTCGCAAGTGGCGCAGGGCAGGTCGCGACCATCACGGGGCCGGCGCTCGGCGGCTTTGCCTATGCGATCGCACCGCATCTGGCCTATGCGGTGATGCTGCTGTTCTGGATCCTCGGGATGATTTTGACCGGCTTCATCCAGCCGCGCCCGCAGGCGGTCGCCAAGGAGGGGACGAGCTCGGACAATATCTTTGCCGGCGTTCGCTTCATCCGCAGCAATCCGGCGATCCTCGGCACCATCTCGCTCGACCTGTTCGCCGTGCTGTTCGGCGGCGTCACCGCACTGCTGCCGATCTACGCCCGCGACATTCTCCAGACCGGCCCGATGGGACTCGGCGTGTTGCGGGCGGCGCCAGCCGTCGGCGCACTGCTGATGACCATGGTGCTGGCGCGCCATGCCATCACGCGGCATGTGGGCCTGCGCATGTTCCAGGCGGTGATCGTGTTCGGGGTCGCCACGATCGTGTTCGCGCTGTCGTCCTGGATGTGGCTGTCGGTGCTGTCGCTCGCGATCCTGGGTGCGGCCGACACCATCAGCGTCGTGATCCGCTTCTCGCTGGTGCAGCTCTCAACCCCCGACGAGATGCGCGGCCGCGTCGGCGCGGTCAATTTCCTCTTCATCAACGCCTCGAACCAGCTCGGCCAGTTCGAGAGCGGACTGACGGCCGCGCTGTTCGGCGCCATGCCCGCCGCCGTGCTCGGCGGCGTCTGCACCGTCGCGGTGGCGCTGCTCTGGATGAAGCTGTTCCCCACCCTGCGGCAGGTGGAAACGCTGGAATAGCGGGCTCGCTCTCTCCCCCGTCATTGCGAGCGCAGCGAAGCAATCCAGAATCTCGCCGCGACGACGGACTGGATTGCTTCGCTGCGCTCGCAATGACGATTGTGGAGACAGCGCGCGGACTTACGCCGCGTCACCCCTGCAGCCGAGCAGCAGTAAGCGTCCTTGGCGCCTACTGTGCATGGGGTTGTTTTCGCGTTTTGAGTTCAGCCGCGTCCCACGAACGGCATCTTGGTGGCCATGACGGTCATGGTCAGCACGTTGGCATCGAGCGGCAGGCCGGCCATGTAGGCGACGGCATCGCCGACCGCTTTCGCATCCATGCGCGGCTCGTGCTTGGTGGTGCCGTCCGGCTGCAGCACGCCCGGGCCGTTGACCATGCGGTCGGTCATGGGCGTGGCGGCATTGCCGATGTCGACCTGGCCGACCGCGATGTCATACATGCGGCCGTCGAGGTTGGAGGCCTTGGTGAGGCCGGTGATGGCGTGCTTGGTCGAGGTGTAGGCCGCCGAGAACGGCCGCGGCGCATGCGCCGAGATCGAGCCGTTGTTGATGATGCGCCCGCCGCGCGGGCTCTGGTCCTTCATAATGCGGAAGGCGTGCTGGGTGCACAGGAACGGGCCGGTGAGGTTGGTGTTCACCACCGCCTGCCACTGCTCGAGGCTGAGGTCCTCGAAGTTGACGGCGGGTGCGCCCATGCCGGCGTTGTTGAACAGCACGTCGAGCCGGCCGCAGGTCGCCTTCACCTTGTCGAACAGCGCGGCGATCGAGTCCGGCTTGGTCATGTCGGCGGTGATGCACAGGCTCTTGCCTGCTGGGCCGAGCTTCGCGGTCTCCTCGAGCATGTCGAGCCGGCGCCCGACCAGCACCACGGTGAAGCCGATGTTCATCAGCGCCAGCGACGCGGCGCGCCCGACGCCGGTGCCCGCACCGGTCACCAATGCGATCTTTTTTGCTTCGCTCATCGTTTCCTGCCTTTTCTTCAGTTGTCAGGTTTTCGGTTCTTTTTCGTTCTTGTAGGGCGGACGCGGAATATTCTGATGCGCCGCGCGCAACGCCGCCGACCAGCGCGAGCGCAGGTCGTGGAAGTAGGGCTCGCCTGCCTCGATGCGATGGTTGAGATCGGCGTCGCATGCATCCGCGCGCACCACCAGCACGTCGATGGGGAGGCCGACGCCGAGGTTCGAGCGCATGGTCGAATCCATCGAGATCAGGCCGGTCTTCAGTGCCTCGTAGAGCTCGACGTCGTAATGCATGGCGCGGTCGAGCACCGGCTTGCCGTATTTGTGCTCGCCGATCTGCAGGTAGGGTGTATCGGTGGTGCACTCGATGAAATTGCCGGCGGTGTAGACCATGAACAGGCGCATGCGCGCACCCTTGATCTGGCCGCCGAACAGGAAGGAGACGTCGAAGGAGACGTCCTCGGATTTCAGCGCCGGCCCTTCGGTCGCGTGCACCGCCCGGATCGCCCGGCCGATGCGCTGGGCGGCCTGGAACATGGTCGGCGCGTTCATCAGCGTCTCGATCTCACCCGTGTCGGGGTCTTCCAGGCCCTCGGTCAGGGTGGAGAGCACCGACTGGCTGATGGCGAGGTTGCCGGCGCTGGCGATCGCCATGATGCGGTCGCCGGGCTTGGAGAAGATATGCAGCTTGCGGAAGGTCGAGACATTGTCGAGGCCGGCATTGGTGCGGGTGTCGGCGATCATGACCAGCCCGTCCCGAACCAGGATTCCACAACAATAGGTCATTTCCAGTCCCCGACGCGTTTTGGCTCAAGCAACAGCTAGTTGCGCGGAATTACTAGCCAATTTCAAAGGGCCGGTCCAATCCCAATGCGCCCCTGAATGAAGCTAGCTCTGCCGCTGCGACTGCGACTGCGATTGGCCGCCGCGGCCGGCCTGCTCGACCTTGACCGCGACCGTCAGCGTCTCCGCGCCGCCGCCATAGCGGGTGCCGCGCACCGGTGCTGCGCCGAGATAATCGAGCCCGATCGCGACGCGGACATGGGCGTCGGTGGTGCAGATGCTGTTGGCGGGATCGAAGCCGACCCAGCCGAGATCGGGAACATAGGCTTCCGCCCAGGCATGGCCGGCGTCCTGATGCACGGTGCCGTCGGAGCGCAGGAAGTGTCCGGAGACGAAGCGCGCCGGCACGCCGCCGGTGCGGGCGCAGGCGATGAAGATATGCGCGTAGTCCTGGCAGACGCCGCGCTTGAGCGTGAACGCCTCGGCCGCCGACGTGCCGCTGTTGGTTGGATCTTCGTCGAAGGTCATGTGGTCGCTGATTTGCGACATCAGCGTGTGCAGGAAGCCGAGCCTGTCGGTCTCGGCCTCGCTGCGCAACTGCCGCGCGACCGCTGCCATCGCCGGATTGACAGTAGTGAGATCGGTGGTGCGCAGAAACATGTCGGCGGGAAAGCGCTCGTCGGCGCCGCGCAGCACACCGCCGGTATCGTGGGTCTCGATCAGCCCTTCGGCGGTGATCTTGATGTCGGAGACCGGCCCGCAGGACAGCACATGGGTGACATTGCCGAAGGCGTCCTCATGGATGTCGAGCTTGGTGTCGGTCGAGACGTCGATCTGCCATTCCGCCACATATTGCCCGTCATGACTGCCCGGCGTCATGCGCAGGATCTGGATCACGCTCGTCGCCGGCGGTTCGTAGCGATAGGTCGTGGTATGCAAAATTCGCAGGCGCATGGTGGACCATGGTTTCTATGCGTCATTCCGGGACGATGCGATAGCATCGCTCGAGATTCCGGGTCTGGTCCTTCGGACCACCCCGGAATGACGAAGGTCAGATCAGATACTGCTTCGTGATGATTTCGCCCAGCCTGGAATTGTCGGTGATGAATTCCTGAATGAATTCATGCACGCCATGCTGGAAAATGTCGTTCATGTTGCTGTGTTCCAGCCGGTTGCGGATGCCGCGGGCGTGGCGTTGCGCCGGGCCCTGGCGGCCATAGTCGACGCCAATCTGGTCGAGGTTGCGAACGAGATTGTCGTAGCAGCTGGCAAGCGAGCGCGGCAGCGTGCCGTTGAGAATCAGCAGATCGGCGACCAGCCAAGGTTTCAGCGTCTCGCGGTAGACCCAGTGATAGGCCGTCAGTGCCGACACCGAGCGCAGGATCGAGCTCCACTGATAGAAGTCGAGCGGACCGCCGACGTGCTCCTCTTCGGGCAGCAGCACGTGATACTTGACGTCGAGGATGCGTGCGGTGTTGTCGGCGCGCTCCAGATGCAGGCCGAGGCGCGAGAACCAGTAGGCGTCGTTGCGCAGCATGGTCCGGTAGGCCGAGCCGTCGAAGCGCAGCGAGGTCTCCTGCACGAAGCGCAGGAATTTTGCGAGGTCCTCGCGTGTGGAAGTGCCTTTGCTCCAGACCGCCTGAAGCTCGATCCAGGCCGAGTTGATGGTGTCCCACATCTCGCTGGTCAGCGCCGTGCGCACCGAACGCGAGTTCAGTCGCGCCGCCTCGATGCAGTTCCTGATCGAGGACGGGTTGTCGGCCGAGAACGAAAGGTAGTCGACGACGTTGTGCTCGTTGGCTTCCTCGTGGGTCTGATAGAAGCTTTCCGCGACGCCGGCGGTGAGCAACGCGGAGTCCCACTCGTTGGTCTTGCCGATATAGGCGGCGGGAAGCGCGGTGACGCGCAAGGTCGCATCGATGGTGCGCGCGAGATATTCGGCCCGTTCGACATAGCGGGCGAGCCAGTAGAGGTTTTCGGCGGTACGCGACAGCATCTCTCTACTCGTCCAAAATCCAGGTGTCTTTGGTGCCGCCGCCCTGGCTCGAATTCACCACGAGCGAGCCTTCCTTCAGCGCAACACGTGTTAGCCCGCCCGGCACGATCGTCGTGCTCTTGCTGCCGGTGAGCACGAAGGGCCGCAGATCGACGTGGCGCGGGGCGAGGCCGGAGGCCGTGCAGGTCGGGCAGGTCGAGAGCGCCAGCGTCGGCTGGGCGATGAAACCTTCTGGTTCGCGCTTGAGCTTCTCGCGGAAGGCTTCGATCGTTGCTTTGGTCGCGGCAGGGCCGATCAGCATGCCGTAGCCGCCGGAGCCGTGCACTTCCTTCACGACGAGCTCGCTCAAATTATCCAGCACGTAGGCGAGATCCTTCGGCTCGCGGCAGCGCCAGGTCTGCACGTTCTTCAGGATCGGATCCTCGCCGAGATAGAATTTCACGATCTCCGGCATGTAGGAGTAGATCGCCTTGTCATCGGCGATGCCGGTGCCGACCGCGTTGGCGAGCGTGATGTTGCCGGCCGCGTAGGCCGACATCAGCCCGGGCACGCCGAGCGCCGAGTCGGGCCGGAAGGTGAGGGGATCGAGGAAATCGTCGTCGACGCGGCGATAGATCACGTCGACCCGTTTCACGCCTTCCGTCGTCCGCATGAACACTTCGTTGTTCTTGACGATGAGGTCGCGGCCCTCGACCAGCTCGATGCCGAGCTTGTCGGCGAGGAAGGAGTGCTCGTAATAGGCGGAGTTGTAGACGCCAGGCGTGAGCAGCGCGACCGTCGGCTCGCCTGAGGCACTGTTCGGCGCGACCGAGCGGAGAGCGGAGAGCAGCTCGTCCGGATAGCGCTCGACCGGCGCCACCCGGTGGCGGGCGAACAGATCCGGAAACAACCGCATCATGATCTCGCGGTTTTCCAGCATGTAGGACACGCCGGACGGCGTGCGCGCATTGTCCTCCAGCACGATGAAGTCCTCGGCATCGACCCTGATGATGTCGATGCCGGCGATGTGCACGTAGACGTCGTGCGGCACCTGCTGGCCGTTCATCTCGGGGCGGAAGACCGGGTTCTGGAAGATCAGATCTTCGGGCACGATTTCGGCGCGGAGGATGTCGCGGCCGTGATAGATGTCGCGCAGGAACATGTTGAGCGCGCGCACGCGCTGCTTCAGGCCCCTCTCCAGCAGCGACCATTCCTTGCCGGACATGATGCGCGGGATCACGTCGAAGGGGATCAGGCGCTCGGTGGATTCGGAATCGCCATAGACGGCAAAGGTGATGCCGATGCGGCGGAACAGGAGCTCGGCCTCCTGGCGGCGATATTCGAGCGCCTCGGGAGGCGTCTCCTTGAGCCAGCGCGCCAGCTCCTGATAGGCGGGGCGAAGGTCCCCGCCGGGAATGTTCATTTCGTCAAACGCGACTGCCATAGATCCCGACTTGTCCCCGCAAGGCGTTGCGCCATTTGGCAGGTCGTCAGGCCTTGGTGAAGACCGCAACGTCCTGGCCATGCGGCAAGAGTGCATGACTCTGAGGAGGTAGCAAGGGGCGGGCCAGCGCGATAAGCATGGAGAAAGGGCATTTGCCGGATATGGCCGGGAAGGTGCCTGAAAAAATGGCTGAGGACTGCTTATTTCGGCAGCAAAACCGCGTGACTTCAACGCGTTACCCCGGCAAATTCCGTGGGACAGCGAGGGACTTTAGGTATGAGCGAGATCGTCACGGCGGGCATTCTGGTCATCGGGGATGAAATCCTGTCCGGCCGGACCAAGGACAAGAATATCGGCTTCATCGCCGAATACCTGACCAATATCGGCATCGACCTGAAGGAAGTCCGGATTGTTTCCGACGACGAGGACGATATCATTGCCGCGTTGAATGCACTGCGGCATCGTTACAATTACGTATTCACCACCGGCGGCATCGGACCGACCCATGACGACATCACCGCCGACAGCGTCGCCAAGGCCTTTGGCGTGGGCATCGACCACCACCCCGAGGTGGTTGCCCGTTTCCGCGAGCGCTGGAGCGAGCAAGACCTCAACGAGGCCCGCCTGCGCATGGCCCGCATCCCCGACGGCGCCGAGCTGATCCAGAGCGCGACTATCCTCGCCCCTGGCTTCAAGATCGGCAATGTCATCGTGATGGCCGGTGTGCCTTCGATCATGCAGGCGATGATGGACATCGTCTCGCCCAAGCTGAAATCCGGCGTGCGCATGCTGTCCGAATCGGTCCGCGCCAATGCGCGGGAAGGCGACATCGGCAGCCCGCTGCGGGCGATCGCCGCCGCGCACCCCGACACCATCATCGGCAGCTATCCCTTCATGGACGAGGAGCAAAAGCCGAACACCAATCTGGTGGTGCGCTCGCGTGATGCGGATAAGCTGGCATCCGCGATGGCGGCGGTGAAGGAAATGCTGGCGGGGTTGAACATCACCCGGTAGCAAATGAACTGCCGGGAGACGAATGCAGGAGATGATGATGGCTGGTGAAGCACCGGAACTGAGCGCGCAGGAGCGCGCGGGCAAGGCCTTCCCCGTTTCGTGGGACCAGTTCCACCGGGATTGCCGGGCGCTGACCTGGCGGCTCAACGAGGTTGGCCCCTTTCACGCGGTGATCGCGATCACCCGCGGCGGTCTGGTGCCGGCGGCGATCGTGGCGCGCGAGCTTGGGGTACGCGTGATCGATACGGTCTGTATCGCCAGTTACGATCACACCAAGCAGGGCGATCTCCAGGTCCTCAAGGGCATCTCGGATCAGGCGATGAAGCTCGGGGGCGGTACCGGCAAGGGACTCCTGATCGTCGATGACCTCGTCGACACCGGCAAGACCGGCAAGCTGGTGCGCGAGATGCTGCCCGACGCGCATTTCGCCACCGTCTACGCCAAGCCGAAGGGGCGCCCGCTGGTCGACACCTTCATCACGGAAGTCTCGCAGGACACCTGGATCTTCTTCCCCTGGGACACCGCGCTCTCCTACCACCCGCCGCTCCGCGACGGCGCGGCGTAAGTATCGCCGTCATTGCGAGCGAAGCGAAGCAATCCAGACTGCTTCCGCGGAGACATTTCTGGATTGCCTCGCTTCGCTCGCAATGACGGGCGGAGCCAGCCATGCCCCTGCAAAACCGCGTCACGCCGACCGGCGAGATCATCGCCACCACGCATCGCGGGCTGTTCACCGGCAATCGCGGCATCATCCATGATCCCGCGACGAAGACGCTGCTGAAGAAGCGCTGGTCGTCGCCGGCCTGGCTCACCTGCACCTGCGAATTCCGCGGCCGCCGCCGCGAGGTGATGGCGCAGCAGAGCTGGACCGAGCTGTTCTTTCTCGATGAAGCCACCGCGCTCGCCGCCGGGCATCGTCCCTGCTTCTATTGCCGACGCGACGATGCCAATCGCTTCCGCGCCGCGTGGGAGAAGGGCAACCGCGTGCACGACGTCCGCATGCACGACATCGATACGGTGCTGCACCACGAGCGGCTCGATCACGGCAAGAAGCGGCTTCACACTCTGCTGGTGCCGGTCGCTCAGCTTCCCGACGGCGCGATGCTGCAGCAGGGCGACAAGAGTTATTTGATCACGCAGGGCAGGGCGCTGCTGTGGTCGGCTGCCGGTTATGTTGCGGTGGAGCAGCATCCGGACGAAGCAATGCTGCTGACGCCGCCATCGACGCTACGCACGATGAATGCCGGCTACCGGCCCGTGCTGCATCCGACCGCGTTGCCTTAGCGCAGCGGCTTACCCTCTTCATCCACCGTCGTCCGCGCATCGCGCAAAGCCCATTCGCGGATCACCTGACGGCAGCGGGTGAGTTCAGCCTCGCTTGTGGCATTTGCACCCCTGGATGCGCGTTCCACCATCGCCTTGCAGTTCAGCAGCACGGAGCGGTCCTCCGCGTTCGCATGCAGCGTGAATGCCGCAAGCGCAGCCATGACCAGGACCGGTCGGATCACGGCCATCACCCGAGCTTCTCGCGCGCGAGCGCCGCACCGGCGCCGAGCGCCATCAGCTTGGCTTCGGCGATCTCGCGGCGCATCGGCGCCATGCCGCAATTGGTGGTGGCGATGATGTTGCTCTTGGGCACGAACTTCGAGACCGCGTCGATCACCTTGACGACGTCCTCGGCCGTCTCCACCGTATCGCTGGCGACATCGATCACCCCGGCCTGCACGAACTTGTTTTTCAGCAGCGCGAGCAGATCAAGGGGCACTTTGGAATTGCGGCACTCGATCGCAACCTGCTGGATCGGGCTCGCATCGATCGCCGGAAAAATCTGCTCATACTGCCGCCACTGCGCGCCGAGCGTCTCCTTCCAGTCGGTGTTGGCCTTGATGCCGTAACCGTAGCAGATGTGCACGGCGGTGGCGCAGGTGAGCCCCTGCGCGGCGCGCTCGAGTGCGTTGATGCCCCAGTCGTTGACCTCGTCCATGTAGACGTTGAAGGCGGGCTCGTCGAACTGCACGAGATCGACGCCGTCGGCTTGCAACGCCTTGGCCTCTTCGTTCAAAAGCTCGGCGAAGGCGAACGCCATTTTCACCCGATCGCCATAGTAACGATCGGCGATGGTGTCGATGATGGTCATCGGGCCGGGCAGGGTGAATTTCAGTTTCTTCCTCGTGTGCGTGCGCGCCACACGCGCCTCGTCGGCATGGACGCGGCCCTTCAACCGTAGCGGCGCGACCACCTGCGGCACCATCGCCTTGTAGCGATCTTTCCGGATGCCCATCTCGACCTTGTGGGCGAAATCGATGCCCTCGATCTTCTCCAGAAAACCGTGCACGAAATGCTGCCGGGCCTGCTCGCCCTCGGTGACGATGTCGATCCCGGCGTCCTCCTGGACCTTCACCGCAAGCATCGTCGCGTCGCGCTTGGCGCGTGCAAGCTCGTCACCTTGCGACTTCCAGGGCGCCCAGAGCATGTTGGGCTCGGCGAGCCATTCCGGCTTGGGCAAGGAGCCCGCGATCGTCGTTGGAAACAGCATGGGTCCCTCCCGGCGGGTTGTGATTGCGCCTCTGTCTGCCATGTCTTAACGTCGAGGTACAGAACAACAAAAGTCGGCCCCGCCGCGCGTCATTGCGAGCGAAGCGAAGCAATCCAGAAACTTTCCGCGGCGGCAGTCTGGATTGCTTCGCTGCGCTCGCAATGACGGAGGAGAGAGCGTACCGAATACAAACAAAGGAAACGCCATGATCGAATTCTTCTTCGACTGCTCCAGCCCGTGGACCTATCTCGCCTTCCACAATATCCAGCCGCTGGCCAAGGAGCTAGGCGCCGAGATCATCTGGCGGCCGATCCTGGTCGGCGGCATCTTCAACACCGTCAATCCGAGCGTCTACGCGCAGCGGGAGACGCCGGTGCCGCTGAAGGCGCGCTACATGAAGAAGGACCTTCAGGACTGGGCGCGCTCGACGGGCCTAGCGATCAAGATGCCGCCGACGGTGTTTCCGGTGAACAGCGTCAAGGCGATGCGCGGCTGCATCTGGTTGGGCAAGGCGATGGTGCCGTTCGCAACCGCCTTGTTCGAGACCTATTGGGGCGACGACAAGGACATCTCGCAGGACGCGGTGCTGGCCGAGATCTGCACGAAGGTCGGCGTCGACGAGCAGAAATTCTTTGCTGGCATCTCGGAGCAGGCGATCAAGGACCAGCTCAAAACCAATACGGAAGAGGTCGTCGCGCGCGGCGGGTTCGGTTCGCCGACGATTTTCGTCAACAAGACCGACATGTATTTTGGCAATGATCGCCTGCCGCTGATCCGCGAGGCGCTGCTGCGTAACAAGGCGAGCGCGGCCTGATGGTGCGGGCCGTCGTCTGCCGCGCGCTCGGCGCACCCGAAATGTTGCGGTTGGAAGAGTTTCCCTCGCGCGCCCTCAAGCCGGGCGAGGTTCGGGTCGCGATCCGGGCCGCCGGGTTGAACTTTCCGGATGTACTGATGGCGGCCGGCGAGTACCAGCTCAAGCCCGAGCTGCCGTTCACGCCTGGCATGGAAGCCGCCAGCGACGTGACCGAACTCGGCGCAGAGGTGAAGGGCGTCGCTGTCGGCGACAAGGTCATCGTCAGGATGCGCCACGGTGCCTTCACCGATGAAGCGGTCGTGACGCCGTCACAGCTCACGCCACTGCCATCGAACTTTGATTACGCCGAGGGCGCGACCTATCTCGCCGGCCACGGCACCGCCTATCACGCGCTGATCGATCGCGGCAGGGTCCAGCCGGGCGAGGTGCTCTTGGTGCATGGCGCTGGTGGCGGCGTCGGCCTTGCCGCCGTCGAGATCGGCAAGATGCTGGGCGCGACCGTGATCGCGACGGCGTCCAGCGACGAGAAGCTGGCGATCGCCAAGGCACGCGGCGCCGACCATCTCGTGCGCTACGACCGCGAGCCGTTTCGCGACGCCGTCAAGCGCATCACCGATGGCCGTGGCGCCGACGTGGTGTTCGACCCCGTCGGCGGCGAGGTGTTCGAGAACTCGATGCGCTGCATCGCCTGGGGTGCGCGGCTGCTGGTCATCGGATTCACCGGGGGCATCGGCTCGGCGAAAACCAATCTGCTGCTGATCAAGGGCGCCAGCGTGCTCGGCGTGCGCGCGGGAGAAGCGGTGCGGAAAAATCCGGCGCTCGGCGAGGCGCGCCTGAAGGCGCTGCTGCAATGGGCGGAGGAGGGTAAGCTGCGCCCGAATATCTCGCACCGCCTTCAGCTGGAAGATTGCGCCAAGGCGATGCGGCTGTTGCTCGACCGCAAGGCGATCGGGCGGGTGGCACTGGTGATGGAGTGAGAACGTAGGGTGGGTTAGCCGAAGGCGTAACCCACCGCTTCTGTGACCGTGGATATGAAAGAGGTGGGTTACGCTTCGCTAACCCACCTTACGATCCCTCACTTATACTCCCGCTCTGTCCACCACGGAAAATAATCCGGCATATCGCTGGACACCTTGTTCTTGAACTGCGCGGGGCGCTTCTCCAGGAACGACACCACGCCTTCCTTCACGTCCTCCGAGCGGCCGCGGGCGTAGATGCCGCGGCTGTCGACCTTGTGGGCTTCCATGGGATCGTCGGCACCCATCATGCGCCACATCATCTGGCGGATCAGCGCCACCGACACCGGCGCGGTCTTGGCCGCGAATTCCTTGGCGAGCGCGCGGGCGGTCGGCAGCAGATCATCGGGGGCGACGACCTTGCTGACGAGACGGCCGGCGAGCGCTTCCTGCGCCGGAAAGACGCGGCCCGAATAGCACCATTCCAGCGCCTGCGAGATGCCGACGATGCGCGGCAGGAACCAGCTCGAGGCCGCCTCCGGCACGATGCCGCGCTGGGAGAACACGAAGCCGAAGCGCGCGGTGTCCGAGGCGATGCGGATGTCCATCGCGAGCTGCATGGTGACGCCGATGCCGACGGCAGGACCGTTCACCGCGGCGATCACGGGCTTCAGGCACTTGAATATGCGCAAGGTCACCTGACCGCCGCCGTCGCGGACCTGCGGATCGCTGTAGTCGACCTTGCCGTCGGCAAAACGCTTCACCGGGCCGCGACGCGCGTCGCGATCAAACGTGTCTGCACCGGACGAAAGGTCCGCGCCCGCGCAAAAGCCGCGGCCTGCGCCGGTGACGATGATGGCGCGGACGTTGTCGTCCTTGTCGGCGGCGTCGAACGCGTCGATCAGCTCGGCCTGCATCTGCGCGTTGAAGGCGTTGAGCTTGTCGGGCCGGTTCAGCGTGATGGTGAGGATCTGCTCGGCGACCTCGTATTTGATCGTCTCATACGCCATAGTGTGGTTTCCTTCCCTTGTCTCTTTGTCGTTCTCTCTAGCACGTCATTCCGGGGCGCGCGACGCGCGAACCCGGAATCCATTTCTCCACACCACTTGTGCGGATGAATGGATTCCGGGCTTGCGCCAAGAGGGCGCAACCCGGAATGACGAGAGTGTGTTTACTTCGCCGGTGGCTTGGGCCAGGGCTTCTGCGCGCCGCGCAGGCTCTCAAACGCCTTGGCCATGCCGAGCACGCCGATATCGTCGAAGCGGCGCCCGACGATCTGCACGCCGATGGGAAAACCCTTGGCGTCGAAGCCGCCATTGATCGAGACCGCCGGGTTCTCCGACATATTCCACGGCACGGTATAGCAGATGTGCTCGAACGGCTTCATCGGATCGTTGGTGGGCGAGGCCCAGTCCGCCGCATAGTTGACATTCGGCGCGGTCGGCGAGATCACGTAATCAATCTCGCAGAACAGCTTTGACGCCGCCGCACGGATCGCCATGGTCTGATTGAAGCCACGGATGACATCGACGCCCGACAACTTTGCGCCGGACTCGCCCCATCTAAAAATATACGGCAGCACCTTTGCCTGTTCGGCCGCCGTCAGCTTCGACAGATCGTCCCACATTCGTGCGCGCCAAAAGTTGTCGAGGCCGTCGAGCATCTCGCGCGTGAGGATGCCGTCGACTTCGGTGACGACGCTGCCTGCGGATTCGAACGCCTTTGCGGCCTTCACCGCGACCTCTCGCACCGGCTTCTCCAGCGCCATGCCGGTGCCGGGATCGAGCATTAGGCCGATGCGCAGCTTGCGCGGGGATTTCTCCAGACCCTTCCAGTTGAGCGGCTCGGCGGGCAGGCTCGTGCCGTCGCGCCGGTCGGGCTTTGCGATCACGCTCATCATCAGCGCGCAATCATCGACCGTGCGGGTCATGGGGCCGGCGACGCGGCCGACATAAGCGGGATCGATCGGCACGCGGCCAAAGCTTGGTTTCAACCCGACGAGACCGCACCAGCCCGCGGGCAGGCGCACCGAGCCGCCGATATCGGTGCCGAGATGCAGCGGGCCATAGCCGGCTGCGGCTGCGGCGCCCGCACCGGCGCTGGAGCCGCCGGGATTCTTGGAGAGGTCCCAGGGATTGCGCGCGAGCGCGTGGAAGGAGGAGAGCCCCGAGGACAGCATGCCGTAATCGGGCATGGTGGTCTTCGCGAACATGATTGCGCCGGCCTCACGCAGCCGCGCGGCGGGCGGAGCGTCCTTCTCGGCCGGGACGAGCTTGACACTGGCAGCCCCCAGCGGCACCGGCACTCCCTTGGTCGCGATGTTATCCTTGATCGTCACCGGCACGCCGTCGAGCGCCCCGGAGGGCTCGCCGCCTGACCAGCGCGCGGTCGAGGCCGCGGCCACCTCTCGCGCGCTGTCGGGATCGAATGCATATAGCGCCCTAAGGTGTGGTTCCCACGCAGCGACATGCGCGAGCACGTCCTCCAGCACCTCGCTCGGCGAGAACTGCTTGGCGCGATAGCCTGCGATCAGATCGACCGCGGAGAGATCGTGCAACGAGGTGACCGCCTCTTCGACGCCCTTCTTGTGCATCGCTAAACTACCGGCATGCGCGTTTCGATGATCCGGGCGAACATGCTGGCGCCGATCGGCAGGATCTTGTCGTCGAGCACATAGCCGGGATTGTGCACCGGCACGGAGCCCTCATGCCCGACCCAGAAATAGGCGCCCGGAATGGTCTGCAGCATGTCGGCAAAGTCCTCGCTGCCCATCTTCGGCTGGCTGCGGGTGATCACCTTGGCAGGATCGACGATGGTGCGCGCAACGTCCTCGACCACCTTGGACTGCTCGACCTGGTTGACCAGCACACCAAAGGTGTCGCGGATGTCGACGTCGATCTCGCACTGATAGGCGCTGGCGATGCCGGCGCAGATCGTGCGGACGCGTTGGCTGATCAGGGCGCGGACTTCATCCGAGAAGGTGCGGATGGTGCCGCAAAGATGCGCTTCGCCGGGAATGACATTGTAGGCGGAGCCCGCATGGATTTGGGTGATCGACACCACCGCGGCCTGGAGCGGCTCGACATTGCGGCTGACGATGGTCTGGATCGCCTGCGCCAGCGTGGTCGCGATGATCACCGCGTCCTTGGAGCGCTCCGGCATTGCGCCATGCGCGCCATAGCCGGTGATGCGGAGGTCGAAGAAGTCGGCGCCGGCCATCGCCGGGCCGGGCAGGATCGCAATCTCGCCGAGATTGAGGTCGGGCGCGTTGTGCAGGCCGTAGAGCTCGTCGCAGGGGAATTTCTCGAACAGGCCGTCCTTGATCATGGCGCGGGCGCCGCCGAGGCCTTCCTCGGCCGGCTGGAAGATCAGGTGCACGGTGCCGTCGAAGTTTCTCGTTTCCGCGAGGTAGCGCGCGGTGCCGAGCAGCATGGTGGTGTGGCCATCATGGCCGCAGCCGTGGAAGCGGCCGGGGATTTTCGAGCTCCATTTCAGATTGGTGTTCTCTTCCATCGGCAGCGCGTCCATATCGGCGCGCAAGCCGATGCGCTTGCCGCTCGCGCCCTTGCCCTTGATGACGCCGATCACGCCGGTGCCGCCGAGGCCGCGATGCACCTCGATGCCCCAGCCCTTCAGCTTGTCGGCGACGATGCCGGAGGTGCGGACCTCCTCGAAGCCGATCTCGGGATGGGCGTGGAGGTCGCGGCGGATGGCGGTGAGTTCGTCGGCATAGCCGTCGATGCGGTCAATGGTGGGCATGTGTCCTGTCCGGTTAGCGTGACTTGATTAGCGAGATTTGGGCATGAAAACGGGGCCGTTCGGCTTGATGCGGATACCCGGCCGCAGGCGCGTCCAGGGCAGCGAGGCGGTATCGGCCGGCATCGCGCCGGGCGCGGCGCAGATCATCAGCTTTTCCGCGATCGGCTCGAAATCGGCGCGGAAATGCACCGAGCTCTTGTTGACCAGAATCTTCTCCCCAATCGGCTCGATGCCGACATAGCGGTACATTGCCTGATCGGCGAGCTGCGCCTTGTGCGAGGAGACAACGACACGCACATCGCCGATGCGCAAGGCCGCCGACGGGCCCATCTCCATCTCGCGGCCGCCATAATAGGGGCCGGGCGCGATGAAGCGGCCGTCGGAGAGCTTTTCGACGACAAAGGTCTCGGTATAGGGCTCGTCGCCGGGAATGCCGGACTTGCCGCCGAGCGCGAGCGTGATGGTGGCGCCGACGCCGGCCGCATGCGCGGCCTTGGCTGACGCCGGATCGTAGATCGCGCCGGTCGCGGCGCTCGCCTTGTTGCGCACCAGCGCGCGCAGCATGCCGGTGGTGTCGGAATCGCCGCCGGCGCCGGGATTGTCCTGAGTATCGGCGATGATGATCGGCTTGCTCGCGCTCTTCGAAAGCTCCATGGCGTGGCGGACGCCATCATCGGGCGACCAGATCTTGCCGTCGAAATCGTTCTCGTGACTTTCGATCAGCTTGGCGATCGTATCCGCTGCACGGTCGGCATCTCCTTGCGTCTTGCCATAGGCGAACACGCTCGGCCCGCAATCGCAGAAATCGGCGGCAGGGAAGCCTGGCGCGAAAGAGAGCGTCGGAACCGCATCGCTTTCGAGAGCGGCAAGCTTTTCGTAGATGCCCTTGGTGGGAAAGTCGTTCGTGCATTGCCAGCTGATCGCGATCAGGAACGGCAATTGGCGGAACGACTTTGCAAAGGGCTGCTTGGTCTTCAGCAGCAATGCGAGGTGCCTTGCAGAGGCGCGGCCGGTCTCTGCCATGTCGACATGCGGATAGGTGCGGTAGGCAATCAGCGCGTCCGCATGCTCCATCATCTCGGGCGTGACGTTGGCGTGGAGGTCGAGGCTCGCGACCAGCGGAACATCCTTGCCGATGACGCGGCGCACGCGCGCCAAAATCTCGCCTTCGCCGTCGTCGAGATGCTCGGTGACCATCGCGCCATGCAGATCGAGATAGACCGCGTCGATCGGGCCCGCGGCCGCGATGCCGTCGACCATCACCTTCACGATGCGCTCGAAGGCGTCCTTGGTGACATGCGCCGAGGGGCTTGCACCACAGGCGATCGTCGGAACGAGTTCCCAGCCATTGGCCTCAGTGCTGTCGACGAAGCCGGCAAGGCCGACATTGATGCGCCGCATCACCTTCAGCACGTCGGCACCTTCCGTCATCGCCGGCCAGCCGCCGCCATGCTGGAAATCCGCGTACGTCGCCTTCGTCGGAGCGAAGGTATTGGTCTCGTGCAGGAAGCCGCCGACGGCGATACGTGTCATCAATACAAGTCCAGCGTATGAAAGTGCGCGACGTTAGCCTTGGCGCTGAGGCGAGAGCAAGCGAGGGAGGCAATCGCCTCGCGCATGGGCTCAGATCGTTTTGGGAATGCTTGCACCGTTGTTGCGAGGCCGGCGCATCTCTCTCCGTCGTCATTCCGGGGCGCGCCCCCTTGGGCGCGAGCCCGGAATCCATCGTGCGACAGAGTCCACAGCCTGATGGATTCCGGGCTCATCGCTTCGCGATGCCCCGGAATGACAGCCTGGGAGAGCTTACACGCTCGCCGCCACACCCTCCGACACCGGCCGGAAATTCGCAAAGTCCCAGCCGCGGCCCGGCGCTGCTTCGAGCAAGGCCCGAGTGTAGGCCTCCTGCGGATGCGTCAGCACTTCGGCGGCCGGGCCCTGCTCGACGACGCGGCCGTGCTGCATCACCACGACCTCGTCGCAGATTTGGGCGGCGACGCGCAGATCGTGGGTGATGAACAGGATGGCGATGCCGAGCCGCTTCTGGATCTCGTGCAGGAGTTCCAGCACCTGCGCCTGCACGGAGACGTCGAGCGCGGAGACGGCTTCGTCTGCAACCAGCACATCGGGATCGAGCGCGAGCGCGCGCGCAATGGCGATACGCTGGCGCTGGCCGCCGGAGAACTGGTGCGGATAGCGCGACACCGCATCGGCCGGCAGGCCGACCAGCTCGAGCAGCTCGCGGGCGCGCTTCATGGCATCGGCATGCGAGACGCCGTAATTGATCGGGCCTTCCGCGATGCTCTCGCCGACGGTGACGCGCGGGTTGAGCGAGCGGTAGGGATCCTGGAACACGATCTGGATCTTCTGCCGGTGCGGCTGCAGCAGGCGGCGTGAAATGTCGGAGATCTCGCGGCCGGCCAGCCGCACGCCGCCGGAGGTCGGATCGATCAGGCGCACGATGCAGCGCGCCACCGTCGACTTGCCCGAGCCGCTTTCGCCGACGATGCCGAGCGTGCGGCCCTTGCGCAGCGTCAGCGTCACCTTGTCGGCGGCGACGACCTCGCGGCCTTTGCCGAAGAACGCGCGCTCCTTGTAGACCTTGCTGAGCTCGTTGGCTTCCAGCACCACCGGCTCCTTGGTCTCGGGCCGCGCCGCGCGCGGCACCAGGCTCGGCACCGCGGAGAGCAAATTGCGGGTGTACTCCATGGTCGGATTGCGCAGGATGGAATCGAGCGTGCCGGTCTCGACCAGACGACCTTGCCGCATCACCGCGACGCGGTCCGCGATCTCGGCGACCACGCCCATGTCGTGGGTAATGAACAGCACGGCGGTGCCGTGATCGCGCTGGAGGTCACGGATCAGGGTCAAGATTTGCTTCTGCGTGGTGACGTCAAGCGCGGTGGTCGGCTCGTCGGCAATCAGCAGCTTCGGCTCCAGCACCAGCGCCATCGCGATCATGATGCGCTGCCGCTGGCCACCGGAGAGGCGGTGCGGGTAGGAGGCGAAGATACGCTCGACCTGGGGCAGGCGCACCTGCTCCATCATGTCGAGGATGCGCTTCTTGCGCGTCCTGGCATCGAGATCGGTGTGGGCGCGCAAGACTTCGTCGATCTGGCGGCCGACGTGCACGACCGGGTTGAGCGCGGTCATCGGCTCCTGGAAAATCATCGCCATCTGCGTCGCGCGTAGCTGGCGCAGGCGGCGGTCGGTCGCGGTGAGGATCTCCTCGCCGACCAGCTTGACGCTGCCGCTGGTCGGAACCAGCGTGCCCTTCGGCAGCAGGCCCATCGTGGTGAGCGAGGTCACCGACTTGCCCGAGCCGCTTTCGCCGACGAGGCACAGCGTCTCGCCCTGGTGCACCTGGACCGAGATGCCGTCGATGATCTTGGGCCCGCCCGGCTTCTTGCCGACGGAGACGACGAGGTTGTTGATGTCGAGAATGGGGTTGGTCATCAGGTCACTCCGTCGTCATTGCGAGGAGCGAAGCGACGAAGCAATCCAGAAATCTTTCCGCGGAGGCAGACTGGATTGCTTCGCTTCGCTCGCAATGACGGAACAAGGGGCACGGCCGGCGAGACAAATCACTTGCCCTCCCGCTGCTTCATGCGGGGATCGAGTGCGTCGCGGGCGGCGTCGCCGATTAGATTGATGCTGAGGATGGCGATCGAGAGCAGCAGGCCCGGCCAGAAGATCAGCGTCGGCTTGAGCTGAAAATACTGGCGGCCCTCGGCCATGATGTTGCCCCAGGTCGGCGTCTCCGGCGAGATGCCGGCGCCGAGGAAGGAGAGGATGGCCTCGGTGAGGATGGCGGAGGCGCAGACATAGGTGCCCTGGACGATCAGCGGCGCGATCGTGTTCGGCATCAGATGCCGCCACATGATTTTTGGCAGCGACGAGCCGACCGAGATCGCCGCTTCGACATAAGGCTCTTCGCGCGCCGACAGCACCACCGAGCGCACCAGGCGCGCCACGCGCGGGATCTCGGGAATGGTGATCGCGATCAGCACGGTCCAGATGCTGGCGCCGGACAGCGAGACCACGGCGATGGCGAGCAAAATGCTCGGCATCGCCATCAGGCCGTCCATGACGCGCATCAGGACGGAATCGATCAGCTTGAAGAAGCCGGAGACAAGACCGATCGCAAGGCCAATGACGATCGAGAGGATCGCCGAGCCGATGCCGATCAGAAGCGAGATCCGGCCGCCATAGATGACGCGCGACAGCAGGTCGCGGCCGTAGGCGTCGGTGCCGAGCAGGAATTGCGCCGAGGAGGGCTTCAGCCGCAGTGACGGTGCAAGCTGGATCGGATCATGCGGCGCGATCAGCGGCGCCAGCACCGAGATCAGCACGATCAGCGCGAGCAACACCGTCGCCGTGGCGATGATCGGTGTCGAGGTGAGGAAGCCGAAACGCGGCCGCAGCGGCGACGTGATCGGAATGGATGACTGGGGAAGGGTATCGACTGACATTTTGTTGTTGTCCTAGCCTCAGTACCGGATCCGGGGATCGAGCAGCGTGTAGGCGACGTCGATCAGGAGATTGACGACGACGTAGATCAGCGAGGTCAGCAGGATCATCGCCTGGATCACCGGATAGTCGCGCGCCAGCACCGCATCGACGGTGAGGCGGCCGATGCCGGGGATGTTGAACACGCTCTCGGTCACGACGACGCCGGAGATCAGTAGCGCGAAGCCGGTACCGATCACGGTGATCACGGGCACAGCGGCGTTGCGCAGCGCGTGCCGCATCATCACCGCGACCTCGTTGATGCCCTTGGCGCGTGCCGTTCGCACGTAATCTTCGCCGAGCACATCGAGCATCGCCGCGCGCGTCATGCGCGCGATCAGCGCGATGTAGATGAAGGAGAGCGCGCAGGTCGGCAGGATGATGCGCTCGAAGAAGGCGCCGAAGCCGGTCGAGATGCTCTTGAAGCCCTGCACCGGCACCCAGCGCAGGTCGATCGCAAAGACCTCGATCAGGACATAGCCGACCACGAACACCGGCACCGAGAAGCCGAGCACGGAGAGGCCCATCACGAAACGGTCGATCCAGGTGCCGTGCTTCCAGGCCGCGATCACCCCCAAGGGCACGGCGACGATGACGGCGAGGATGATGGTCGACAGCGCGATCGAGATCGACGGCTCGACGCGCTGGCCGATCATCTTCATGACCGGCAGGTTGGAGATCAGCGACGTGCCGAGATCGCCGTGCAAGAGCTTGCCGACCCAGGTGATGAACTGCACGACCAGCGGCTCGTTGAGGCCGAGCGAGGCGCGAATCCGCTCCAGCCGCTCCGGCGTCGCATTGTCGCCGGCGAGGATCGCGGCCGGGTCGCCGGGCGTCAGCCGCAGCAACAGGAACACGAACAGCGCGACGACGCCCATCACGGGCACCGCAGCCAGAACGCGGCGAATGAGATAACCTAGCATGAACCTATCTCCGGCTGCGGAACTTGCGACGCCCAGAGGGCACCCGTGGATTCGATCGTGTCTATCATGCGTGCCTGTCGTTCGGGCTGGAAAAGCCGGCCGGAGAACCGTCGTCTCGGGGCAAATTGTGTGCCAAGGGCAGGGCGGTCGCAAGAGGCCGCCCCGCATCGGTTTTGCGACCACTCAGGATGCACTGCGCATCTCGCGCTCAACCGCAAGTTCGCCACGAAGCGAAGGGACGGTTGGCGGCGCGTTGAGCCCGCGCCAGCCGTCGATGGTTGCGGCAATCATTTGCGCGGTCGCGGCCGATAACGTCCAGCCGAGATGGCCGTGGCCGGTGTTGAAGAACACGCCGGGCATCCGGCCTGCTCGCACCACCGGCATCATGTCGGGCATCATCGGACGCAGCCCGGCCCACGGAATGATGCGAGACGTCTCGACCGCCGGGAAATTGCTGCGCACCCAGTCGATCAATGGCTGCACGCGGTCGGCGCGGATGTCGCGGTTGAAGTCGTTGAACTCGGCCGTGCCGGCAACGCGAAAACGATCCGCGCCGAGGCGGCTGGTGACGATCTTGGCGGCTTCGTCGAGCAGGCTGACGGTCGGCGTCGCGCTACGGCTTTCGTCGGTATCGAGGTGCACGGTGATCGAATAGCCCTTCACCGGATAGACGTTGACGCGCTCGTCGAGCATGGCGGCGAAGTGACGGCTGGCAACGCCGGCGCAGACCACGACGCCATCAACCTTCAGCACGCCGCGCGCGGAGGCGACCGCGTCGCTTGCGGACAGATCAGCCCAGCCGATGACGAAGCCGCCGCGGACTTGCGCGATGGAATCGATATTGGCCTCATGGATGAAGGTTGCGCCGCGACGCTTGCAGGCGTCCGCCAGCCCGCGCGTGAACTTATGAATGTCGCCGGTCGCATCCGACGGCGTGTAGAAGCCGCCGTAATAGTCCTTGTGCAGCGTCGGCTCGATCGTGCGGATTTCCTCCGAAGTCACCGCGCGCCGGTCGAGCCCGCCTTCCTGCAGCAGTGCATTGACCCGCAGGCCGGACTCAAAACCCTTCTTGTCGTGATAGATGTGGAGGATACCGCAGCGTTCGAGATCGAAGTCGATGCCTTCGCGTGCCGCGATCTCGAACAGGTGCTTGCGGGCTTCGATCGCGAGCCGCGTGGTCAGAATCGTGTTGGCGCGGTAGTTTCCGATATTGGCGACGAACTCGCTCATCCAGGAATATTTGTGCCAGTTCGGCCGCGGGTTCATCAGCAGCGGCGCGTCGCGCCGGAACATCCAGCGCAGGCCTTTCAGGATCGTGGCGGTGCTATTCCACACCTCGGCATTGCTGGCGGAGAGCTGCCCGCCGTTCGCAAACGAGGTCTCCATCGCGGCGTAGCGGTGCTTGTCGAGCACCGTCACCTCAAAGCCGCGTTCGAGCAGGGCATAGGCAGTCGTTACGCCGGTGATGCCGGCGCCAATGATGGCGATATGAGTCATGATGAAGTCGGGGCTCCCGTGAGTTAGAGTCGGCTAACCGCCGGCCCGAAAGCCGTTGGCGGCGCCCCATCTGTCACGGTTACCTGAGAGCTTGATCCGACACGGACCTCGACGAGGGCGGACCTCACAAGGCCAATACGGACTATCCCCTTCGGTGGACGTCACGATGTCTCATTCGTGCCGTCTCTCTCCAGATCGTCCTGACGATACAGTCCTTTTGCCTGAGAGTTTCCGGGGCGGTTGCTCCGTCGGCGCCGCAATGAAAGCTGGAAGCCTTCATTGCGATCTCTCCCGCATCGTCGCGTGGACCATCGAGCAGTACGATGCGCCTTATTTTTAGACAAGGCTAAATTTGAACCGCGCCTGCCAACGCATTGTGCAGTGCGAAGTTGATTCAATTACTCCAGCGTCGCAAGCAACCCAGCCATCAAGCGCCCGCGTTCAACCAGGCTCTCGACCTCGATGAACTCCTCGAGCGTGTGGCCATTGCCGCCGCGCACGCCGAGACCGTCGAGCGTCGGAATTCCCATCGCGCCCGTAAAGTTGCCGTCGGAGCCTCCGCCGGAGCTCACATGCGGTAATTCCGCGCCGAGAGATTTGGCGATGCCGCGCGCCTTTTCATACAGCGCCATGGTGCCGGCATCCGCCTCCCACACCGGCCGCGTCACGCCACGCGTCACCTTGAAGTTGACGTCGTTCGCGGTGCCCGACAGGGCCAGCATCCGCTCGACGCCGCGGTCGAGATCGGCCTGGCGCTTCGCCATGGAGAGCGCTTCGCCGGTGGCAGTCGTTGCGACGCAATTGACCCATTGTCCGCCATGCACGACGCCGACCGAGAAAGTGCAGTCTTCCGTCGTCATCGCGTCGATGGCAAGAATCTGCCTTGCCATCTCGCGGATTGCCGAGCGACCCGCCGACAGGGTCGCGCCCGCGTGGCTCGGCCGCCCCGTCGCTTCCAGATTGAATCGCGCGATGGCGTAACGTCCGGTGGTGACGCCGTTGTCGGCGCGGCCGGGCTCGGGCACCAGCACATATTTGTTGCGCGCAGCTTCCGCCTCGATGATGTCCCGCGTCGAGGGCGTGCCGACTTCCTCGTCGGGCGTGAACAGGATGGTGATCGGCAGCGGCGTGGTGAAGGACGCGCGCGCCAGCTGCCGGATCGCTTCCAGCGAGAGATAGTTGCCGCCCTTCATGTCGTAGATGCCGGGGCCGTAGCACTTGTTGCCCTCGCGCCGCCATTTCAGCTTCTCGATGGTGCCGACCGGGTGGACGGTATCCACGTGCCCGGCGATCAGGATGCCCGGCTCGCCCAGCTTTGGATGCGGGAAGCGCGCGCGGACGACGCCGCCAAAGCCCTGACGGCCGGCGATGCGCTCGATGGTCGCACCCATGATCGCCATATCCCGCGCTGCGATATCGAGCATACGGTTGACCGCTCCTGCGTCCCAGGTCGGGCTCTCGCATTCCACCCAGGTGCGCAGGCCCTCGAGCATCGCCTCGGAATCGAAGGGAAGATTGGCTGGATTCATCTTGATGTCTCTCAAGCTTCAAAAGATGGAATGCGCATTGCATCAGCGCGGACAGGACAAGCGGAAAGAGTTGTAGAGCCAAACCGATCCTTGCGGAGCCCCGTGCATGCGATGCCATGGGCTGCACCGAAACCGGATTGACGCGCTCAACACTGTCTGCAAGTCTCGAAAAGATAAAGGCATTGCATGAGGTTAGTTCGCCTAAGGAACGAACCGAATGCCCAACCAATAACCTGCCTTTGAACAGTTTCACGCCAGGAGAAACTTTCTATGTTGAGCTTGATGCGCCGGGGGCGACGCGCGTTCGCCTCCACACTCGCGCTGTCGGTCGTCGCGCTTGCGACGGCGATGGCCTCGCCGGTGTTTGCGGCCGGCAAGACCATCACCGCGGTGATGCATTCGGATCTGCGCATCATCGATCCGATCTTCACCACCGCCTACATCACGCGTGACCATGGCTACATGGTCTATGACACGCTGATCACGACGGATGCGAACTTCAAGATCCAGCCGCAGATGGCGGACTGGAAGATCTCGGACGACAAGCTCACCTACACCTTCACGCTGCGCGATGGACTGAAGTGGCACGACGGCGCGCCGGTGACGGCGGAAGACTGCGTCGCCTCGCTGAAGCGCTGGGCCGCCGTCGACGGCATGGGCCAGCAGATGATGACCTTCACGGCCAGCATCGAGGCGACCGACGCCAAGACCATCACGCTGAAGCTGAAGGAGCCGTACGCGCTCGTGCTGGAATCGATCGGCAAGCCGTCCTCGCGCGTGCCCTTCATGATGCCGAAGCGCCTCGCCGAGACGCCGCCGGACAAGCAGATTCCGGAGCAGATCGGCTCCGGTCCGTTCAAGTTCGTGCAGGGCGAATTCCAGCCCGGCGTGAAGGCGGTCTACGTCAAGAACACCGACTACGTGCCGCGCAAGGAGCCGGCGAGCTGGACCGCCGGCGGCAAGGTGGTGAAGGTCGACCGCGTCGAGTGGATCACCATGCCGGACTCGCAGACCGCGGTGAACGCGCTGCAGTCGGGCGACATCGACTTCATGGAAGTGCCACCGTGGGATCTGCTGCCGGTGCTTGAAGGCAATCCCGACCTCAAGGTCGATACGCTGAACAAGTTCGGCTACCAAACGCTTGGCCGCATGAACTTCCTCTATCCGCCCTTCGACAATCCGAAGATCCGTCGTGCGGCCTTCCTGGCGATGAACCAGAAGGACGTGCTCGACGCGCTGGTCGGCAACCCGAAGTACTACAAGATCTGCGGCGCCTTCTTCATCTGCGACACCCCGTTCGCAACCGACGTCGGCTCCGAGACGCTGGTCAAGGGCAACGGCATGACGGAAGCCAAGAAGGCTCTCGCCGAGTCCGGCTATGACGGCACGCCCGTCGTGGTCATGGTGCCCGGCGATGTCGTCACGCTGAAGGCGCAGCCGACCGTCGCGGTGCAGCTGCTCCGCGAAGCCGGCTTCAAGGTCGACGCGCAAGCGACCGACTGGCAGACGGTGGTGAGCCGTCGCGCCAGCCAGAAGCCCCCGAAGGAGGGCGGCTGGAACATGTTCTTCACCAACTGGGTCAGCGCTGACGTCTCCAACCCGATCTCCAATCTCTCGATCGGCGGTCAGGGCAAGAAGGGCGGCTGGTTCGGCTGGGCGGAAGACGCCAAGATCGAGAAGCTCAAGGACGACTTCGTCCGCGCTGCCTCGCTCGACGATCAGAAGAAGATCGCGACCGAGATCCAGAAGGAAGCCTATGACCAGGTGATCTACGTGCCGCTCGGCCAGTATCTGGCGCCGAGCGCATGGCGGAAGTCGCTCTCCGGCGTGCTCGACGGCCCGGCGACCCCGGTGTTCTGGAACATCGACAAGTCCGAGTAAGGCCAACTCCGAGTCAGGCGAAGGCGCGTCAGCGCGCCTTCTGTCCCGACCTATCACGCGGCGCCGCTGTCATCAGCGGCGCTGCTCGCCAGGAGAATTCGTCAGGAGAACTTGTCGGCAGAACTCGTCAGGAGAACTTCAATGTTCCAACTCATGCGCCGGGGGCGTCGGGCGTTCGTCTCCACACTTGCGATTTCAGTCGTGGCGCTTTCGGCACTGGCCTCGCCAGTTCTTGCCGCAGATAAGACCATTACCGCCGTGATGCATTCGGATCTGCGCATCCTCGATCCGATCTTCACCAGCGCCTACATCGCGCGTGATCATGGTTACATGGTCTACGACACGCTGATCGCGACGGATTCGAACTTCAAGATCCAGCCGCAGATGGCGGACTGGAAGATCTCCGACGACAAGCTGACCTACACCTTCACGCTGCGCGACGGCCTGAAGTGGCACGACGGCGCGCCGGTCACCGCGGAAGATTGCGTTGCCTCCCTGAAGCGCTGGGCCGCTGTCGATGGCATGGGGCAGCAGATGATGCTGTTCACCGCCAGCATCGAGGCGACCGATCCCAAGACCATCACGCTGAAGCTGAAGGAGCCGTACGCGCTCGTGCTGGAATCGATCGGCAAGCCGTCCTCGCGGGTCGCTTTCATGATGCCGAAGCGTCTCGCCGAGACGCCGCCGGAGAAGCAGATTCCCGAGCAGATCGGCTCCGGGCCCTTCAAGTTCGTGCAGGCCGAATTCCAGCCCGGGGTGAAGTCGGTCTACGTCAAGAACACGGACTACCTGCCGCGCAAGGAGCCGGCGAGCTGGACCACCGGCGGCAAGGTGGTGAAGGTCAATCGCGTCGAATGGATCACGATGCCGGATGCGCAGACCGCATTGAACGCGCTGCAGTCGGGCGACATCGATTTCATGGAAAATCCTGCCTTCGAAATGTTGCCCAGCATCGAAGCCGACAAGGAGCTCAAACTCGAGATCCTGAACAAGTTCGGCTTCCAGACCGGCGCGCGGATGAACTTCCTTCATCCGCCATTCGATAACGTCAAGGTTCGCCGCGCAGCACTGCTGGCGGTCAACCAGAAGGACGTGCTCGATGCGCTGATCGGCAATCCCAAATACTACAGGACTTGCGCCGCGGTCTTCATCTGCGACACGCCGTTCGCGACGGATATCGGCGGTGAGACCCTCGCGAAGGGCGGCGACATTGCTGCGGCCAGGAAGGCGCTCGCCGAGTCCGGCTACGACGGGACACCAATTGTGCTCATGGCGCCGGGCGACGTGCTGACGCTGAAGGCTCAACCGATCGTGGTGGCCCAGCAACTGCGCGAAGCCGGCTTCAAGGTCGATCTGCAGGCGACCGACTGGCAGACGGTGGTGAGCCGGCGCGCCAGCCAGAAGCCCCCGAAGGAGGGCGGCTGGAACATGTTCATCACAAACTGGGTCAGCGCCGACGTGGTCAATCCGATCTCCAATGTCGCTGTCGGCGGGCAGGGCAAGAAGGGCGGCTGGTTCGGCTGGGCGGAGGACGCCAGGGTCGAGCAGCTCAAGGACGCCTTCGTTCGCGCGGCCTCGCTCGATGATCAGAGGAAAGTGGCAACCGAGATCCAGAAAGAGACCTATGATCAGGTGCTCTATGTCCCGCTCGGTCAGTATCAGGCGCCAAGCGCGTGGCGGAAGTCGCTCTCCGGCGTGCTCGATGGCCCGGCGACGCCGGTGTTCTGGAACATCGACAAATCCGAGTAAGACAAGCGAACAGGGGAAAGGTGCAAACTGCACCTTTCGTCCAATCATCACGCGGCGCCGCCATCATCAACGGCGCCGTTGTCGTTTGGCGGTCCTGCGTCGGCGAAATCCGCCGAACTTTAACTCTTCCAGACTCCAATCATTGCTATTTGTTTCCGAACTGAAATAGATGGTTGGTCCTCGGACATCACTTTCCCTTCCATCGATTTGAATCCGTTGGTTTGATTCCCTTGCTCGATTTTGCATTGCAGGCGATGGCCGAACGGTCGGATCGCGCGCCGTCGCGCTGGCGCCGGCCATTGCTGCGCTGGCTGGATGGCGTTGAGGCAGGCTGGGCCGTGCCGCTCCTCATCGCGTGCTTCGTTGCGATCTGGGCGCTGTACCTCGCCATCGCCTATGCCGGCGGCGGGCTGCATCCCGACACGCTCGAGGCCTGGACGCTGGGACGCAATTTCGCCTTCGGCTATCACAAGCATCCGCCGCTGATGGGCTGGATCGCGGCTGCATGGACCGCCGTCTTCCCGCCCAGCGACTGGTCGCTGCAACTGATGGCGATGGTGAATGCGGGCCTCGCGCTGGTCTTCGTCGATTGCGTCGCGCGGCAATTCGTGACCGGGCACAAGCGCATCCTGGTGCTCCTGCTCCTCATGCTGACGCCGGCCTATCAATTCCACGCCCAGCGCTTCAACGCCAATGCCGTGCTGCTCGCGACCTGGCCGCTCGCCATATGGTGCTTCCTACGTGCGTTCGAGACCAGGTCCGCTGTCTGGGCGGTTGCGCTTGGATGCACCATGGCGCTCGCCATGGCCGGAAAATATTACTCGATCTTCCTGGTCACGAGCTTTGCATTCGCCGCGCTGGCGCATCCGGCGCGGCGCGCTTATTTCAGCTCGGCGTCGCCCTGGATTTCGGTCGTCTCCGGGCTCGCGGCGCTGTCACCGCACATCTACTGGCTCGCGACCACGGGCGCATCGACCTTCACCTACGCGCTGAACCACGCCAACGGCAATGCCGTCAGCTCGCTCGGTGACGTCAGGAATTTTCTGCTGGGACTCCTGGCGGCCATCAGCGTCGCCGCCGTGATCTGGGTGCTCGTCGCGGGTACGCGGCTCAAGCGGTTTCCGGCCGACTTCGCCGCGATGAGCCTGGGCCTCCGGCTTCTCTTCTACGTTGCCATCGGCACGATTGCTCTGCCGGTCCTGACGTCGCTCGCGATGGGCACGGATCTGCCGTCGCTATGGGGCTTGCAGGGATTGTTCCTGTTCGTCGTGCTGATCGTCTGCGGCGCGCGTTATCCCGTCGAACGATTCTACACCGTCAATGTGGCGGTCATTGTCGCGGGCGTTGCGCTTGTCGCCGTGCTGGTTGCCGCGCCGATCCATGCGGTCTATCGCAATAGCCACGGTTATGAAGAGGGACGGAACCTTTACGCGCAGGCAGCCAGCGAGCTCACCCGGCAATGGCGCGACCTGACCGGCGAGCCGCTCGGAGCCGTCAGTGGTGACGATTCGCTCGCTTTCGCCACGGCCTTCTACAGCCCGGATCATCCGCATTATTCGCGGCCGTTCGAGCACCAGTACGATTGGGGCCTGCCGCGCCAGACGACGCTCGACCGGGGTTGGGCAGCGCTCTGTTTCCGTGATCAGGATGATTGCGGCCGCTGGATGGAATGGGTGTCCGCGCGCGCCGAAAACTTTGTCAGGCGGGACTTCACCGTGCAGGCCTCGCTGTGGGGCCGGCCGGGCCTGAGCCGGAACGTGGTCGTGCTGATGGTGCCGCCACGCGCGAGCAGCGGCGCATCGCCCGAAAGCGCAGCGCAGGATTTCAGCGCCAGCAAGCGCAATCCGGAATAGGCGCGTCTCTCAGCAATGGCTGTCGCGCACCCGTTCAAGGCCTTCGCTTGCGAAGGGCGGCGGTGTGGAGGCCGGCCGCTTTGCGTCAGCAGCCTTTCGCTGCGCCTCAGTCTGTTCCGACGCGTGATCGGTTTCGTTGCGTTTCGGTTCCATGAGGCGATCTCTCGAAAATGCTGCAGGACAACATCGAGGCGCCTGCGAAGTTCCTCACACGATGGGGCGATGATGCGGCTTGAACAGCCGTCCCTTCTCCACCACCACAACGATCGCGAGCGCTGCAAGCGTCGACAGGAAGAATCCGATCGAGAACGGCAGCAGCGTGCCGTCAAAGCTCTGGCCGATCGCGGTTCCGACCGCGATGCCGATCAGCGTCGTGATCGAGCCGTAGAGCGAGGAGGCGGTGCCGGCGATGTGGCCCTGCGGCTCCATCGCGAGCGCGGTGAAATTGGCGACCATCATGCCGAACGAGAACATCATCAGCGCCGACAGCACCATGAACAGCGGAAGCGGCAGCACACCGAGGATCTCGGTCAGCAGCATCACGCCGGCCACCGCGGTGTAGAGCGTCAGCGCGCCGTGTGAGATCACGCGCATGCCGAGCGTGCCGACAAATCTGGCGTTGAGGAAACCGGCAATGGCGGTGCCGGCCGCGATCGCCGCAAAGGCGAGCGGGAAATAGTGGCCGAGGTGATAGATGCCGGTGAACACCTGCTGCGCGGAGAACACGAAGGCGAACAGCGCGCCCATGACGGCGCCGGCGGCCGTCGCATAGCCGATGGTCTGGCGGTTGGTGACGGTCTGGCGGAAGGCCGAGAGCACATCGGCGGGCGCCAGCGATCTGCGTTCGGACTCGGGAAGGGTTTCAGGCAGCCGCAGCACGCTCCATGCGAGCGCGAGCACGCCGTAGAGCATCAGCACGACGAAAATGCCGCGCCATTGCGTGACCAGCAGCACGGCCTGTCCGAACGAGGGCGCGATCACGGGCACGGCGATGAAAATCATCATGGCAAGCGACATCACGCTCGCCATGCGGCGGCCGGCATAGCAGTCGCGCACGATCGAGGTCGCGATCACGCGCGTCGCGGAGGTGCCGAGGCCCTGAAGCGCACGGGCGAGCAGCAGCGTCTCGAACGAGGGCGCTGCGACCGCCAGCACGCTCGCCACCGCATAGACCGCCATGCCGCCGAGCAGCACCGGCCGGCGCCCGAACCGGTCCGACAACGGACCCATGACGAACTGTCCCGCGCCGAAGCCGATCAGGAAGGTCGACAGCACGAGCTGAAGATGGTTGGCGTTGGGAATGCCGAAAGCCGCCCCGATATTGGGCAGCGCCGGCAGCATCATGTCCATCGCGAGCGGATTTAGCGCCATGATGGACGCGATCACGACAACGAATTCGGGAAAACCCATCGGACGGTGCCCGGAGGACACCCAGTCGTCGGCATTGACGTCGGACAAGCAGCTCACCTTTGATTCCAGAGCGCACATCTAAGGCCCATGCTGCATCGCACAACCCACGTTTTGAGATGGCTGTCAGGCGGGACCGGGAGGGACAACAAATGGTGAAGAGGTCGCCGGCTCAGGCAGATCGAGATCGTCGCCGCCGTCACGCGCGACTGGCCGCCCGCGCGTCGCGCCAGGCACAAGTTTGAAACCAGGGATTCACCATAACACCGGGGACAACCAGTCGGGGAGATGAATCCGCAACGCATCCTGTCCAATGTGGCCTGACCGGACGCCGATCAGGCGGCGTTGAGGGGATATAGCGAGCAGGCAGGGTATCAGGGGTGTCGGACGTCACCGGAACAGCACGATGGTCGGGACCGTCGGCCGAGATGGCCGGCCAGCGCAACGCCCGGCTTGCCTGCCTGATCGCACTGGTGGCGGTGCTGGTGCTCGGCAATCTCGCCAACTATGCCGCGCCCGATATGAATTACGGCTGGGACGTCCGCGTCAACTGCGCCGCGGTCGAGGCCCATGTCGACGGGCTCGATCCGTACTACGTGAAAAATCTGAAGGGCACCCGGTTCTCTTATCCCTATCTGCCGGCGACGCTGGACGCCTTTCGTCCGTTGTGCGCAGGCGGCTTTCTTGTCGACCATCGCCGCGGCGTCTTTCTCGCCATCGCCGTGCTCTGTAGCCTGTTGCTGCCCGGGATCGGCCGGACACGCAGCTTGCGCGACGTGGCGCTGAGGGGACTTTACGTGCTCGGCGCGTTCGTTGGTTTCGAATGGGTGCTGGCCTCGGGCAATTTCGCGATCCTCGGCGGCGGACTGACCGCCGCAGCACTTGCCCTTCTGCTTCGCCCCGCGAAGCCCGATGATCGGCATGATGTCCCTCGCATGGCAGGGGCGGCACTGCTCGGCATCGTGATGTCGTTCAAGCTGGTCTTCTGCCCGGTACTGGCCGCGCTCTATTTCCTGCCGCTGCCGCGGCGGCGGAAACTTGTCCTGATGACGGTGGCGGGCCTCGGCTTCGCGCTGCCGATCCTGGTTTCGGTCGTCTTCTATCCAGGCTTGTTCTCGAGCTGGTTGCTCGCGATCACGGGCGGGATCCCCGGTCAGCATTCTGTCCAGATCGAGGAAACCAATCCGTCGCTGCTGCTGTGGGCACAGACCATCGTGGACCGCGTTGGACTTGCCGACAGCAAGCCGCTCGTGTTCGCCATTTACGCGCTGGCGGCGAGTGCGCTCGTGCTCGCGCCGCTCGGCTGGTCGCTGCTGCGCGCGATCCGCAACAATGAGGGATCGTTGCCGGCGCGCCTCGACCGCTGGCTGATCGATCATCCCCAGGCAGCGATGCGGATCACGGTGCTTGCGATGTACGGCCTCTATCTCTGCTCGCCGCGCCTGAAGGAATATGCGTTCTTCGAGCTCGCGGTCTACGCCGCCGTCCTGATCGTCGATCTTCCGGCCGCAGCCCTTGCAGCGGTCCTGACCATCGGCGTTGCCGTTCCGACGCTGGTCTCGATCACGGGGGTTACGATCGAAGGTGGTTTTGTCCAGCTCGCGGTCGCACTGATGTGCTTCTGGATCCTGTTGCTCGATTTTCGAGCCGAGCCGGAACGCCTCGAGCAGAAGGCCGTGCGTCCATGACGAGCGTCGCCTCGTCCGCAGACGCAGGAGCGGAGCGGTCGCTTGCCGCGGGGGCGCCGCGGAGGAGCCGGCTGAGCCGCTTCCTGCTGATCTTGGCCGTATTGCTCCCCACGGCGGTCGCCGTCGATCTCAGCGTCAACAACACCTTCGGCGCGGACGTGCGGGTCAACTGTGCGGCGGTGGATGCCCATCGCGGGGGACGCGATCCCTATTTCGTCAGGAACCTGAAGGGCACTGATCTTTCCTATCCCTATCTTCCGGTCACCCTCGATGCCTTTCGGCCGCTCTGTGCCGGCGGCTTTCTCGTCGCGCATTACAAGGCCATCTATCTCGTGCTTGGGCTGATCTGCGTGCTGCTGCTGCCCGGTCTCGGCAAGGGCCGCGAGGGCCTGCGCGACGTCGTGCTGCGTGGCGTGTTCGCGCTTGGGGGTTTTCTCGGGTTCGAATGGGTCCTGGCGAGCGGCAATTTCGCGATGCTGAGCGGCCTGCTGACGGCTGCATCGCTTGCGCTGCTGCTGCGTCCCGCGCAGTCCGAAGGGCGCGAGGATGCGGGCTTCGTGCCGCAGCTCGCCGGCGCGGCCCTGCTCGGCCTCGTCACCTCGTTCAAGCTGGTGTTTGTCCCGGTCCTCGCCGCGCTCTATCTCCTGCCGCAGCCGAGACGTCGCAGGCTTGTCCTGATCGCGGTAGCGGCGGGCATGTTCGCGCTGCCGATTCTGGTTTCAATGGTGTTCTATCCCGAGCTGTTTTCAAGCTGGTTGAGCGCGATCTTCGGCCAGATTCCCGGACAGCATTCGCCGGGAAGCGAGGATAATCCGTCTCTGCTCTTCTTCGCCCAGACACTTGCCGACCGCGTGTCGCTCGCCGGCAGCAAGCCGGTCGTTGCCGTGCTCTATGGGCTCATCGCGGTCGCGCTCGTGCTCGCGCCGCTCGGCATTTTCGTGTGGCGCATGGTCAGGGCACGGGGCAGGGGCGCGAACATCTCGCCGCTTCAGGCCCTCGACGACTGGTTGATGGATCATCCCGACACCGCGCTGCGCATCACCGTGCTCGCGATGTACGCGCTCTATCTCTGCGCGCCGAGACTGAAGGTCTATGCCTTTTTCGAGGCGGCGCTTTATGCCGCCGTTCTGATCGTCGACCTGCCTGCGGTGATGGTGGCGATCGTGCTGACGATCGCGATCGCCATTCCGTTCGTGGTGGCGGTCTCCGGCATTGCGTTCGTGGACGGATTCGACCTGCTCACGGTCGCGATCGTCTGCTTCTGGATCCTGCTGTGGGCGCAGTCGGCGTCGTCAGCTCAAATGGTGCGGGCAGCCGGGGTCGAACCGGCACAGCGCTTGCGCACCGAGGGATTTTAAGTCCCTTGCGTCTACCAATTCCGCCATGCCCGCTTGATCCAAAGAGATCAAACACTTAAGTCCCGTCCAGCCGTCTGGAATTGGCGCTTGCCGTGCTGGGCGGGCGGTTCTTCCTTAAGCGAGCCGGCGGCACAAGGCAAAGCCTCAATCCGGACATTTGGCCCTGCTTTAGGCATTCTCAATTCACGGGGACTATTTTTCCGGCCATGGCTGCTTCGCTTTCCTCTTCCCTGCGCGCCTGCTGCGCGGTTGCCGCGCTGGTCGCGGCCGGCTTCGTGCTGTCCGGCTGCGCCGGCGTGAGCGAGACGATCGCTCCGGGCTTTGCCGATCCCGCCAAATACGAACTGTACGACTGCAAGCAGCTCGAAGGGGAGCGCAAGGCGCTCGCCGCCCGCACCGCCGAATTGCAGAAGCTGATGGACAAGGCGGAGACAGGGACCGGCGGCGCGGTCGTGTCCGAGCTCGCCTATCGCAACGATTATGTCGCGGTCCGTGGCTCGGCGCAGTTGGCCGACGACGCCTGGCGCAGCAACAGGTGCCGGGAAACGCCGCCCAATGCGGCGCCGGCGGCCGCTGTGCCGCAGCGGCCGGACATCAAGCCCGCTCCGAAACGCTAGGGCGCTGCGGCTCCTGCGTCAGGGCCGCCAGCCGTAGATCCAGTCCTGCCGCGCCAGCATACGGTCCGGCCCGAGTGCGCGGATCGCGAGATCGCGCGCGAGCGCGAACGGGCCGCCGAGATGATAGATCCGGCCTTGCTGCCGCGCGGTGCGCTGCACCTTCCTGACACGGGCCTGACGTATCAGGCCATATTGCTTCAGCGCAGCCGCGACGCCGGCTGCATCCTCGGCAGCCTCGATGCTCAGGTGCCGGGCGAGCACGGCTGCATCCTCGATCGCCATGCCGGCGCCCTGGGCTGCGAACGGCAGCATCGCGTGCACGGCGTCGCCGAGCAGCGCGACCTGACCCTCGCTCCAGGGGCATCCGTCCGGAACGGCGAACAGCGCCCATTTGCGCCAGCTGTCGACGGCGGCGAGCATCATCCGCGCCGTCGGCGGCCAGCGCGGCGCTGCGAACGCTTCCATCACCTCGAGAGGATCGCCGGGCGTGCTCCAGCCCGGCCTGTTCCAGGTGCCCGGCAGCACCGCGACCACGTTGAGCTGGCGGCCGCCGGCGATCGGGTAGGCGACGAGATGGGCGTTTGAGCCCATCCAGAGCTGGACCCGCCGCGCGGTGTATTCCTTGGGCAGCTGCGTGGCATCGAGCGTGCCGCGCCAGGCGATCAACCCGGAGAAGCGCGGCTGCACCTCGGGAAACAAATGCTGGCGGACTGTCGACCAGATACCGTCGGCACCGATCAGGGCGCTGGCGAGATCGCTACGGCGGATGGTTCCGCTGCGATGGACGACCGTCAGTCCCCTGGCATGGGGAGCGACATCCTCGAACGTCGCGCCCAACTTCAAGTCGATATCGGGATGGTCTGCGATCGCGCCGGCGAGCGCGGATTGCAGGTCGGCGCGATGGACCACCCAATAGGGGACGCCGGCGCGATGGGCCGCGGGTTCGCCGAGCGGCATCCGCAAAAGTTCGCCGCCGGCCCGCGCGCTCATGATCGAGACCGCGTCCGGGACGACCGCGCGGAGCTTCAGCCGTTCCGTCAGACCGAGCTCGACCAGCACGCGGCTGGCATTGGGGGAGAGTTGCAGGCCGGCGCCGACGTCCTCGAGCCGCTCGGCCTTTTCCAGCACGACGATGCGAAAGCCGCAGGCGGCCAGCGCAAGCGCGGCCGTCAGTCCTCCGATTCCGGCACCGGCGATGACGATCGTTCGCGGGAGGGCCACCCCTGACCGAGGTGAACGGTCAGGCCACCTTGTCCTTCAGCACGCATTCCGGCGGACGGGCTTCGCCCGCCTTCAGGTCGGCGGCGAAGCGGTACAGCGTCGAGCAGTACGGGCAGATGATCTCGTTGTCATTGCCGAGGTCAAGGAAGACGTGCGGATGATCGAACGGAGGGTTGGCGCCGACGCACATGAACTCTTGCGAGCCGATCTCGATAACGGGGACACCGGCATCGTTATGGAAGTGCGGGACGACATGGTCGGACATCGTAACTCATCCTGGAGTGGCAATGGTGGCAGACACAATCACGAACTGACGCGGCATCATTAAGGCGCCGCGGACCATACTGATGGGTGCAGGTGATTGCTAGTCCAGCGGAACCGAAAGCTCCGCAATTGCCCCATGCTCATTTGCTCATGCAAATTCGACACAATCTTGCGGCCTGAGAGAAGCCCTTCTTTCGTCGGGGACGTTGTGTCGCAATTTTGGCATACTATGTCTGCGGACGCGTATAATTGCGGCAAAAGACGAACCATCAGGCGCAACTGATCTTAGGACCGTCCAGGCTTTCAGCATGAAGTGGCTGCGAATCAGCTCAGCATTGACCGGGATCGCCGCATGCAGCCTTGTGCTCGTGCAGGTAGCACCGCATGCCCGCGAGGCCGGCGCGATTCTCGCCGCCCGGGACGATCCCGCGGCCCTGTCGGAACTCAAGCTCGATGCGGCTCTCGCGCACAACGACCGCCTGGTTCAGGACAATATCGAGGCAGCGCTCGCGGCCGGGGATGGCGATCTCGCCGACAGTTTTGTCACGCTCGCGCATGACCGCAACATCGCGCTGCCCGACGATCTCCTGAGCCGGGTCAGCGATGCCGTCAAAACTGAAAATTCCACATCGCATTTCGCCAGGCGCTTTGCCACCGGGCTCGTCACCGGCAATGCCGATGATGTCGCGAGCCTGTCCGGGACCGTTGCCGGCGATCTCTTCGTGATCGGCGATATCAGGGACATCGTCCGCGAAAGCAAGCATCTCGCCATGGGCGAGGACACCGACCGCCTCGTGCTCGGCCTGGCCACCGCGGGCCTCGCGGTGACGGCCGTGACCTATGTGTCGGCCGGCGGTGCCGCGCCGGTGCGCGCCGGGCTGACGCTGGTGAAGGATGCCCGCAAGGTCGGACGGCTCGGCGAAGGTCTCGCCGCATGGGCCGGCCGGTCGGCGCGCGAAGTGGTCGACACGCCGATGCTCCAGAATGCGGTCGCCTCCGGCTCGGTGCTGCGGCCGGGTGAGACGGTGAGCGCGATCGAGGCCGCGTTCCGCGTCGAGAAGGCTGGCGCGCTGGTCCGGCTCGGCAAGGACGTCACCCGCGTAGCCGAGAAGACCGGCACGCGCGGCGCCATGGACACGCTGCGCATTGCCGAGGGCCCGAAGGACGTCGCGCGGGCGGCGCGGCTTGCGGAAGCGCAAGGCGGCAAGACACGCGCGATCATGAAGCTGCTTGGCCGCGGCGCGCTGCTGCTCATCGGCGGCGCATTCGATCTCACGCTGTGGCTGCTCGGCGCGGCCTTGACGCTGTTCGGCCTGTTGTCCTCGATCAAGGCGACCACCGAGCGCCTGACGCAAGCCTGGTGCGATCGCCGGCGACGCCGCCGGCTCCGCCGGGCGCGGCTGGCCGCCGACGCCGCTCTGGCAAACACGGCCGTCACGGCCTAAAGCGCGATCTTCGTCGCGCTTTAGGTTATTGTTTGAGCATGATCTTGCCGGAAAACCGCTACACACTTTTCCGGATCATGCTCTAAGATCAATCTTCCCCCACAAACACTGCGGAACTGCTGATGCCGAGCTTTCACAACGGCGCCGTTGAAATTGCCTACCTCGACGAAGGCGAGGGCGATCCGATCATCCTGCTGCACGGCTTTGCCTCGAGCAAGAACGTGAACTGGGTCTACCCGACCTGGGTCTCGGAGCTGCGCAAGAACGGCCGCCGTGCCATTGCGCTGGACAATCGCGGCCATGGCGACAGCGCAAAGCTCTACGAGCCCGCGCAATATTCGATTCCGACCATGGCCGGCGACGTGCTCGCGCTGATGGACCATCTCGCCATCCCGCAGGCCGACATCATGGGCTATTCGATGGGCGGGCGGATGACGGCCTGGCTCGGGCTGAACGAGCCGCAGCGGCTGCGCTCGGCGATCCTCGGCGGCATCGGCATCGGCGGCCTGATCGAGGGCACCGGGCCCGGCGAGAACGTGGCGAAAGCGCTGGAAGCTCCTTCGCTCGACGACGTCACCGATCCCGTCGGCCGCACGTTTCGTGCGTTTGCAGATCAAACCCGTTCCGATCGCCGTGCGCTCGCCGCCTGCCTGCGTGGCACGCGCGATCTCATGACCAGGGACGAGGCCGCGCGCATCGACGTGCCCGTGCTGATCGCGGTCGGTTCGACCGATGACGTCGCGGGTTCGGCCAGCGCGTTAGGAGCGATCATCCCCGGTTCGGAAGTGCTCGATATTCCGGGCCGCGACCACATGCGCGCGGTCGGCGACAAGGTCTACAAGACCGGCGTGCTGGATTTCCTGGCACGGCGCGGCTGAGGTCTCTTCCGCCGGCTCGTCGTCGCCAGACGAGCCGAATAGCGCCATCAGCACCACGAAGGTCGCGACCCACACCATGCGCGCGCCATAGCGGTCGTGCGGGCCCGAGATCACGCCGCAGATGAAGGCATTGCCGAGCAAGGCCAGCGTCACGGTCGCCGCCAGCAGCGTCAGATCGTCCAGCCGGCGATTTGCGAGTGCGTGTCCGAGGAGCCCGACCAGCGCCAGCATCGAGACCAGCGCGACGGGGACGTGCAGCCAGTTGACGTAGTCGAAATTGACGCCCCGGTTTTGCTGGCGCGCCGCGCGCATCGGCGCCACTTGCGCAGGGATGTAGCGTTCGATGATGCCGTAGGTGTGCGGGATCCAGACACTGGCGCCTTCGCCGGTTGCGACATGCAGCAATTGCTGGCCCATCGCCCGCAGCGCTGCACCGGCCTGCCACGCAGGATAGTCGGCGACCGAGTGCACGACGATGTTGCCCATCTCGTCGTTGAGCCCCTCGAAGCGGCCGAGCGTGTTGAACATGCTGGTGCCCCACAGGAACTCGTCGGCTGTCGCCGGCAGCTCGTTGCGATAGGGACAGAGCTTGAAACTCTCATGCGGGCAGTGATCGCCAAGATAGCGCGCGACGATGCCGTCCTGCATCATGCGGCCGAAGGCGACGCCATAGCCGCCGGGCGTCCAGGCCCATTTGCCCGACAGCGCGTGGTTCGCCGAGATCAGCATCAGGCCGCCCACGACGATTGTCAGGCTCGCCTGGGCCAATCCCGCAATCGGGAGGCGACGCCCGAGGAACGGCCGCGCCATCCAGCCGGCGACGCAGAGCCCGAGCAGCACGCCGAGCGTGGCGCTGTGGGTCGCGGCGGCAAAGGCGGTGAAGCCGAACAGCGAGACTTTTTCGAGCACCGAAGTCCGGCTTGCACCAGTGATCAGCAGGAACAGCGACAGGATCGAAAGACCCGCAAAGATGTCGGTGAGCAGCATGCTGGCGAGCCAGGGCAGCGCGGTCGACAGCATCAGCAGCAGGCTGATCGCGACGAAGCGGAATGTCTGCATCAGCCCCAGCACGCGCAGCGTCAGCTGCAACAGCCATAGCGTCGCCAGCGACTGGACCGCGAGGTTGATCCAGAAGCCGAAATTCTCGCCGTAGTGCAGATAGAGGCCGAACACGGTGGAGCGGCTGGGGACGAGATAACCTTCGTACCAGCGCGCCAGATAGCCGCCGGTATCCCATTGCAATAGCGGATAGCCGTTCCAGAAGGCCGGCGCGATCATGATGAGGGGCAGAGCCACCGCCGCCAGCCGCAGCCAAAACGTACCCGCGGCGCGCGCGCGCAATTGATCGGTTGTGATGCTCAAATCCGCTCCGTCCCTGTCCGGACCATGCCCGCAATCACGGTTGGGGCGAAATTCACCAATAGTTTGACGCCGCCCGGCTTGAATTTGGCGAGACTCTGACCATTTTGAGCCGACCTTGCCGCCTGGGGGCGTTCTGAGAAACCGTTGTGTTTCAACGTGTTGGCGGGCTCTCACGAGGCAAGGCACTGTTCACTCTCAGGCAAGCCCGTCAGGACTTTGTCGCCTAGACTGTGTTATAGAACCAGCCAAACGAGCCAATTCGAAAGAGCAGATCCCATGGCAGTGCATCAGGTCAATCCGGGAGCAAAGCTTGCGTCGCTCGATCCGATCTGGGAGCGGATCCGGGGCGAGGCGGAGGACATTGTCCATCGCGAGCCCGAGCTTGCGACCTTCATCTATTCGACGGTGCTGCATCACAGCCGCCTGGAAGACTCGGTGATCCACCGTCTCGCCGACCGGCTCGATCATGCCGCGCTGTCGGGCGATCTGGTGCGCCAGACCTATGACGAGGCGCTGCGCGACGATCCCGATCTCGGCAATGCCTTCCGCGCCGATCTCGTCGCCGTCTACGACCGCGATCCCGCGACCTCGCGCTTCATCGACCCCTTGCTCTACTTCAAGGGCTTTCACGCGATCCAGACCCATCGCCTCGCGCACTGGCTCTTGCTGAAGGGCCGCAAGGATTTTGCGTATTACCTCCAGAGCCGCGCATCGGCGGTGTTCCAGACCGACATCAATCCCGCCGCGCGTATCGGCCGCGGCATCTTTCTCGACCATGCCACCGGCTTCGTCTGCGGCGAGACCGCTGTCATCGAGGACGACGTCTCGATCCTGCACGGCGTCACGCTCGGCGGCACCGGCAAGGAGAACGAGGACCGCCATCCCAAGATTCGCCACGGCGTGCTGATCGGCGCCGGCGCAAAGATCCTCGGCAACATCGAGATCGGCCATTGCGCGCGCATCGCGGCCGGCTCGGTTGTGGTCAAGCCGGTGCCGCACAACGTCACGGTTGCGGGCGTGCCCGCCAAGATCGTCGGCGAGGCCGGCTGCGCCGAGCCGTCGCGCACCATGGACCAGATGATCAACGCGATGGGGCTTTAGAGGCGCGTTAAGGGCCGGATTTTCCGGCCCTTTCCGTCCCCAAATTCTTTGGCAATTCATGCTGGCGGTTCGCCGCGTCTCGTCCTAAAACCCGCCGACCAATTTTGATCGGAGACTTGCCGTGGACGTCAAAGAAGTCAGAAAGCTCGATGCGTATCTGAAGCGCGTATTCGGCAATCCCAAGATCCGCGTCGTGCCGCGGCCGAAGAAGGACGACTCCGCCGAGGTCTATATCGGCGAGGAGTTCATCGGCGTGCTCTTCGTCGACGACGAGGACGACGATCGCTCGTTCCAGTTCCAGATGGCGATCCTGGAAGACGATCTGGTCGAGCAGGAATAGGCGCGGGGCATTCCGTAAGCGGGGGACCTCTGGCCCTCACGAATTGGTGTCTGCGGCGGCAATGCGATCTGTTGTCCGTCCGCCTACATCCCGCTCATGAGAGCCGTGCTGATCTCGGGAGCAGGGATTGCGGGTCCCACCCTTGCATTCTGGCTGAAGGCCGCCGGTTACGAGCCGACGTTGGTCGAACGTGCGGCTGCGCCGCGCAGTGGAGGCTATGTCATCGACTTCTGGGGACTCGGCTACGATATCGCCGAGCGGATGGGACTGATCCCGGCCATCACCGCCGCCGGCTACCACGCCCAGGAGATGCGGATCGTCGGAGTTGACGGCCGCCGGATCGCAGGCTTCGGCACCACGGTTTTCAACGAACTCACTGGCGGCAGATACGTGACGCTCGCGCGAAGCGATCTGTCCCGACTTCTGCTGGAGAAGATCAGCGGGTCGACCGAAGTCATTTTTGACGACCAGATCGTCGCCATGGAGGAGCAAGCCGACGGCGTCCGGGTCCGGCTGCGAGGTGGCGGTGAGCGTCGATATGATCTGGTTGTCGGGGCGGATGGCTTGCATTCGTCGGTTCGACGGCTGGCGTTCGGACCGCAAGAGTCGTTCGAGAAACGTCTCGGCTACGCCGTCGCGGCGTTTCAGACCAGCGGTTATCGGCCGCGCGACGAGAACGCCTACATCATATACGGACAGCCGGGGCGGATGATCGGGCGCTTTGCGCTACGAGACGATCGCACCCTTTTTCTCTTCGTGTTCGCGGCCGATATTGATGATGTCGCCACCTCTCCGGGCGAACACAACGCGGTTATCCATCGCGTCTATGGCAAGTGCGGCTGGGAATGTCCGCACATCCTCGCGGCTTTGGATGCTGCGAATGAACTGTATTTTGACCGCGTGAGCCAGATTCGAATGCAAGGATGGTCGCGCGGCCGCACCGTTCTGATCGGCGATGCTGCGTTCTGCGTTTCTCTCCTCGCCGGCCAGGGCTCGGCGCTCGCGATGATCTCAGCATATGTTCTTGCCGGTGAGTTGCTGAAGGCAGACGGAGATTACCAGCATGCTTTCGGCGCCTACGAATCCCGCCTTCGCGTCTATATCGGTCGCAAGCAGCAAGGTGCCGAGCGCTTCGCCGCCGCCTTCGCGCCGAAGACCCGATCCGGGCTGTGGTTCCGCAACCAGGTCGTCAGGGCATTCGCATTACCAGGTATTGCAAAGCTCGCAATCGGCAGGGACATCGCCGATCGGTTGGATCTTCCCGCCTATGACTGGCGCTTCCCCGGATAGGTAGATCTCGGCCCACGTGCTGCAACTCGATGGGCGCGCAGAATCGGCGGCGCAAGGCCCCGGAGGATGCAGCAGTTTCGGCTGTGAGACGCTCGCCAGGATTCCAGAAGCGAAGTGGCGGGCTGGAATCCCTTGGGACCATTATTCTGGCAGACCCGCCAACCTCAGACCTTCATAGAAGCGATTACGCTCCTGCCAGAACGCAGCGTTGCGCGAGGATTCCGATGCTTTCAGGCCGCTGACCGTGTGGCCGGGAATGCGCTTCTGGTATTCGACGAGATTGTTCCTGGCCTGCTCGCTGCGCCCGTGCAGGGCGTCGATCGCCGCCAGCCATTGCCAGGCAAAGCCATTTTGCGGACTGTTGATCGTCGCCAGGCGCATGTGCGCGTAGGCCGCCTCGTCATGACGCAGGTGGAATTCGGCCATTCCCAGCGTGAACTGGCCAAGGCTGACCTGTTCGGCATCGAGTGGATCAAGACGTAGCGATAGCATGACTGGCGCGGCTACTTCTTCCGGACGGCCCTGTTGCAACCTCAGAAAACCTAGCCGCTGCAGCGCCCGCGGCTGGTCCGGATAAAGTGACAGCACGCGTTGGATCGCCTGGTCTGCTTCGTCGATCCGACCTTGCGCGGACAGCACCAGGCTTCGCACGTAGTTTGCGCGGGGATCGTTTGGCTGCAGCGCCAATGAACGCTCGATCGCTTGCGCGGCGAACGCGGTCTGGATGTCCGGCGCGTTGCTCCAGCGCGTCAGCACCTCGGTGATGTGACTAAGCGCAAGTCCCGCCAGCGCAGAGGCGGAGTCGGGGTCTATCTGTAACGCCTGCTCGAACAGGGCGCGCGCCCGCTGCGGCTCCTCTCGCGTATGGATCCGCTTCAGCAGGCGCCAGCCCCGAAGCGCGGGATCGATAGCGGCAAACATGCGCCCGGCATAAGGCCTGTCGAAGGGCGTCTCGGCCTCGTCAATGCGTACTTTCAGCTCGTTGGCAATGCGCGCCGTGACGTCCCGGCGCCAATTCCACCCGGCTTGTTCTGCATAGTCGAACCGGCCCGACCACAACAGCGCGCCGGTGGCACTCGCCTGCAGTTTCAGCGCGATCGAGACGGCTTCGCCCTGCCTCTCAACGCTGCCACTCAAAACGTAGGCGACCCCCAGTCGGCGGCCGACACCCTGTGCGTCGCCATCGTCACCAGCCGGCAAATGGCCTGTTGGGTATCCGATCACGAGCGTGTCGGGCAGGCGCGACACTTCAATGGTGACATCCTCGCTCACGGCCTCAGCGAGGTCAGCGGCGTTGTCACCACCGACACCGACAAGCGGCAAAACCGTGATCGTGTTCTTGCTGACGACCGCGTCGTTTTGGCCGCGATGCGCAAACCCGAACCAGAGTACTCCGGCAAGCGACACGGTACACACGGTGACGAATGCAGACAGCCACAGCACTGATCCGCGGCGCGGCGGCACCCGCGAAGAGCCGTGACGGTCGACGGTACCCGCACCGCGTTCGACCGCTTCATCGGCAGACGGTGTATCGACAGGAAGCGCGTCCAGCAAATAGCCACGGCGAGGTACGGTCTTGATCCGGCGTTGATCGCCGTCTCCAAATACGGCTCGCAGTTCGCTGATGCATTGAACCAGGGAATCATCGGTTACCGCCACGTCGGGCCAAACCGCTTCAATGAGCTCGTCCTTGGTCAACAGCCGGCCGGGGTGACGGGCGAGGTAAACCAGCAGCGCAAAGCTCTTCGGACGCAAGGCAATTACGCTGCCGCCGACACGCAATTCGCCACGGTCCATGTCGACGTCAAAATCGGCAAAGCGAAGAACGCCACGGGGAATCGGGCCCAGTTCGTCGCCACCAGCCGCGCGCGGCTCGGTTTTCGTGCCAATTTCGGCGTTCATTCGGCACTCTTTCGGGTGTCGTGGCGCCAACGCGCCTAGGCTCGGCCATCGACACAGAACGCGGCGCTGCCCACGTCATGCTGACCCGCGATGCTAGTCCAAATCGAGGGTCGCGGGAATGGCGTGCCGGATCGGCGCGGAGGGAGCCAACCATGACAATGAACCGACGTTTCCTTCTAGGGGCAGCCGCCAGCACGGTCGCGACCATGACCGTGGCCCCGTTCACCCCAGCTTTCGGCCAAAAGGCCATGCGCTCGTCCGCTTCCGAGCCAGGTCTGGACTATGCCAATGCAAGCGAGTTGCGGGCGCTGCTCGACGCACGCAAGATTTCGGCGACCGAAGTGTTCGAGCACGCGGTTGGCCGGATCGAGGCACTCGATTCCCGCATCAATGCCGTGGTTGTGCGCGACTTCGACTGCGCCCGGGCGGTTGCGCGCGAAGCCGATGCCGCGCTCGCCCGCGGCGAACGCCGGCCGTTGCTCGGAATACCGATGACAGTCAAGGAAGCGTTCAATGTCGGGGGCTTGCCGACCACCTGGGGCTTGCCAATGGGCCGCGACTGGCGGGCCGCCGAAGACGCCGTTGCGGTCGCCCGCCTCAAGGCCGCGGGAGCCGTGATCCTGGGCAAGACCAATCTCGCCACCGCGATCGCCGACTGGCAAAGCTTCAATCCGATTTACGGCACCACCAACAATCCCTGGGACCTCACGCGCACGCCCGGTGGCTCCTCCGGCGGATCGGCGGCCGCGTTGGCGGCCGGATATGTGCCGTTGGAGCTTGGCTCCGACATAAGCGGCTCGCTGCGAGTGCCCGCGCATTTGTGCGGAGTGTTCGCTCACAAGCCCACGTCCAATCTGGTCCCCCAGCGCGGTCACGCGCCGCCTCGTTCACCAGCATTGGCAACCGACCTGACCAGCGGGCTTGGCGTTTGCGGACCGATGGCCCGCACCGCCGCCGATCTTTCGACCACGCTCCACGTGATCGCCGGTCCCGACGAATACGAGGCGCGCGCTTACCAGCTTGCGCTTCCCGCGCCGCGACATGAAGCGCTACGGGACTTCCGCGTGCTTGTGCTGGATAGTCATCCTCTGTTGCCGGTGGCGAGCGAGATACGGGCCGCACTCGATCAGCTTGCGGGCCGGCTCACGGCGACCGGCGCGAAAGTCGCACGGTCCAGTCCGCTCGTCCCGGATCTCGCTGAGTCTGCACGCCTGCATACCCGCATGGTGCGCAACTTTAACGCATTCGGCCGGTCCCCCGAATTCTTCACGAAAATTCGAGAGGACGCCGCAGCGCTGAAGCCGGATGACGATAGTCTCAAGGCGTGGCGAACACGCGCGCCACTGCTGAGCCACCACGAGTGGATGGCCGCGGAAATCGCGCGGGCCCGCCTGCGCCAGAAATGGGCCGGTCTGTTCCGGGAATACGACGTCGTTCTCTGTCCGCCGTTTTCCGTGACGGCGTTCCCGCACGACCAAACGCCGGATATGGAGGATCGAACGATCGATATCGACGGCGAGACTCATCCCTATCCGTCGCTGATTGTCTGGGCGACGGTCGCGACGCCTCCGGGCCTGCCTGCGACGGTGATGCCGGTCGGCCGTTCGAAGGCAGGGCTTCCCATTGGCGCGCAAATCATCGGCCCATTGTTCGAAGACCGCACTCCGCTTGCCTTCGCTCAACTGCTCGAAAGAGAGTACGGGGGATTTGCAAGGCCGCCCGAAATCCCGCTTTGATTTGCCTCGCGACAGCAGCTGCCGCGACGAGCGACAGCAAGATCAAAGCGACGGTGCCGCTCCATGAACGCGCGGCAAGGCATCTGGATGTGCGGCCGCATCGTTCAAATCGATCGCGCCCACGATGCCATTGTGCCTCTGTTTTGCCCGACGGGTCAAGCCTGATTTCGTAGAAAGAGAATTCAGGCCGATGCTCGGCTACTGTGCATGGGGTTGTTTTCGATTTTTTCTATTGCGGTGGGTCCGCGCTCAGCGTCGCGGCCCGCCCAATTGCGCCGTCAGCTTCTCCATCGCGTCCGCGACGTCGCGCCATTGCGACAGCCAGCTGCGCGGAAAGCGGAAGGTGAGGTCGGCGCCGCCGACGCGGCGCTCGGCGAGGCACATGCCGGGCGTGGCACCATCGCGCGTGCAGCGCGCAGTGAGCGCGGGGCTCGTCGCGGAATAAAAATCCTCGCTGCCATAGGGCGTGTCGCTGCGGAACATCCGCATCGTCAGCCCGTCGTCCGGTGTCGCCGCAGCCTGGTCGAAATAGCGCGGATAGATCGTCGCGGTTCGCTGCTCGGGCGACAGCGCATCGTGATGCGCTGCGATGGAGAGGAAAATGCGGTCGATCGGCTGCATCGTCGTGTCCACCGTTTCAGCGGTCACGTGCCTCGGTCCATTGGGCGCTTCCAGCGAGGGATAGAGGAAATCGAGATCGATGCGCTCCTGCGGTCCGGAGTGCCGCTGGATCTTCATCCGGATCGCCGGTATCGGCAGGTTGAACAGCGTTCCGCCGACGCTGACCGGCAGCTTGTCCGGCGCGTCCGCGCCGCCCGTGCTCCAGGTCGGCCACAGCAGATAGGCAACCAGCGCGATTGCGCTCGCCGCGAATGCGCCGGTGAGCGCAAACGGCACGAGATGCGCCCGGGTGCGCATCCTTGCGCTTGTCCTGGATGAGCGGGGAGAGGTTACCGAAAACACCGTCATGACGTCGCGCAAATGGGCCCGGGGGTCGGCCGGTGGCCGACGAATCACCGGCGAATATGCCACGTGGCGGCGATATCGCGGAGGGTTCCCGGCTACCAGGAACGGGTGAGGGCTCTGCGTGGGCCGGACGGCAGCGTTAACCTTCGCTTAAGGATAATGTAGCGTTAACCGGCACGATTTGTCACAGGAAGGCTCCTCGCGTTGCGTATGGGCGGACTGTTCCGATGACACCTGAAGCTTTCAATACTCTCTTCTCGATCGGCATCGGCTTCGCGCTCGCGGGCGCGCTCGCAAACGGATACCAGGCGATGTCGCAACGGCCCGCCGGTTTCGGGCTGTTGCAGGAGGGCGTGGCTCCCAGGACGTTTGCGGCGGTGCCGTTCCTGGTGTTCGCGGCGCCCTTCATCATCATGCGCAACACGCTGCGCGGCATGCGGCTGGAAAGCCGCCGCTTCGAGTTCGTGATGATGGCGACCGTCATCGCCGGCTTCTGGAGCATGATGAGCGGCACCTTCTTCCTGATGACGCTGCGCGCGACCGGTGTTTTGGGCTGACGCCTTGCAGGGCTGCGTGGCGCGGCGGCCCTTTGCCTCCGCGCCGTCGTTTCGCTATGGCTGGGGTTGACGCGACAGGAGACCTCCATGGCGATCTACGAGCTCGACGGGCAGGCGCCCGATCTTCCCTCTGACGGCAATTACTTCATCGCGGAGACTGCGACCGTGATCGGCCGCGTGCGCCTGAAGCCGGGCGCGAGCGTCTGGTTCGGCGCGGTGCTGCGCGGCGACAATGAATGGATCGAGATCGGCGAGGGCGCCAACGTGCAGGACGGCTCGACCTGCCACACCGATCTCGGCTTTCCCCTGGTGATCGGCAAGAGCTGCACCGTCGGCCACAACGTCATCCTGCACGGCTGCACCATCGAAGAGGGCGCGCTGATCGGCATGGGCTCGATCGTGATGAACGGCGCGAGGATCGGCCGCAACAGCATCGTCGGCGCCGGCTCCGTCATCACCGAGGGCAAGGAGTTTCCCGAACGCTCGCTGATCATCGGCTCGCCCGCGCGCGTGATCCGCACGCTCGACGATGCCCAGGTGCAGAAGATGGGAAGTGCCGCGCGGTTCTACGTCGCCAACGGTCCGCGCTTCAAGAACGGCCTGAAGCGGATCGGCTGACGCCGGCCCTCTGCCGGGCGCGCATCACTGTGGTTCCCGAACAGTAAAATTACCGCCTGGAATTTAAGCCCCGCTAGCGCTGCAGTGCCTATCTGTTCATGCTCGGTCTCGTCGCGCTCATTCTCGCCGGCCTCAATGTCGTCGTGATGCGGAGCTCGGTGGTCGGCGCGCTGGCCGAGATCACGCAGGCGACCGACCGGATCGCGGGCGGAGACGTCAAGAGCGAAGTGCCGCATCTGCACCGTTATGACGAGATCGGACGCCTTGCGCGCGCCGTGCAGAACTTCCGCGACGCGGTGGCGCGCATCTTCGAGCTCGAGGAGATCGAGCTCGGCACCGCGCATGCGCGCGATGCGGCGATGACGGAGCGCGACAGGTTCAACGACAAATATCTGGCCAAGAAGTGGCAGCTCTCGGCAGCGATCGACAGCATGCCGCAGGGCCTGATCATGCTCGACAGCAAGGCGGCCGTGGTCGCCATGAACGCCAATTACCCGCGGATCTATGACCTGCCCGAGACCATCCAGGCTGGATCGACGCTGGAGGAAATCCTCCAGCACCGGGTCAAGAGCGGGTTGTTCAGCGGCGACGTCGCAAAATACGTCGCGGCCGTTCGCGAGCGCATCGCCAAGCGCGAGCCTGCGGCCAATGAGATCAGCCTGAACGACGGCCGCACCATCAAGATCTACGAGCGCCCGATGGATGGCGGCGGCTGGGTGTCGGTGCAGGAGGACGTCACCGAACAGCGCCAGCGTGAGCGCATTCTCGAAGGCATGGAGCGCTTTCTCGCCACCATCATCGAGAACGTGACCGAGGGCATCATCGCCAAGGATGCACGCAACCAGCGCTACGTCTTCGTCAACAAGGCGGCCGAGAAGATGATCGGCATGTCGCGCGGCGAGATCATCGGCAAGACCGCGCGGGAATTGTTCTCCGCCGAGGCGGCCGAGCTGATCGAGCGGCGCGACCAGCAGCTTCTCGCGCAGAAGCAGCAGCTCGAACCGATCATCGACACCATCGACAATCCCACGCGCGGACGCCGCGTGATCTCGGCCCGCCGGGTCCAGATCGGAGGCGCCAGCGAGGAATCCCACATGTTCGTGACGATGGTCGAGGACCGCACCGAGAAGATGGTGGCCGCCGCATAAAACGTCGCCATCCTGTCGCGCCCCAATTGCTTCAGCTTGTCGAACGTGTCCTCGTCGAGCGCGATCAGTTTGCGCATGATCGTGGCTGCCTCCCTGTTTCAAGCGGATGTGACGGGATTTGCTCCGGAACCTGTCTTTGCCGCAGCGGTTGATAGGGCAAATAGGGCAAGGAGAATTTCGGATGGGCAGATCGTCCGCAAGCGCTTACATCAGGACGATGATCGTGATCTTCGCTCTCGCCGCGACGCCGGCGATTTCGTTCGCGCAAACTACGGGCGGCTCGACCGGATCAACGTCCGGCGTCGCCAATGCGCCGGCGCCGCCGCCTGGTACCAACAGCCTGGGCACGGCGCAATCCTCCGGCGCGAACAGGGCGCCCGGTGTCACCACCGGTGCGGCTTCGGGTGCGAATGCGAGTGCAGATGCTACGGTGAACGCCGAGAACCGGCAGCTCGACAAGAAGATGAAGAGCATCTGCCGCGGCTGCTGACGCTCGCGCGGAAGTGAGCCGCCGCGCCTATCATCGATGATCGAGTGACATTAGCTTGGCCTCTCTTTGGAATGTGGAGCGTTTCCACGCGGAGGTTGAGTTCATGCTACGCAAGACGATCGTGGTCGCACTGGCCATCGCGGCAGTCGGTCTCGCAACGCCCCAGGCGCAGGCGCGAGGAGGTGGCGGCGGCCATTGGGGCGGCGGTGGCGGCTGGGGTCACGGCTGGCACGGCGGCGGCTTCTGGCCCGGTGTCGCGATCGGCGCCGGCATCGCGGGCGCCGGCTATTATGGCGCCTATGGCTACGGCTATGGCGGCCCCTATTATTACGATTCCGGCGCCGGCTATGACGATGGCGGTTATGGCGCGCAGTGCTACCTCGCGCGGCAGCGCGTGATGACGCAATCGGGCTGGCGCGTCCGCCGCGTTCAGGTCTGTGAATAGGGCTGCGACTAGCGCGGGTGCGCGGCCGAGGCACCTAGATACCGCAGCAGTAAAAAAGCAGCAGTAAAAAACAAGGTCGTTGACGCAGTATACCGTCAACGACCTTGCCAGCCCCGGATATTAAAATCGGCTCACGCCATCCGGTATGGGCAAGCATCGCGCGGAATCATACGGACGAGTGTGATCCATTTCACAAGTGGCAAAAATAAAAGGTGGTGGCGCGGGATCCAATCAGCCGCGTGAGCGTTTGGGGGCGCTGGCATGGCGGGGGCGCGCGGGTTTCCTCCGGGTAACCGAGGGCGTGTCGGCCTCGGTGGAGCGGACGCTGGCAAAGGATTGTCGCAGACCGTCGATCGATTCGTTCAAATTGGCGACCTGCTCGGACAGACGCTTGGTGTCGGCCTGCTGCGAGGCGAGCAGCCGCCTCATGGTCAAAAGCTGGTCTTGCACGACCTGGAGCTGGTCGATCGATTCCTGCTGGGTCGCCTCCAGCCCCTTGGTCTTCTCGACGAGCTGCTCGGAGGCCTGCGCCGTGCGCGCCTGAAGCTGCCGCGATGCGACCACCCGGTCGGTCTCGGGCGCTGCTCCGGTATAGGCGCGCCAGATCGCGATCGAGGTGACGCCGGCGATCAGCAGCAGCAGCGCTGCAGCCGTCAGGGCGATCGGCTGGGCACCGAGACGGAGGAGGGGATTGGACCGTGTGTCCTCTGCGAGATCGATCATCGCTGACAAAACCCAAATTGAAACTTGGTGAGTGGCGAAGAGCGGCAGCACGCGAACGCAGAACGAGGCGGCCGGGACGTCCCGAAAGCGTTACATTTCAGCAACAAATGGGACGAAAAGGTGGCCGCCGGTGGAAAAAGCGCAATTGACCCAAGGCGACGGCTCTGGCGGGCGAGGGCGGCACGCCCAAAAGAAGTCCCTGTCGGGCCGAATTCGGGTTGAGCGGAGAGTATCACGGTACAGCCTATCGTGATGCGAAGGTGCCGCGGAGGCGGGCGGACTCATCGTCGACCGGAGGGCTTACGGCTGAAACGTCGCAAACTGGCCTGAATAGGTCTTCGAACGCGGCGCCGCGTAGGGGCCGAGTCGGGACGTCGTCAGCCCAAGCCGCACCAGTCCCTCGGCCAGCGTCACCGCCGCCGCAACGCCGTCGACCACCGGCAGGCCGTGGGTGGCGGAGAGCTCGGCGGCAAGATCGGCCATGCCGGCGCAGCCGAGCACGATGGCCTCGGCGCGGTCGTCGCGAATCGCGGCCGCGATTTCCGCGGAGATTTTGCCAAGGGCGTCTGCGTTGCGCTCCTCGAGCGCGAGCACAGGGACCTCGGCGGCGCGCACGCGGACGCAGCGCTCGGCGAGGCCGTACTTCCGCAAATTATGCTCGATCGGCACGATGGAGACACCGAGCGTCGTCACCACCGCAAAGCGCGCCGCGATCAGGCTCGCCACATGGAAGCCGGCCTCGCCAATGCCGATCACCGGTGCCTTCGCCACAGCGCGTGCGGCGTCGAGGCCGGTGTCGTCGAAGCACGCAATGATGTGGGCGTTCGCGCCGTCGCGGTCTGCGTCACGGATGCAGCCGAGCATGCCGGGGACGGCGAAGGCCTCGTCGTAAAATCCTTCGATCGAGACCGGCCCCATCGCGGGCTGGCGGGCGTCAATCACAGTGCCGGGCAGCGCGGTCGCGCGCGCCGCCGCGGCGATCTTCGCCGTCATCGACGCGGTGGTGTTGGGATTGACGACGTGCAGTCGCATCGCAGTTAGACAAGCCCTTTGCCGGCGTCCGAGCCCTTGGCCGCCTGCCGCTTGTTGAGCATGTGGATGGTGCCGAGCGCAAGCGTGATCACCGCGAAGGACACCGCGGAGATGATGGTGCCGAGCGCATAGATGTCCGGGTTCGTCACGGTCGTGGTGAGGCCCTGGAGATCAAGCGGCAATGTATTCACCGCGCCGATCGCCTGGCTGGAGCGCGCGAGCTCGTCCCAGGACAGAGTGAAGCCGAACAGGCCGATGCCGATCACCGAAGGCAGGATGATCGGCAGCACGACATGGCGGAAGGCCTGCCACGGCGTCGCACCGAGATCGCGCGCGGCTTCCTCGAGTCTGGGATCAAAGCGGTTGAAGATCGCAAACATGATCAGGAGGCCGAACGGCAGCGTCCAGGTCAGATGCGCGCCGAGTCCGGAGGTGAGCAGGCCCATCGAGGTCTCGAAATTCTCGTTCCAGTGTGCCTTGATCAAATCGTCGATGATGCGGAATTCGAGCGAGATCCCGAGCGAGGTGATGATCGAGGGAACGATAAGGCTCGCGATCGCCGAGTAGAACAGGATGCTTTGCGCTTTGAACTTCCGGCGGAAGGCCATGCCGGCGGCGACCGACAGCACGACGGTGACCGTCATCACGATGATTCCGAGCAGCAGCGAACGGCGGAAGGCCGCGCCGAGATCGACGATGCCGGTGCCCTGGAACAGCTTTGCCAACCAGAAGGTCGATACGCCGTTCATCGGGAAGGTGAGGCCGCCTTGCGGCCCCTGGAACGACAGCACGTAGATCGCGATCATCGGGCCATAGAGAAACAGCACATAGGCCGCGAAGAAGATCGCGAGCACGTAGAAAGAGCGCGGGCGTCCTTCCTTCATCGCCTACAGCTCCTTCTTGATGTCGACGATGCGCGACATCATGGTGATGATCAGGAAGGTGATGACGAGCAGGATGACGGCATTGGCGGCCGCGGCCGGGAATTGCAGCGCGTTCACCCGCGTCTCGATGATCTTGCCGGCAGAGGCAATCTGCTGGCCGCCCATCACGCCGATGGTGATGAAGTCGCCCATCACGATGGTGATCACGAAGATCGAGCCGATCACGATGCCGGGCTTGGCCAGGGGAATGATGACGTTGACCAGCGTCTGGAAGCCGGTGGCGCCGGCGTCATAGGCCGCCTCGATCAGCGACTTGTCGATGCGCACCATCGAATTGAAGATCGGCACCACCATGAAAAAGGTGAAAAGGTGCACCAGCGCCAGCACCACGGAGAATTCGGAGAACAGCAGCCATTCGAGCGGCTGGTTGATCAGCCCGCTCTTGACCAGGCCCGAGTTCACCAGGCCGTTGCGACCGAGCAGTGGGATCCAGGCGATCATGCGGATCACGTTGGAGGTCCAGAACGGGATCGTGCAAAGCAGCGACAAGCCCATCTGCCAGGTCTTTGACTTGACATGGAAGGCGAGGAAGTAAGCGACCCAGAAGCCGATGAAGAGCGTGATCGCCCAGACCATGACGCAGAGCTTCAGGGTCTTCACATAAGTTCGCCCGATCGTGCAGAGATCGGGGAGCTGCGCGATGCAGCCTTCGAACGTGTCGGTGTAGCCGCGGCCCGAAAAAGTCGGCAGCAATTGATATTCGTTGTAATCCCAGAACGAGACGATGACGACGAAGACGAGCGGGATCAGGAAGAAGGCGAGAAACACCAGCATCATCGGCCCGGCCTGAAGCCAGGAGATGAAGGAGGGCGACAGGCGCGCCGCTTTCGCAGGGCGCGCCGTCTCCGATCCCCGGACGAGGTCCGGGGATGGCTGTTGCAGGATGTCTTCCGACGTATCCATCACGCGGCGATGAACTCGTTCCACTTGCGGACCATGTAGTCGTTCTCGTCCATCACGGCATTCCAGCACGCGACGCCGCCCATGCGGTCCTCGTAGGAGCCGCCGTCACGCACCGCGCCTGCCTTCTCGAGCAGCGAGCCGTCGGGCGCCTTGATGTCCTTTTCGGCCGGCTTGCCTTCCATCCAGTAAGCCCATTCGTAGGGCTCCATGTTCGCCTTCGCGGTCGAGAGCACGGCCGAATAGTAGCCCTGGCGGTTGAGGTATGCGCCGGCGTAGCCGGACAGGAACCAGTTCACGAACTCATAGGCCCAGTCGAGCTTCGGACCAGAGACGCCCTTCGAGACGCAGAAGCCCGAGGCCCAGGAGCGATAGCCTTCCTTGAGCGGCTGGAAGGTGCAGGCGATGCCCATCGAGCGCACCTTCGTCACCGCCGGCGACCACATCGACTGGATGACGGTCTCACCTGAGGCCATCAGGTTGACGCTCTCGTTGAAGTCCTTCCAGAACGCGCGGAACTGGCCGGCCTTCTTGGCCTCGGTCATCACCTTCATCGTGAGATCGATCTCTTCCTTGGTCATGTTGCCCTTGTCGGCATATTTGTACTTGCCGGTGGCTTCCACGACCATCGCGGCATCCATGATGCCGATCGAGGGGATGTTGAGGATCGAGGCCTTGCCCTTGAACTCGGGGTTGAGCAGTTCAGCCCAGGAGCTGATCGGGCGCTTGATGATGTCGGGACGGATGCCGAGCGTGTCGGCGTTGTAGACGGTCGGGATCAGCGTGACGAATTCGGTCGCCGTCTTGGAGAAGGTCTTGGAGTCCTTGCCCTCGAGATAGAGCACCTTCCAGGGCGCGGTGCCCTGGCTGCCGATCTTCTTGCCGCCGGGGGTCTCGCCCTTGGTGAAGACGGGCGTGATGTTGTCGAACTCCTTGATCTTCTTGGAGTCGAGGGCAAGGATGTTGCCCGACGGTACCAGCTTCTTCAGCGAGAAGTATTCGGTGTCCAGCACGTCGAAGGAATTCGGCTGGGTCATCACGCGCTTGGTGACGTCGTCGGTGGTCGCGGTGATGTATTCGATCTTGATGCCGGTGTCTTTCAGGCACTGCTTTGAGATGTCGTCGCCCTCGTTCACGGCGGTGCCGAGATAGCGCAGCACCTTCGGCTCGGTCGACATCACGTAGGGGAAGCCGGTGATGGCGCCGGAGCCGGCGGCAAGGCCGGCGAGACCTGCGGTGCTCTTGAGTAGCGTGCGGCGGCTGACGCCGGTCTTTCTGGTGGTCTCGGTCATTCCAGTCACTCCTCTGTGTTGCGCATTTTCTATGATGACGGCGCTATTGCAGGCGTTGCGCCTTGACGGGATCCCAGGTGACCAGCACGCGATCGCCTGGACGAAACGGATGGACGTCGAAGGTGGCTTCGGGAACGTGGGAGAACAGGGCGGTGCCGTCGTCGAGCGTGAGCGAGACGGCGACATAGGAGCCCTGATACTCGGTCTGGGTCAGCAGCGCCGGTGCGCCAAACGCACCGTCAGTGACCGGCTTGATGCCGAGCTGATCGGCGCGCACGGCGATGAGTTTGCCGGCGTCGCTGAGGACGTTGTGGCCGCCGATGAAGCGGGCCACGAATTCGGTGCGGGGATGGTGGAATATGTCGCGGGCCGTGCCTTGCTGCTCGATCTTGCCCTGGTTCATCACCACGATGTGGTCGGCGAGCGCCATCGCCTCTTCCTGGCCGTGGGTGACTTGGATGAAGCTGATGCCGAGCTCGCGCTGCAGCCGCTTCAACTCGCCGCGCATCCTCACCCGCAGGAATGGATCGAGCGCCGACAGCGGCTCGTCGAGCAGGAGGATCTGCGGCTCGGTAATCAGCGCGCGGGCGAGTGCAACGCGCTGCTGCTGGCCGCCGGAGAGCTGGGCGGGCAGGCGGCCTGCATAGGGACTCATCGCCACCAGATCCAGCAATTCGCCGGCCCGCTTATGCCGCGTCGCACGATCGACGCCGCGCATTTTCAGGGCAAACGCAACATTGTCGAGCACGCTCAGGTGCGGAAACAGCGCGTAGGACTGGAACATCATCGCCGTGCCGCGCTTGGCAGGCTCGAGGTCGGTGACGTTCTGCGGGCCCAGGATGATGTCGCCCTCGCTGACCGCCTCGTGGCCTGCGATCATGCGCAAGGTCGAGGTTTTGCCGCAGCCGGAGGGGCCGAGCAGGCAGCAATAGGTGCCGGCCGGAATCTTCAGATTGACGGTGTCGACCGCCAGCGTCGTGTCGTAGCGCTTGGTGACGGCGACCAGTTCGAGAGCGGCGGGAGTGGCCATGGCGTGTCCGCGAGAGGGGCGATCTTCCGCCTCTCTCCGCAAGGTCCGTGCCAACAGCGCAAATTTGGTCGAATTTAAAAACTGTGCAGCGGAGTCAGATTGTTAGACCGAATCCGGCACGGTTGTGCGGCGCACGGGCCGGGCAGGGATGTGCACACGAAATGGGCGTAGATTGTATAAAGTTTCGCCTGTGATTGGATACAGCTCGTCGATTACCATTCGAGACCTGATGTCGTCGACCGAGCCCTCAAACCAGTCCTTCGAACTGATGGCCGCCAAATCACGCCCGAAATCCGATGTGCCCGACGCGAGCGATCGCGTCAGCCGGATCAGGGAGGGCGTGACTGCGGCCATCCTCGAGCATCGGCTGCTGCCGGGCACCAAGCTCGGCGAGGACGAGATCGGCGAGATCTATGGCGCGAGCCGCACGCTGGTCCGCACCGCGCTGCAGCAGCTCGCGCATGAGGGCATCGTGAACATCGAGAAGAACCGCGGTGCCTTCGTCGCACGCCCGACGCCGGCGGACGCCCGCGAGGTGTTCGAGGCGCGCCGGCTGATCGAGCTCACCATCGTCGATCATGCTGTCGATGCCGTCTCGCCGGTATGGATCAATCGCCTTCAGCAACATCTGGCTGAAGAGCGCGAGGCCGAGCAGCGTGGCGACGCGCGCGCCTCAGTCCGCCTCTCCGGCGAATTTCACCGGCTCATCGCCGAGATGAGCGGCCACAGCATCTATCTCGGTTTCCTGAAGGAGCTGATCGCGCGCTCCTCGCTGATCATCCTGCTCTATCGCCGTCACGACACGCCCGCCTGCGGCACCGATCATCACGCCGGGATCGTCACCGCGATCCGCAAGCGCGACAACCAGACTGCGCGTGCGCAGATGCTGTCGCATCTGAACGAGATCGAGGCCGAGCTGTTCCTGAAGGATCCCGCCGCTGACGAGCTGCGGCTCGCCGACGTGTTGGGCGCGTAAGCGAATCGCACCGCTCGGCTAGGGCAGCGAAGATCCTTGGTTGCGCCTGACGATCTTCAGCACCAGCAAAACAGCACCGATGACCAGCAGCAGGACACCGACGAGAGTTGTGCCGCTGGATTCAAAGGTCACGCCGACCGCGGTCAGCAGGCATCCGATGATGATTGCGAAGAGCCCGCCGAGTTTCTTGATGAGCAGGACGTGTCCGTCACTTGTTTGTGCCACCATATTACGCCTCGCCACTTGATGTCGCGGCCTGCTTGCAAAGTTTGTCTCTCGCCCCATGATCTCTTGTCGCGCAGGCCGCACCGGATCGTACTCCTGTTAATGAGGGTTGCAATCTTGCGTTGATCGCGGGCCGAATCCGATGTCCGCTTTTTGACTAGAGTTCGATGCAAGTGAGGCAGCCGCGCTTACGCATTTTGCGGAGTAGAAATGTTCTGCTGCCACGACCAATGTATCTCTCATCGACTCGTATGGCTGACTTGCAGAATCTCCCTGTGGTTGTAAATTGACTCGACAGGATCATCGGCATCTATTGGTTGATGCGCGTCGAGTTCTAGAACCGAGCCGACATGAGTTGGATCCGTTCTGCGGAGTGGTGCGATGGCGTCGCATTCAGTCATCGATGAGCGGGAGCCGGCATACGTTTCGACCGGCCATCTGCCAAGTCCGGAGGCTGTGCAGTCGCTGGTGAATGAGGCGCAGCGACGCTTCAAATCAAATCGCGATGGCGAGAATTCGCAGGTCTATCCGGCGCTTGCCCGGGTGCCGAGCGAGCTGTTCGGCGTCTGCGTCGTCGGCACCAGCGGCCATGTCTATGGCGCCGGAGACCTCGACTACGAATTCTCCATCATGAGCGTGTCAAAGCCGTTCTTGTTTGCGTTGGTCTGCGAGACCATCGGGCCCGAGGAAGCGCGCGCCAAGCTCGGAGCCAACGCGACCGGGCTTCCATTCAATTCGCTCGCCGCGATCGAACAGGGTAGCGGCCGCACCAATCCGATGGTCAATGCCGGCGCGATTGCGGCCACCAGTCTTGCGCCGGGCGCCACTGCTGCGGCGCGATGGACATTCATCCATGACGGGCTGTCGCGCTTCGCCGGCCGCGAACTGCCGCTCAACGAGGAAGTCTATGCGTCAGCGTCGCAGACTAATTTCCGCAACCGCAGCATCGCGCGGCTGCTGGAGAGCTACGACCGCATCTATTGCGACGCGAAGGAAGCGACTGATCTCTATACGCGGCAGTGCTCGCTCAATGTGAGCGCCCGCGATCTTGCCGTGATGGGTGCGACCTTGGCCGATGGCGGCGTCAACCCAGTCACCAAGAAGCGTGTCGTCGATGCCTCGGTCTGCCATTACGCGCTCGCCGTCATGATCACCGCTGGACTGTATGAGACGTCAGGCGACTGGCTCTACGACATCGGCCTGCCCGGCAAGAGTGGAATCGGCGGCGGTATCGTGGCGGTGTCGCCGGGCAAGGGAGGTTTCGGCACCTTCGCCCCGCCGCTCGATGTCGCCGGCAACAGCGTGCGGGGACAACTCGCGGCAAAATTTCTGTCGCAGCGGCTGGGGATGGATCTGTTCGTATCGCAACCGGAGCAATGAATGCGCAAAAACGATCGGCGGGCCGTTGGCCTGATCGATCGTAACCCCCATCAAGCGGGAGGACGTCATGGCCACGCAGACAATCTCGATCGGCGGCATTCACGGGGAAGAGCGCGTGTCATGGATTCCCATGATTTCGATCGCGCTCGGCCAGATGATCATGTCGTTCAACGTGGCCTCGCTGCCGGTGGCGATGGGCGGCATGGTCACGAGCTTCGGCGTGGCGCCGACCACGGTCGCGACCGGGATCGTGGCGTATTCAATGCTGGTGGCGGGCTTCGTGATGCTCGGTGCCAAGCTCGCTCAGCGCTTTGGCGCCTTGCAGGTGTTCCGCGGCGCAGTCGTTCTCTTCTTCATCTCGCAGCTCATGATGACGTTCAGCCCGACGGCCACGGTCATGATTTCGGCGCAGGCGCTCTGCGGTGCGTCCGGCTCGGTCATTGTGCCCTCGCTCGTCGCGCTGATTGCCGAGAACTATGCCGGCCGTCAGCAGGCCACCGCACTCGGCGTGCTCGGCTCGGCGCGCGCGGCGGCCGGTGTTCTGGCTTTCGTGATCGGCGGCGTGCTCGGGACCTATATCGGCTGGCGGCCGGCGTTTGGCATCCTGATCGCCGCCTCGGCGATCGTCTTCCTGATGAGCTTTCGTCTGAAGCCCGATCGTGGCCGGCCGGACGTGCAGATCGACCTGATTGGCGTCGCGCTTGCCGCAAGCGCAATCATCCTCATCAGTTTCGGCTTCAACAATCTGAACGGCTGGGGCCTCGCGGTTGCGACGGCGAATGCGCCATTCGATCTGCTTGGCCTGTCGCCCGCGCCAATCATGATCGTGCTCGGAATCGTGCTGGGGCAGGGGCTTCTGCTCTGGACGCACCGGCGCCAGGCCGCGGGTAAGACGCCGCTCCTTGCCCTCGAGGTGATCGACTCGCCGGAAGAGCGCTGCGCGGTGTTCGCCTTGTTCGCGGTGGTGGCGCTGGAGGCCGCCCTGAACTTCACCGTGCCGCTCTATATCCAGATCGTGCAGGGACGTTCGCCGATCGCGACCGCGATCGCGATGATGCCGTTCAATCTCACGGTCTTCTTCTCCGCGATGCTGATCGTGAATGTCTATGAGCGGCTGACGCCGCGTCAGATCGGCCGCTCCGGCTTTGCACTCTGCACCATCGCGCTGGTCTGGCTCGCTTTCGTCGTGCGCAACGACTGGAGTGAGGTCCCCGTGCTGTTCGGGCTGGTGCTGTTCGGCATCGGCCAGGGCTCGCTGGTGACGCTGCTGTTCAACGTTCTGGTGACGGCATCGCCGAAGGCGCTCGCCGGTGACGTCGGCTCGTTGCGCGGCACCACGCAAAATCTGGCTGCAGCGCTCGGCACGGCGGTGGCCGGTGCGCTGCTGGTCGGCCTGCTCAGCACCATTGCGCTGGGCAAGATCACGGCGAGCCCGGTGCTGACGCCGGAGCTGCAGGCGCAGGTCGGCCTCGGCAACATCACCTTCGTCAGCAACGATCGCCTGCGTAGCGTGCTCGAGCGCACCAGCGGCACGCCGGAGCAGGTCGCGGAAGCCGTCCGCGTCAACACCGAGGCTCGGCTGCGCGCGCTGAAGATCGGACTCTTGATCATGGCGGGTCTCGCGCTGATCGCGATCGTCCCGGCGGGACGGCTGCCGAACTATCTGCCGGGCGAGATTCCGAGCGATGAGACCACAGCGAAAACGTAAGTTCGAAACCGGGCAGGGGATTTCGCGAAGGAGACCCCCATGAATGAGATGGATCGCCGCGACGCGCTGCGCCTCATGTTCGGAGGCGTGATCGTCGCAGGTGCAGGCGTGAGCCTGTGGCCGCAGGACGCCGCCGCCTTGATGGACGCGTCGCCACTCGATCAACCAGCTTCGACCAGACGCGAACCTGCGGGACGGGTTTATGCGCAATCGACCCGGCCACGGCCTCCGGCTCACCGCCCACCTCGTCGGCCGCCGCCGCGACCGCCGTCATGGCACCGGCGGCGCCGGCGCTGGGTGTGCTGGTGGCATCGAGGCCGCCGTCATTGCGGCTGGCGTTGGCATTAACCGAGGGAGGATGTCATGACGACTTACGATCACAGCGCGCCGATGGGCGCGACCGGGCTGCCACAGCCATCCCGCTGGGTCTGCGTGCTGCTGGGTCTTTTCATGGTGTTCACGGGGCTGATGGTGCTGGGCGACGTTGCCTTCTTCACCGTGATCAGCGCGCTGTTCATCGGCTGGATGGCGATCGCCACCGGCGCCTTCGAGATCTTCCACGCGTTCTGGACCAAGGGCTGGGGCGGCTTTGTCTGGCAGGTGGTGCTTGGCGTTCTCTACATCGCCTTCGGCATCGTTCTCATCAGCCAGCCGCTGACCGGCGCGCTGCTGCTGACCTACGCGCTTGGCGTCGCGCTCCTCGTCTCCGGAATCGTCCGCATGCTGATCGGCATCGGCCGCTGGCAGCAGGGCGGCGGCATCATGCTGGCCTCCGGCCTGTTCGGCGTGCTCGCCGGCCTTGTCATCCTGACCGGCTTTCCGATGACCGGGCTCTGGGTGTTGGGCATGCTGCTCGGCATCGATCTGTTGTCGCACGGCATCGGCTGGCTGACCTTTGCCTGGCGGCCCGTCGCAGCGGCCACATAGCGGCACCCCAGCGCGGAGATTGAACATGTCGGGATTGAGTGCGCGGGCCGGCCTCGCGGTGCTGCTCGCAATGATTGTCTGGAGCGCATCGCCCGCGCCGGCCCAGCAGGATTCTGCCGTCCTGTTCCGCAACGTCAAGATCTTCGACGGCAACAATGCGACGCTCTCGGCCGTATCCAATGTCCTCGTCAGGGATGGCAAGATCGAGAAGATCTCGACCGCGGACATCGCGGCCACTGGCCAGATGATCGACGGCGGCGGCCGGGTGCTGATGCCGGGACTGATCGATGCGCATTGGCACGCGATGCTGGTGAGGCCGACGCCGATGGCGGCCCTCGGCGATGTCGGCTACAACAATCTGCTCGCCGCCAGTGAGGCGACGGCCACGCTGATGCGCGGCTTCACCACCATACGCGACATGGGCGGGCCGAGCTTCGGCCTCAAGCGGGCCATCGACGAGGATCTCGTCGCCGGCCCGCGCATCTATCCGTCCGGCGCCATCATCACCATCACCGGCGGTCATGGCGATTTCCGCCAGCTCACCGATTTGCCGCGAACGATCGGCGGCATGCTCAGCCGCATGGAGCTGATCGGCGGCAGCCTGGTCGCCGACAGCCCGGACGAAGTGCGCGTGCGCGCGCGCGAGCAGCTGATGCAGGGTGCTTCCCAGGTGAAGCTCACCGCGGGCGGCGGCGTCGCTTCGCCCTTCAGTCCGTTGGACGTCTCGACCTTCACCGAGCCCGAGCTGCGCGCCGCCGTCGAGGCCGCCGACAATTGGGGCACCTACGTCGCCACGCACGCCTATACGCCGGTCGCGATCCAGCGCTCGATCGCCGCCGGCGTGAGATGCATCGAGCACGGTCACCTCATGGACGAGGCGAGCGCGAAGCTGATGGCGGAGAAGGGGATCTGGCTCAGCACGCAGCCGTTCCTGGATATGTCCGCGGCCGCCGCGCTCGGGCCTTCGGAACAGGACAAGATGCGGCAGGTGGTTGCCGGCACCGACCGCGTCTATGCGCTGGCAAAGAAGTATCACCTCAAGACCGCCTTCGGCACCGACGTCCTGTTCTCGCAGGCGATGGCGGAGAGGCAGGGCTCAATGCTCGCCGCGCTGTCGCGCTGGTACACGCCGGCCGAAGCGCTCACGATGGCAACGTCGACCAATGCCGAGCTCTTGAGCCTGTCGGGCCCGCGCAATCCCTACCCCGGCAAGCTCGGCGTGGTCGAGGAGGGCGCGTTCGCCGATCTCCTCCTGGTCGACGGCAATCCGCTCGACAACATCGCCCTTGTCGAGGATCCCGCGAAGAATTTTGTGGTGATCATGAAGGGCGGCAAGGTCTACAAGAACATCCTGCCGCGCTGACAGCTGCCCCCAAAAAAGTTGCGGCCAGGCTTTGGGGGAAGCCTGGTTGTTGAAGGTTCCATCAGTGCGGCTGCCCGATCAGCTCCGCATTGCGCTGAACCTTGCAGATGATTGCGGCTGTCGACCGAGATCACAACTTGTGATAGTTTAAGTCATTTCATCACGTAGGACTGGAGGTAGCTATGAATTGGAAGCCACCACGGAAGTCCATCAGCGATCTGAACGCGATCCATGTGCCGAATGAGTCCGGCGACGCAGTTGCTCATTTTGAGTGGCCAGATGAAATCGCCTTTGAATGGGAAGATCTGGTGATGTCCCTGGCGAGGACATTGGCCATGGCGCTGCCAGAGAAAGGTTTGACTCAGGAAGAGCGGTTGCAGCTTGCTCGCTCTGTCGCGATGCCGACTGCTGAGCGTATCAACGTTTTTCTCGAGAAAGAGGAAGCAGAGTTCAGTTTCAGCGATAAGCTCGAAATTCTTGCCGACATAAGGCCTGCGATCTCCGGTGAGGTTGGCGCGGCTGTGGCAGATCTCGTCATGGAGCATTTCAATTGCCACTGGCGGTCGAACGGGAACGACGCTGGTTTCGTCATCGCAAAGGGCGTTGACGTAACCGACGAGCGGATACCGGATTTCGTCTATGATCCGGGCGGCAAAGGCGGCTTCGAGCCAGGGCAACTGATCGCCGTCGAGGCGAAAGGGAGTCTCTCCAAGACCGGCGGCCCACGCCCTGCGATCAAGCGGCTCGCCAAGAAGGCCTTCGGCGGACAAGTGAAGAAGTATCTGGGCGCCAAGGCCGATGGATGCTTGATCGCTGCGGGTTACGGCGTGGCCTATGGATCGGTACCAGGCAGCAGGGAGTCGACCCTCGCTATCGCCAGCTCGCACAGATTTCAAACTGCCCTGCAGCCGCACAAGGTGCCGGCCCCGCTATCGGCCGCGGCGACAGGGCAGCCGGCGCCTGCCGAGGCGGAAGCCGAACTGCACCACGACGAGGAGCAACAGGAGGACCGGTCAAAGATGGATTTGCGAACGGCGCCTCAAATTGAATATCGGCAGGACGAACAGCGCAGCGAGCGCGAAGCGGACGATACAGGTGGGTTGGGCGACGGCGGCGATGATGGTGGCCGCGAGCGCGGCGGAGGACGGCCGCGTGCGACTCCGGCGCGTCGCGTGGCACTAGCAAATTATGAGACGGTGTTTCAACTATGCGGAGCGCTGGCCGCGGCCAGGTCAATTCGCGACATTCTGTCGGACGAGAGAACGCGCGTGGCCGAAACTGCAGACCGGTTTCAGGAATTTTACGAGATCGGGGATGACGAACCGATTCTGATCGGGTCACCCTATCGTTATGCTTGGTGGTACCCGGATCACAGTTTTGGAATCTCGGCAAAATCAGCTGAGGAGATCCTCAAGATCATTGCACAACCGGGAGAACTTCCACCGTCACTCGATCTCAGCGTCGTGCCGTTCGATCGACGCCGTATTCGAGACGGAGCGATCGAGGCTAATTTTCAAGGTGATGGCTTCGCGTTCTTGACGAGTTGGTCGGGCCCCTACAGAGATCGCACCTGGGACCTTCGCGAGGGCGCCTGGGCGGACTAAGGCCCGGATGTTACGATGGAGTGACATCGCGAGCTCGTCTTGACAGCCCATCGCCGCGGCCACGCGCTCTTGCCTCCAAAAAAGTTGCGGCCAGGCTTTGGGGGAAGCCTGGCCGCGCGCGAACCGGTCTGGGACGGGGAGGGGTGGGGATGTGACCGGGTCGCGTAACTCCTTCGCTTATCTCTACTGATCTCTTGCGCTGGCGGTGGAGACCGCCGGCTTGGTATCGCCGAGCGACACCCAGACGTTGGGATCGGCCTGCGACTGGCGCTTGACGAAGCGGTAGCCGGTCTCGGTCCAGGCAACGACGCTCTCGTTCTGATTGTCGAGAACGAACTCGCCCTTGTCGGTCTTCACCGTCAGCACCGCGTGTCCTTCGCCCTTCTTGTCGCGCACGACGGTGATGAGCAGGGCCTCGCGCGGCCATCCGGCATCGATCAGCATCTTGCGCTTCAACAGCACGTAGTCTTCACAGTCGCCGTAACCGTCGGTCGGCAGCGACCACTTCTCGATCACGCCCCAGTGGTCCTGGTCGGTCAAAGGCTTGATGGTCTCGTTGACCCAGCGATTGACCTTGGTCAGGTCGCGCCACGCGGTCTGCGACATCACGATGTCGCGTGGCTGCGTCGGCCCGCCCTGACACTGAGCGGTATTCTCTGCACAAAACTCGACCCAGCCGATCGGCGCACGCGTGGTGTCGCCGAGACTCGCGTAGAGCAGACGGCTTTCACCGGCCTGCGCTGCAGCGCTGATCCCGAAGAGCATGGCGGCGATCGCCACTCTCTTCCCCTGTCCCCTGAAGTCCAACATTGCGGCCCCCGTTTCTTGTTGGGACCACATTTCGCATGGAGCTTTTGAGTTGCCGCTAAGTCAACCAAGTCAAGTCGAGACGAATACAAGTAAAAGGCGCGGAGATTTCGATCTATACTTGAATATAATTCGAGTAAAATTGGAGAATACTGCAATTGATTCAAATTGTAGGGATTAACGCGGAAACGCTGGCGGAACTGCAGTTTCAGTGCGCGAACAAGCTGCGCGTTAACCGGCGTGAGGCCGCAACCGGACGCGAAAAGGCGGCATCCGCATCGCGGAAGCCGCCTTTGAGGCCGAGAAATTAGGGGTTTTGGCGCGCTTTCGCTTTACCGCGCGGTAACGCTCTCTTCGAGTGTCTCGATCGGCTGCGAGTGCAAGAACTCCAGCGCGAAGCCATCTTCGAGGTTTCGGACCACGCGGCCCTGGACCCGGCCGAGCAAAACCGTCGATTTCAGCGGCGGACGGTTCTCCGCGGCGATGGCGGCGCCGGAGAGAGAGAGGTCGATGATGCGGCAGGTCATCTTGGTGCCGTCCTCGAGCGTCAGCACCGCGATCGGGTTGCGCGGCACGATACGGTCGTGGCGGCGGTCCTCCGGCAGGTTGAGGATGTCGCGGTTGGCGAGCCAGGTCAGCTGGGCCGCGAGCTTGTCGCGCTTGCGCGGCGTGGCGCCCACCGTCATGGCGAAGCCGTTGTCGATGATCCGGGTGATCTTGCCCTCGACCCGGCCGATATGGTCGAGATAGGCGACCACGCGGTCGCCGACATTGCCGATGCCGGGCGCGAGCAGCGCGAGCCCGCCGGGCGACATGTTGATCACCTGGCAGGGAAATTCACGGCGATCCGGCAGCATGTAACGGCCGAGCAGGTGAACTTTCACCCGCTGGAAACGCCGACGTTCCTCGGCGGCCGGAAGAAATTTTTTGTTCGCCAACGCCATTTTCACTACCCGACCCCCCGCCCGGGCGGAGTCCGGGACGACCCTAAGGTGCACAGGGTTAATGCCGCGTTATGATTTGGCGCGGCGATGACGCACCGAAACAATGCGTTCAAAAACCCACATCAAGGGCGGGCAGGCCAATACCGCCAGTGCGCCGAGGTCGAGCGCGACCGCCGCCGTCCCCACCGATTTGGCCAGCCACCCCGCCACCGCCGGCCCCAGCATCATCGCGCCGTAGAAGAGGGTGTAAAACACGCCCATGCCGATCGCCCTGGTCTCCGGGACGAGCACGCGGGCGGCGAGGCTCATGATCGGGCCGGCCGGATGGCCGCCGATCAGGCCGATCAGGACGAGGATGGTGATGACGGCATCCGATCGGCTCAGCCAGGCCAGCAGGGCGGCCACGACGAGGCTTGCCGCAATCACCAATATAAAGGGCCGCTTGAAGCGATCGGCGAGGTACCCGCCCGCCGGCACCGAAACCACCGATAGCCACATCACGACGCTGATCGCCGAGCCGGCCGCCGCGATGCTCCAGCCGCGCTCGGCGAGCAAGGAGGGGCCGAACGAGAAGATCATGGCGAAGCCGACATTATAGAGGCCCCAGATCATGCCCGCGACGATCACCGCCAGCAGTGCGAGCGGATCGAGCCGGCCCGAGCCGGCCGCGGTGACTGTTGCGCCCGGCGGCGGCTGGTAAAGCGTGATCAGGACGATGCCGATCGCGCTCAGCGCACCAGTCGCTGCGAACACGGCGCCCGCGCCATAGGCGGTGCCGATCGCCGGCAGCACCAGCAGCGAGATCGCAACGCCTGCCGGCCAGGAGTTGACGAAGATCGCCATCGCGGTCGCGATCTCCTTACCCGCGAACCAGTCGGTGCCCATCTTGGTGAGCTGCACCGTCAGCAGCACGCCGCCGGCGCCGGAGACGAGCCGGCCCGCCATCTGTAGGCCCCAGATGGCGGTGGTGGCCATCACGAGGCTGCCGGCCGTCATCAGCAGCAGGGCCACGATCGTCGTCGGCTTGTCGCCGAGCGTCCGGCCGATCGCGCCGCCCGGCAGCGCCAGCACGACGCCCGGGGTGAAATAGAGCCCGATCAGGAGGCCGATATCGGCGAGCCCGACGCCGAAGGTCTTTTCCAGCAGCGGTGCGACTGCCGCCACGCTCTGGAACTGGAACGCGATGGTGAGGCGAACGACGAACAGGATCGCAAGAATGCCCCAGCGATTGCGCAATGCCTGATCTGCCCAACCTGCTTTTCGAGCGTGCGGTGGGGAGGGACGAGAGTCAACGGGCTGCTAGCCCGCATCTTGGCGCCACCGCGCATCTCACTTACGCTTCACCTCACGCCCGCACCAAACAAACACAACGAACGGGCGCCGAGGAAACAGTTATGCAACAGATCCGCGTCTGCACCCACGCCGGACCGGGCTCAGAGCCCGTGATCAAAACCGTGCCGTGGCCGAAGGTCGGCCGCAAGGGTGCGCTGATCAAGATCGGCGCGTGCGGCGTCTGCGGCACCGATTTGCATATCCTGAAAGGCCATTGGCCGAAGCCGCTGCCCTGGCCGTTCACGCTCGGCCACGAGATTGGCGGCGTCATCGTCGAATGCGGCGATGAATTCACCGAGGATTTCATGAGCAAGCCGCTCAAGGTCGGATCGAAGGTGATGATCCCGCCGCTGATGCCCTGCGGCCGCTGCTATTATTGCGTCCATTATCCGCAGATCGCCAACAAATGCCTGACGCCGGTCTATTACGGTCGCTATCTCGGCTTCGACAAGGCGCCGCACATGTGGGGCGGCTGGGCCGAATACGTCTATGTCGATCTCGACATGCTGCCGGGCACCAAGATCTACAAGCTGCCCGAGGATATGTCGCTGCGGCTGGGCGCATTGTCCGAGCCGCTGACCTCCTGCATCCGCGCCTTCAACCGCGCGACCCGCGCCGGCGGCTTCAGCTGGGGCGATACGGTGGTGATCCAGGGCTCGGGCCCGATCGGCATTTTGGCGGTCGCGGCCGCCAGGGAGATGGGGGCAGGGCGCGTCATCTGCGTCGGCGCGCCGGAAGAGCCGCGCCTCAAGCTCGCGCGCGAGTTCGGCGCGGAAGCGACCGTGAACATCGAGGAGATCAAATCGCCGCAAGATCGTATTGCGCGCGTGCGCGAGATCGTCGGTGGCTTCGGCGCCGATCTGGTGATGGATTGCTCGGGCCATCCGACCGCCGGTCCCGAAGGCATCGAGATGCTGCGTGACGGCGGCACCTATGTCGAGATGGGCCAGTTCACCGATGCCGGCTCGATCGAGACCTCCTGGCACCGCATCTGCACCAAGGACCTCAACGTGCTGGGATCCTGGGGCTTTACAGGCAATGACCTGCCGCTTGGCGTCGACATGCTCTACCGCACCCGCGACAAATATTCCTGGCTGAAGATGCAGACGATCTATCCGTTCACGGAAGAAGGCGTCGCGCAGGCGGTGAAGGACGCGATGGCGATGAAGACGGTGAAGTCGACGATCGTGCCGTGGCCGGAATTGGTGGAATAACAGTAGCCCGGATGGAGCGCAGCGTAATCCGGGGCCGCCGGACCCGCATTCCGCTTCGCTCCATACGGGCTACGAGCCGGAGTTTGGAATGGCTACGATGAGCAACGAACCAACCAACGAACCAAGCCGCACCCGCTCGCCCTTCAGCGCCATCCGCGCGATCGACTACACCGTCATCTTCGTGCGCGACATGGCGGCGATGCGGCGCTTCTATGAGGGCGTGCTCGCCTTGTCCCTGCTGCGCGAGTTGTCGCCGAACTGGATCGAGTACGGCCTCGGTAGCAACACGCTCGCATTGGCGCGACCAAGCCGGACCGCGGCTGATCCGCCGACGCCGACGGGCAGCGCCTCGCTGCAACTGGCCTTCAGGGTCTCCGCAGCCGAGGTCGATGCGTGCGCTGACGAGCTCGTGCGGCAGGGCGTGGCGCTGCTGTCGCCACCGACGAACCAGCCGTTCGGGCACCGGACGCTGTTCTTCCGGGATCCCGACGGCAATCTTCTGGAGATTTATGCCGAAATCTGAGATGGACGGGACCGAATGCCCAAAAAGTTCCTCAGGGAATCCGCGACTTATTCACGTCACGGTGAAACTAAGGCCAAGGTTCCGGCTTTCAATTGACGGGAGAGTTATCGTGAAGCGAATCCTGAAACCCGTCACCTACATCCTGGCTGCCATCTACTTCCTGGTGGATGCGGTGTTCATGGCCGTGGCGCGGCCGATCTCGGGCTGGCTGGCGCGGCATTTCGAATTCAAGCGGCTGCGTGCCTGGATCAAATCGCTGCCGCCTTATCCGTCGCTCGCGCTGTTTTCCGTGCCTGTTATCATCCTGGAGCCGATCAAGCCGGTGGCCGCATACCTTGTCGCGACCGGTCAGTTTCTCAGCGGTGTGTCGGCATTTGTCGGTTGCGAGCTGCTCAAGCTCGTGCTGGTCGAGCGCCTGTTCCACCTCACCCGTGACAAGCTGATGCGGATTCCGGCATTCGCCTGGGTGTACGGGAAGTTCACTGAGATGAAGACATGGCTGCAGGCCACCGAAGCCTGGCGCGCCATCCGCGCCTTGAGCCGCGCCGCGAAAGACTATGTCGTGCGGCTCAGAACAAGGCTCGCGGGCAGCTTCAGCAGGCTCGTGACGTCGAGGGACTAGAACCGCACCCTCTATGCGAGCTTGCGCGCTGCGGCGGTGGCCTTGTCGCCGGTGTCCGGTGTACAATTTTGGCGAGATGGCCGCAAAAGTCCGCCGTTCCAGCCCAAAAGCGCGCCAAAAGCGCCGGGGCTGAGCATCCCGGCCTTGTTCACCCTGTCGCCAAGGCCATGCATCAAAGCCATGGTGATTTGGCTGCTTCTGGCGTAAAGAGCGTCCAAATCAAAATCATCGTGGGTGTGACCGGGCCTTCTGCAGTGACTGCAGCGTCAGGCGCCCCGGCTTTCCGTTCCGCGCCCCGGACCAACCAAGGTTTTCCCTCCCGTGTCCTTTCCGGCCCTGACCCCGCCGCTCGCCCGTGCCTTGGCTGAGCGCAATTACGATTCACCGACCCCCGTCCAGCTCGCCGTGCTCGGCGAGGATGCCGTCGACCGCGACCTTCTGGTGTCGGCCCAGACCGGCTCGGGCAAGACCGTCGCGTATGGTTTGGCTATGGCCAGGGATCTGCTCGATGGTGCCGAGCGATTCGAGCAGGCCGCAGCCCCTCTGGCCCTCATCGTCGCGCCGACCCGCGAGCTCGCCTTGCAGGTCCAGCGCGAGCTGACATGGCTCTACGAGCATGCGCGGGCCCGTGTCGTCTCCTGCGTCGGCGGCATGGACCCGCGCCGCGAGCAGCGCGAGCTGGCTGCGGGCGCCCATATCGTCGTCGGCACGCCCGGCCGCCTGTGCGATCATTTGCGGCGCAACCGCCTCGACATTTCGGAATTGAAGGTCGTCGTGCTCGACGAGGCCGACGAGATGCTCAATCTCGGCTTTCGCGAGGACATGGAGTTCATCCTCAAGACCACCCCGGACACGCGCCGCACCTTGTTGTTCTCGGCGACGTTTCCGCGCGGCATCGTGGCGCTGGCGAAGCAGTATCAGCAGCAGGCGTTCCGGATCGAGGTCGCCGGCGACGAGGGCGGTCACGCCGATATCGAGTACCGCGCCATCCGGGTCGCTCCCGGCGATGTCGAGCATGCGGTCGTCAACGTGCTGCGCTTCTACGAGTCGCCGAGCGCGCTGGTGTTCTGCAACACGCGCGATGCGGTCAGGCATTTGCAGGCGGCGCTGCTGGAGCGCGGTTTCTCGGTGGTCGCTCTCTCCGGTGAGTTGACGCAGAACGAACGTACCCTGGCGCTCCAGTCGCTCCGCGACGGACGCGCCCGCATTTGCGTCGCGACCGACGTGGCGGCGCGCGGCATCGACCTGCCGAGCCTCGATCTCGTCATTCACGCCGATCTGCCAAATGACGCGGAGGTCATGCAACATCGCTCAGGCCGCACCGGGCGTGCGGGCCGGAAGGGCGTCAGCGTCCTGCTGGTGCCGCCGATACGACGGCGGCGTGCGGAGGTGCTGCTGAATCTGTCCGGCATCGAGGCGAACTGGGGCACGGCGCCGCAGGGAGATGAGATCCGCAAGCTCGATCATGAGCGCATGAAGGACGTGTTGTTCACCGAGGAGACGACCGCCGACGATCTTGAGCTGGCGAAGGCCTTGCTGGCCGAGCGGTCGGCCGAGGACATCGCCGCAGCACTCGCGCGGCTCTATCGGGCGCGGCTGCCGTCACCTGAAGACATTCTCGATCCCGGCGAGGCGCGTGGCCGGCCGCGCGACGATCGTGGCCGCGACGATCGGACATCGCGCGATCGCACGCCGCGCGACGATCGAAAGCCGCGCGGCGATGACCGCTCCGAGAGGCCCCGCCCCAAATCGGGGAAATCGTCGCCGAAGCACGGCATGACAGAGGCGACCGTATGGTTCCGCGCCAATATCGGACGAAGAAAGAATGCGGAGGCGCGCTGGCTCTTGCCGATGATTTGCCGTCGCGGCGGCATCGACAAGGGCGACATCGGCGCCATCAAGATCATGGACACCACGACCGAGTTCGAGATTACCGAGCGGGTTGCGGAATCCTTCGCTGCCAAGATCAAGCGTCCGGACAAGGAAGACAATATCCGCCTCGAGCCGATGACGGGTGCGCCGCAAGCGAAGACGGCTCCCGAAGAGCGGTTCGAAGCGCCCAGGCGCGAGACCCGAGACAGCGATCATCGCGAACGCCGCGACGATCGCGCGCGCGACGCCGGTGGCTTTAAGCCAGCCGGAAAATCACACGGCGAGCGCGGGCCGAAATTCGAGGATGCTCCTTCTTTCGGAAAGAAAAAGAAGCACAAGAGCAAGCCTGGCCATGCAGAGCCTTCGGTCGCGCCGTGGCCAGCGAAGGGTGCGCCGGGCAAGAAGGCCAAGAAGAAGCACCGCGGCTGAACCCCGGCACCGTCACGCACGGGGAAGGGGGCTATCGGGTGAGCCCGCGCAGCATGTAGGTCGCGCTCGCGCCATAGGACGAGAGTTTGTCGCGCAGCGCCGCATCCGGTGCAACGCCCTGGAAACCGAGACGCTCCCACAGTGGTTGCGTGCCGTAGACCGAGACCAGCGCAAGCGTTGTGATGCCTGACGATCGCGCCAGCTCTTCGATCTCTGCGAGATAAGCGCGCGCCACGCCGCCGCGGAAGTCGGGCGGCACCGCGACATCGTGCACATAGAGACAGTCTGCGGCATCGGGCAACCGGTCGAGGAACCCGTCGAGCGGCGGAATCTGTTGCTGAATCCAGGGATGCGCGAGGCCGTAGCCTGCGATCTGGTTGCCTGCAGCGAGCACGCAACAGCCGTCCGGATAGAGCCGCATCTTTTCCGCGAATACTTCCGGGCGCTCGGGGAGATCAGGATGGATTCGTGCCGCGATCGCGCTGATCGCGGCGAGGTCTTCAGCGTGCGCGCGGCGCCAATGCGGCTTGCTCATCCCGACTGTTCCGTATCAACCAACGCAATTTATTCCGCCGCGCCGATGTGCGCAGCCAAAAATATCTTTGCGCCATTTTGAGGAATACCGCACGCGGTGCGGCGTCCTACCCATGCGAACCAATTGCATGACAGGAGACACCATGACGACATCTTCGATCCGCCTCGCGCTCACGCTCCTCGCGTCGCTCGCGATGACCTCGGCTGCTTTCGCGGCGCCGCCGGCCAAGACCGGCAAGACCGACAAGGGCAACGTGCTCACCGACGCCAAGGGCATGTCGCTCTACACCTTCGACAAGGACATGGAAGGCAAGTCGGCCTGCAACGGACCGTGTGCGACAAACTGGCCGGCGCTGAAAGCCGAGGCCAGCGATGCCGCCGGCGACGGCTACACCATCATCACGCGCGACGACGGCTCCAAGCAGTGGGCCCATAACGGCAAGCCGCTCTACACTTTCGCCAAGGACACCAAGCCCGGCGACGTCACCGGCGATGGTTTCCTGAACGGGGCTTGGCATCTGGCAATGCCGTGAGCGAGTGCGCTTCCGTCGCCACCTAGACGGCGAGGGCTGGCCGAAACGCGAGAAGCATCGTCGTATGCGCGGGTGCCGTGCAACTGCGGCCGGTTGCGCTAGCTGTAGAACGTTCCGGCAGGCTCAAGCGGCTCTCGGGATCGACGCCTCTCGATAGCTCGATAGTTTGCCGGCACTGATCTCAAGTTGGTGCGCAAAATTGTAGCAACTTTAGAGACGCAGGATTCGCTCTGCGCCGCCGCGTCGCACTAATCGAATTATTTCGAATTGAGAGTCAGAAAGCGAACCGAAGCATCGACTTTCGTCGGTCATAGTTGGCTCCGGCGGGGGCGAGAGCGGCATGTCCGCAGCAGCAACCCACCATCGTGAAAGCAGGGGCACTGATGTCCCGGTGCTGTACGCATCTGGACGCGTCGGGGATTATCTGGTTTCGCTTGAAAGGATGAAAGCCCGTGAGTGATGTCAATGTGAAAGCCGAAACGAATGCCGCCCCGCTGAATGGGACGGCGAACGGAACTACAGACCTCAAGTTCGACATGCCGTTTTTCAACATCCAGGCGATGCTCGGCGATCTCACCGCGCCGGCGGCAACACGGGCCAAGGCAAATTTCGAGCAGATGAAGACGACTTCCGAGCAGATCACCGCGGCCCTTTGCGACGCCTGTTCGACCAATGCCAGGCGTGCCGCCGATTACGGCACCAAGGTCATCGAGATATCCAATGCCAACACCAGCTCCGTGCTGGAATTTTTCTCCCAGCTTGCGGATGCGAGGTCGTTTGCGGACCTCGTCAGTCTCTCCACCGCCCACGGTCGCAAGACCTTTGAAGCGGCTTCCGCCCAAAATCGGGAGCTTTGGGATCTGGCCCAGAAGGTCGCGACCGAGACGGCCGAGCCGATCAAGAACAGCTTCAACCGGGTTCTGCACAGGGCTGCTTGAATCGAAGCGACCGGCCACGTGGATCGGCTGGACGAGCGTCTTCGCGAGAAGAGGCGCCGTCCAGCCGAGGACGGTCAGCCTTGCCGCGAGGTGATGCCGAGCTAGAGGGAAGCCAAGATGGGTATGGTGATGATCAAATGCCCGGAAACGGGCAGCGCAATTCCGACAGGCATCGAGATGGATGGCGAAAGATTTCGCTCCAGTACGGTGTTCTTTTCGCGCACCTATTGCCGGATGTGCGCGGCGACGCACGAGTGGTTCGCCCGAGAGGCATGGGTCTATGAATCGGCCTTGGCGAACGGGAGGTCCGGGGGCGGGCAGCCATACCGCGCCGGCGCGGCGTGAAGGAGCCTTGACGCATCCTGCGACACGATCCGATCGATCCTGCGGCTCATCACCTTGTAGCATTCGCAAGCGACGATCTCGAGCCGTCGCTTGTCGATTTCGAGCTGACCGCGCCGATTGGATTTGATGGCCCTTGATGTTCGAAGTGCGCTCACGACGCGCGTGACCGTGGGGCGCCGAACGCCGAGCAATTCCGACAGCGTCTCCTGGGTCAAGGGCAGCACGTCACCGCCGCCCGTCCGGTCGTGAATGTGAAGCAGCCAGCGAGCGAGGCGCGCTTCGACGGAATGCAGCGCGTTGCAGGCCGCGACGTGCAGGAATTGCGTCATCATCGCCCTGGTGACAATCTGAACCGCGCTTGCAATGGCCGGACTGCGTTCGAGCGCTGCTTGGAATCGCGCGGGCGAGATTTGTAGTGCGGTCCCGGCCACGCGGACAACCGCCGTCAGGGGGGATCGGACCGGACCGAGCGCCGTCATGAGTCCGATGACGCCGTCGTTGCCGATCACCGCGGTTGCGGCCGTCTGTCCGTTCGGCAACTCCATGATGAGGGCAATTGCGCCGCTACAGGGGAAGTAGAGGTGTTCGATCCGGTCGGCCGATCGAACGAGGACTGCGTCGTGCTCGATCGGTACTTTTCGCAAATGCGGTGCAAGCAAAGCGAAGTCGGCCGACGGTAACGCAGCTAGCAGGCGATTACCAACTCTGGTCGCGTGCTCCATCACGGGAATCGCCCCTCGACGGACGCTCGACGGCGAGCAAACGCATCGTCACCGGCCGAGCCGCGTTACCGCGAACTCGCTTGGCACGGCAAACGGACAAACGTGGTTCAGCCGGTAAGGTTCCAATGACGGAGCGTAAGCGCCCCTAACGAAGCCCCTCATACACTATCAGCCCGCGTGCGACCTGCAATTTGCGGATCGCGCGCGGCAGCAATTTCTCCGGCTGGTGCAGATAGCGCCACGAGGTGACGGTGAAGGCGGAAAGCGCGCCGCATTCGTCGTCAAACGGCGCAAGCACGCCGGTTACGCTGACCGGCGTGTGCGGGCGAGCGTTGAAGGGCAGCAGCAGCAGCTCGAGATGGGCCTTGCTACCGTCCTCGCGCGTGGCCGTGATGCCGGCAATGGCGCCGAGCGTCTCGTCGGCGACGATGGTCGCGATTTCCTCGATCTCGCTGCGGCAGCCTTCCGTGAACAGCGCGGCGAAGCTCTGGTCCTTGAGATCGAGGCCTGCGAGCGCGCAGACGCGGGTGCCGGCGACGCGGAACGGAAAGCCGAGCTTCGGCTCGCAGGACAGGACGAAGATGTCGCCGAGCAGCTCGCGCACGGCGGCCGGGTCGATATCGGCCCGATCAGGGGCTCGCGCGCTGCCGCGCTTCTTGTCCCAATACGCAAAGAACGCGCGGTTCGACGGATGTTTCATGACTGACGCTTACCCCTCGGCGCAACCTCATGGGACAAACCTGTCCCGCTTCAGTGCACCTGAGATCCCTGTGTTGTTGTGCAGGAGGGGAATTGCAGCGTCCATGCCGCGGGGGCGTTTTTGGCCTCGCGCGGGCCGCCTTTGCGTCGTTAACGTTAAATTAACTATGCGCTTTGCGTTCGTCCCGCGGCTGCTAAGAGTCTGTCCGAGATC
>NZ_VSSR01000034.1 GCF_008123515.1 Bradyrhizobium cytisi
CAGTCTCGAAGCGTGCCCACCGCGTCTTGCAGTCTCGGAGAGATGGTGGGCGCGGCGCTTCGCGCCTTTGCCCACCCTACGATAGCATCAGATGCCGCGCGAGATCCCGGGGTTCGCTGCTGCGCATCGCCCCGGGATGACCGCTACGCGGTCACTTCTTCACCAGCGGACACTCGCTGTCCTTGAGCGGCCTGGCGGCATCTTCGGCCGGGATGTTCGCGACCAACTTGTAATAGTCCCACGGTCCCTTCGACTCCTCGGGCTTCTTCACCTCGAACAGATAGGCCGGGATGATGCGGCGGCCGTCCTCGCGCAGCGGGCCCTTGCCGAATAGCGGATCGTCGGTCGGGATTTCCTTCATCTTGGCGACGACCTTGACGCCGTCGTGCGGATTGCCGCCGAGCGCCTCGAGCGCCTTGAGGTAATGTATCACGCCGGCATAGTTGCCCGCCTGCGTCATCGACGGCATCGCCTTGTTGGCGGTCTTTTCCTGGAAGCGCTTGGACCAGGCACGGGTGTTGTCATTCAGATCCCAGTAGAAGGATTCGGTGAAGGTCAGGCCGTGCGCGGTCTTGAGGCCGAGCGAATGGACGTCGTTGATGAAGAGCAGCAGCGCTGCGAGCTTCTGGCCGCCTTCGACGATGCCGAACTCGGCCGCCTGCTTGATCGCGTTGGTGGTGTCGCCGCCGGCATTGGCAAGCCCGACGATCTTTGCCTTGGAGTTCTGCGCCTGGAGCAGGAAGGACGAGAAGTCCGAGGTGTTGAGCGGGTGCTTGACCCCGCCGAGCACCTTGCCGCCGTTTGCGGTCACGACCGCGCTGGTGTCGCGCTCGAGCGCGGCGCCGAACGCATAGTCGGCGGTCAGGAAGAACCAGCTGTCGCCGCCGGCCTTGGTCAGCGCCTTGCCGGTGCCGTTGGCCAGCATATAGGTGTCATAGGTGTAGGAGATCGTGTTGGCGTTGCAGGCCTTGCCGGTGAGGTCGGCGCTGGCGCCGCCATTGTTGAGCAGGACCGCGTTCTTTTCCTTGGCGACGTTGCTGACTGCCAGCGCCACGCCGGAGTTCGGCGTGTCGGTGATCATGTCGACCTTCTGGGTGTCGATCCACTGCCGCGCGATGTTGACCCCGATGTCCGGCTTGTTCTGGTGATCGCCGCTGAGGACCTCGATCTTCCAGCCTTTGGCGCGGAGACCGGAATCCTCCACCGCCATGTTGACGGCCAGCACGGAGCCCGGACCGCCGATGTCGGCGTAGAGACTGGACATGTCGTTGAGCACGCCGATTGTGACGGTCTTGTCTTGTCCTTTTTCCTGGGCGTAGGCGGATGTGGCAAAACCGAAAGCGGCGCAGGCAAGAAGGGCCGCAGAGCGGCGCGCGAACGTCGTCGTCATAAAAGGTTTCCTCCATTGTCAAATATGCGGACGGCTCTCTTGGATGAAGCCTTGGTCCGGCCGATTCCGTAGCCTGTCCCGGGGACGGCGGCAATGCGCCTAAAGCCGGATGACGCCGTGTCGTGGCGTCATCCGTCGGTTAACCTTTGGGCAAAATGCGTTGAATTGCTATTTGAGCGCGTCCGAGGTCAGCTTGAATTTCTGGATGCGCTTTCCGGTGTCGACCTCGGCGGTATAGACGTTACCCCCGGCATCGACCGCCATAGCATGCACCCAGTGGAATTGCCCGGCATTGCGCCCGTTGTGGCCAAAGCTGCCGACGACGCTGCCGTCCTCGCGCTTGAGCACCCTGATCTCGTTGTTCTCGCCATCGGCGCTGAGCAGCCAGGTCTGCTTCGGATCGGGCCAGATCGCGATGTCCCACACCGCGCCGTTGCTGAGCGTGTTCTTCTCGAACAAGAACTCCTTGACGAAAGTACCGTCCTTTTTGAACACCTGGATGCGGTTGTTGATGCGGTCGCAGACGTAGACGAGGCCGTCATTGGCAATCTTCACGCAGTGCACGGGATTGCCGAATTGCTGCGAGATCGGGGCCTTGGGATCATAGGCTGCCTGCTTGCTGTCGTCGGGCTTGTTGCCGTAGGCGCCCCAGTGCCGCTTGTAGGCGAGCGTGGTTGCATCGAACACGATGACGCGGCGGTTGCTATAGCCGTCGGCGACGTAGATCTCGTTGGCGTCCTTGTCGAGCGCGGTTTCGGCGGGCTTACCGAGCTGCGTCGTGTCGTTACTTCCGAGGCTCGGCGCGATCTTGCCGATCTGGGCCACGAACTTGCCGTCGAGCGTGAATTTCAGGATCGCGTTGTCGTTGTCGGCATTGCCGCCGATCCAGACGAAGCCTGCCGGATCGATCTCGATGCCGTGCTCGCGGCCGACCCATTCATAGCCGGTGCCGGGCCCGCCCCAGGACCGCAGCAGATTGCCGTCGGCATCAAATTCGAGCACGGGCGGCGCCGAGACGCAGCACTTCGAACGAGGTGGGTTGAGGCTTGCGCCTTTCTCGTCGTCAGTGAGCGAGCGCGGGCGATGGATCATCCAGATATGGCCCTGCCAGTCGACGGTAATGCCGCCGACCTGGCCGAGGATCCAGTTGTTCGGGAGTTGCTTCGGCCAGGACGCATCGACCGCGAAGGTCGGCACGTCGCCGGCTTTGGCAACGTTCGGAAACGCGAATGCGATGGCTGCAATCAGGATGGAGAAAGCGTGAGAGACGCGTGCAACCGCATGGTTGAGGCCTGCACGATCAAGCCCCGTGCGATGAAGCCCTGCGCGATCATGCCATGGCGCCATGGCAACCTCCCTTTTTTGGCTTGCGGCTTGCTGCCGCTTGAGCGCGGGCAGTCAATCGCGGGGAGGTGATCAAGTCAATCAGGCCGGTGCACGGAAGCTCATCAGGGTGCGCGTCTTGTAGTCGTAGAATTTGCCGGTCTCGGTCCAGCCGGGCGCGCACAGCGGGACGATGAACGCGGCGACCTGCTCGGGGGTCTCAAGCGTCGTGGGATCTTCGCCCGGCATCAGGGTTGCGCGCATGCGGGTGCGGATCGGGCCCGGGTTGAACAGGTTGACGCGCAGCGGCGTGTTTGCGGTCTCCTGCGCCCAGGCGCGCGCCAGCGTCTCCAGCGCGGCCTTGGAGGCGGCGTAGGGGCTGACATAGGCGGTCGCCTTGTTGGCGGCGCCCGAGGTGATGAATACGGCGCGGCCGGCATCGGACTGCCTCAGCAACGGCTCCATGCAGCGGATCAGCTGGAAGTTCGCGGAGACGTTGACGGCCATGACGTCGTTGAACGTATTGAGCTCGATATGGCCGACCGGCGAGGAGGGACCGAGCACGCCGGCATTGCCGACGAGGATGTCGAGCTTGCCGTACCGCTCATGCAGGCCCGCGCCGAGCCGTGCGATGCCATCGGAATCGGTGAGGTTGAGCGGAACCAGCGTGGCGCTGTTGCCGCCCGCTTTGCGGATCTCGTCGTCGAGCTCCTCGAGCCCGCCCTGGGTGCGTGCGGTTGCAACGATATGCGCACCGGCCTTCGCCAGCGCGAGCGCCGTAGCAAAACCGATGCCGCGCGAGGCGCCGGTGACGAGAGCGATGCGGTCAGCGAGGGGAAGTGTCATGGCGGGGGTTTTACAGGCGTGGGTGGCCGGGACAAGCCCCCACCACGACGTCATTCCGGGGCGGTCCGCAGGACCGAACCCGGAATCTCGAGATCCTCAGGTGCGCAATTGCGCACCATAGTTCGCGCTGTCGCACGCCCCGGGATGACGCCTTCGCCGTCAGCTCGCCTCCGCCAGCAACGACAGCTGCCGCGGTTGCGGCTCGGTCTGGGTCTGGTCGGTGAGGTGGGTCGGATAGGCGCCGGTAAAGCAGTGATCCGAGAACTTCGGATTGGCGGGATCGCGGCCTGGCTCGCCCATGGCGCGGTACATGCCGTCGATCGACAGGAACGCGAGCGAGTCGGCTCCGATGATCTCGCGCATCTCCTCCAGCGAGTGCGTCGCGGCCAGCAGGCCGCCACGGTCGGGCAGATCGATGCCGTAATAATCGGGATAGAGGATCGGCGGCGAGGCGAGGCGGAAATGCACCTCCTTCGCGCCGGCATCGCGCATCATGCGCACGATCTTCTTCGAGGTGGTGCCGCGCACCAGCGAGTCGTCGATCAGGATGATGCGCTTGCCTTCGATCGCGGCGCGGTTGGCCGAATGCTTCATGCGCACGCCGGATTCGCGGATCGCCTGCGTCGGCTGGATGAAGGTGCGGCCGACATAGTGGTTGCGGATGATGCCGAGCTCGAACGGCACGCCGGAATGCTGGCTGTAGCCGATCGCAGCGGGCACGCCGGAATCCGGCACCGGCACGACGACGTCGATCGGCACATGGCTTTCGCGCGCGAGCTGCGCGCCAAAGGCCTTGCGCACCTCGTAGACCGAGCGGCCGTGGACGATGGAATCCGGACGCGAGAAATAGATGTATTCGAAGATGCAGGGACGTGGCGCGATCGGCGGGAACGGCTTGTGGATGTCCTGGCCGTTCTCGTCGAACACGATGACTTCGCCGGCCTCGATGTCGCGGACGAAGCGGGCGCCGATGATGTCGAGCGCGCAGGTCTCGGACGCCAGGATCGGGCAGCCGTCGAGCTCGCCAAGCACCAGCGGACGGATGCCGCGCGGGTCGCGCGCGCCGACCAGCTTCTTGTTGGTGAGCGAGACCAGCGCGTAGGCGCCCTCGATCTCGCGCAGCGCATCGATATAGCGCTCGATGAAGCGGGCGCGCCTGGAGCGTGCGACCAGATGCAGGATCACCTCGGTGTCGGTGGTCGACTGCATCATCGCGCCGTGCATCACGAGCTCGCGGCGCAGCGTCAGGCCGTTGGTGAGGTTGCCGTTGTGGGCGACCGCGAGGCCGCCGGCATTGAGCTCGGCGAACAGCGGCTGCACGTTGCGCAAGATGGTTGCGCCGGTCGTGGAATAACGGACATGGCCGACCGCCATGTTGCCGGGCAGGCGGTCGATCACCTCGCGGCGGGAGAAGGTGTCGCCGACCAGGCCGAGGCGGCGTTCTGAGTGAAAGCGGCTGCCGTCGTAGGAGACGATGCCGGCGGCTTCCTGGCCGCGGTGCTGAAGGGCGTGAAGGCCGAGCGCCGTGATGGCGGCGGCGTCCGGGTGTCCATAGATGCCGAAGACGCCGCATTCCTCGCGCAGCGTATCTCCCTCCAGGTCGTCCTGAAGCTCTAGCGCGGCCGGGCCGGTATCGAGATCAAGTTGGGCGTCCTGGTCAGGGTGTCGCATCTCGTCCGCGCCTCTCTGTTGGCTCAATCAACGCGCCGCAGGTTTCTCGATCAGCTTCTTCATGCTGTCACGAGCAGGTTTACTGTATCCGTCGCCACTGCCCGAAGGCTGCTGCTCGGTATCAGCTTGATCATCATCTGGTTTGTTTTTCTTGAATCTCTTCAAGATGGTGTTCTCGGGGTCGTCAGGCAAGAGGGACATCAGCCAATCCCCGGTTCCCTGGAGCACCACGCGGGACTTGGCCCCCGTGACCCAATCCGGGCGCTGCTTGTCCGGCACCAGCCAGGTGAAGAACAGGAAGGCCACCACGACAATTAAGAGCCCGCGAGCCAGGCCGAACAGGAAGCCGAGGGTGCGATCCAGCGCGCCAATGCGCGAATCCAGGATCATGTCGGAGATCCGGACCGTGATCACGGAGACCACGACCAGGGTACCGACGAACACACCGGCGACCACGACCACGCTCGCGACGGTGTCGTTGTTGAAATAGGTCTTGGCGGTCGGCAGCAGCTTGGAGAAAGAGTACAGAGTCACGATTGCCGCCGTGCCCCAGGCTGCGATCGAGAGGATTTCGCGCATGAAGCCGCGAACCATCGCGAGCAGGCCCGAGATCAGCATCACACCGAGCAGGATCAGGTCGAGGAGTGTAACTGGCATCGGCTGGTCTGGTCCGCTCGTACTCTCAAAGGATGCTCAGCGAATCGGTGTTTGGCCGCCGCCCTAAAAGAGGGGCAGACGGCGCTTCCGGCAAGGCCGCAACCACGCAATCCCATGCTGCTTTTGTGACGGCTGTATAGCTGTGGGGGCGCTTGACGTCACCTCTAGCTACCCCTCTCCACGGCGGAATCTTGCCGGTGTGGCATTTTTCTCCGCCGGCGGGCTCGAGTCGCCGCGGCGGGAGCCCTTGGCGGCGATTTCGGCGACCAGCGTGGTCAGGCTGTTGACCGCGTTCAGGGTCAACCCCGCGTCACCGCTGGCCTCGGCGCCCCGGGCCGATTCGGGCAGCACGGCGCGTTTGAAGCCGAGCTTGACCGCTTCCTTGAGCCGGGCCGGGGTCTGTGCCACCGGGCGGATGACGCCGGAGAGTGAAATCTCGCCGAAATAAACGGCATCGGTGGGTAACTGCGCATTAACCAGGGATGAAACCAGCGCGGCCGCAGCGGCCATATCAGCTGCCGGCTCGTGAATGCGCAGGCCGCCCGCGACGTTCAGATAGACGTCGTGGCCGGACAGCTTGACCCCGCAATGCGCTTCCAGCACCGCCAGCACCATCGAGAGCCGGCTCTGATCCCAGCCGACCACGGCGCGGCGCGGGGTGCCGAGCGAGGTCGGGGCCACCAGCGCCTGCAATTCGACCAGAACGGGCCGCGTGCCCTCGATACCCGCGAAGACTGCGGTGCCGGGCGTGCCGAGATCGCGCTCCGACAGGAACAGCTCGGAGGGGTTGGTGACCTCGCGCAGGCCGAGCCCGGTCATCTCGAACACGCCGATCTCGTCGGTCGGGCCGAAGCGGTTCTTGACGGCGCGTAAGATTCGGAATTGCTGCGAGCCTTCGCCCTCGAACGACATCACGGCATCGACCATGTGCTCGACGACGCGGGGGCCGGCGATCTGGCCGTCCTTGGTGACGTGGCCGACCAGGATGATGGCCGCGCCGGTTTTCTTGGCGAACCGAATCAGCGCCTGCGCCGAGGCGCGCACTTGCGTGACCGTGCCGGGCGCCGATTCCACCGTGTCGGTCCACATCGTCTGGATCGAGTCGATCACGATCAGCCGGGGGACGGCGCCTTCCGACAAGGTTGATACGATGTCCTCGACCGAGGTCTCGGCCGCGAGCTGCACGGGCGCATCCGACAGCCCGAGCCGTTCGGCGCGCAGCCGCACCTGGGCGATGGCTTCTTCGCCGGAGATGTAGACGATGCGGTGGCCGGCGCGCGCCATCAGGCTGGTCGCCTGTGTCAGCAATGTCGACTTGCCGATGCCTGGATCGCCGCCGACAAGCAGCACCGAGCCGCGCACGAAACCGCCGCCGGCGACGCGGTCGAGCTCGGTCATGCCCGAGGACAGGCGCGGTGCGTCTGGGCTTTTTCCCGCGAGGCTCTCCAGCGCAAACGTGCGACCCTTGCGCTTGGAGCGGATCGAGACCGGCACGCTGCCGGTCGCGTCCTCCTCGGCCAGCGTATTCCACTCGCCGCAGGACTCGCACTTGCCCTGCCAGCGGTTATAGGCCGCGCCGCAGTTCTGGCAGACAAAGGAAAGCGTGTTCTTGGCCATGGGGAGGGGGATTCGAGGGGCTCGGATTTGGTGATAGCACGGATAGTCGCGGAAGATCGCTACTGTCTTCAGGGCCGAATTTGGGGACATCCTGGCAATTGTCAGTTTGCCAGATGCCCATGCGCGTCACGGGAGAGCAGCCGCTGATCGGCGATCCTTCTTCGTCCTGGCCTTGCGGACCTTGAAAGCGGGACCCAGTTAGCGGCGTCTCTGGGGAGAGCCTATCGGATTGTCTGAAACCTCAGGTCCTAAGCATGAGATCCCAGGGTGGCATGTCTCCCAAACTGGCGCTCAGATGCTCGATAAACCGACGAAGTTTCAAGGACACGTGCCGTTTGGTTGGGTAGACGGCATGTATCGCCAGTTCCGGCGTCTTGTGGTCTGACATCAAGACTTGCAGGGTTCCCGCGGCGACAGACTCTCCGAACACGAAGCTGGGTCCGTAGGCCGCGCCCGTTCCCGCCAATGCCGCAGCCAGTAGCATTTGCATGTTGTTCGCGGCCAGCCGCACCGGGCCGTTGATGACATGAGTGTTGCCGCAAGGATCTGTAACCGTCCAATCGCCGGCTGAAACAGCTTCAGTGAATGCGAGTCGTGGAGCTTGGCGGAGTTGCTCAACGTCTTTCGGCGCGCCGTGCCACGACACAAAAGATGGCGCTGCGCAGAATACCATGCGGCATGGGGCAAGCCGTCGGGCCACAAGATCGGAATCTTCCAACAGCCCGATGCGAATGGCCACATCGATACGATCCGCCAGCAAGTCGACATAGCGGTCGCTAAGCACGGTCTCAACCGCGACGTCGGGATATGCGGCCAGATAGCTCGCCACAACGCTGCCGAGATGCATGGTTCCGAAGGTGGTCGGTGCGGCAACGCGCAGCATTCCGCGCACTGTCTGCTGCGCATCCCGAGCCTCCCTATTCGCATCCTCGTATTCTTCGAGTATGTGCTTGCACCGTGCGTAATAGGACCGTCCCACGTCGGTCAGCGTCAGCATGCGCGTGCTCCGCTGAAGCAGCCGCACCTTCAATTGCTCCTCGATCGCAGAAACATGCTTACCTGCCATTGAAGGCGACAGGCCGAAGCGCCCGGCAGCACCTACAAGACTGCCCTCTTCGACCGCGGCGACGAATACCGCCATGCTGATGAACCGATCCATGAAAGCTCCGATCTGATAATCCCATTATCAGGTGCCGATAAAATTAGGCCGATTATCGATCGATCCAACGGCAATTATCTCCGTTCGTCGTCCGACCGATCCCCGGTTGGCTCGGAAAAAAGGAGATCACGATGAAAGTCGCCTCGACTGGCTTGGAACTGAACGTTGAAGAGCGCGGCGGCGGCAATCTGTCACTTGTGTTTTTGCATTACTGGGGCGGCTCATCCCGCACCTGGAAGCACGTCACTGCCAAGCTGGCGCCGCACTTTCGCACCGTCGCTATCGATCATCGCGGCTGGGGCGAGTCCGATGCGCCAAGCGATGGATATGCTTTGGCCGATCTTGCGGCTGATGCCGAAGGAGTGATCCAGGCACTCCAGCTGAAGCGCTATGTGCTCATCGGGCATTCCATGGGCGGCAAGGTTGCCCAGCTCATGGCATCCCGTCGGCCCGCTGGGCTGGCCGGCCTCATTCTCGTAGCGCCGTCTCCGCCTCAACCCATGACGATGCCGGCGGACGCGCGCGAGATGATGGCTGGGTCGTACGCCTCGCGCCAAGCCGTGGAGGCGGCCATAGACAATGTGTTGACAGCCAAACCGCTCTCCGCCGCGGATCGCGAACAGGTGATAACGGACAGTCTGCGCGGCGCGGCTGCGGCGAAGATTGCCTGGCCGAGAGCCACCAGCTTGGAAGACATCACGGCTCAGGTCGGCGCGATCAACGTTCCCACGATTGTGGTTGCTGGTGAATTGGACCGTGTGGATAGCCCCGACTTGCTAAGAGCAGAATTGCTCTCCCGAGTTCCGCTAGCCGTCATGCGTGAGCTGCCCGGCACGGGGCACTTGTCGATGCTGGAATCGCCTGATGCGCTGGTCTCGATTATCGAGGATTTCTGCCTTTCATTGAGCGGCTCCACGCGGTGATGATCCAAGCTTGCATCGGATATACCCCATCGCTCTCACCTGTCGAGGTCATGAATCTCAGGCCGCAGAACGCCGGCGTCATCCAGATCGAGCGTTGCCAATGTGACCGGCAATTTGAAGCGCCTCGGGCCGGCGCTTCCCGGGTTCAAGAACAGCATTCCGTTGATCCTGTTGATCTGCACCCGATGCGAGTGACCGGAAATCACGGCGTCAATGTCGTGAGCCGCCGGGTCGATCCGTAGAGCCTTGAGATCGTGCAAGAGATAGAAGCAGCGGCCGCCGAGGAGGAGCGTTTCGGTTTCAGGATAGTGCTTCGCCCAATCGCCGACATCGACATTTCCTCTGATCGCCGTAACGGGCGCAATTCGCCGGAGCCGTTCCAGAACTTCCGGCGCGCCGATATCGCCTGCGTGGATGATGTGCGACACGCCGGCAAGGCATTGTTCTACCTCCGGCCTCAGGAGACCGTGCGTGTCTGAGATCACTCCGATCCTCAACGACATGTCGGGCCGAAACTCCAGTGCGAGGGTGCGTAACCCTCACGTTTGAATAGCGGTCCACAGCATCGAGAGTCCGGCTGCGATCATGATCGCGTCCATCACCAGGCGGAACATCTCGGGCTTCAGGTGCAGCACGAAGCGTTTTGCGATGAAAGCGCCGGCCATCAGTGACGAGCCCGCGACCAGACCCTTGATGAAGACCTCTTGCGTGAGGGCGCCGAAACGTTCGAACGTCACGGATTTGGCGAAGTAGAGACCAAGCGAGGCGGCGGCCTCGGTCGCGAGAAAGGCGCCTTTGGAAAGGCCGTAGAACAGGAACAGCGGTACGCTGAGCGGACCGGTCGAGACCACGATGCCGGTGAGATAGCCGATGATCGCGCCGCCGATCGCGAGATGCCAGAGGTTGGCCTTGAGGTCGTGCCGCGCCAGCCAGTGCCGCACCGGCACCATCGCGATCAGGAACATGCCGATGGCGAGATCGACGGCATGCGAGGGCAGGGCGAGCAGCGTCCGTGCGCCCAGCACCGCAGCCGGAATGCCCGTGACCGAATAGGCCAGACAGGCCCGCCAGTCGACCTCGCGCCACCACGCCAGGATCCGCGAAAAATTCGCCATCACGGAGGCGACCGCCATGATCGGCACGGCTTCCTTCGGCCCATAGGCATAGACCAGCACCGGCATCAGCATGATCGACGATCCCGTGCCGACGATGCCTGAGATGGTGCCGGCGACGAGGCCGACGGCGAGGACGAAAAGAAAGGCCAAATGACTCTCCACGAATCGGAAGAGTTTAGCCGCGGCCAGCGATGTGGGCGATCCATGTTAGGCGGGGGAACCGATCGCTTTGCGCATGGCAGGCAGGCTGTCAGCCTTGTTCGTCCATGACGCGCAGCTTCTCGACGCGGCGGCGGAAATCCTCGTCGGTGGAGAATTCCGCGGACAGGTAGGAGGAGACGAGATCGACGGCGAGCCATGCCCCGACGATCTGCGCGCCGATGCACATCACGTTTACGTCGTCGTGCTCGACGCTCTGATGGGCGGAGTGGATATCATGGCAGACCGCGGCGCGGATGCCCTTCATCTTGTTGGCTGCGATCGAGGCGCCGACGCCGGTGCCGCAGACCATGATGCCGCGCGCGGCTTCGCCCGACGTCACCTTCTGCGCCACGGCGCGTGCGATGTCGGGGAAGTCGACCGGCTTGTCGTCGTAGGAGCCGATGTCGACGATGTCGTGGCCAAGCTTGCGGATATGGTCGATGACGGTCTGCTTGAGCGGCCAGCCGGCGTGGTCGGATCCGATGACGAGACGCATGTGATGTCCTTCTTGATTTTGCATAGGTCGTGACAGCCGCGAGTGGCCGTCACGACTATTTCTGGTCCTAGCTACGCATGTCGGGCGGCAGTTCGACGCCGTGGAATTTCTTGTAGATCGCGTTGAGCTTGCCGTTCTTGACGTTCTCGGTGATCCAGACGTTGAGCTTGTCCATCAGGCGCTGCTCGCCCTTCTTCAGGCCGATGGCGAGATCGAAGGTTGCCAGCGGAATCCTGGACTCGAACACGCGCGCGGGGTTCTTCACGCCGATCTGGTTGATGATCGTCGCGGACGAGGCGACGCAGTCGACCTGGCCCGAGACGGCGGCCGTCACCATGGTGGCGTCGTCGTCGTAGCGGGCGATTTTGAGGTCCTTGTCCTTCATGTTGGACAGGGTGGTGTCCTGCGTGGTGCCGCGCGAAACGCCGATCGACTTGTCCTTGAGGTCGGGCCAGTCCTTGATATTCAGCGACTTCAGGCAGCCAATGTCGGACTGCAGCGTGGCGTAACGCTTGGTGAAATCGATGACCTTGGCACGCTCGGGTGTCACCGACAGGGTCGAGATGATGATGTCGGCCTTGCCGGTCAGGACGTTCGGAATACGCGTCGCGCCCGTGGTCTGGACAAGTTCGAGCTCGAGCCCCCAGTCCTTGGCAAGCAGCTGCGCCACTTCGACATCGGAGCCGGTCGGCTTCATGCTGGAATCCATCATGCCCGACGGCGGAATGGCGACGTCCGTCGAAATGCGGATCTTCTTGGCCTGCATGATGTCGTCGAGCAGGTCGGCTGATGCGGGCGTTGCTGATATCATGACGAGGCCGCATAGCGCGGCAGCAGCGGCCAGCAATGTTTTATTGGTCATCCCTAGTTCTCCTCTCCCTGTTATGATTTTAAGTTTCCCGTGCCCACGAATTGCGTGAGCTCGGGGGTCGTCGGCGACGTCAGGATCGAGGCGGGTCCGGTCTCGTGGACCTTGCCGCGATGCATGAACACGATCCGGTCGGCGATGCCTTTGGCAAACCCCATCTCGTGGGTGACCATCACCATGGTCATGCCGTCGGCCGCGAGCTGCTCGATCACCCTCAGCACTTCGGCGGTGAGCTCCGGATCGAGCGCCGAGGTGACTTCGTCGAACAGCATGACCTTCGGCTGCATCGCCAGCGAGCGGGCGATCGCGGCGCGCTGCTGCTGGCCGCCCGAGAGCTGCTCGGGATAAGCGAGCAGCTTCTCTTCGAGTCCGACCTGCGCCAGCACCTTGCGCGCGAGGTCCTTCGCTTGCGATGTTGCCATGCCCTTCACCGCGCAAGGCGCAAGCGTGATGTTCTGCTCGATCGTCAGGTGCGGAAACAGATTGTAGCTCTGGAACACGATGCCGACGTCCTGTCGCAGCGCGCGGAGGTCGACGTCGGGCCGGTCGACCCGGTGTCCGCAGACCACGATCTCGCCGCCATCGACCTTTTCAAAGCGATCAATGCAGCGCAGCGCCGTGCTCTTGCCGGAGCCGGAGCGGCCGATCATCGCCAGCACCTCGCCGCGCTCGACGGCGAAGCTGACGCCATCGAGCACCCGGAGCGGGCCAAAGCTCTTCTGCACGTCGCGGAGCGACACGATGGGTTCGGGCGAGGGGGTGCTTTGTTGCATGTCAGGCTGACGCGAGGTTGGACCTGCCACGTCCCATGCGCCGTTCGAGCTTCTGGCTGAACAGCGAGAGGGGATAACACATGGCGAAATAGACGACGGCGATGATTGCGTAGATGGCGAACGGTTCGAACAGCGAGTTGTTGACGATCTGGCCGGAGCGCATCAGCTCGACGAAGCCGACGACGGAGGCGAGCGAGGTGTTCTTGATGATTTGCACCATGAATCCGACGGTCGGAGGCGTCGCGATGCGGATGGCCTGCGGCAGGATCACCTTCATCATGCGCTGGGTCCGGCTCAGCGCCAGGCCTTCAGCCGCCTCCCATTGCGACTTCGGCACGGACTGGATGCAGCCGCGCCAGATCTCGCCGAGATAGGCGGCGACATACAGCGTCAGCGAGGCGCCGGCGGCGGTGAGTGACGAGACCTTGAGGCCGATCGCGGCGAGGCCAAAATAGCCGAGGAACAGGATGACCAGCAGCGGCGTGCCCTGGATCAGCTGGACATAGACGGCGCTGGCGAGCCGCACGGATTTGAGCGGCGATATCCGCGCGAGCGCGATTGCAAAGCCGACGATGCCGCCGCCGATCAGCGCGATCACGGATAGACCAATCGTCCACAGCGCGCCTTGGCCGAGGAACGTCAGATGATTGATGTTGAGATGTCCGCCCATGGTCATCTCACAGCGGCGTGCCGAGCCGGCGCCGGCGCGGAAACAGCACAAGCCCGAGACCCCAGAAACCCGCGCGCATGACCAGCGACAGGGCGATGTAGAGCACGGCGACGATGATGTAGGCCTCGAAAGCGCGGTAGGTGTCGGACTGGATGTAGTTGGCGACCGCGGTGAGTTCTTCGGCCGAGATCTGCGAACAGACCGAGGAGGCCAGCATCAACAGCACGAACTGGCTGGTGAGGGCCGGATAAACCTTCTCGATCGCCGGCAGCAGGATGATGTGCCAGTAGATCTGGAGGCGCGATAGCGCGAGCCCCTCGGCCGCCTCGATCTGCCCGCGCGGGATGGCCTCGAAGCCGGCGCGCATGATCTCGGCGGTATAGGCGCCGACATTGATGGTCAGCGCCGCGACTGCCACCGTGAAGGCCGAAAGTTTCAACCCCAAGCTAGCAAGGCCGAAATAGACCAGGAAGATCTGCACCAGCAGTGGCGTGTTGCGGATGGACTCGACATAGACCTTGCAGGCGCCCGCGATCAGCGAGCTCTGCGAGCTGCGGCCGACGGCTGCGAGCGTGCCGAACAGGGCGCCGAGCACAGTCGCAAAGAAAGCCAACTCCAGCGTCAACGCGGCACCGCCGAGCAAGCTCGGCCATCGCTCCAGCACTGCGGGGAAGTCGAGTTGGAGGCTCATCGTCGTCGGGTCAACCCGTCACCTGGTTGGTCATGCGGTCGTAGACGCGAAACAGCGCCTGGTTGCCGTTGCTTCCTTCGCCGTGCGCGCGTGCATCGACATATTGGCTGGTGACCAGCGCGGTGCCGGGCAGGGGGACGTTCAGCGCCTGCGCATGCTCCTGCACCAGGCGGAGGTCCTTCAGCATCAGGTCGATGCGAAAGCCGGCGCCGGTATCGCCCGCGATCATGGACGGGCCGAGCTTGTCGAGCATCCAGGATGCAGCGGAGCCACCGAGCAGCACCCGGCGCAGCAGATCGAGATCGACGCCCGAGGCGCGCCCGAGCGCGAGCGCTTCGCAGATCGCCTGGATGTTGATGCCGCAGATGAGCTGATTGCAGAGTTTGACGGTCTGGCCGGCGCCGCTGGCGCCGGCATGCGTGATGGTGGTGCCCATCGCGCGGAAGAACGGTTCGGCCTTGGCAAAGGCGTCAGCCTCGCCGCCGGCCATGATCGAGAGCGCGGCGTTCTTGGCGCCCAGCGGCCCGCCGGAGACGGGCGCGTCGATGAAGCTCACGCCAACCTTTTGCAGGTCGGCATGGATGCGGCGCACGGCGACCGGTGAGATCGTGCTCATGTCGACGATCAGTTTGCCGGGCGGTGGTGATTTCAAAAGACCGTTCTCGCCGTAAACGGTCGCTTCGACGTGAGGCGTGTCGGGCAGCATCGTTATGACGATGTCGGCGCGCTGCGCGGCGTCTGCCGGAGTTCTCGCGCGGCTCGCGCCTTCCTTGACGATATCGGCCACAGCGGCTTCGTTGAGATCGAAGGCGCTGACCGTGTGGCCGGCCTTCAACAGGTTGCGCACCATCTCAAGGCCCATCGTCCCAACGCCGATGAAGCCGACGCTGCCCTTGTCATCCCGTCCCATGTTGCCCGTCCGTTTCTTGATTGGTCTGTTCGCGGTCAGCGCGAGGCGCTGGTCTTGTCCATGTCGCCGACGACGGCGCGCCGCCGGTATTCGTCGCCGATGGCAAAATGCTTGCGCAGCGTTGCATCTGCGCGCTCGGGATCGCGCGCGATGACTGCTTCGAAGATGCGGCGGTGGTCGTCGATCAGATAAGTCTTCATCGACGGGAAGGCCTGCACCAGCTCGCGGCGGCTGCGATGCGAATGCGTCAGCAGACCGGCCATCGAATTGTGCAGGACGGTCAGCGTTTCCGAGTGCGAGGACAGGACGATGGAACGATGGAATTCGAAGTCGGCCATGCCGCCGGCGTCCGCCTCGTCGATGGTCTCCTCGATCTTCGCAAGCGAGCGCTGGAGGCGCTCGAAATCGGCAATGTTGGCGCGCTCGCAGGCGAGCCGGATCGCCTGACACTCGATCGCGACGCGCGCCTGCATGACGTCGTCGACCATGTCCGCCTGCTGGGCGAGGGCGAAGGCGAAGAAGTCGTTGAGCACCGAGACGTCAGGCCGCGTCACCACGGTGCCGATGCGGTCGCGGATTTCGACGATGCCGAGCACGGTGAGAGCGCGCAGCGCCTCGCGGACGATGGGGCGGCTGACGCCGAGGAGGCTGGCGAGCTCGCGTTCGGAGATCAGGCGGTCGCCGGGCTTTAGCGAGCCTGCGAGCAGTTGCTCCCGCAAGAAGGCAAACACCTTCTCGAAGCCCTTTTCGCCTTCGGCGGCCCGCTTGAGTTCCATTCCCGTCTCGTCTTGAGCTGACCTTGGTTAGACCAGTAGGATGACCAGATCGCGACGTCAAGGGCATTGGTTAATCGCGCGTGTCGCAGGCACCCACAATGCGAGCGGGTCGCCGGCCTGATCCTTAGAATTTGAAGTGTATTGATCGGAGTGCTCGCCCAAAGAATTTGAGGTCCGCCATGCCCGATCACCATTGCTTCTCCGCCCTCGACCGCCATGCGGTGCTCGGCGGATCCGACAACGGCTTTCCCTGGTATGCCGGCGCGATGCTTGCGGTCGAGGCCAGCGAGGTGGTGCGGCTGCGCTGCGAGAGGCTCAGTCATGGCGACGAGGCGGCCGGGCAGGAGGCCGTGCTGATGGTGAGCGAGAAAATCGCTGCCGCTTTCGAAGCGTTTGCGAGCCTGCTTGCGGGCGCGACGCCGGCCTCGGTCGTCCAGCGCTATCGCGAGCACGTGGCCGCGAACGCCAAGCGGCTGTCCGCAAACTAGACCCTTCGACCGAGCGGCTCGCTGCTGACAGCATGTTGGCAGCAGTGGCGGGCTATGACCACCTCCTGACAAAGGGAGGATGCGGGACATGCCGATCGAGGCAAGCTGTCATTGCGGTGAGACGGTGTTCGAGGTGACAGAGGCGCCATCGAGCGTAACGTGTTGCACCTGTTCCCTCTGCGCCAAGCGAGGGGCGCTGTGGGCCTATTACAAGCCGGCGCAATTCCGACTGCTGTCACCGCCGGAGAACGTGGCGACCTACCTCTGGGGCAGCCGCACCGTCAAACATCATTTCTGCGCAAACTGTGGCTGCGGCACATACTCGGAATCGCCGGATTGGTCGACGGGCAAGCCCGATTTCGACAATCCCAAGGTCGGCGTCAATGCGCGCCTGTTCGACGATTTCGATCTCGAAGCGGTGCCGGTGAATGTGATCGACGGCAAGAACCTGTGGTAAGGGCGCAGTCCCGCGCATAGCTCCTGCACGATCGTCCTCTTGAGGCCGTCCAGGAAAGCTGATTTGTTTCCGGCCCAAGAAAAAGGGGAGGAAGCTATCATGCGTCTCTTTGCGCGAGTGATGCTCGCGATTTGTCTGGCCCTTGCAGCCGGCTTCGATGCGCAAGCGCAGACGAAGCCGAAGGTCACGACCCTCGGACCGGACTTTCCAAAGGCCGCGCTGTTCGTCGGCAACAGCTTCTTCTATTACAACAACGGCATGCCCGGGCATCTCTCCTTCATGGAGCGGGCTGCGGATGATGCCAACAAGGGTGCCTATCGCAACACCATGGCCACGATCGGCGGCTCCGGCCTCGACTGGCATGACATGGACAATCTGCTGCGGCCGGGCGGTCTCGGTGCTTATTCCTTCGACGACCAGAACGTTGTCGTCTTCAACAAGCCGGGCAAACAGTTCGATGCCGTCGTGATGATGGATTGCAGCCAATGTCCGATCCATCCGCAACTGAAGGACGCGTTCACGACCTTCGCCAGGAAGGACAGCGAGATTGTTCGCGGCCACGGCATGCGGCCGGTGCTGTTCATGTCCTGGGCCTATCTCGACAAGCCGGAAATGACGGAAGGGCTGGCCGAGGCCTATGCGATCGCCGGCAATACCAATGATATGCTGGTCATTCCCGCAGGCCTCGCGTTTGCGCGCGTGCGCAAGCTGCAGCCGGAGCTCAATCTCTATGCGCCGGACAAGCGGCATCCGAGTCCCGCCGGCACCTATCTCGCGGCCTGCGTGACGCTGGCCGCGCTGACCGGCCGCTCGCCGGTCGGCAATTCCTACACGATGGGGATCGATCAGGAGACGGTGCAATTGCTGCAGAAGGCGGCGTGGGACACGGTGCAGGATTATTACGGGCGGTGATCCACGGCGCTCGTTCGTAGGATGGGCAAAGCGAAGCGTGCCCACCAATATTTTATCGATATGGGATGGTGGGCACGGCGCAAGCGCGCCTTTGCCCACCCTACAGCACCTCGCTTATTTCAACACCACCCAGGCCGGAGCATGATCACTCGCACCATCCTCGCCACGAACCTTCTTGTCGACGCCGGCCTTTGCCAGGCGTGAGACGAGGGTAGGGCTGAGCAGCAGATGGTCGAGCCTGAGGCCCGCATCGCGCGGCCAGCGGTTTCGCTTGTAGTCCCAGAAGGTGTAGATGCGCTTGTCTCCGTGCAGCTCACGGATCGCATCGCACCAGCCTTGCTCGACAAGCGAGGCGAACGCCGCACGGCTTTTCGGCTGGATCAGCGCATCCTTGTCCCATGACCGCGTCGGATAGATGTCGATCTCATCAGGCGCAACGTTGAAGTCGCCAGCTAGCACGACGGGCAGCTCCTGCTTGATGAAGGTCTTGGCGTGGCGTCTCAGCCGCGCAAGCCAGTCCAGCTTGTAGTCGAACTTCGGCCCGGGCTGCGGATTGCCGTTCGGCAAGTAGATGCTGGTGACGATGACGCCGCGCACGGCAGCTTCGATGTAGCGCGCCTCGTGGTCGTCGGGCCGTCCCGACAGCCGGTCGCGCGTCAGCACCGGCTGGGCGTTGCGGGCGAGGATAGCGACACCGTTCCAGGTCTTCTGTCCGCGCCAGACTGCGCCGTAGCCGGCCTTTTCGATTGCCGCTGCCGGAAATTCGCCATCACTTGCCTTCAACTCCTGGAGTGCGACGACATCCGGCTTCGCCGCGCGCATCCATGCGAGCAGATTGGGCAGGCGGCGGTTGATGTTGTTGATGTTGAATGTCGCAATCTTCATGTAGAGCTGATCGCCTCGCACGTCCCGACACCGGAGATACAATGTCCAAGTTGAGCTTTGCCGCTATCGCATTCGTCGTCGCACTCTCCGGGGCCACTTCCGCACAATCGGCCGATCCGCGCGGCGCATGCAAGGCGGACTACGACAAATTCTGCTCCGGCATCGCGCCCGGCGGCGGCATCGTCGCCTGCCTCAACGGCAAGCGCGATCAGCTCAGCACGACCTGCAAGGCAGCGCTGGACAGCAGGAAGAAGAAGTAAGCACCCACTCTCGTGTCCCGGACGCGGTGCAGCGTGCAACGCTGCTCCGCAGAGCCGGGACCCAGAAAGCGACACGGTATGCTGTTGAGAGATGGGGCCCCGGATCTGCAGCGCACCGCCGAAGGAGCGCTGCGCTGCGTCCGGGGCACGGACGTGTGCTCTAGCTCGGCAGCGGCGGCGGGTTCGCCGGCTGCTCGACCGATGGCGGGGAGGGCGGCTGTTCGGCCGCCTGCGCGGGTTCGGGCTTTGCCAGCGGCTCCACGACATTGCCGCCCTTGTAGACGCGGGCGTAGCGGTGGCCGAGGCTGGTCAGCACCTCATAGCCGATCGTGCCGAAATGATGGGCGAGCTCGTCGACGGTGATGCCGTCGCCGAGCAGCGTCACCATGTGGCCGCGCCGTGCCGCGTTCGGCGGGAGGTCGGTGATGTCGATCGCGATCAGGTCCATGGAGATGCGACCCGCCACCGGGCAGCGCTTGCCGGCAACGATCACTTCGGCGCCGCGGGTGCCGTCATTGGAGCTGGCCGCGCGGAAATAGCCGTCGGCATAGCCGACCGCAATGATCGCGAGCTTGGTCGGTCGCCGCGCGGTCCAGGTGCCGCCATAGCCGACGCTTTCGCCGCGTTCGATAGTGCGGATCTGCACGATGCGCGCCTTGAGGTCGACGACCGGCTGCATCGGATTGTCGGCCTCCGGCGTCGGATTGACGCCGTAGAGCGCGGCGCCCGGCCGAACCAGATCGAACTGGAAGGGCGCCCCAAGGAAAATGCCTGACGAATTCGCAAGCGCCGCCGGCACGCCGGAGAATTCGCTGGCGATGCTGCGGAACGCCGCGAGCTGCTTGGCATTGACGGGGCTGTTGAGCTGCTCGGCCGAGACCAGATGGCTCATCACCAGCGTGATGCCATGATCGCCGGCATTGATGCGGGGGATGATGGCCTGCGCCTCCGCAAGCGTCAGCCCGAGCCGGTTCATGCCGGTGTCGATATGGATCGCGGCGCCGCCGGACCAGCCGGTGCGGCGGCAGAACACGTCCCATTCGGCGAGCTCGTTGAGGTCGCCGATCACGGGACGGCAGTTGATCTTGGCGTAGTGCTCGCCGGTGTTCTGGAAATAGCCGCCGAGCACATAGATCGTGGCGTCCGGTAGCGCCGCGCGGGCCGTGCGCGCCGTGCGCGCCTCCTCGATGGTGGCGACGAAGAAGGTCTTGCAGCCGGCCTTGTTCAGCGCCTGCGCGACCTGTGCGGTGCCGCAGCCGTAAGCGTCGGCCTTGATCACCGCCGAGCACTCGGCCGGCACGGCCGTCTTCTCGAGCTTGCGCCAGTTCGCGATGATGGCGTCGAGATCGACGGTGAGCACGCCGCCGTGGGCTGCGAGCGCGGCAGCCTGATTGGCCTCCGCGGAGAGAAGGCCGGATTGCGGGATCATGTTAGGGTCGGACGCCATTGTCATGGCGCCGTTTTACGCAAGAGCCAGGTCGGGTTCAAGGAACTCAGTAGTCGTTGCCGCTGCGAGCCGGCATCTGACTGTCAGGCGCGAGGTCGCTGAACCGCGTGACCGAGGCTTCGAACGCCAAATCGACGGTGCCGGTCGGGCCGTGGCGCTGCTTGCCGATGATGACTTCGGCCTTGCCGTACGCAAGGTCCATGTCCAGGCGCCATTTCTCGTGTTCGGGCGTGCCCGGGCGTGGCTCCTTCATCGCGAGGTAATATTCCTCGCGATAAACGAACAGCACGACGTCGGCGTCCTGCTCGATTGATCCGGATTCACGCAAGTCGGAGAGCTGCGGCCGCTTGTCCTCGCGGGATTCGACCTGACGCGACAGCTGCGACAGCGCGATTACGGGGACGTTGAGTTCCTTCGCCAGCGCCTTCAGACTGGTTGTGATCTCCGTGATTTCCTGCACGCGGTTTTCGCTCCGCTTACCGCTTCCGGACAGCAGCTGGATGTAGTCGATCACGAGCAGATCGAGGCCTTTCTGGCGCTTCAGCCGGCGCGCGCGCGCCATTAGCTGCGCGATCGACAGGCCGCCGGTCGCATCGACATAGAAGGGCAGCGACTGCAGCTCGATCGAGACGTCCCTGATCTTGTCGAAATCGGCTTCCGAGATGCCGCCGCGGCGGATGTGGGAGGAGGGAATGCCGGTGCGCTCGGCCACGATACGCGTGGCGAGCTGGTCGGCCGACATTTCGCAGGAGAAGAAGCCGATCACGCCGCCATTGGCGGCCTTCATGGTGCCGTCGGCCTGGAGCTCGCCGACATAGGCCTTGGCGACGTTGTAGGCGATGTTGGTCGCCAGCGACGTCTTGCCCATGCCCGGGCGTCCGGCCACGATGATGAGGTCGGAGTGCTGCAGGCCGCCCATCTTGGTGTCGAGGTCGCGCATACCCGTGGAGATGCCGGACAGCTTTCCGTCGCGCTGGAACGCCTTTGCCGCGAGATCGACTGCGACCGCCAACGCCTGCGAGAATTTCTGGAAGCCGCCGTCATACCGGCCGGACTCGGCGAGCTCGTAGAGCCGGCGCTCGGCGTCCTCGATCTGCGCCCGCGGCGCGAAATCGACCGGTGCGTCATAGGCGACATTGACCATGTCTTCGCCGATGCCGATGAGATCGCGGCGCAGCGCAAGATCATAGATGGTACGCCCATAGTCCTGGGCGTTGATGATGGTGGTCGCCTCGGCCGCGAGCCGCGCCAGATATTGTCCGATGGTCATGCCGCCGACATCGGTGTCGGCGGGCAGGAACGTCTTCAGCGTCACGGGCGTGGCGATCTTGCCCATCCGGATCAGGCTGCCGGCGGTCTCGAAGATGGTCTGGTGCAGCGGCTCGAAATAGTGCTTCGGCTCCAGGAAGTCGGAGACACGATAGAAGGCGTCATTGTTGACCAGAATCGCGCCCAGAAGGCTCTGTTCCGCCTCGATATTATGCGGCGCACTCCGATAAGCGGGAGTTCCGGGTTCGGGCGCGAGTTTGAGGACGTTCGAATCAGTCAGGGCCATGGTCGAGCGATAGCAATTTTCTGGGGCGGATGCGGGGCCGGGATAAAGCGCCGCCTCAGCTGAAAGCGGAAGCAAAAGCTGGTCGCTATCAACCGCTCAGTTAAAATGGTGGATGACTGGCAGCCCCGGCACGCGCCGCGCTTGACGGATTTTTGCGGAACTCGCCGCGTCCGGGGGCGGGTCATGGCCGCGCCACGGAAATATCCGGAATTCGTGAACCTAATGGATTGAGGTGCACACGTATTGAAGAGCGCGCGACAGGGCGCACTGGCGCTTCCAGCGCAGGTTCAGACCAGCAGGAGGTAGACCAGCGCCACCAGGGCCGCGCCGACGCCGGTGGCGATCAGGGCATAATCGGTTCGGAGGTCGTCCTGCACGTCGAATGAGGTTTGGGTCTCTTTGCTCATGGCGACGATCTAACCCAAGGACCGACCGGACTTATGTGAAGCAGATCACATCTCCCCGGGTTCTTTCGGGGTACCTCCGGAACAGGACTGGCGGGTAGGGAATTGTCTCCCGTAACCTGCCATCAGGGAGACGAGGCAAGCGATGCGGCCAGAACGGCAGCTAAAGGTTTGGCGAAGCGAGGCAGGCAGCCGGCTCTGGCTGTCCGGGCTCATCGCCGCCATGGAGCGTGCCGCGCAGCCGGACCAGCGGCGCCTGCCGGTCGCACCCGAAACTCTCGCGGCATTGCGCGCCCAGCTGGCGTTGCCGGCGTCTTTGCGGCTCTTCCCGAGTTCGACCTTACGTCATTAGAATTCATTCACCGGCGAGCTTCAGCTTCGGTCTGGCGCCGCCCTCAAGGGCGCGGAGCCGGGCTTCCTCGTGCGCGATATAGTCGCGGGTCATGGGGACCACACCCTGGCGCCTGGTAAGCTGGATCTGGAAGTTCATCATGCCCTGCTTGCGGAAGGTCATCTCGGAGGCCGCAAGATAAAACTCCCACATCAGCGCGAAGCGCTCGTCGTAGAGCTGCACGGCTTCCTCGCGCCGCGCCATGAAACGTTCCCGCCAGGCCTTCAGCGTCTCGGCGTAGTGCAGGCGCAGGATCTCGATGTCGCAGACCAGGAGCCCGGCGGCCTCGATTGCGGGCAGCGCTTCCGAGAGCGACGGGATGTAACCGCCGGGGAAGATGTATTTGGCGATCCAGGGATTGGTCGAATCCGGCCCTTGCGAACGGCCGATCGAGTGCAACAGCATGACGCCGTCCTCGCTGAGCAATTCGGCGCAGCGCCGGAAATACATGTCGTAGAATCCGGCTCCGACGTGTTCGAACATGCCGACCGAGACGATGCGGTCGAACGGGCCATCGACGTCGCGATAGTCCTGAAGCAGGAAGCGCGCCTGTCGCGTCAGACCTTTTTCGGCGGCGCGCGTGTTGGCAATCTGCAACTGCTCTGTCGATAGCGTCACTCCGGTCACCTCGGCGCCTGCGATCTCGGCAAGATAGAGGCCAAGTCCGCCCCAGCCAGAGCCGATATCGAGCACGCGCTGGCCGGGACTGACCAGCAGCTTTGCGGTGACGTGCCGCTTCTTGGCGAGTTGTGCGTCGTCGAGCGTGGCGTCCGGCGTCTCGAAATAGGCGCAGCTATATTGCTTGTCGGCGTCGAGGAAGAGCGAATAGAGCCGCGCATCGAGATCGTAGTGATGCGCGACATTCCTGCGCGCGCGTGCCCGCGGATTGAACTGTCTCAGATGTCGGACGAGATAACGCAGGTGCCACCAGGGTTTTGCCCAGTGCGGCAACAGGTCGGCTTGACCGAGCAGGATCGCGAGGGCATCGGCTATGCCGCCGCGCTCGACGACGAACTCGCCGTTCATAAAGGCCTCGCCAAGCCCGAGCTCGGGATTGATGAGGACTCTCCTTTGTGCGTCGGCAGTGACGAAGCGGATTTCAACCGGCTCGCCGGAACCGTCGCCGACGCTGAACTTCATCCCACCGGCCGTGGTCACTGTCATCGACCCGCGGCGGATGAACTGAGACAAGAATCTACGCAACAAGCGGTCCATCAACACCCCACCTATCGAGCGAACCCGAAAAGATGCGACTAGCCCGGCACCCATACTGACGCTTAGGGACCCGGTGCGGTTCCAATGCGTTCGCATCTAAACCTAGGCAGCCTGCGACCGTCCCACTAATGCGTTGTGTTCAAACCCGATATTCGAAAAACGCGTAATTGCATGCTTGATGAGCGCGCTTCCATTCGCAGCGCAATCGGCTAAAAGGTGACCGCCGCCGCGCCCGCACGCCGGCTGTATCTATCGGATTTCAATGGAGATGATGGGAATGTCGAGCCGAGCGCTCAGCCTCGCCACGGTGCTGTTTCTGATCGGCTTCGGCGCCTCCGATGCCATCTTGGCGCAGGCGACGAACCTCGAGGCCGGCAAGGCCCCATCCCAGATCTTCGCGCAGACCTGCAATGCCTGCCACAAGAGCCCGAGGGGTCTTTTGAAGACGGTTTCGGCAGGCTCGCTGCCGGGTTTCCTGCGTCAGCACTACACGACCAGCCCCGACATGGCCGGCGTGCTGGCCTCCTACCTCGTGTCTAACGGTGCGACCGACGCCCGCTACCAATCCAAGGATGGCAAGGACGGCAAGGACAAGAAGGACGGCGCCAAGGAGAAGGACGCCAACACCAACCCGGCCCAGGCGCCCGATCATCAGGGCCGCCGCCAGCGCTCGCAAGAAGCCGCCAAGCCGGAGGGCGAGGGCGCTAGCCCGGCGCCTGAGGGCCGTCAGAAGCGCGCGGCGCGGCCGAGCGAGGAGGGCGCCAAGGAAGGTGCCAAGGAAGGCGCCAAGCCCGAGGCCACCACCGAACAACCGCCCGAGGGCCGGAAAGGCAAGCGCATGGGCAAGCGCGGCAAGCCGCAGACCGACGACGCAGCCGCGCAGAAGGTTGAGCCGAAGGTCGATTCCAAAGCCGAGTCCAAGACCGAATCCAAGACCGAACCCCCGACTGAACCAAAGAGCGAGAGCGCCAAGGTCGATTCCGGGCGCGACGAGTCCAAGTCCGAGAGCGCCAAGCCGGCCGAGAAGCCGACAGAGGCCAAGCCGGAGAGCGCCAAGGTCGAGCCGCGCGCCGGCGAGACGCCGGCTCTGCGCCCCGATCCGGTGCCGCAGGTGACGCCGGCCCCGCCGGCGGCCGCCAAGCCGGCTGAACCGGCTGCGCCAAAGCCTGCGGAAGCGGCCGTCTCCAAACCGGCCGAGCTCGTGCCCAGCTCCGAACCGGCAGCCAAGCCGGCAGAGCCGGCACCGTCTGCGCCCGCTGCGGCGCCGTCACCTGCAGCCGCCGAGTCCTCCGGTCCGCCGGCGCCGCCGATCTCGCGATAAGCCGATCATCCCATCGATCTGCGAGGGCCGCGCCCACGACGGCCTTTGCGTTGTCTTGACTGCCACTAGAGTAGCACTCTAGAGTATCACTCTAGGAGGTGGCGATGCCATCCGGCGTTCGCGACGATCTATTGGCTGCGGGGCTCGCGGTGTTCGACCGGTCGGGCTTCGAGGGCGCGACGGTGGCCGCGATCCGCGCCAAGGCCCGTGCCTCCAACGGCAGCTTCTTTCATGTCTTCGGCTCCAAGAAGGAGCTCGCCGGCGCGCTGTTTCTGGAGGTGCTGCGGCACTATCACGCCGCGATGCTTGCCGCACTGGATCAAAGCGCCGATGCGGAGCAGGGCATCGATCGCCTGATCCGCGCCCATCTCGACTGGGTCGTGCTGAGCCACCGCGAGGCGCGCTATCTCTTCGAGATCTCGCGCAACGAGTGGGGTGAGGACGTCCGCGACGCCCAGCGCGCGCAGAATGCGCGGCTCGCGGAAGGCATCGGGCGCTGGCGCGCGCCGCTGGTCGCAAGCGGCGAGCTTCTGCCAATGACACCGGTGATGTTCGTCAGCCAGCTGATCGGCCCGGCACAGATCTTCTGCCGTGCCTTTCTGTCCGGACGCGATCGCGCCGATCCGCGCGGTGAGGCCGACACGCTGATCGCCTGCGCCATCCGTGCGCTGGTGCCGCCCGGCCGCCTCAACACCAGGCAAGGAGTGGCGACATGAGCAAAGAAGCTGATCCCGAGTTCACTCCGATTGCCGAGCGCATCCACGCCAATGTCGGCCGGCAGGGCTTTATGAAACTGGTCGGCGCCGAGCTCTCCGAATTGTCGCGGGGCGCTTGCACGATTGCGGTCGAGCGTCGGCCGGAGCTGTTGCAGCAGCATGGTTTCTTCCATGGCGGCGTCACCGCCTTTCTGGTCGACAATGCCACGACCATCGCGGCCGCGACCTCGCGTGGGCAGGCGGCCCTGACCGCGGAATACAAGCTCAATCTGCTGTCGCCAGCGATCGGCGACAAGCTGATCTGTCGTGCGAGGGTGATCAAACCGGGCCGTCAGGTCTCCGTGGTCGCGGCCGACGTGTTCTGCGTCAGCGATGGTGTCGAGAAGCACACGGCAACGGCACTCGCCTCGATCGCCATCCTGAGCGAGGATGTCGCGCCCAAAACGAAAAGCCCGGCTGCCTGAGGCAGCCGGGCTTCGTAAGCTAGCGCGAGCGCGAAGCTTACTTCTCGGTCTCTTCTGCAGCCGGAGCGGGCTCGGCGTCGTCGTGCTGAGCTTCCGGATCGAAGAACTCGCCGGCGGCGGCAATCGCCTCGGCGGCCGCGTCGCGGTCCTCGTTGCGGGTCGAGATGTCCTCGCCGCGGTTGATGCGCTCAGCCTCGTCCTGGCTGCGCGCAACCGTGACGGAAACCTCAACCTCGACCTCGGGATGAATGGCGACGGTGATGGTGTGCTTGCCGATGGTCTTGATCGGCGCGTCGAGCTGCACCTGCGGACGGTCGAGCGAAACGCCATCGGCTTCGAACGCCGTGACAACGTCACGCACCGTCACCGAGCCGAACAGCTGGCCGGCTTCGGAGGCCTGACGGATCACGATGATGTTCTTGCCCTGGACCTTCTCGGCAATCTTGGACGCCTCGCCCTTCGAGGCAAGGTTGCGAGCTTCGAGGTCGGCCTTCATGCCGTCGTACTTGGCGCGGTTGTCGGCGGTGGCGCGCAGCGCCTTGCCGCGCTTGAGCAGGAAATTGCGGGCATAGCCGTCGCGAACCTTCACGACTTCGCCCATCTGGCCGAGCTTGTTCACGCGTTCCAGCAAAATGACTTCCATATTCGTTCTCCTTTGAAGTGCTCTGGGTTTTCAGTTTTCAGGTTGGACTTAAGTCGTCGGCAATGGCGGCGGTTGCCGGTTGCGCAGGAAGCGCTCGCGGAAGCCGAACACGGCGTCCGCAAGCCCGAGGGCGGTCAGCAGGATGAGGCTCACGCTGAACATGAAGAGGATGGCGTAGGCGGAGGCGAGCCAAATTCCGCGATTGGCGAGGTCGCGCGTGATGGTATGCAGAACGGCAAGGCCGACCAGCGCATAGGCCATCATCACGACGGTCGTGACGACGACGGCGAGAATGCCGGTCATCCCGCTGAAGAAGCTGAAGGCAAGCGCGACACAGAGTGCCACCAGCGTCATCGGCGGCAAGCTCGTGCTGCTGAGGTCCGGCCAGGGCCGATGCAGCCGACCTGAAACAGCCGCGACCTTGGCGGCAAGCCAGAGATTCAAGGTCAGCGTCGCCATCTGCGATGCCGCGACCAGAACCGGAATGACTGCGACCATCAGGCCGACGCGAGGATCACTCTCCGTAACGGTCGTCTCGCTCACCATTGAAAGAATTTTGGCGAAGCCGCGGCGCATCGCATCGCTGATGGCCGATGCATCGCTGCCCAGCGAATACAGCGATCCCGCGGTCAGCAGCGTCGCCAGCGCCGCAATCCAGAGCAGGATGCGTCCAAGCGGATACCATTCGACCTGGACCGAAGCCGCATCCGAGCCCGCGGTGCCGCTTGCCGGTCTTCCCAGCGTCACGGGTCTTCCCAGCATGGCGAGATGGCCAAGCCACCAGGCCGGCAGCGCGAACGCGAAACCGTAACCGAGGGCGAGGGGCGGGCTGAGCGCGCCAGCGATGACGAGCGTCGCGACGATGCCACCAAGTGCACCGCAGAGCGGTCCCCAGGCGATCGCGGCGAGCATGAGCGGCAGCGGAGCGAGGTAAACCAGGACAAGCGAGATCAGTGCGCCCGACACAATCGAGGCGAACATCAGGGCCGACGCAGCGCCGGCGATCAGGGCTATCAGTCCAAATACCATCATCAGCTGTCCCGCTCCCTTCGAGCGGTTAGAGGCGTTTTGCCCCAACCATCGGCGACCGGACGACCCGGAAGCCTTATGAGTTCAGAAGGTCACGACCGGCGGCGCGATCGCCGCCGGTCGAATTTGTCTTAGCGAATGACGTAGGGCAGCAGGCCCAGGAACCGCGCGCGCTTGATGGCGCGGGCGAGCTCACGCTGCTTCTTCGCGGACACCGCGGTGATGCGGCTCGGCACGATCTTGCCGCGCTCGGAGACGTAACGCATCAGCAGCTTGGAGTCCTTGTAGTCGATCTTCGGCGCATTGGCTCCCGTGAACGGGCAGCTCTTGCGGCGGCGGAAAAACGGACGGCGTGCACCAGCTTCAGCCATTGGTCTTACTCCCCACCCGTCGTGGTTTCAGCTTCGTCGCGTGGACGGCGCGGGCCGCGATCGCCGCGGAAGCCGCCACCATCACGATCGCCACCACGGAAACCGCCTTCGCGGTCGCCACGGAAGCCGCCAGCTTCACGATCGCGGAAGCCGCCGCCACGGTCGTCACGCTCGCGATCGCGGTCAGCCTTGCGCATCATCGCGGACGGGCCTTCCTCGAGCTCTTCGACGCGGACGCTGAGATAGCGGATCACGTCTTCGCTGATACGCTCCTGGCGCTCGATCTCGGCGATCGCCGCGGAGGGCGCGTCGATGTTGAGCAGCACGAAATGCGCCTTGCGGTTCTTGTTCATGCGGTAAGTGAGGGAGCGAACGCCCCAATTCTCGGTCTTGGTGACCTTGCCGCCGAGACCCTCGACGATGCCGGTCATTTGCGCAGTCAGCTCTTCGACCTGCTGCGTGCTCGCGTCTTGGCGCGCGAGAAAAACATGCTCATAGAGAGCCATAGTCGTCCTTTCCTCGTGTTAGCGCATCGCCCGGCGTCAAGCCCTTAAGAGACCTTCGGAAAGGACTCTGGGATTAAGCTCAGAAGGCGGAAACACGGGACGACGGGCCGACTGGCCCTGCCACACCAAAATCAACGAATGATTTGCTGAGACCGTCCGTTCAGCTCCCGGCCGGGGTCTGCGGATGTGGGCGTTATACGGATTTTGGCCGGCTTGGCAAGGTTTGCGGCCGTGTTTTCGGCCCGGATCGTCCCGGTGAGGGGACTGGTCCTCCCACGCCACATCCGGCTTGATTTCTTTGTTTGTATGTCATACAAATATATGAGCAAGAGGATCCGATGGTGGAAAAGTCGGCCCAGGAGCCGTTTGAGGCGGCTGGCGATCCCAAACATGCCACGCGGGCGACGCGTTCGGCCGGGCGCAAGACGCGTTCCCTGCTGCTGGACGCCGCCAGCCCGCTGTTTCGGGAGCGGGGGCTGTCGGGCACCGCAATCACCGATATCGCCGCCGCAGCGGACGCGTTCCCGAGCCAGATCACCTATTACTTCCGCACCAAGGAGGCGCTGTTCGTCGAATGCGCCTGCCGCGATCTCCTGTATCTGGCGCGCGCGACCGAGCAGGCGGCGCTGAAGGCGCGCACACCGCGGGAATACACCCACGCGCTGGCCGAGACCGTGACGGCGAGCGATTCGATCGCCTTCTTCGCGGAGGCGTTGACGCTGACGCGGCGGCGACAGGATCTGGCGCCGCTGGTCGAGCGCACCATCGAACGCCTGCACAGCGAAGGCGCACGTGCTTATGCGGGCCAGGTCGCCCGTCATGGCTGGCGCTCGCTGCGCGCGCCCGACGAAAGCTCGCGGCGTTTCTGGGCCGTCGCCATCGGAATCATTCTCGAGGGCTACGCCATGGGCCGCTCGCCGGAGGCACTCTGCGAGGAGATGCTGCGCGTCCTCGGCGAGCAGGCGAAATCCACCGGCGAGACAGCGCGCCCGCGTCTCGTCGACGAGCGCGACACATCAAGCCATTCGAACGAGGAGGGCAGGTCATGACCGCGCTTCGCATGCGTGCCCGCGATTTCCTGACCGACGATCAACTGGCCGAGGTGCGCCGGCGCGTGACCTGGAAGGGCGTTGCGATGATCGCACACGCCTGGGCGCTCATCATTGCCGCGATCGCCTTGGTCGCGTGGTGGCCCAATCCGATCACTTATGTTCTCGCCGTCGCCATCATCGGCTCGCGCCAGCTCGGGCTCGCGATCCTCATGCATGACGGTGCGCATGGTTGCCTGTCCGCTGACGAGAAGACCAATCTGGCCCTGAGCCAGTGGCTCTGCGCCTATCCGCTCTTTGCCGAGACGCGCAGCTATCGGCGCTATCACTTGCAGCATCATGCACGCACCCAGCAGGAGGACGATCCTGATCTGGTGCTGTCGGCGCCGTTTCCAATCACCGGGCTGAGCTATCGCCGCAAGTTCATTCGCGACATCACCGGGCAGACCGGCTACCAGCAGCGCAAGGCGCAATTGCTCAACGCGCTCGGTCCGAAGGACTGGCAATGGCGGCAGCGCACCGCGCATTTCCGGGACAAGCTCGGCCCGCAATGCCTGGTCAACGCTGCGATGTTCGCAGCGTGCGCGGCGGCCGGCGTGTGGTGGGCCTACCCGCTGCTATGGCTGGTGCCGCTGGTGACCTGGATGATGGTCATCACCCGTATCCGTAACATCGCCGAGCACGCCGTGGTGCCCGACAGCAGCGATCCCCTGCGCAACACCCGCACCACGCATGCGAATTTTATCGAGCGCCTGTTCATTGCGCCATACTACGTGAACTACCACCTCGAGCATCATCTGCTGTTCTATGTGCCCTGTTACAATCTGCCGAAGGTGCATCGCCTGTTGAGCGAGAGCCGGCATGCCGAGCGGATGGAGGTGCAGCCGAACTACGCCGCAGTGCTGCGGCTCGCCACGGCCAAGCCGAACTGCGACGACCGGCCGGGGCAGTTGGTCAACAATGCACGCCGCGCGCAAGCAGGGGCAGCGGTCGATTCCAACCAGACCAATGGTGGATTCTAGGGGCCGCATCCCCAGTCGAATGCAGGCCGAAGTTCCTATCTTGGCTTGACATTCCAGCCCCGGACAGTGTCTACGGCCCCTTTCGGAGCACGGTCGGGAACCAAGGCTCGGGCCGGGCGTCATCGGCTGCCGGGTTCTCGAAGCACGCGGCTCGAGCGATCCAGGGAGCGCCGATGACGGCAGCATTCACATTTCCGGGGCAGGGTTCCCAGGCGGTTGGCATGGGCAAGGCCTTGGCCGACGCCTTTCCGGCGGCGCGCGCCGTGTTCGATGAGGTCGATGCCGCGCTTGGAGAGAAGCTGACGGCCACCATCTGGGATGGCCCGGCCGAAACCCTCCAGCTCACCGAGAACGCCCAGCCCGCCCTGATGGCGGTGTCTGTGGCCACCCTGCGCGTGCTGGAGGCTGAAGCCGGGTTTTCCGTGGGGCGGGATGCGGCGTTCGTCGCCGGCCACTCGCTCGGCGAATACTCGGCGCTGGCTACTGCCGGCAGTCTGACGATCTCGGACACCGCGCGGCTGCTTCGCATCCGCGGTCTCGCAATGCAAAAAGCCGTGCCGGTCGGCGCCGGCGCGATGGCCGCGTTGCTCGGCCTTGATTACGACGCGGCCATGGCGGTCGCCAAGGAGGCGGCTCAGGGCCAGATCTGCCAGGCTGCGAATGACAATGGTGGCGGCCAGGTGGTTGTCTCCGGCGACAAGGCCGCGGTCGATCGCGCCGTCGAGATCGCCAAGACCAAGGGCGCCAAGCGCGCCATGCTGCTGCCGGTGTCCGCGCCGTTCCATTGCAAGCTGATGCAGCCTGCCGCCGACGCCATGGCCGAGGCGCTATCCAAGGTCACGATCAAGGCGCCGGCTGCGCCGCTGGTGTCGAACGTGCTGGCAAGCGCCATCACCGATCCCGACGAGATCCGCCGCCGCCTGGTCGAGCAGGTGACCGGCACGGTGCGCTGGCGCGAGTCGGTTGTCTATATGGCGGGGCAGGGCGTTACCCGCTTCTTCGAGATCGGCGCAGGCAAGGTCCTGACGGGACTCGTCAAACGTATCGCTGACGGCGCCGTCGGTGTTGCCGTGGGCGGTCCGAACGACATTGCCGCCGCCAAGGATGCAATGGCCGCTGCGAAGCAGGGCTAGAGGAGTATTCGATGTTCGATCTGACTGGCAAAAAGGCGCTCGTCACCGGGGCGACCGGCGGCATCGGCGGCGCGATCGCACAGGCGCTGCACGCGCAGGGCGCCACCGTCGCGATCTCTGGAACGCGCAAGGAAGTGCTGGATGAGGTGGCCGGCAAGCTTGGCGAGCGCACCCATGTGCTGCCCTGCAATCTCTCCAAGGCCGACGAGGTCGAGGCGCTGGTGCCGGCCGCGGAAGCCGCGATGGGGCAGGTCGACATTCTCGTTGCCAATGCCGGCATCACGCGTGACAATCTGTTCGTGCAGCTTCGCGACGAGGATTGGGACGAGGTCATCAACGTCAATCTGACCGCGACCTTCCGCTTGGCGCGTGCCGCCACCAAATTGATGATGCGCAAGCGCTTCGGCCGCATCATCGCCATCACCTCGGTCGTCGGCGTCACCGGTAATCCCGGGCAGGGCAATTACACCGCATCGAAGGCCGGCCTGATCGGCATGATCAAGACGCTCGGCGCCGAATACGCCAAGCGCGGCGTGACCGCGAACTGCATCGCGCCCGGCTTCATCAAGACGCCGATGACGGATGCGCTCAACGACAAGCAGCGCGAGACGATTCTGACCAAGGTTCCGGCTAACCGCCTGGGGACGCCCGAGGACATTGCGGCGGCCGCAGTCTACCTGAGTTCGAACGAAGCAGCTTACGTCACCGGCCAGACCATCCACGTCAATGGCGGCATGGCGATGATCTGACAATTCGTTTCGCACTGCCCACATGGGCAGGATGCGGCAAACGGCCGTTTCCGGAGCGAATTGAGGCGTGTAGTCAAGGCAGTTGAAGTATGATAACCGGGCCTTCAACGGATGGGCAAAGAACGCCATTGCAGGTTTTTGAAACCCTGTATATTGGCGATGCGGAGCCTTGGCCGTCGTTCGCCGGGCCTCCATCGGTTAAGGTGGGGCCAAATCAAAGTTCGTAAGCGAAGGCAGTCAACGACCACGACGGCTCGTATCGTCCCGGGGGGTCGGGTCTACAGGGAACAACGCGAGGTTATGCAATGAGTGACATTGGCGAACGGGTTAAGAAGATCGTGGTCGAACACCTTGGTGTTGAACCCGAGAAGGTTGTCGACGCAGCGAGCTTCATCGACGACCTCGGCGCCGACAGTCTGGACACCGTCGAACTGGTGATGGCGTTCGAAGAAGAATTCGGTTGCGAGATTCCGGACGACGCCGCGGAGACGATTCTCACCGTCGGCGACGCCACGAAGTTTCTCGAGAAGAACGCGAAGAGCTAAGCTCTTCATTTTCGCGGGGACAACATTGAAACCGGACGGGCCGCTTCGCAGCGGTCAGCCGGTTTCTTGTTATTGGCCGTGAATCTTTCGATGCGGAGTTTTCGGATATGAGGCGGGTTGTCGTCACTGGTCTCGGCATGGTGTCGCCACTCGGCTGCGGCGTCGAGCCGACCTGGAAACGCATCCTCAACGGCGAAAGCGGTGCGCGCAGGATCGAGAGCTTCGATGTCTCCGATCTGCAGACCAAATACGCCTGCACCGTCGTGCGCGGCGACGGGTCGAACGATAGCTTCAATCCCGATATCTGGATGGAGCCGAAGGACCAGCGCAAGGTCGACGACTTCATCATCTTCGGCATGGCCGCGGCCGGCCAGGCGCTCGACGATGCCAACTGGCATCCCGAGACCGAAGAGGACAAATGCGCGACCGGTACCATGATCGGCTCGGGCATCGGTGGCCTCAACGGTATTGCCGATACCGCGATCCTGCTGAAAGAGCGCGGCCCGCGCCGCGTGTCGCCGTTCTTCATTCCGGGCCGCCTGATCAATCTCGCGTCCGGCTATGTCTCGATCAAGCATGGGCTGAAGGGGCCGAACCATTCGGTGGTCACGGCCTGCTCGACCGGCGCCCACGCGGTCGGCGACGCCGCGCGCCTGATTGCGCTCGGCGATGCCGACGTGATGGTTGCCGGTGGCGCGGAGTCGCCGATCAGCCGCATCGGCATTGCGGGCTTCAATGCCGCGCGCGCGCTGTCGACCGGCTTCAACGAGACGCCGGAGAAGGCCTCGCGTCCCTACGACAAGGACCGCGACGGTTTCGTCATGGGGGAGGGCGCCGGCGTCCTCGTCCTGGAGGAGCTCGAGCATGCCCGGCGCCGCGGCGCCAGGATCTACGCCGAGGTGATCGGCTACGGTCTGTCGGGTGACGCCTATCACATTACGTCGCCGTCCCCCGATGGCAATGGCGGCTTCCGCAGCATGTCGGCCGCGCTGAAGCGCGCCGGCCTCACCGCGTCCGATCTCGACTACATCAACGCGCACGGCACCTCGACGCCGCTCGGCGACGAGATCGAGCTCGCCGCGGTGGAGCGGCTGCTCGGCAACGCCGCGTCCAAAGTCGCGATGTCCTCGACCAAATCGTCGACCGGCCATCTGCTCGGTGCGGCTGGCGCGATCGAGGCGATCTTCGCCATCCTCGCGATTCGCGATAATGTCGTCCCGCCGACCATCAACCTGGACAACCCGTCGGTGGAGACCGCGATCGATCTCGTGCCGCATAAGGCGAAGCAGCGTGAGGTGAACGTCGCGTTGTCGAATTCTTTTGGTTTCGGCGGTACCAATGCGTCGGTGATCATCCGGCGTCTGGCCCAATAGTTTGTGTTTGCGACGAATCCACCGTTTTGCCGTATTCGGCGATAGTCATGTCTGTGGGCGCGTGCATTTGGCTCGGCAAGCGATTGTCAGGCTGCGATTGAACCGGCAGGATTCAGGTTGCTTCGATGAGTGAAAGGCCGCCCATTTCGCCCCGGAGTCCCCGGGCAGCGCTCGAGCCCGAGCAGGTCCCGCCGCCGCCGAAGCGTTCGGAGCGGGCGCGTAATCCCTTTGTCGTGGTCGGCAACGCCATCATCACGCTGCTGCTGATTGCCATGCTCGGCGCCGGCGGCGTCTATTATTACGGCCGGCAGGTGCTCGAGGCGCCGGGGCCGCTGAAGGACGACAAGATCGTCAACATTCCGCAGCGCGCCGGAAAGCGTGACATCGCCGAGACCCTGAACAGGGAAAGCGTGACCGATGTCAATCCGTGGGTGTTCATCGCCGCGGTGGCTGCGCTGAAGGCGAGCTCGGATCTGAAGCCGGGGGAATATTCGTTCCAGAAGAATGCGTCCCTGCGTGATGTCATCGCCACCATCGTCGAGGGCAAGGTGGTGCAGCATTCCGTCACGATTCCGGAAGGCCTGACCTCCGAGCAGATCGTGGCGCGGCTGTCCGACAATGACATCTTCACCGGCAGCGTACGCGAATTGCCGCGTGAAGGCACGCTGCTGCCCGAGACCTACAAGTTCCCGCGCGGGACCCCGCGCGAGCAGGTGATCCAGCGCATGCAGCAGGCGCACAAGCGCGTGCTCGCGGAGATCTGGGAGCGCCGCAGCCAGGATCTTCCGGTCAAGACTCCGGAGCAGCTGGAGACGCTCGCCTCGATCGTCGAGAAGGAGACCGGCAAGCCGGACGAGCGCAGCCGGGTCGCTGCCGTGTTCGTCAATCGCCTCAAGCAGAAGATCAAGCTGCAGTCCGATCCGACCATCATCTATGGCCTTGTCGGCGGCAAGGGCACGCTGGGACGCCCGATCAAGCGCAGCGAGATCACGCAGCCTTCGCCCTACAACACCTATGTGATCGAGGGCCTGCCTCCGGGCCCGATCGCCAACCCCGGCCGCGCCTCGCTTGAGGCTGCGGCCAATCCGGCCCGTACCCGCGACCTCTTTTTCGTCGCCGACGGGTCGGGCGGGCATGCCTTTACCGAGACCTACGACGCGCACCAGAAGAACGTCGCCAAGCTGCGCGCGATGGAGAGGCAGATCCAGAACGACACGGTCGAGCCGGCCGACGACGTACAGGCGCCGGCCGCCGCGGCGCCTGCGGCTGCCGATACGGCGCCGACCGCGACCACGCCCAAGCCGACCCAGCAGAAGAAGCCGCCGGCGCGGCCCGCTGGTCCGGCGCCCGCGCGGCAGGGCGCGGTGCAGCCGTCGCCGCCGGTGATCCAGCGCTAGGCCTTGGTCCGGCGTCAGCCCTTGCGCAGACCTGCCTACGGGACTTTGCGGATTCCACTTTCCTGCAAAATAGTCTTAAGATTCGCGTGGCCTGTTGGCCTCGCGAATCCCATGTTTCCGGAGAATTTGACCTGATGGCGTTGTCGTCCATGACCGGCTTTGCCCGAAGCCACGGCGCGAGCGGGCCGTATACGTTCGAATGGGAATTGAAGTCGGTCAACGCCAAGGGCTTTGACCTGCGGGTGCGGCTGCCGCAGGGGTTCGACGAGCTCGAGGCTTATGCCAAGAAGCGCGCCGCCGAGCTGCTGTCGCGCGGCACCGTCTACGCCAATCTCACCGTCAAGCGCGCCAATGCCGCCACCTCCGTCCGAGTCAATGAGGACGTGCTCAATGCCGTTCTGAAGGCCGCCTCCGTCATCGCCGGCAAGGTCGACGCGGTCGCGCCGAGCGTCGACGGCCTCCTGGCCATCAAGGGCGTGATCGAGGTCGCCGAGCCCGAGGGGGACGAGGAGGAGGACAAGGCCGCGCGCGCAGCTGCAGCGGACGCCTTCGACAAGGCGCTCGCCGAACTCGTCGAGATGCGCAAGCGCGAGGGCACCTCGCTCGGGCAGATCCTCACCCAGCGCGTGGACGAGGTCGAGGTGCTGGCGAAGAAGGCCGAGGCCGCCCCGGGCCGCAAGCCGGAGGCGATCAGGGCCAGGCTCGCCGAGCAGATCGCAACGCTGCTGGACACCTCCGACCGTTTCGATTCCGACCGCCTGATGCAGGAAGCGATCCTGATCGCAACCAGGGCCGACATCCGCGAGGAGCTCGACCGCATCGCCTCCCACATCGCGCAGGCGCGCGAGCTGATCGGCAAGGGCGGCCCGGTCGGGCGCAAGCTCGATTTCCTGGCGCAGGAGTTTCACCGCGAGGTCAACACCTGCTGCTCGAAGTCGAACGACATCGAGCTGACCAATACCGGGCTCGCCATGAAGAACGTGGTCGAGCAATTTCGCGAGCAGGTCCAGAATCTGGAGTGATCGATGACGACGGGCGGTCACGGTACTGACGGTGTCGAGCGGCGCGGATTGATGTTCGTGCTGTCCTCGCCATCGGGCGCGGGCAAGACGACGCTGTCGCGGATGTTGCTCGAGCGGGAGCCCGGCCTGAAGATGTCAGTGTCGGCGACCACGCGTCAGAAGCGGCCGGGAGAGGTCGAGGGGCGCGATTATTTCTTCGTCAGCAAGCCCAGGTTCGAGACGATGGTGGAACAGGGCGAACTGCTCGAATGGGCCACCGTGTTTGACAATCTTTACGGGACGCCGCGTGCGCCGGTCGAGGCTGCACTGTCGGCCGGACAGGACGTGCTTTTCGACATCGACTGGCAGGGCACGCAGCAACTGCACCAGAAAGCGAGCGTCGACGTGGTTCGCGTCTTCATCCTGCCGCCGTCGGCCGGCGATCTCGAGAAGCGGCTACACTCACGCGCGCAGGATTCCGACGAGGTGATCCGCAATCGGATGAGCCGTGCCAGCCACGAGATGAGCCACTGGGCCGAGTACGACTACATCGTCATCAACCACAATGTCGATGACGCCTTCGCCGAGGTGCAGTCGATCCTGAAGGCCGAGCGCCTCAAGCGCGAGCGGCGGACCGGTCTCGTTGGATTCGTGCGAGGTCTGCAAGGTCAGCTTCAAGGCTAGGCTGCGGCAGCCGCGGCCCTTCCTGCGCCAGCCGTTCCAGCATCGCCGTGATGATGTCGATGTTGACGGCATCCTCGTCGTCGGGTGTCGCTTCATCGTGATCAGCCGGCGCTGCGGCATGGGGGGCGGCGGCAGCCAACTGCGGTGCCGGGGCCTCGACCTCGAGCTCCCCGTCGAATATCTCGATCTCGGTCTCGTCAGGTTCTGCTGCTGCGAGCGGGGCGGGGCGGCCCCGTGCTGCGATCCTGCCGATCTCGTTGGTGAATGCGGCGAGTTGCGCCGGTTGGGGACGCCCAGCGTCGAAGTCCACCGGTCGCGGCCGTTGCGCGCGCGGCGCCGGGGCAGGCGCGTCATTGAGCCAGGGCGCGCGGCTGTCGCCGTGATCCCGCTGGTCCCAGTTCACGCGGCGATGGTCGCCGGCCTGGACGCGGACGCGTCCGCCGGCGAAGCGGTAGATGATGCTGGCGAGGAGGCCGGCGAGCGCCAGCGCGCCCCCGATGACGAGCAGGAGCATCTGGAGCGAGCCCGTCGGCTTGTCGGCGGGCGCTTCGGCCGCGGCGAGCGTCACCGGGGCAGGGGATGCGGCGGGTGTCGCGCTCGGCCGTGCGGGCGCCGCTGCAGGTGCGGCAGCCGTCGCAGGTGATGGCTGCTGCGGTGCAGGCGAAGCGGCTGCGGCGTCGGGCCAACGCGTGGCGACGGCGGGCTGCGCTGCATTGGCATCAGCGGTGCCGGGAGACTGCTGTGTTGAGGCTGCGGCCGGCGCCGGCGCGCTTGCTGCGGCACGGGTTTGCGGCGCGATGTATTCAGCATGCGCATTCTGCACCGATTGCGGCGCGGCTGGAGCTGCATTCGGCGTATCGGCCGTCGCCTCCTGCGCGCCCTGCGTCGCCTGCGCGCTCTGCGTCGCCTTGGCGCCTTCGGCACGCAGATACCAGCATTGCCGCTTGGTCGCGCGCTCGAGCCGATAGAACCAGTGCTGGCCCTGCGGCGTGGCACCCTTCGGTGAGGCGAGACAGTCGCTCGCGGCATTCGCCGTGCTCGCCGCACTGGGGGCGCTTGGCGCGTTCTGTGAGACAGCGGCCAACGGCGCGCCGGCAATGATGCTGCCGATCAGCGCGGATACAAACTTTGCCGTGCGGTTGCCCATTCTGGTCTCCCGGTTACGCATCATGCAACTCGTTACCTTCCCTTTCTCAACAAAGACTTAGGTGGCAATGAGCCGCAAATCCGGAGAGGATGTGGCCTGAATCGGGCCCGCACGGCGTTGGTTCCACCGCGAATTCAGGCTTTTTGCCGGCGCTATTGCTTGCTCGCGGTCCAGGTACCCCGAGCGTCACTGCGCAGCAAAGATCATCTCCCCATCTACGGAATGTCTATGGCGTGACGAAAGCTTACTTCCAGACACGGGCCAGCGTCAGAACGAGAAGCCCCAGCACCGTACTGATCAATCCCACCATTGCGTAGGATTGCGCGAACACCCCGGTCTGGATGAAGACCTGGCAGGCGATGGCGAAGCAGATCGCGGCGAGCAGCAGGCAGGCGCAGCCGGCGATGATCGAGAGATAGCGGATCGCGGTTGCGACGGGCCTTGCTGATGATGCGGGATCGGTCATGCGGGGTGATAATGGCGCGGCAGGTGGTGCGTTCCGCCACGCTCGTCCAAGAGCATCACTTCCTTGCGCAGCAATCGACCAACGCGCGCCAGATGCGCTGGATTTCGACGTTCCTCTGAAGCTCGAGGACGTGGTTCTCGCTGGCGTGGGGAGATGGTGCTGCGGCGTGGAGTTCGCGCGGCGCGATCCAGCGCTCTGAGATCGGATCGTACCATTTGTTGTCTGGACTGACCAAGTTCGTGTCTCCTGTTTGATCCCCCTGATTTCTGCGCCTATCCCATGCGCCGGTTGCTGGTATTCTGGGTCAAGTTGCCGTGGGCTGCCTGCTCACGGATGTTCTGCTTCTCGTCGTCGCGGTGGCCCTTGGTGGTGTCGACGGGAACGGTCGGCGCGCTGCCGGCGCCCTTGTGACTCTGGTTTTCGTCTGGAACTGGCCGCACCGTCTTTGTCAGCGGCTTCGTCATGCGATTCAGATTCCGTCGTTGCCTTGACGAGAGGCCAACGCGCGGGCGGTTAGCGGCGTTCCAATTTTTAGAGCGAAGTGATGGGAGGAGGCGGCTCTACTGTTTCAAGCCGTCCTGCTCGCCGGATGACGATCCATCGGCTGGTGTCTGAGTCTCGCGGGCGCGGAGCTGTTTCAGGGCCGTATCGAGGGATCGCCCGTCGCCTTCCATCTCGGCATGCTGCAACGGCTTGCGGTATTTGCCGATCATCCGCTTGATGTCGTCGACGGCCTGCAGCAGAGGTGGCGTCAGGGAGAACAGAGCACCCATCGCAATGGCGATGATCGTATGGCGCAGCGAGACCTTTTCGTCCTCATCGAACGCGTAGGCATTTTGGCCGATCGGGACAGGCGCAAGCGTGCTCGACGATCGCGGCTGGTCAGATTTCCGCGGCTTGCGCGGGGGGATCATGATCACGACGAAGAGTACGTTGATCAGGAGCCAGATGCCCAGAATGACAAGGAAGGTCTGCATTCCACTCAAAACCACAGGTGATGCAATGTGCTGTTGGCTTATGCTGCTATTGAACGGCCGTTCGCATTCCAATGCAAGTTGTGCTTTGGTTCTACGCAAGTTTCGGGGGAATAGGCTATCGGAATTCGGCAAGTTGGGGGCGGGGGCGCCCGGATCCATCCGCGGAACTGGGATGGCGGCAGGCGTTGGCGTGCTGCCAGCGACGGGCCGCGTCGGGCGGGAGGGCCGACCAACGGCTTCCGGGAAATCGAAAAATTGGCGCCGAATCCGGAAGAGCGTGCTGCGTTGCACGAGGGCCACGCCCCGAACTTTGTTCTCGTCCGGAGAACTACGGAATTTCGAAATTGAGTGCCCGATGTACCGCCGGCCTGCACCCTCGGCGTACCGAGGGCGCGGCCTCGATGGTGCAGCGAATGGACATGCGCTGCCAACGCGGTGTAGCCGCAGCCGTTCCACGCGCCGGGCTTCGTGCGAAGGCGTGCGTGTCTCCTTCAGCGACGAACGTCGAGCCGAGAAATCGAGCAAGACGAAAGCGGGGGCGAGACGCGTATCCCGCCGCCGTTCGAAACTCAGTTCTTCAGCACGATGCGGCCGACCACGTGGCCCGCGCGCAGCTCATCGATCCATTTCTGGACATCGCCCATCGGCTCTTCGCGCATCGGTGTCGGCTTGATCTTGCCGGCGCGGGCGAGCGCCATCAGTTCATGCGCCTCAGCAAGCGTGCCGACCATAAAACCCTCGACCGTGAGGCGCTTGTAGACCCATTGCACCATCGGCAGCGTGAACTGGCCGCCCATCAGGCCGGAGACCACGACCTTGCCGCCGCGCGCGGCAACCGCGACCGCGAATGCCATCGACTTCTCGTTGCCGGCGAAATCGACGACCTCGTCAAAACCGCCATCGGTCTCCTTCAGGATGCGCTTGATCGCGTCGGGCTCGGACGGATCGTAGGCGTTGGCCGCGCCGTTCTTCAGCGCGGTCTCGCGGGCGGCCGGCGAGAGATCGGCGACCGTGATCGGCTGCTTGAACATGGCTTGCGCGAATGACAGGCCCATCATGCCGACGCCGCCCAGACCAATCAGCAAGAGGTTGCGCTGGCGCGGACGGTCGACCAGGCGCTTGAGCGCGCCATAGGCGGTGACGCCGGAGCACATCAAGGTCGCGGCCTGGTTGACGGGCAGCGGATCGTAATCGAGCAGATACTTTGCGTCGGGCACCAGCACGTGGGTGGCGAAGCCGCCGTCGATGGAGACGCCGAGGAAGCGCTGCCTGGCGCAGAGGTTCTCGTCGCCATTCTTGCAGTCGCGGCACTGGCCGCAGCCGATCCAGGGAAACACCGCCTTCTTCGAACCGACGAGACCCGCCGCCACGTCGGGGCCGACTTCGTCGACGACGCCGGCGATCTCGTGGCCGAGCGTGAAGGGAAGCGTCATGCCGCGCGTGGTGTCGAGCTTCTTGCCGCCGCCGAGATCGGCATAGCCGTCCTGGATGTGCAGGTCGGAATGGCAGAGGCCGCAGCGCTCGATGCGCACCAGCACCTCACGTCCTTGCGGCTTGGGCGTATCGACGATGGTCTCGCACAAGGGTGCATCGAACGTGACCAGCGACTGCCGGCGCATCACCGCCATTTTCTTTCCTCCGGAATTTCCATTCTCACGTTTCGGCTCGTATATCCGCCAATTCACGCGCCATGGCAACAAAGCCGGAGATGGGAATGGTCTCGGCACGCCGCGTCGCATCGACGCCGGCCGCCTGCGCAAGCCGCGCGGGATCCGCTTGAAGCGATTTCAGGCTCTGGCGCAGCATTTTCCGGCGCTGGCCGAAGGCCGCGGCGGCGACCTGCTCGAGCATCTTGCGATCGCACGGCAGAGGCTCCGCGCGCGGCACCAGGCGCACGACCGAGGAGGTGACCTTCGGCGGCGGCACGAAGGCGGATGGTGAGATGTCGAACAGGATTTTGGTCTCGCAGCGCCAGTTGGCGAGCACGCCGAGCCGGCCATAGGCCTCCTCGTCCTCGCGCGCGACGATGCGCTCGCCGACCTCGCGCTGAAACATCAGCACCATCATGTCGAACCAGGGCGGCCAGGGCTCGGTGGTGAGCCAGTTGATCAGGAGCTGGGTCGCGATGTTGTAGGGCAGATTGGCGACGATCTTCGCGCGCTCTCCGCCAAGCAGCGGACGCGGATCGAAGGTCATGGCATCGCCATGCACGATCTCGAGCCGGCCGGGATAGCGCGCGGAAATGTCATCCAGCGCCGGGATCGCGCGCTCGTCATGCTCGATCGCGATGACGCGTTTGGCGCCGAGCGCGAGCAGTGCGCGCGTCAGTCCGCCCGGGCCCGGGCCGATCTCGACGATGGTGCTCTCTTCCAGCGGCGTTGCCGCGCGCGCGATGCGCGCGGTGAGATTGAGATCGAGCAGAAAGTTCTGGCCCAGCGATTTGCGGGCCGACAGAGCGTGCTGGCGAATGACCTCGCGAAGCGGCGGGAGGTCGTCGATCGCGCTCATTAGCTGTTTGCAGCCGCCATGCGGCTGGCAAGCTTGAGCGCCGCGATCAGGCTCGCCGGATTGGCCTTGCCGGTGCCGGCGATGTCGAAGGCGGTGCCGTGATCGGGCGAGGTGCGGATGAAGGGCAGGCCGAGCGTGACGTTGACGGCGTCGTCGAACGCCACCGTCTTGATCGGGATCAGCGCCTGGTCGTGATACATGCAGACCGCGCAGTCATAAGTGTTTCGCGCGGCTTCGTGGAACATGGTGTCGGCGGGCAGCGGTCCCCTGGCGTCGATGCCGTCATGGCGCAGCGCTTTCAGCGCCGGCGCGATCACGGTCTGCTCCTCATGTCCGAGCGAACCGTCCTCGCCGGCATGCGGGTTGAGGCCGGAGATCGCGATCCGCGGCCGCGCAATGCCGAAGCGTGATGTGAGCTCAGTCGCGACGATGCGCACGGTCGAGACGATGAGCTCGCTCGTGAGCTGGGTAAGGGCTTCCCGCAGGGAAACGTGGATCGTCACCGGCACCACGGCGAGCCGCGGCGACCACAGCATCATCACCGGCTGCGGCACGCTGGCATCGGTGGCTGCGAGCTCGGCGAGGAATTCGGTGTGGCCGGGATGACGGAAGCCCGCGCGGTAGAGCACGCTCTTGGCGATCGGGTTGGTGACGACGGCGCTGGCGCGGCCGGCACGGACGTCGCTGACGGCCTGGCGAATCGAGGCAAGGGCTGCCGGTGCGCTCGAGGCGTCGGGCTTACCGGGCGCAGCGGTCGCACGCCCGCCGGTCGCAACCACGGGCAGGGCGTCGGCGAAGGCGCTCTCGGCTTCGCCCGGGCTCACCGCGGCGATCCTGATCTCGGCGCCGAGTGCTTTGGCGCGCTGCGCGATCAGCGCCTCGTCGCCGAGCAGATAGAAGGCGGGCAGGCCTAGCTCGCGGCGCCTGAGCCAGGCTGCGATGGTGATGTCGGGGCCGATGCCGGCGGGCTCTCCGAGCGTCAGTGCAAGGGGCTTTGCGGGAGCAGCCATCAGTGGTTGCGATATTCGATCATCGCCGCTTTACGGAGCTCGTCGAGATAGACCCTCTGGGTCTTCTCGTACTTCTCCGTATACATCTTCTCGCGGATCTCGCGCTTCTTCGGCGTATCGATCGTGGTCGGCTTGCGCGAGCAAAGCACGACCATCTCGATGCCGGCCTTGGTCACTTCGGGTGCCGTGAGGTGGCCGATCGCGGTGTCGTCGAGAACCTTGCGCAGCGCCTCCGGCAGGTCGGCGGTGGTCTTGGTGACGCTGTCGCGGATGGTGGCGTTCGGCGTCGAACGGAACAGCGAATTGGCTTCCTCGCAGCTTCCGACACGCGAGCGATATTGCTCGGCTTCCTTCATCCGCGTCTCCTGGAAGGCGGCGGACGAGCCGCGCGGCACGATCAGCACGATCGGCTGCATCTTGTATTCGGTGCCCTCGATCTGAAGCTTCTCGTCGCCGCCTTCCCGCACCTTGTCGGCGACGTCCTTCTCGCTGACTAGCAACTTCTCCTTGAAGCGGCCGCGCACGAGGCTGGTCCAGACCATCTCGGACTTCATGCGATTCTTGAGAGCTTCGGGGCGCACGCCCTTGACCTCGAGCGATTTGGTGAGCTGATCGGGCGAGATGCGCATGCGCTGCGCCATGCCCTCGTAGGACTGGTTGATGTCGGAAGCGGTGGGATCGACGCCGTACTTCTTGCCTTCCTTGAGCTTGATCTTGTCGTCGATCAGCACGTTGATGACGTCCTGCCGGCTCGGGGCCTTCTGCGTCGTCAGCTGGTCGAGCTTGGAGCGCTGCTCGATGTCGAAATCGGTGATGGGATCGCCGTTGACCATGACCACGATGTTCTGCGCACGCGCAGGTGCGCCGGCGAGAACCAGTATGGAGGCCAGCACGGCGCCCAGCACGAGGAGGGGGAGGCGGAAGACAGGCAATCGGATGGTCATGATCGGGTCGTCATGGTTGTCGCTCGCATGTCAGCCGCAATGATTCCGCGATAGGGAACAGGCGGCCGGCATTTTAGATGGGTTCACTGGTAACCGGCGGTACCGCTGGACCCGGTCGAGGTCGCCAGCGTGCGCAGGCCGATCTGGAACATGAACGCGTGGCTCAGCACGGGCGGTGTTGTGCCCGCGGAGTAGCTATACGAAGTTACATAGTTCGCCGCCAGCACGAAGCAATCGTCGACATAGCCGGCGCCGAGCACGTATTGGTTGATCTTGTTGGCCTCGAGGTCCCAGCGCGCCGAGCCGGTCACCACCCAATTGGTCGCGACCTTGATCGAGCCTGTCGTCAGAATACCCTCGCGGCGGGTCAAATAGCCGAGCTCCGGCTGCGCCGCATAATTGCCGTACATCACGCTGACCGCCCAGCGATTGAAGTTGGCGCGGCCTTCCGCCTCGAAGCGCTGGACGTTCCAGGTCTGCTCGTCCATGCGGGAGCGGACGCTGAACGTATAGGTGCTGTTCGGCGAGTAGGCCGCGCTCGCCACGTAATCCGAACGCGGCTTGTCGAGGCCGGAATTGATGCCGGTATTGATGGAGTCCTGCACCGCGTAGGAGTTCATGCCGAACAGCTGGTAGGACTGGCCGAACAGCACTTTGACGGCGCCGCCCTTGTCGAACTGTGTGGTCGCCTGCACGCCGACATTGGCGCGGCCGCCGCCCTCGACACGGTCGTAGCCGGAGAACTTGTCGACGCTGAACAGGTTCGAGGTGTCGAACACCATGCTCTGCGCATCCTCGTTCGGAAGCTTGCCGGCATAGGTCTCGTTCGGGCGGATGATGATCTGCGCGATCGGCTCGATGGTGGTCGAGCCCCAGGGCTGAACGTTGATGAAGGGATAGCGATATTCGAGGCCGACGGTCGGCATCAGGCGGAACGCCTGGGTGTCGCCGACGGGCAGGTAGTTCGAAACGCCCGGCTGGTTGGAGACGTCGGAATTGATCGCGTCGGCGCGCAGGATCGCGAATGGCGTCCAGATCTCGCCGAAGGGATCGGTGAAGGACTTGCGCCACTGCGCCTCCGCCGTCAGGCGGGTGTAGGTGCCGGGGAAGCCGCGCAGCAGGCACTGCGACGGCGTGCGCGCGAGCGGATCGGCTGACGTCGTCGTGCACAGGCCGCTGGTGTTGGCCGCCGTCGTGATCGGATCGAACGCCGCGTCGTTACGCGTCAGATTGACGAAGTTGGTCTTGTAGGAGACCTCGCCGCCGAAGATCGGATAGTTGAGCACGTTCGAGTAGTCGATCACGGGATAGACGACCGGGACCTGCTGCTGGTTGCCCGAGAAGCTCGTCCAGTACATCGTGCGCGCGTCGAAGAAGCTGCGATTGCCGACGCCGGTCAGATAGAGCTGCGACAGCGCATCCGTCGGCAGGTTCAGGAACGAGCCGAGCGGATCGCGATAGGCCGACAGGCGGTAGTCCGACATGAAATAGTAATCGGAGAGCAGGACGCCGTCCCAGCCCCAGACCCATTTGTCGTTCAGCGCGAACTGGCCCTTGGTCTCGATGCCGCCGCGGAACTGGCGGTCGCCCGGCTGGCCGGCGAAATTGCCGGGGTTGAGCTGGTCGATGCCGTAGACGCGAACCTGATAGGCGCCGTCCATCAGGCGCTGGCGGAACTCGGCCTGGAACAGCACGCCCTGCTTGGAGGTGATGCGCGGGCTGAAGGTCGCGTCCATGTCGGGCGCGATCGCCCAGTAGAACGGGACTTCGACGCCGTAGCCGAACGCCGTGTAGGAGGTGAAGCCCGGCATCAGGAAGCCGGTCTTGCGCTTCACGCTCGGATCGGGCGTCGAGAAATAGGGCATGTAGGCGAGCGGCACGCCGAAGAATTCGAGCTGCGCCGTCTCGAAATAGAGCATCTTCTCCTGCTGGTCGTGGATGATGCGGGCGCCCTTGACCTGCCAGAGCGGCGGCTTCTTCGGATCGTCCTTGCACGGCGCGCAGGCCGTGTAGACGCCGTTCTCGAACACCGTGTAGTTGCCGGAGGAGCGGTCGGCGCGGGTCGCGGCCATGCGGGTCTGGTCGGCAGTGTCCACGCGCAGCGAATCGACGAAGCCGTCGCGGTAATCGTCGGAAAGATCCAGGATCTCGGCGTAGGTGATCTTGCCGTCCGCATCCGTCATGCGGATGTTGCCTTCGGCATGGAGCCGCTTGGTTTTCTGGTCGTAGATGACCCGGTCGGCCTCGACGCTGGTGCCGTTGTAGAACAGCTGGACGTTGCCGACCGCGGAGACGCGCGAATTGTTGTAGTCGTAATCGACCTCGGTCGCCTGCACGAGCATCTGCCCGTCATTGGCGGCCTTGGGCGGCGTCGGACGTGGCGGCCGCGGATTGTAGGTGTAGCTCTGGGCGGCAGCCGGCGTCACCGCGGCAAGATCGATCATGCCGGCAAGCGATACGGTCGCGATCAGGGCGAGCAGGAGCCTGCGGACAGACAAGCCGAATCCGTTCGCGCGCACGGGATTGCGCAACGCCAAACCAGACACGTGTCCTCGGCGGACGGTCGTCACTATCCGTCCTCCTGATACAGCAAGGCCAAAAAGCCGGTGAGGCCGCCCACCACCGCGGGCAACCACGCCGCAGCGATCGGATGCATCAACTCAGCCTTGCTCAAGTCTTCAGTCACTTTCGACAGAACGTAGAGCAGAAAGCCTGCGCCCACGCCACTCAAAACCATCTTCTGTACGCCGCCCATCCGGAAGAAGCGCAGCGACACGGAAGCCGCGAGCATCACCATGGCGGCGAGCAAAAACGGCTGTGCCAGCAGCTTGTGATACTGGAGTCGATATCCGGCTGTCGCGAACCCCGAGCTCTCCGATGAGCGGATGTAGCTCGGTAGTTGCCAAAAGGACACAGTCTCGGGTGTGGAAAAGCTGTTGCGGACCTGCGCTTCGGTCAACGTCGTCGGAATCTCGAGGCTGGCCTGATCGACCGGCGGGGCATCGAGCGAGAAGCGGCGCACGCCCTTGAACAGCCAGTGGCCGGACTCGAGCGTCGCCTCGCGCGCCTCGACCCGCTCCTTGAAATGCTGCTCTGTGTCAAACCGGAACAGCGTGAGCCCTGTCAGCCGGACGCCCTGCTGCTCGCTGCGCGCGGCGTTGATGATGGTTTGGCCGTCGCTGGTCACCTGGTTGAGCCAGAAGCCGGATGCATCCTGAATGCCGCCGCCCGGTGCCGAGCCGAACAGCTCGGCTTCCATCCGCTTGGAGAGCTCGCGCAGGTTAGCCGACATCGGATTGTAGGCGACGGTAGCGATCACGCCGATCAGGAGCGCGCTGCCGAGCGCGGGCGAGATGAACTGCCAGGCCGAGACGCCGGCGGCGCGCGCCACCACGAGCTCGAGCCGGCGGGAGAGGGCGAGATAGCACATCATGGCGCCGATCAGCATGCAGAACGGCGTCAGCTTCTCCAGCAGCTGCGGCACCCGGAACAGCGAGGTTTCCGCGACCATGACCGCGGAGGCTGAGGCCAGCCCTGAGGTCTTGCGCACCATCTCGATGTAGTCGACCAGCACCAGCAGCAGGAAAATGCTCGCGAACACGCCGAGCGCGGCGACCACGAATCGGCCGGCGAAATAGCGCCCGAGCGTGTTGGTGAGCATGCTCATGCGGCGGCCGGCCGCCCGAACAGCCGCGCGATACGCGCGTTTGATCTGTTGATGGCTTCCATCAGGCCGGCAGGCGGCTCGACCACGACACCGCCGACGATCATCCACATGCCGGCACCGATCGCTGTCACCAGCATCGCATATTGCACGGCGGCGGCGAACGGCGACTTCACCGCCATCACCGAGCAGGCAAATCCGGCCATGCGCAACCCGAACACCGCGAGCACCGAGCCGCCGATCGAGAAGTTGCGGCTCTGGCGCGTGGTGCGCGGCGCGCCGAGGAAGGCGAAGGTCAGTGCCGCAAACGCGAACGGATAGAGCGGCGCCATCAGGCGGTCATGCAGCTCGGACCAGAATTGGCCGGGGACCGCCTTGTAGACGGGGTCGTCCTCGGACGGCGAGAACAGCTCCCAGAGATAGCGTTCGCGAATGCCGAGGGTGACGTCGTGGCCCTGGTTGGAGAACTTCGACATGTCGAAGCCGTAGCGGCCGAAGGCCACCAGCGCCGGATCGCGCTTGCCGGCCTCGAAGCGCTGGAGATTGCCGTCCTTGAGGACCAGGAACGAACCGTTCTCGTTCTTCACGACCTCGCCGTGCTCGGCGACGATCGAGACGCGCTCATTGGGATCGCGGCGGTCGTCGATGAAAATGCCGGCGAGAATGCCGCCGGGCTGCCGCTCGCGGATCCGGATCGTGAGATTCTTGTCGAGCTGGGCAAAGCGGCCGGGCTGCAGGATGTTGGTGAGCACGTCGGCGGTGATCTCGGCATCCCATTGCTTGATCCGCCGCATGCCATCGGGGGCGAGATAGGCCGAGATGAAGGTGACCAGCAGCGCCACCACGCAGGTGGCGTAGAAGAACGGATAGAACAGCCGGAACGGCGAGAAGCCGGCGGCATTCATCACGATGATTTCGGAATCGGTCGCGAGCTTGTTCAGCGTGTGCGAGATCGCGATCATCAGCGCGATCGGCGAGATAATCAGGACCAGCGCCGGAATGACGAGCCCGGTGATGCCGAGGAAGGTCAGGATGGTCTGACCCTGGCTCGTCATCAGGTCGATGCCGCGCAACGCCTGCGTAATCCAGATCACGCCGGTGAGGCTGACCAGGACGAGCGCAAACGACGCCAGCGTCGTGCGGAAAATATACCTGTCGATTGACCCCATGCGCTACCGCACGAATCCCACCAAAGCCCCAACGCGCGCACCGGAAGCCCTTCTGTCCAACCAATCCCCTGACAGGGGATCCCCAAGGTCGGCCAGGCTGCTCTTCCGGAGGCTCACTTTCTCACTACCATCCCTTTGATCCGTCAACAAAATGGCTGACCCATGGCACCCTCAACATATGGTTAATATTTCGCTCGTTGTGGCGTCCCTGCCACGGCCGGCGCTTGGCATCCACCGTGGCTCTGGCCCATAGTGGGGACAGACGAGTGAATCGCCGTTCAGATCCGGCTCTCGGCCGGTCCCCTTGATTGGCAAAATATCCCATGTTTTCGAGGAGTTACCCATGCCCGATGCCATCAAGGTCGGCTTCGTCCCGCTGGCTACCGCCGCCCGTGGCATCCTGATCGTGTTCTGTGACGACGCTCTGAAGGTCGGCCCGGCGACGGCCAAGGCGCTCGGCGGGGCAGCCGAGCTCGTGAAGCGGGCGGCGGCCGTCGCCTCATTCAAGGGTAAAACCGGCGCCGCCCTGGACATCCTCGCGCCTGAGGGTCTGAAGGCCGAGCGCCTGATCGTGATCGGGACCGGCAAGGCATCGGGCCTGAAGGGCAACGACTTCCTCAAATTCGGCGGCATCGCCGCCAGCAAGCTCAAGGCGGGTCCCGCTGCCATGACCATCGTGGCGGAACTGGCGACCGGCGCCATGAGCAGCGAGCAGGCGGTCGCGATCGCCTCGGGCCTGCGGCTGCGCGCCTACAAGTTCGATCGCTACAAGACCAAAAAGAAGGACGGCGAGGAGGGGACCTTGCGCGCCGACGTCTCGCTGGCGGTCGGCGATGCGGCCGCGGCGAAGAAGGCCTTTGCCTCGGCCGGCGCGGTCGTCGACGGCGTCATCATCGCGCGCGATCTCGTCAACGAGCCGCCGAACGTGCTCTACCCCGAGGAGTTCGCGCGCCGCGCCAGCGAGCTGCGCAAGCTGGGCGTCAAGATCGAGGTGCTCGACGTCAAGGCGATGGCGAAGCTCGGCATGGGCGCGCTGCTCGGCGTCGGCCAGGGCTCGGCGCGGCCGAGCCGCACCGTGATCATGCGCTGGGACGGGGCAAGGAAGGGCGAGGCGCCGGTTGCCTTCGTCGGCAAGGGCGTCTGCTTCGACACCGGCGGCATCTCGATCAAGCCGGCCGGCAGCATGGAGGACATGAAGGGCGACATGGGCGGGGCGGCCTGCGTCGTCGGCCTGATGCACGCGCTCGCGGCGCGCAAAGCCAAGGTCAATGCGGTCGGCGCCATCGGCCTCGTCGAGAACATGCCCGACGGCAACGCGCAGCGGCCGGGCGACATCGTCACCTCGATGTCGGGCCAGACCATCGAGATCATCAACACCGACGCGGAAGGCCGCCTCGTGCTGGCCGACGTGCTCTGGTACGTGGCCAAGAAGACCAAGCCGAAATTCATGGTGGATCTGGCGACGCTGACCGGCGCGATCGTGGTCGCGCTCGGCACCGATCATGCCGGCATGTTCTCCAACAATGACGAACTCGCCGAGCGCCTGCTCGCGGCCGGCATCGAGAGCGGCGAGAAGGTCTGGCGCCTGCCGCTCGGCCCCGAATACGACAAGCTGATCGATTCCCAGTTTGCCGACATGAAGAACACCGGCGGCCGTCACGGCGGCTCGATCACCGCGGCGCAGTTCCTGCAGCGCTTTGTCGACGGCACGCCGTGGGCGCATCTCGACATCGCCGGCACCGCGATGGGCACGCCCAAGACCGACATCAACCAGAGCTGGGGTTCGGGCTACGGCGTCAGGCTGCTCGATCGCCTGGTGGCAGATCATTACGAGCGCAAATGACGGAAGTGCTGTTCTACCATCTGCAAAACATGACGGTTGAGAACGTCTTGCCGCCGCTTCTCGAGAAATCGCTCGAGCGCGGCTGGCGCGTCGTGGTGCAGTCGACCTCGCCGGAGCGCGCCGATGCGCTCGACGCGCATTTATGGACCTATCGCGACGATTCTTTCCTGCCGCATGCGACATGGCGCGTGAACGATGTGGCCGAGCAGCCGATCGTGCTGGCGATCGAGGAGGGTAATCCCAACGGCGCCAATGTCCGCTTTCTGGTCGACAGCGCCGCCTTGCCGCAGGACGCGGAGGCCTATGAGCGCATGGTGCTGCTGTTCAACGGCGACGATCCGGATGCGCTCGCGGTGGCCCGCAGCACCTGGACGGATTGCAAGACGCGCGGATTTGAGGTCACCTATTGGCAGGCGGACGAACGGGGCCGATGGCAGCGGCGGAATTAGCGGCCGTTCGCAATTAATGATAATTTGGACTTTCTCGGGCAAACTGGTTTCGGCCACCTTCGTGCCGCAAAGTGATGTTGGGACAATCGCTTAGGGCTGCTCCTTGACGTGGGGAATTTAGTTCATCGTGCGACATCAAAAGCTTCCAAAGTCGCTCATACTTGTGTTGGCCGCTGTCGCGCCGCTGATCGCGGGCTGCTCGGGCGGGACCGATCTGCTGGCGTCTGCAAAAGACGCCGAATGGTTCAACAAGCCGAGCCGCCTGTTCATCAAGAACATCTCGATCGAATCGCCGCCGCTGACCCCGGACAAGCCGGTTGGCGCCGAGGATCTCGTCAGCGCCGACGGCGCTTGCCCCGGCATGACGCCGCCTGGACCTGCCGACGCCAATGCCTCGACCACGGCGCCCGCGCCGATGGGCGGCACGGTCGCGCTCGGTCACACCGAATGCGACGTGGTGCGCGGCATCGGCGCGCCATCGACCGTCAATCTCTCCAGCGATGCCGCCGGCCGTCGCGTCGCGGTGGTCACCTGGACCACGGGCCCCCGCGCGGGCATCTACACATTTACGGCCGGACGCCTGTCCGCGATCGAGGGCTCGCCGGAGCCGGCGGTCGCTCCGAAACCAGTGAAGCCGAAGGCGAAGAAGAAGGCGGCGACGTAACACGTCGTCGGCCTTCCGCCCTGAAGCCGGTTGCGGCTGTCAACGCGATCAGCCGCGGATGCTCGCCCGACCATCAAGCGGCCTTTCGTCCCTTGATCGCAGTCGCGCTCGCATGAACGGTGATTTCGCCGGTCGCACTCGCCGGCAGTCGCGCTTGTAATCGGCGCTTCAGCTCCGCGCTCTCGGTGTCCGAAAGCTTTCCCAGCACGCCGGCCGGGCTGCTCACAACCATGGAGAGCCAGTAGTCGTCGAAGTCAGCGAATGTCCGCTCGACGACCAGCTCGCGGGTTTCGATGTCGCGAAGACCGAGCTCCGCCCAAAGCGCCTTCAGCGCTTCGAAGCGCGAGATCTCCGCACTCGGCGGGCGCGCCGCCGGTTTGCCCATGGCGTCCAACTCTTCCCACAGGGGCTCGGTGGGCGTCCCGCCCCGCATGATGTCCCAGGTGTAGGACGCGACCATGCCGCCGGGCCTGGTGACGCGGACCATCTCCGAGGCGCCCTTGCGCGGGTCGGGGACGAAGAACAGCACCAGCGCCATCACCGCGACGTCGAAGCGGTCGGCGTCGTAGGGAAGCGCCATCGCATCGCCAATCGAAAGCTCGACCTGCTTTGCCGATATCTTCTGGCGTGCAGTCGCAATCTGCGCGTCCGACGGATCGATCGCGCAAACGGATGAGGGCGCGGACTTCGCAAGCAGCAGCTCGGTGAAGGCGCCATTGCCGGCACCGACATCCGCCCAGGCCAGTCCCGAGCGTGGCGCCAGCCAGTCGAGGAACAGCGTCCCGGCCGATCGGCTCCAGGGCGACATGAAGCGTTCGTAAGCCGCGCCATCGGTGAACTTGATCGGTTCTGGTAATGACAAGTGAGATCTCCTTCAAATATTCCTTGTTTGGATATCCGTTGGGCCGAAAATACCGGGTCGCTCTCGGGACCGTACATCATGTGCTGACGCCAATTCCACCGCCGAGCTTAATACCAAAGGCGTCGAGACCACACGGGCAATTTCGTTCGGCCCCGGCATGCTCGCCCAAAGCTGCGCCGCCGCCGCGCCGCGCAATGTGCGAGCTGTCACATCCGCTGATCTCCGAAACCGGCCTGCCGCAAATCTGGAGGAAATCTCCAGATTAATCACGCGTGTCTCAAGCAACGCTTCAAGATTGTTGTGTTGGCGGCTGCTAGGCATCGAGGGGAGGGGCTAGATCGATCGAAGGATATTAGAATGTCTATTACCTCTGTTTTTTCCTCGGTTACGGGGCAGCTCACGATTTTCGGCGACAGCGCCAATAACGGCCTCGTGATCGGCCGCGACCAGTCCGGCCGCATTCTCATCAATAACGGGCACGTGAAGACGATCGGTGGCGATCCCACAATTGCCAACACCAACGAGATCGACATCTTCGGGCAAGGCGGCGACGACACGATCACCGTCGACGAAGGCCACGGTCCGATGCCCGCGGTCAACATCTTCGGCGGTGACGGCAATGACAAAATCACCGGCGGCTCGGGAGCCGATTTGCTGTTCGGGCAGGCTGGCGACGATGTGATCAAGGGCGGCGGCGGCAACGATCTGCTGTTCGGTGGCGCAGGCAACGACACGCTGGACGGCGGCAGCGGCGACAACCAGCTCTTCGGCGAGGCCGGCAACGACCTCATGATCTGGAATCCCGGCGGCGGCACCAACGTCGTTGAGGGCGGCGACGGCAACGACACGGTGCAGATCAACGGAAGCAATACTTCCGAAACATTTACGATCACGGCGAATGGCACGCGCGTGCGGTTTGACGAGACGGGCCCGGCACCATTTTCGCTCGACATAGGCACGACGGAGAATCTCGTGCTGCACGCCGGCGGCGGCGACGATGTCATCACCGCAGGTAACGGACTCGGCAGCCTGATTTCGCTGACGCTCGACGGCGGCGCCGGCAACGACACGATCACCGGCGGTGACGGCAACGATCTCCTGATCGGCGGCTCCGGCAACGACATCGTCAATGGCGGTCGCGGCAACGACGTCGCCCAGCTTGGATCGGGTGACGACACTTTCATCTGGAATCCCGGCGACGGCAGCGACACCGTGGAAGGCGGATCGGGCAACGACAAGCTCTTGTTCAACGGCGCCAATATCAACGAGACCATCAACATCTCGGCCAATGGCAGCCGGGTGCGCTTCACCCGCGATGTCGCCAACATCACGATGGACCTCAACAGCATCGAGCAGATCGAGTTCGATGCGCGAGGCGGCGCCGACAATATCAATGTCGGCGATCTCACCGGCACCGGCGTCAAGCAGATCCTCGTCGATCTCGGAGCCGTTCCTGGCGGCACGCAGGGCGATGGCGCGGCCGATACGGTGACCGTCAACGGGACCAACGGCAATCAGAACATCCAGGTCACAGCCGAGGGCACCACGGTCACGGTGACCGGCCTGCCGCAAGTCGTGACAATCGCGAATGCAGAAGCTGCCAACGATCGGCTGGTCATCCAGTCACTCGGCGGCAACGACGTCATCGATGCTTCCGCGCTCGCTGCGGTGATCGGGCTGACCATTGACGGCGGCGCGGGCAACGACACCATCACCGGCAGCCAGGGCGCCGACACACTGATCGGCGGTGACGGCAACGACAAGGTCACCGGCGGCCGCAGCAGCGACGTGGCCCTTCTCGGTGCGGGCGACGACACCTTCGTCTGGAATCCCGGCGACGGCAGCGACACCGTCGAAGGCGGCACGGGAACGGACACGCTGGTGTTCAACGGCTCCAATGTGGCCGAGAATACGTCGATTTCGGCGAATGGAGGCCGTGCGCTTCTCACCCGCGACGTCGGCGCCATTACCATGGACCTCAACGGCGTCGAGCGCGTGCAGATCGCCGCGGCCGGCGGCGCCGACAACATCAATGTCGGCGACCTCACCGGCACCGGCGTCACGCAGGTCGCGATCGACCTCAGCGCCGGTCCCGGCAGCCAGAGCGGTGACGGCGCGGCGGACCGCGTGACGGTGAACGGCACCGCGGGTGACGATAACATCAAGGTCGTCACGTCCAGCGGATCGGTCGTGGTCAACGGCTTGGCCGCGCAGGTCACGATCGCGCACGCAGACGCCGGCGACGCGCTCGCCCTCAACGGCGGCGTCGGCAACGACGTCATCGATGCATCCGCGATCAAGGCCGGCCAGCTCGTCAGTCTCAACATCAACGGCGGTGACGGCAACGACACCATCACCGGCAGCGCCGGCAATGACACCGTGATCGGCGGCCGCGGCAACGACGTCGCCAGTCTCGGTGGCGGTGACGACACCTTCGTCTGGAACCCCGGCGACGGCAGCGACACCGTCGAAGGCGGCAAGGGCACCGATACGCTGCTGTTCAACGGTGCCAACATCAACGAGAACATCAACATCTCGGCCAACGGCGGCCGGGTGCTGTTCACCCGCGACGTCGCCGCCATCGCGATGGACCTCAATGGCGTCGAGCACATCAACTTCAACGCCCTCGGCGGCGCCGACAACATCACGGTCAATGATCTCTCCGGCACCGGGGTGAACCAGGTCAATCTCGACCTCGGCGCCAATGACGGCGCCGCTGATACCGTGACCATCAACGGAACCGGCGGCAGCGACGTCATCACGGTGACCGAGCACGATGGCATCGTCACGGTGTCCGGACTTGGCCAGGACATCAACATCTCCGATGCCGGCGCAGGCGACAGGATCGTCATCAACGGCCTCGATGGCGATGATGTCATCACGGCTTCGGGCCTGCACGGCGGCATCCAGCTCGTCGCCAATGGCGGCAATGGCGACGACGTCCTGATCGGCGGCTCCGGCAACGACACGCTGACGGGCGGCGCGGGTGACGACGTGCTGATCGGCGGCGCCGGCCAAGACATCCTCGATGGCGGCACCGGCAACAACGTCCTGATCCAGGACGGGGCGGCGATGGCGGCAACGATGCTGCTCAACCAGGCCATGGCGGCGAGCTTCGTTCCGGCCGGCGACGGCCATGGCGAGATGCCGCTGGCCGATCCGCACGCGGCGCAGACCCAGACGCTCGCTCCTCCGCAGCACGCCTGACGCTCCGGCCTGGAGAACGCCCATGACGACGCACGCGGTCTCGACCGATACGGGGCTCGACGCGCTCTTGACCTTGCTTCATCTGCAAGGCGTGGCGGCCGACCGCGATCAGCTCAGGCACCGGCTAGGCACGGCAAGCTTCGGCGCAGCGGACATCATCCGCTGCGCCAGGTCGCTCGGACTGAAAGCACGAACCTATCGAACGCAATGGAGCCGTCTGTCGGACAGTCCGCTGCCGGCAATCGCGATGCTGCGTGACGGCAGTTTCATGGTCATCGCAAAAGCCTCCGCCGACAAGGTGCTGGTGCAGTCGCCGGTGGCGCGGCGGCCGGTGTTCATGGAGCGCGACGAGCTGTGCGCGATCTGGGACGGTGGATTGATCCTGATGGCCCGGCGCGCCGGACTGTCCGACCCCGGGCGTGCCTTCGACATCACCTGGTTCATCGGCGCGATCGGAAAATACCGGCGGCTGTTCGGCGAGGTGCTGGCCGCCTCGTTCTTTCTCCAGCTGTTTGCGCTGGTCTCGCCGCTGTTCTTTCAGGTCGTGATCGACAAGGTGCTGGTGCACCGCTCGCTGTCCACGCTTGACGTGCTCGTGATCGGCCTCGTCGTCGTCTCGCTGTTCGACACCGTGCTCGGAATTTTGCGCAATTATCTGTTCTCGCATACGACCAACCGCATCGACGTCGAGCTGGGGGCCCGCCTGTTCCATCATCTGCTGGCGCTGCCGATGGCCTGGTTTCAGGCCAGGCGAGTCGGCGATTCCGTGGCGCGGGTCCGCGAGCTCGAGAACATCCGCAATTTCATCACCAGCTCGTCGCTGACGCTTGTCATCGACCTGGTCTTCACCTCGGTGTTTTTGGCGGTGATGTTCGCCTATTCGCCGATGATGACCTGCATCGTGCTCGGATCGTTTCCGTTCTACATCGCGATCTCGGCGGTCGCGACGCCACTGTTTCGCCGCAGGCTGGAGGAGAAATTCCGCCGCGGCGCCGAGAACCAGGCTTTTCTGGTCGAGAGTGTCAGCGGCATCGAGACGCTGAAGGCGATGGCGGTCGAGCCGCAGATGCAGCGCCGCTGGGAGGAGCAGCTCGCCGGCTACGTCTCGGCGAGTTTTGGCGTCACCAGCCTCGGCAACACCGCGAGCCAACTGGTGCAGTTCGTCAGCAAGGTCGTCACCGCTGCGATCCTCTATGTCGGCGCGCGGCTTGTGATCGGGGACGGCCTGACCGTCGGCGAGCTCGTGGCGTTCAACATCTTTGCAGGGCGCGTCTCGGCGCCGGTGCTGAGGCTGGCGCAGGTCTGGCAGGATTTTCATCAGGCACGGCTCTCGATCGCCCGGCTCGGCGACATCCTCAACAGCGCCGCGGAGCCGGCTTACTCGGCGGCCCGCGCCGGGCTGCCGGCACTGCAGGGCAATATCCGCTTCGAGCACGTCGCGTTCCGCTACCGGCTCGACGGGCCGGAAATCCTGCACGACGTCTCGTTCGATATTCCGGCCGGCCAGACCGTCGGCATTGTCGGATCGTCGGGCTCGGGCAAGAGCACCTTCGCAAAGCTGGTGCAACGGCTCTATGTACCGCAGGGCGGCCGCGTGCTGATCGACGGCACGGATCTTGTCATGACCGACCCGGCCTGGCTGCGGCGGCAGATCGGGGTGGTTCTCCAGGAGAACATGCTGTTCAACCGCTCGGTGCGCGACAACATCGCGCTCGCCGATCCGACCCTGCCGATGGACCGAATCATGGAAGCGGCGAAGCTTGCGGGCGCCCATGATTTCATTCTGGAGCTCCCGGAGGGCTACGACACCGTCGTCGGCGAGCGCGGCTCGACGCTCTCGGGCGGGCAGCGCCAGCGCATCGCGATCGCCCGCGCACTCGTGACCAATCCGCGCATCTTGATCTTCGACGAAGCCACCAGCGCGCTCGACTATGAAAGCGAGCGGATCATCCATGACAACATGAACAACATCGCGAAGGGCCGCACTGTCCTGATCATCGCGCATCGTCTCTCCACCGTCCGCGGCGCCGACCGCATCTTCACGCTGGAGCGCGGCCGTCTGGTCGAGGACGGCACGCATGACGCCTTGATCAGGAACGGCGGCCGCTATGCCACCTTGCACCGGCTTCAGGGAGGGATCTATGAGGTCGGCTAGCACCGCGCCGGCCCGGAAGCCGGAGCAGACCGTCGTTCCCTTCCGGAAGGCGAAGAGCCCACGTGCCGAGGAAATCGCCTTTCTCCCGGCAGCGCTGGAGATCACCGAAACCCCGCCATCGCCGATCGGCCGCGCCATCGCGATGGCGCTGATGGCCCTTGTCTGTGCGGCGCTCGCGTGGTCCGCGTGGGGTACGATCGACATCGTGGCGTCCGCGACCGGCAAGGTGGTGTCGAGCGGGCGCAGCAAGGTGGTGCAGCCGTTCGAGACCGGCGTGGTGCGCGCCATCCAAGTGCAGGACGGGCAGGCGGTCAAATCCGGCGACGTGCTGATCGAGCTCGATCCAACCGTGAACGCCGCGGAGCGCGATCACCTGCACGACGATCTCGTGGCCGAACGTCTCAATAGCGCGCGCCTCCGCGCGGCGCTGGCCGCGGGCGAGGATGGCTCCGCCGATCTCGTTCCTCCCGCGAATGCCGATCCATCGCTGGTCGCGACGCAGCAGCAGCTTCTCGCCAACCAGGTGAGCGAGCACCGCGCCAAGCTCGCGGCCCTTGAACGCCAGGAGGCGCAGAAGGACGCCGAGCATCAGACCATCGCGGCGACGATCCACAAGCTGGGTGCATTGCTCCCCGTGACCGAGCAGCGCGTCGATATCCGCAAGACGCTGATGGAGAAGGAGATCGGTTCGAAGCTGACATATTACGAGACGCTTCAGCTCCAGATCGAGCAGCAGGAGGAGCTCGGTGTCCAACGCAGCCGCCTGAAGGAGGCCGAGCAGGCCGTCGCCGCGATCCGCGAGACCCGCATCCAGGCCGTGGCCGAGTATCGCAAAAGCCTGTCCGATGAGCTTGCCAAGAGCGGGCAGAAGGCCAACGGGATTGCGCGGGACCTGATCAAGGCGCAGCAGAGGACGCAGCTCCAGCAATTGACGTCACCGGTCGACGGCGTCGTGCAGCAGCTCGCGGTCCACACCATCGGCGGCGTGGTCACGCCGGCGCAGTCGCTGCTCGTGATCGTGCCGTCAGACACGCGGCTCGAGATCGAGGCGATGATCTCCAACCGCGACATCGGCTTTGTCGAGGCCGGGCAGGGCGCTGCCATCAAGGTCGACACCTTCAACTTCACCCGTTACGGCCTTTTGGAAGGCCGGGTGCTGAGCGTCTCGCAGGACGCCATCATTCGCGACCGACCGCCGGAGCGTAGCGGCGACCGCGCGGCCGGGACGCGGCACGATAGCAGCGAGCCCGACGGGCAGGAGCTCAGCTACAGCGCGCGTATCTCGCTCGATCGCGCGCAAATGCAAGTGGAAGATCGGCTCGTGAACCTGTCGCCGGGAATGGCCGTGACGGTGGAGATCCGAACCGGCTCGCGCACGATTCTGAGCTATCTGCTGTCGCCGCTGCAGCGCTACCGGCACGACATCATGCGGGAGCGTTAGTTCGCCGCCTGATCAAACTGCGCGCTCGCCTCGAGCCACTGTTCTTCCGCGCGCGCCAGCGCGTCGGCGGCGTTGGCGCGAGCCTTCGACAGTTGCGCGGCCTGCCTGGGATCCCGGGTGAAGATGTCGGGCAGGGCGAGCGCGGTGTCGATCTTGGCGATGATGTCGCTGACGCGCGCAATCTCGCTCTCGGCCTCCGCGATGCGTTTCTTCAGCGAGCCGCGATTGTCCGATTTGGGGCGCTGCGGCTTTTCGCTCGCCATGCTGCGCTCGCGCGGGGCGGGCTCGCCGTTGCGCGAGGACAGCACCAGGCGGCGGTACTCGTCGAGGTCGCCATCGTAATTGGTCACGGTGCGGTCGGCGACGATCCAGAGCTGGTCGGCGCAGGCCTCGATCAGGTAGCGGTCGTGCGAGACCATGATGATCGCGCCGGGAAACTCGTTGATCGCTTCGGCAAGTGCGGCGCGGCTGTCGATGTCGAGATGGTTGGTCGGCTCGTCCAGGATGATCATGTTGGGGCCGAAGAAGGTGGCAAGGCCCAGCAGGAGCCGCGCCTTCTCGCCGCCCGAGAGTTTGCCGGCCTTGGTGTCGGCCGCCTTGCCGGAGAAGCCGATCGCGCCGGCGCGGGCCCGCACCTTGGCTTCGGGCGCATCGCCCATCAGCTTGCGGACGTGGTCGTAGGCCGAGGCGTCCTCGTTCAGCTCGTCGAGCTGATGCTGCGCGAAATAGGCGATCGACAGCTTGTCGGCCCGCGTCACCTTGCCGGAGAAGGGCGCCAGACGCGCGGCGAGCAGCTTGACGAGTGTCGACTTGCCGTTGCCGTTGGCGCCTAACAGCGCAATGCGGTCGTCGTTGTCGATGCGGAGCGTCACGCGGCTCAGCACCGGTGTCGCCGGATCGTAGCCGACCGAGGCGTTGTCGACGGCGATGATCGGCGGCGAAAGGATTTTCTCCGGTGCCGGGAAGGTGATTTCGCGGACGTCCTCCGTCACCAGCGCCGTGATCGGCTTCAGCCGCTCCAGCATTTTTACGCGCGATTGGGCCTGGCGCGCCTTGGACGCCTTGGCCTTGAAGCGGTCGACGAAGGCCTGCAGGCGGGCGCGCTCGGCCTCCTGGCGCTTGACCGCCTTGGCGTCGAGCAGCTCGCGCGCGGCGCGCTGCTCCTCGAAGGAGGAGTAGGTGCCCTTGTAGAGCGTGAGCTTGCCGCGCTCCAGATGCAGGATCTGGTCGACCGAGCTATCCAGCAAGTCGCGGTCATGGCTGATTACGATCACGGTGCGCGGATAATGCGCGAGATGATCCTCCAGCCACAGCGTGCCTTCGAGGTCGAGATAGTTGGTGGGCTCGTCGAGCAGCAACAGGTCGGGTGCTGCAAACAGCGTCGCCGCCAGCGCGACGCGCATGCGCCAGCCGCCGGAGAATTCGGCGCAGGGCCGCAACTGGTCGGCGGCGGAGAAGCCAAGGCCGGAGAGGATGGCGGCCGCACGTGCGGGCGCCGAATGCGCGTCGATATCGACGAGCCGGGTCTGGATCTCGGCGATCCGGTGCGGATCGGTGGCGCTCTCGGCTTCGTGAAGCAGCGCGTCGCGCTCGAGGTCGGCCTTGAGCACGACCGAGATCAGGCTTTCGGGGCCGTTCGGTGCTTCTTGCGCCAGGCTGCCCACGCGCCAGCGGGGCGGCAGCGTCACCGAGCCGTGCTCGGCCGCAAGCTCGCCGCGGATCACCTTGAACAGCGTCGATTTGCCGGTGCCGTTGCGCCCGACCATGCCGACCCGCGAGCCGGGCGTGATCTGCACGGAGCTGTTATCGATCAGAAGGCGTCCGGCGAGGCGGATGGAGAGGTCGGTGATGGAGAGCATGCGGCCTTGTCACCGCAGCCGGGATCAAACGCAACCCGATTTTTCGCAAGCCAATATTTCGTCAGTGCTGGTCGCGCTCGCGCTTCCTCAACTCGTCCATCAGCTGTTCGAGATGCGTCGGGAGCCGGGGGTCGGGGCGAATGCTCTGCTGCAGCCGTTCGCCCACGGCATCGCAAATCGCGCGGCTGGTGCGCCGGTCGATCTGTTCGCTGTCATTGGCAGAAGGGCTAGCCATCGCAGGGTTCCGTATTTGCAAAGTAAACGACACGGTACCAAGTCATTGGCGCCCAAATGGTTTCGCGAGCGTCAGGCTGGCCTGGCATTCTAGTAAAAATTGTATGAATTCGTCGTATCTGCCCAAATGCAAGGCCCCGGCGGGGGGAACGCCGGGGCCTTGCTTGGAAGGTACTGCAGGGGGAACAGTACCTCAGGAAGGTATTTAGAAAGGTGCTTCAGAAGGTGCTTGCGGGCTCAGTAGCAGCGGTTGATCAGCCGCCAGCGGGGTCCCCAGGGGGTCGGCACCAGCCGGCGCACATAGCAGCCGCCATAACCGTAGGAGACGGGGGCAGCATAGAAGCGCGGTCCGCCCCAGCCCCAGCCGCCGTGATGCCAGCCGCCACCGCCGTGCCAGCCCCAGCCGCCGCCATGCCAGTGAGCGGAGGCGGAGGTGGGAGCCAGCGCGGCACCCAGCGCGACCGCGGCGACTGCAGCGAGCGAAAGTTTCCTCAACATGGTGATCTCCTCAAAACTGCCGGCGCGGGGCAATCGCGTCGATGGAAAGGCCGCCGAAACGGTTCGCCTCGGGGGGAGGCTTTGGTTTCGATGGCGTTGACGTTACGCCAGCGAGACTGAACCAAAACCTGATAGAGCCTTCAGATTGGGTTCATCTCCGTGAAATCGTCGTAATCCATGTTGGAATCCGGCCGGGCGAAGCGACCGCAAGGCCGTTCCGGCGGTCGCTTGCCGGATCGCGAACGCGCCGATATAAGCCCCGCAACTCCGAACCACCCTTTTTCTCTTCAAGGACAAGATCATGGCCATCGAACGCACTTTCTCGATCATCAAGCCCGACGCGACTGCGCGTAACCTGACCGGCGCCGTGAACGCCGTGATCGAGAAGGCGGGCCTGCGCATCGTCGCGCAGAAGCGCATCCGTATGACCAAGGAACAGGCCGAGACGTTCTACGCCGTCCACAAGGCCCGTCCGTTCTTCGGCGAGCTCGTGGAGTTCATGACCTCGGGCCCGGTTGTGGTCCAGGTGCTGGAAGGCGAGCGCGCGGTCGCCAAGTACCGTGACGTAATGGGCGCGACCGATCCGTCCAAGGCGGCCAACGGCACCATCCGTAAGCTCTACGCAAAGTCGATCGGCGAGAACTCCGCCCACGGCTCGGACGCCCCGGAGACCGCCGCGATCGAGATCGCGCAGTTCTTCTCGGGCAACGAGATCGTCGGCTGAGCTTTCAGCCGATAAGTTAAGTCGACGGGGCGAAAGGACGTATTGTGAACTGGCTCTGGCAGATCTTCGATCCCGCCACGATCGGGGCATTCTTCACCCAGTTCCGCAATGAGATGGCCGAGCCGACCTTCTGGATTGCGGTCGGCAAGATCATCTGGATCAACATCCTTTTGTCCGGCGACAATGCGCTGGTGATTGCGCTTGCCTGCCGCGGCCTGACGCCGCGGCATCGGCTGTGGGGCATGGTGCTCGGGGCGGGCGCTGCGGTGCTGCTGCGGATCATCTTCACCGGCATCGTCGCGAGCCTGATGGCGCTGCCGTACCTCAAGCTGGTCGGCGGCCTCGCGCTGATCGTGATCGCGGCAAAGCTGCTCGTGCCCGAAAACGAGGACGAGGACGGCGTCGAATCAGCCTCGCATCTGTGGCAGGCGGTGCAGATCGTCGTCATCGCCGACATCGTGATGAGCCTCGACAACGTCATTGCGGTCGCCGCGGCGGCCAATGGCAGCGTGCCGCTGCTGGTGCTCGGCCTTGCCATCAGCGTGCCCCTGATCGTCGCCGGTGCGGCGCTGATCATGGCGCTGCTGTCGAAGCTGCCGATCCTGGTCTGGGCCGGCGCGGCGCTGCTCGGCTGGATCGCGGGCGAGGTGATCGCAACCGATCCCGGCATCGCGCCGAAGCTGCACACGCTATCCGAAGGTCCGTTCGGCACCTCGCTGGACAAGATGCTCGGCAGCCTGCACGTCCCGCCGCAATTCGCCCATGGCGGCGGTGGCGCGGAATATCTCTGCGCAGCGCTCGGCGTCATCGTCGTGCTGCTGGTCGGCTCGATCTGGCGCCGGCGCAGCCTGAGTCTCGCCGCGCTCGAGCACGCAAAAGCGTCAGCTGAATAAGCCCTACCGCCGTACGATCGACCCCGATCGTCCGATCAGGCGGGCGAGCTGCTTGAAGCGGCTGCCGACGCGGTCGGCGACGAGATCGCCGAGCCTGTGCTCGAACACCAGCATCAGGTTGCGCCCCTGGCTGCGGAAATGCGTGGCGGGTAGCACGCCCGGGCGCGCCGCCGAGATCAGATGCGCGACACGGAACGCCGCCCCAAGGAGGCGGGCGCGCTCGAGCTGCGCCGGTGTCAGCAGTTCCTGCATCGTCAGCGGCGGCTGGTTCTCTTCGCTCAAGCCCGCATAGCGATAGAAAACCGACAGGCCGACAAAGGCGCGCTCGATGTGCGTGATTGCGCCGAAATTGCCGTTGACGACGAGGCTCAGCGTTTGCTCGCCGCGATGGTCGGGATGCACACGCCAGCCGATGTCGGAGAGCAGGCAGGCGGCGTGGCGAAGCCGGCGGTCCTCCCCGGTCTCGCGCAGCTTGACAACGCGCGCGAGGCGGTCGGTCCAGGCGATCAGCTCGCGCGCATGCTTGGCCGAGCGTGACAGCAGCTGGTTCAGCTCTTCCGCCGCGCAGATCAGCCCGTCCTTGTTGCGCTCGCTCTCCGAGAGCTTCTCGTGCAGCAGACCTTCGCGCACTCCGAAGGTCGAAAACACGATGGTCTTCGGTTTTGCGACCCGGATGATGTGCTCGAGCACCAGCGCGGCATAGGTGAGGAGAGGGCGCCGCGCATCCGCGACGACCTCGATGTCGGCGAGCATGTCGGCGGCTGCAAGACGACGCAGACGACGCGAAAAGTCGAGCGCTTCGGCGGCCGAAATCGAATAGCCGTGCATCACCTGGAGCGGGTAGCCGCTCTGGATGATGTGGATGCGCGCAAGCGCGCGCCAGGTGCCGCCGACCGCATAGAAGCTGCGGCCGCTGCCCGCCTTGAGCTGCGCCACATCGTCGATTGCCTCGCGGACGATGCGGTCGGCGCGCTTGAGCGATTTGTGCGCGAGGTCCTGCAGCGCGAGGCCGCCGAGCGGCAGCGTCACGCCGCTGCGCACGCTGCTCCCGCGCACGTCGATCAGCTCGAGCGAGCCGCCGCCGAGATCGCCGACGATGCCGTCGGGGCGGTGAATGCCCGAGAGCACGCCGAGCGCCGACAGCTTCGCTTCGCGCGGTCCCGACAGGATCTCGATCTTCACGGCGCAGATGCGCTCGGCTTTGGCGATAAAGTCGGGGCCGTTGGAAGCATCGCGGCAGGCCGCGGTTGCAATCGCAAACACGCGGCCGACCTGCATCACGCGGCACAACGCCCGAAAACGCTTCAACGAGGTCAGCGCCTTGTCGACGGCATCCGGCGCGAGCAGGCCCGTGCTCTGCACCTCTCGCCCGAGGCCGCACAGCGTCTTCTCGTTGAAGATCGGAATCAGGCTCCGTGTCAGTCCCTTGTAGACGACGAGACGAACCGAGTTGGAGCCGATGTCGATGACCGCGACGCTAGCGCCACGCTTGCGCGGCCGTTTCAAGGCAGAAATCTCCGGTCAGGACTGATGGCGTTCGTTTCTGCGCGTGAGACGGCGCGGCGAGGATTCCTTGAGCGACTTTCCACGGCCAGACAGACTCGGATTTGTCATGAAGTAGTTGTGCACGTTGAAAGGCTCCTCGCCCTTCGCGGTCTTCATACGCGTTGAAGACCCGTCCGGCAACAATTGCCAGCTCTGCTCATTGTCCTTCAGGTTCGCGACCATGATCTGTTCGAGAACCTGCTGATGCACCGTGGGATTTTGCAGCGGACACAGCACCTCGACGCGCCGGTCGAGGTTGCGCGGCATCATATCGGCTGACGAGATATACACAGCCGCTTTCGCGCTCGGCAGGCCCTGGCCCATGCCGAAGCAGTAGATTCGGCCGTGCTCCAGAAAGCGTCCGATGATCGACTTGACGCGGATGTTCTCCGACAGGCCGGGAATGCCGGGTCGCAGGCAGCAGATACCGCGGACCACGAGCTCGACCTGCACGCCCGCCTGTGAGGCCTCGTAGAGCGCGTCGATGATATCGGGGTCGACCAGCGCATTCATCTTCATCCAGACCGCGCCGGGCTTGCCGTGACGCGCGTGCTCGGTCTCGCCCTGGATGTGCTCGATGATGCGCTTGCGCAGGGTCAGCGGCGACACCGCCATCTTTTCCAGATCGCTTGGTGCGGCGTAGCCCGTGATGAAGTTGAACACGCGCGCGGCGTCGCGGCCAATGGTCGGTTCCGAGGTGAAGTAAGAGAGGTCCGTATAAATACGCGCGGTGACCGGGTGATAGTTGCCGGTGCCGGTATGGACGTAAGTGGTGAGGCTGCCGCCTTCGCGGCGTACCACCATCGAAAGCTTCGCGTGCGTCTTCAACTCGAGGAAGCCGTAGACGACCTGCACGCCGGCCCGTTCGAGGTCGCGCGCCCAGCGGATGTTGGCTTCTTCGTCGAAGCGCGCCTTCAGCTCAATCAGCGCGGTGACGGACTTGCCGGCTTCGGCCGCTTCCGCCAGCGTGCGCACGATCGGCGAGTTGTTGGAGGTGCGATAGAGCGTCTGCTTGATCGCGACGACGTCGGGGTCGCGCGCGGCCTGCTGCAGGAATTGCACCACCACGTCGAAGGATTCGTAGGGGTGATGGACGACCAGGTCCTTCTGGCGAATGGCGGCAAAGATGTCGCCGCCATGCTCGCGCACGCGCTCGGGATGGCGCGGCACGTAAGGGGTGAATTCGAGGTCGGGCCGGTCGAGACGGGTGAGCTGCGAGAGCTCGTTCATGGCGAGCACGCCGTCGACCAGGAACACTTCGTCGTCGGCCGCCGACAGCGCGTGCTGCACGAAGCTGCGCAGCTGCTCCGGCATCTTGGCGTCGATCTCGAGCCGGATCACCGACCCGCGGCGGCGGCGCTTCAGCGCGGTCTCGAACAGGCGGACGAGGTCTTCGGCCTCTTCCTCGATTTCGAGCTCGGAGTCGCGGATGATGCGGAAGGCGCCCTGGCCGTGCAGATTGTAGCCGGGGAACAGGCGGTTGATGAAAAGGCCGGTCACCTGCTCCAGCGAGATCAGGCGCACCACCTTGCCGTCGGTCGGCAGGCGGATGAAGCGGTCGATCTTGCCGGGCATGCGGATCAGCGCGTTCATCTGCTTGCCGTCGATGGCGCGCGTGAGCTGGAGCGCGATGGTGAAGCCGAGGCTCGGGATGAACGGGAAGGGGTGGGCCGGATCGATCGCCAATGGCGTCAGTAGTGGGAACACGTTGTTGAGGAAATAATCCTCGAGCCAGGTCCGCTCCGTCTTGCTGACCTCCTTGCCGTCGACCAGCGCGATGCCGACCCCGGCGAGGGTGCCGCGCAAATCGGCCCAGATCGCCTGCTGGTCGGAAGCAAGCCGCGAAACGGTGCGGTTGATGAGCGCGAGTTGCTCGGACGGGGTCAGGCCATCGGGGGCACGTTCGGCGATGCCCTCACGCACCTGCGCCTTGATGCCGGCGACGCGGACCATGAAGAATTCGTCGAGGTTATTTGCGGAAATCGACAGGAATCGCACCCGCTCCAGTACCGGATGGCTGGGATTGACCGATTCCTCCAGGACGCGGCGGTTGAAATGCAGCCAGGAGAGTTCGCGATTGATGAATCGCTCGGGGCTTGAGGCGATCGCCGGAAGGCTCTCGGATTCCGAAGCTTTCTCTTTTGTTTCAATAGCTTGCACGGAATCCATGAGAAGTCGGTCCATTCAGTTCGCCCCAATTTGCGTCTTATGCGCAAAGCCGGCCGGAGCATGTGTTAGTGCGATGACGTTTCGATGACATTGATGTTCCGCTGCCTCGCCGCGTCAAGCGGGCGCAAAGTGGACCAAAGGGGGACTTGGCGGTCAGGCGTCGCGCAGCAGTTCAGCGGCGAGCGCCCGGGTGACGGGGCGGCCGAGCCGGAGCGCCTCGCCGTCGAGCAGCTCCACGGCGCGCCGGGCGGCGGCCGACGACCGCTCCAGCCGGGTCGCGAGGTAGCTCACCACGCTTTCGTCCACGGAGAGCTGGCGGTCGGCGCAGAACTTGACGATCAGGCCGCGGAACAGCTGGTCGTCTGGCGGCGCCAGCGAAATCACCGGAATCGTCCGCAGCCGGGAGCGGAGGTCTCGGAGCTCCACCTCGATCGCCGCCGGCGCCTCACGTCCGGTGAACAGCACATAGGCGCCGTCTTCGCGGGCGAGGTTCATCAGATGGAAGAGGGCGCGCTCGTCAAAATCCGTGGCCTTGAGATCCTCGACCACCAGCGCGCCGGTCGCGAGCGCGCCGGGGACGCTGGCTGCGGTCAGCGCATTGGCCGCGCTCGAACGGGCGCCGGCCTCCTCGGCCCAGATCGCGCCGAGATGGCTCTTGCCTGAGCCTTCGGGGCCGGCGAGCCACATGACCCGGTTCGGCCATTCCGGCCAGCCGTCGATCAGCGCGAGGCCTGCGGCATTGGCAGGGCCCTCGAGGAAATTGTCCCGGCTGAGGCTCTCCGCATGCGGAAGCGAAAACGCCAATTGTCGGGGATGAACGCGGCCTGCCACGCTTGCTTTGCTCCGTGCCGGCGCGCCGGCTGTGTTTGAAGAGGATAGACTTATTCGATCGGGAGTTGGCCTTTTGCGGGGCCGCCTCCCGGCTCATTTGGCCCCGATCGTGCTACTTGGCATCAATAGTGCTACTTGCCATCAATAGTGCTCATGTGCCGTAGCCACTCGACGAGATAGAGCGACACGGAGGACAGCGTGAACACCGTAACGAGGCCCATCAGGATTATATCATAGGGCCCCGACTTGAAGCCGAAGGCGAGCGAGGCCAGCACCAGCGCCGCATAGGCCACCTGGGCCGCGGTGTTGAGCTTGGAGACCATCGACGGCTTCATCTCGACCGGCTTGTCGAACAGCCAGGACACGATCACTGCCGCCACGATCATGATGTCGCGCGACACCACCAGGATCACGATCCAGCGCGGAATGTCGCCCCAGATGCCGAGCGCGAGGTAGATCGACACCAGCAGCGCCTTGTCGGCAAGGGGGTCGAGCAGGGCGCCTAGCTCGCTCGCCATGTTGAAGCGCTTGGCCAGAAAGCCGTCGACGGCGTCGCTGATGCCGGCGACCAGGAAGACGGTGAACGCCACCTCCATTTGGCTCGACACGATGGCCCAGACGATGATCGGGACCAGCATGATGCGGCCCAGGGTAATGATGTTCGGAATACTCACGCGGCGCTTCCCGGCACCCGACCTGACCTCGAAATCCGGCCCCTTGGAGGCCGAACCGGTTGATATCTACATAGTATAGGGCAGGGCGCCACGCTTGCCATTGCGTGTCCCCGGAATTCGACGTAACCAGCCGCAAACCCACTGGAAATCGGGCATGACCGACCGCAAAAACGGCCTCACTTACGCCGATTCAGGCGTCGATATCGACGCGGGCAACCGCCTGGTCGACCTGATCAAGCCGATGGTGCGCGCCACTGCACGGCCAGGCGCCGACGCCGAGATCGGCGGATTCGGCGGCCTGTTCGACCTCAAGGCGGCCGGCTTCAAGGACCCTGTCCTGGTCGCGGCCACCGACGGCGTCGGCACCAAGGTCAAGATCGCGATCGAGACCGGCCTGCATGGCGGGATCGGCATCGACCTCGTCGCCATGAGCGTCAACGACCTCGTGGTGCAGGGCGCCGAGCCGCTGTTCTTCCTCGACTATTTTGCCTGCGGCAAGCTCGACCCGGAGGCGACCGCCTCGATTGTCGCCGGCGTCGCCGAAGGCTGCCGCGAGTCCGGCTGCGCGCTGATCGGCGGCGAGACCGCTGAAATGCCCGGCCTCTACAAGGACGGCGACTATGATCTCGGCGGCTTTGCCGTCGGCGCAGCCGAGCGGGGCACGCTGCTGCCGCGCAAGGACATTGCCGCGGGCGATGCCGTGATCGGCCTGGCCTCGTCGGGCGTGCACTCCAACGGCTTCTCGCTGGTGCGCAAGATCGTGGAACAATCCGGCCTCGGCTTCGAGGCGCAGGCGCCGTTCGCGCCGGTGATGACGCTTGGCGGCGCGCTGCTGACGCCGACGCGGCTCTACGTCAAATCCTGCCTGCGCGCGATCCGCGAAACGGCTGCGGTGAAGGGCCTCGCCCACATCACCGGCGGCGGCTTCACCGACAACATTCCGCGCGTGCTGCCGAGCCATCTCGGTGTCGGCATCGATCTGGCGCGCCTGCCCGTGCTGCCCGTGTTCAAATGGCTGGCGGCGCAAGCCGGCATCGCCGAGCTCGAAATGCTCAGGACCTTCAACTGCGGCATCGGCATGATCGCGATCGTCGAGCCTGAGAAGGTCGACGAGGTCGTGCGGGTTTTCACCCATGCCGGCGAGACCGTGGCGCAACTCGGCACCGTGATCCCGGCCGAGGGCGAGCACCGCGTCGTCTATAACGGCCATCTCGACCTGGCGCTGTGATGAAGCGCCGCGTCGCCATCCTGATTTCCGGCCGCGGCTCCAACATGTCCGCGCTGATCAAGGCAGCAAGCGCGGCGGATTTTCCTGCCGAAATCTCGCTCGTCGTCTCGAACAAGGCCGACGCGCTCGGGCTCGAACGGGCCAAGGCGGCCGGCGTGAAAACGCAGGTGATCGAGAGCAAGCCGTTCGGCAAGGATCGCGCCGGCTTCGAGGCAGTGCTGCAGGCAGCGCTCGACCTGCACGGCATCGAGCTGATTTGCCTCGGCGGCTTCATGCGCCTGTTCACCGCCGAATTCGCCAGGGCCTGGTACGGGCGGATGCTCAACATCCATCCCTCGCTGCTGCCGTCCTTCCCCGGCCTCGATCCGCATGGGCAGGCCTTGCGCGCCGGCGTAAAGCTGTCTGGCGCGACGGTGCACTTCGTGATCCCCGAGACCGACGCCGGTCCGATCGTGATGCAGGGCGCGGTGCCCGTCGGCGACCATGATACTGGCGAAACGTTGTCGGAGCGCATCCTCGAAGTCGAGCACCGCATCTATCCCGCAGCGCTGAGCCTGCTTGCGACCGGCAAGGTCCGGATCGAAGGCGATGTTTGCAAGACGGTGGGCAGTTCGGCGTCGGAGAATTTTTTGGTTGCGCCCGTGGTGAGCTAGGGCAGAACCGCGCGGCTGTTCGATATAGTTTGCCGGCTCGCCGTTGCCGACATATCCGAGAATGCGGAAACCCGCCGCGGTCTCCTCTCCTCCGAACCGAGTACGTTTCAAGATTGCTCGGACGAGGTCGCGCTGCTGCGGCGTTTCCACGGACAGTTCTACCCACTCCATCCACACCCAGCCGTCTTGCAGCCAATGATAATATCATTCTCCATCCGGGGAGCCGTGGACGCCGCTTTCAAAGTCTTTGCAACGAAAAGCGGGTTGATCGGCTCGGTCGAGGTCGAGTATTGCAGTTCGCAGGTCTCGCCATTTGGTGTCATTAGCGAGAGAAATACTCCGATCGTTGTACCATCGCTCTATCGCTCACGGCGCTGCAAACGGGTCGAGCAGCGCCACACCGGTCGATTCAATATCGGCAATGTTGCGCGTCACCAGTGTTAGGCCGTGGACCTTGGCAGTGGCGGCGAGGAGACTGTCGATGAGTGGCAGCGGATTGGGAACTCCAAGGAGTGCCCAGGTGTCGGCGATGCTCTCATCAATGGGCAGAACCCGATCCGCAAGTCTTGTCCTCATCTGCGAAAACCACTGATCGAGAGATTTTGCCTGGAGCGGATCGCTTCGCCTTTTTAGTTCGATGCCTCGGCTAATTTCAGCCAGAACCAAGACGCTGGTTCCGATTTCTTCGGCTGGGATCTGATTAACCCAACGAATGACGTTTGGGTCGGCCCGCTCGCGCTTACGAATTTCGGAAATGACGTTGGTATCGACCAGAAACTTCACAAGTCGACCTCTCGCCAGCCGTCACGCCGTGGCTGATCGAACACACCCTCGAACGCGTCATCGGGAAGTTCCGAGCCAAAAACATCGAAGGCCGTCCTGACCTCAGGATTGAGGAGGGCGCTGGCGAGCGTCGATCGAAGTGCCGCAGCTCTTTCCGGTTTGTCGCGTAGGGTTTCCGCCAAGGCACGGATGAGGCTTGCGTCCTTCTTCGCGGCTTGGACTTCAACCCGTACCAAACCACGCGCTGCGGCGCGGCGCCGATGGGTTCGGGTTGCCTTTCGCTGGGATTTCGTCGACACGGCCCGCTCCGAAATAAATCTCCGGTAATATAACCGGAAATCTACATAAAGACCAATTGGAAGAAACAGGGCCAAAAACAAAATCCCCCGGCAGAGCCGGGGGCAACGTCATGATCTCTCGCGCTTAGCTTTGAGAGAAATCAGGAGACCTTCAGGTTTTCCGCGGATGCCTTGCCGCGGTTTTCCACGAGGTCGTATTCAACCGCCTGGTTTTCATTGAGGGTCGAGAGTCCGGCACGCTCGACGGCAGAGATGTGGACGAACACGTCCTTGTCGCTGCCGTTCGGCTTGATGAACCCGTAGCCCTTGGTCGGGTTGAACCATTTGACGGTGCCCTTTTGTGGCATCGTTAGTCTCCTCCGCTAGATACAAAAAAGACGCGGCCGCATTTCGCGTGCCACGCCACAAACGGGCTTCCGGAAGTCTGTTCGAGTCTTGAGTCTCAATGTCGCGAAACGCACAGCCGAGCGCCAATTCCGATTGTGTGCGGTATTCCAACACGAAAACCACGCGCTAGCAAGCCGCGCGCAAATTTCAAGGCCGGACCGGGCCTGCGCCGTTGCAATTTGCGACCTGTGGCCGCGGAACCACAATCAGGGGCAATCGCCCCTGCGATAGTGTGCCAAACGGTTGACCCCTAGTGGCAGTTCAGCACAAATCGCCGCACCCGCTCGCTGTTCGTGTTGTATTTTTGCGGGCCGTCATTTTGCTTCGGGATTTGTCATCATGAGCTGCCCCTCGCAGCCCTCCGGAACACGGCAGACGATCGGGCTGGACCGCGTCCGCCGGGTCGCGGCCGCGATTGCGATGGCCACTGCGAGGGCCACTGCGATGGCCTTGGCAATCGTCGTGACGATATCGGCGGCGACGCCGGCGTTCGCGCAGAGCCCGACGCCCACTCCGACGCCTACCCCGACGCCTACGCCGTCTCCGACGCCGATCCCGGTCCCGACGTCGACCAACTACGACCAGTCCGCCGGCAACTCCACGCTCAATCTCGGCTCGAACTTCCTGGAGCGCCTTGGCAATCAGGCCTCTGGCGGCGTCAATCGCGCGTTCCGCACCAACCCCGGCGGTGGCGGAGCCTCGGCGAGCACGGAGGATCCACGTTACCGCACCTGGTACGAGGGCTACGGCATTTCGGTCCGGACCGATCCGCAAGGCGATTTCGTCGGCGACAAGCGCAAGACGTTCGGCGGCGTCGCCGGTTTCGGTGCGCGGGTCGCGCCGGGCGTCAATCTCGGCTTCTCCGTCGACCAGAGCCATACCGATATCGACGTGCCGCTCGCGCTGCAGTCGGCGTCGCTCGACCTGACCCAGATCGGCTTCAACGGCTCCGTCGACAAGGGACCGTGGACCTGGGCCTTTGCGGTGGTGCACGGTTTCGGCAAGGTCCATTCCAGCCGGGACACCGGCTTTGGTGTTGCGACGGCCGGCTATCGCGCCGCGGTCGACGGCGCACTGACCGAGATCAGCTACTACTGGACCAAGGACCAGATGCGCGTCGTGCCCAAGGGCGCGCTCGAATATGTGCGGGCCACCGGCGCGGCGTTCCAGGAGGCCGGCGGGCTCGATCCGCTCAATGTCGGCTCCAGCGCGCTCGCACGCGCGCGTGTCATGATCGGCGCCGAGATCGGGCGATACTTCATTTTCGACCGGAAGATCCTGGACCTGTCGGCCTACGGCAAGTTCGTCGACAATTTCTATCAGGATCTGGGATCGGTCCAGGTCAGCCTGGGCACCCAGAGCATCATCGTCCCCGGCATCGGCGAGAGCCGCTACGGCATGGACGCCGGCGCCTCGGCGTCACTCAGCCTGACCAACACCGCGCGGCTCTACGTCAATTACGACGGCAAGTTCCGCAACGAGCTGACATCGCACCAGGGCACAATCGGCTTCGAATATCGGTGGTGAGGCGAGCTTACTTCGGCGTCGCTGCAACGTATCCGGACAATCCGAAGCCTTCGCGTGCGGCCGTCATCATCGGCACCAGCGCGTTCGGATGGATGAACTCGTCGCGGAAGCAGGGATGGGTCTTGGGGTCGAAGATCTTCTTCAGCCAGTCGACCACGATCTTGTGCCGCTCGGAGGCGCGGAACTCCTTGTGATAGGTGAGCCAGAGGTCGGCGTGGTGGCTGACGCCGAGGTCAACGGCGACAAGCGGCACACCGAGCGCGATCGACACCGTCGGCAGGAAGCCGATGCCGGCGCCGCGCTCGACCGCGTAGAGCACGCCGACGGAAGAATTGGTCTTGATCCCGACGATGCCTTCCAGCGATTTCAAACCGAGCACGCGGGCATAGGCGCCGTCGTCGACCTGCGGCGCGCTCTGCTTGATGATGCGGTGGCTCGGCAACTCGGCGAGCGTCGCCGGCACGCCGTAGAGATCCGCATAGTCCCTGGAGACGAAGGGATAGATGTGCAGCCGGCCAAGCTTGGCGACGATGAGATCGGGATTGGTCGGCGGCTCGAGCTGGATCGCAATGTCCGACTCCAGCCGCGCGACGTCGGCCTGCTCCATCGCACAACGCAGGTCGACGGTGATCTTGCGATAGGTCTTCTGGAAATCGATCAGCCGCGGCAGGATCCAGAAATTGCCTGGGCCCTCCGTCACTGCGACGCGCACCGTGCCCGACGTGTCGTTTTGGGATCGCGAGGCGCGGCGGAAGACGTTGAAGGCGTGACGCTCCATATGCGCGACGTCGGCAATCATCGCGGTGCCTTCGTCGCTGAGCGTGAGCCCGCTCTGGTCGCGCAGGAAGAGCTTGCAGCCGATGCTCTCTTCGAGCCGGTCGATCCGGCGCATCAACGTGGTGGAGGTGAGCCCGAGCTCTTCGCCCGCATTTCGGAAGCTTTTAAATTTGGCGCAAGCTAAAAAGAGCTTCAAATCGTCCCAGGACGCATTTAGCGCTTCTTCATGGTGGTGCTTCATTGCAGCACCCCGGTGCAATACTTGCTGCATACTCCTGATCTCCAGCCGCTAGGCTTCTCCTCGTAGCGGCGTACAAAACCCCGGGACGATAGAGGCACGACATGGGTATGGAAAGGGGCTCGTTTGCCGCAAGGCATGATTTCGACGCTTTGCCGCTGAGCCCTGACGTGGATGTCCGGTGCGCGCAATTCGGGGAAATCGCCGCGCTTTCGGAAATGGCGCACCGCCTGGTGCCGGGTGTGCAGATCGGGGCGATGGAGCTTGCGAAGTATTTCGCCTTCGATCCCCAGAGCATCCTGACGTTCACCCGGAACGGCAATCTGCTCGGCGGCATGGCCTTCCTGTTTCTCAACGACCGCGGGCATGATGCATTGCTGCTCGACGATATCAGTCTGACGGCGCCCGAGACGCACTACCTCGCTTCCGCGAATGAGGATGTTTCGGCGATCTACATCTGGGCGATCGCGGCGACCGGCCGCGGCATCGCCGGTCTCGGCAAGGCCGCGGCTCATCTGCGGCAGATAAGGTTTCGCGGCGCGGACTGCTATGCGCAGCCGTCAACCGTGGCCGGACGCGAAATCATGAAGGCGACGGGCTTCGCGCCCATTTCGAGTTTCCAGCCCGACCTCTGGTGTTACGAGCGCCCCTGGCACCGGCAGCCCATGCTCATGCCGGGCGCGATCACCCAACCAAGGAGCTTTTCAGATGCACGGCACTAGGATTCCTCTCGCCAAGCCTGACTCCCGCGCCATCACCGTTCGCCTTGCGCGCGATCCGAGCGACCTCATGCTGGTCACGGCCATTCGCTCCGCGGTCTATCTCGCCGAGCAGGATTGTCCGTTTGACGAGGAGTTCGACGGCAACGACATGGTTGCCGCACATTTCATCGGCTACATCGGCAACGAGCCGGCGGGCTGCTTGCGGGTGCGCTTCTTCGGCGACTTCGCCAAGGTCGAGCGGCTTGCGGTGCGTCACCAATATCGGCGCTCGCGCATCTCGTTCAAGCTGGTGCAGGCCAGCGTCGACTATGTGAAGCGCAAGGGGTTCCGCAAGATCTATGGTCAGGCCCAGGACCGGCTGGTCGATTTCTGGGCTCATTTCGGCGCCAAGCCGCTCGGCCACAATCGCAAGATCACCTTCTCGGATTTCTCCTACACGGAAATGCTGCTGGAGATCGAGCCGGGACCGGACGCGATCACGCTCGACAGCGATCCCTACGTGATCATCCGCCCCGAGGGCGACTGGGACCGGCCGGGCGTGCTGGATGCCTCGGCGGGACGGGCGGTGACCTCGCCGCTGCGGGACCTCGCGCCCGCCGATCGCTGAAACTGGTGCAGCTCGGCGCAAGATGATGCCGGTCTCTCTCCACGACGATCCGCTGGTCCTGGTCTGTGCGGACCTTCAGGTCGAATATCTGACCCCCGGGCGTCGCCACGTCATTCTCGATGGCGACGCCGCCACCTCGCGCTGCCTGGAACTGCTGACGCTGTGGCGCAGCAACCACTGGCCGGTGATGCATTTGAAGCGTATCGCGCAGGCTGCGTGGTTCAATCCGTCATCCAGGCTGACCGATTGGATCGCGGAGGCGAGGCCGCGTCCGGGCGAGATGACGTTCGAGCACCCGTTGCCCTCGGCCTACAGCTCGTCGCGTTTCGTGGACTACATGTCCAGCGTCCGCAATGTCCGTTGCGTGGTAACGGGCTTTTCCCTCGACGAGACCATCCTGGCCACCGTGGTCGAGGGATTTCACCGCAGCCACCGCTATCAGGTGGTCGTCGATGCCGCGGCCTGCCGGCAGCCGGGAACGGGCGAGGCGGCCGCCTACAAGCAGTCGGTGGTGAATGTCATCGCCAACTTTGCTACACTCCAGTCCAGCGCCGAACTGATCAGAATCAGCGGCGCCGTCGCGGTCTGAGAGACGCGATCGGCGGATGGATGGGGTGGGACATTGTCTCGGGAGGACGAGCTCAAGGAGCTGGCGAACGAGCTGTCGCGTGCCGTCGAGACGGCGCGCCGGGTAGGCCTGTCCACGACCGTCTATCTGCTGTCGATGGCGCTGGTCGAGGTGCGGGAAGCTGTAGCAGACGGCGAGGGAGATGACGACGGCGCGGCCTGAGCGCCGTCTTGTGTGCGGCTTTGTGCATCGCTGCTGAGCGCTTGCTGCCGACGAATTGGCGTTGCAAGTTTTCCCTCGCCGCAATAGCCAAGTAGCCTGATAACCTAGCCTGATAACCGATCGATGGCGTTGGCCGTGCCGGCGACGTGATGACTTGAGGGATCCCTGCAAATGTCCATGCTGCCCAATTCGCAAGAAGCCCGCGATGTGGCCTACCAGCTCCACGCCTACACCAACGCGCGCGCCCATCAGCAGGCAGGTCCCCTGGTGATCGAGCGCGGCGAGGGCCCCTACGTGTTCGATGCGTCGGGCAAACGCTATTTCGAGGCGATGGCGGGCCTGTGGAGCGTCGGGCTCGGCTTCAACGAAAAGCGGCTGGTCGAGGCCGCGCACAAGCAGATGCAGGCGCTGCCGTTCTATCACACCTTCTCGGCCAAATCGCACGGGCCCTCGATCGACCTCGCCGAGAAGCTGGTCGCGCTCGCGCCGGTGCCGATGAGCAAGGTGTTCTTCACCAATTCCGGCTCGGAGGCGAACGACACCGTCCTGAAGCTGATCGCCTATCGTTCGAACTCGCTCGGCCAGCCCCAGCGCAAGAAGATCATCAGCCGCATGCGCGCCTATCACGGCGTCACCATTGCCTCGGCGAGCCTCACGGGCCTGCCCAACAACCACCGTTCGTTCGATCTGCCGCTGCCGAACATCCTGCACACGGGCTCGCCGCATTTCTACAAGGACGGCGCGCCCGGCGAGAGCGAGGAAGCCTTTGCGACGCGCCGGGCCGAGGAGCTCGACGCGCTGATCCAGAAGGAAGGGCCTGATACGATCGCGGCCTTCTTCGGCGAGCCGGTGATGGGGGCGGGCGGCGTGATCGTGCCGCCGGCGACGTATTGGGACAAGATCCAGGCGGTCCTGAACAAGTACGACATCCTGCTGATCGCCGACGAGGTGATCTGCGGCTTTGGACGCACCGGCAAGATGTTCGGCTGCGAGACCTATGGCATCAAGCCCGATGCGATCGTCGTTTCCAAGCAGATCACCTCGAGCTACTTCCCGCTGTCGGCGATCATCATGAACGAGCGCATGTTCGAGCCGATCGCGGACGAGAGCAACAAGATCGGCGTGCTCGGCCACGGCTTCACCGCCGGTGGCCATCCGGTCGGCTCGGCGATTGCGCTGGAAAACCTCAAGATCATCGAGGAGCGCGGCCTGGTCGCGCATGCCGCCGAGCTCGGCGGTTACATGCAAAGCAAGCTGCGCGAGCTGACCAGCCATCCGCTGGTCGGCGAGGTCCGCGGCGTCGGCATGATCGCAGCGCTCGAGCTCGTGCTCGACAAGGGCCGCAAGACCGCTGCCGCGACGCCCGGCGCGGTCGGCGGCATGGCGAGCGGCATGCTGCAGGAGCGTGGCGTGATCTCGCGCAACATGCTGGACGCCATCGCCATCTGCCCGCCGCTGATCGTCACCAAGGCCCAGATCGACGAGCTGATCGCGGCGATATCAGGCGTGTTGAACGACATGATGCCGGAAGTGGCGAAGCTCACGCCGGCGTAGGCTCTCTTCGTCATTGCGAGGAGCGAAGCGACGAAGGAATCCAGACTGTGTCCGCGGAGACGGTCTGGATTGCTTCGCTTCGCTCGCAATGACGACGTTGAGAATTGCGTACCCAACGCTGTCGCCGTCACCCCTCAGGCTGACGGTTTGACCGCCTCGACCCGCTGAACCCCGATCACGCGACCTTTTTCGATCGCCAGCGCCAGCTCGCCGCGCTTGAGCTTCAGTGCGGCGTCGCCGAACAGCTCGCGGCGCCAGCCGCGCAGCGCCGGCACGTCGGCCTCGTCGTCGGCTGCGATCTCCTCGAGATCGTCGACGGTTGCGATCACCTTGCTCGCGACAGCATGGCGCTCGGCAGTCATGCGCAGCAGCACCTTCAGCAGCTCGACGGTCGCAGCACCATTGTTGTTGTTGCGCGGCTTCTCCAGCTTCGGCAGCGTGGAATGGTCCCGCGCCAGCCCGCGCTCGACCGCGGCGACGATGTCCGCGCCCCATTTGGACTTCTCAAAGCCCTTCGGCACCGAGCGCAGATGGGCGAGCTTCTCCAGCGTGTTCGGCGCATGGGTGGCGATGTCGCTGATGGCTTCGTCGCGCAGCACGCGCCCGCGCGGCACGTCTCGGCTCTGCGCCTCCTGCTCGCGCCAGGCGGCAACCTCCATCAGCACCGCGAGGTCCTTTGGCTTGCGCACCCGCGTCTTCAGCCGTTCCCAGGCGCGCTCGGGGTGGAAGTCGTAGGTTTTGGGCGAGGTCAGGACTTCCATCTCGATGGAAACCCATTCGCTGCGGCGGCGCTTCTTCAAATCGGCATCGAGCGCGGCGAAGACGTCGCGCAAGTGCGTGACGTCGGAGACCGCGTAGTGCATCTGCTCCTTGGTCAGCGGCCGGCGCGACCAGTCGGTGAAGCGATGGGTCTTGTCCGGACGGTGGCCGGCGACCTTCTCGACCAGCGCGTCATAGGCGATGCTGTCGCCATAGCCGAGCACCATGGCCGCGACCTGGGTGTCGAACACCGGATGCGGAATGATATTGGCCTGATGCCAGATGATCTCGATGTCCTGACGCGCGGCGTGAAACACCTTCAGCACGCCCTCGTTGGCCATCAGCTCGAAGAACGGCTTGAGGTCGATGCCCTCGGCCAGGGTGTCGATGACGATCGCTTCCTCGGGGCTCGCCATCTGCACCACGCACAACAGCGGGTAATAGGTGGTTTCGCGCAGGAACTCGGTATCGACTGTTATGACGGGGTGCTTGGCCAGTCGGCTGCAGGCAGCCGCGAGGTCAGCGGTGGTGGTAATCAAATCCATGAACGGCCCATGACACTTGGTATCAGCCGTTCTGCCGAAAGCGCTGTGATGTCAAGGGGCTCTAAGCGAATTCGAGCCTTGCATTGGGACTGGAATCGCTCTTTTCCGCCAAAAATCCTATTCGTAACGGATCCGGTGCGAGGATTTGCGGGCGCAGGGCAACGCCACCACGACCAGGCACATGCCAACCAGCGCCAGCCCCAGGAACTCGAAAACCAGCAAATCCACGGCGGAAATCTCCAGAAACACCGTTAGATTTGTCGGCTGTGCGTTGAGGGTCTGTTAATTCTAATGGTTACCGCCGGCGGTCCGGCTGCGATGGTGGACGGGAGGTTAACGCGGCCTTCGTGCCCGCCATCACGTCATGAGCTTCGGCAGGGTCGCGGTCGGGGCATCTACGGCGGCAGATGAGTTTGCGGCTCACGTCCCGCAAAACGTCTGCAGCACCCGCTGATCCGGCAGCGGTGGATCGGCGTAGGCGGCGTACTCGGGTTGCTCCTCGTACGGCTTCGCCAGCACCTTCACCAATTCCTCGAACGGCGCGTAATTGTCATCGTTCACCGCGGCCTGGATCACGGCCTCGACGCGGTGGTTGCGCGGGATGAAGACGGGATTGACGGCGTGCATCGCCGCTTGCCGCTCGGCCGCAGACTGCGGCTCCAGCGCCGTGCGCTCGCGCCAGCGCCTGGCCCAGTCGTCGAAGGCTGAGGGATCCATGAACTGCGCGCGGACATCGGCAACGGCAGCCTCGTCACCTGCGGCATCGCCGAGCTTGCGGAAAGTCAGGGTGAAGTCGGCCTGGTTCTTCGCCATGGCGTCGAGCAGGTCCTGGATCAGCGCCTCGTCGCCGTCGGCCTCGCTGAACACGCCCACCTTTCTGCGCAAGCCAGCCTGATAGGCCTTGCTGAAGGTCTCCGGGAATGCACCCAGAATCTCCTGCGCCTGCTCGACCGCCTTCTCCTGCTCTTCGCCGAACAACGGCAGCAGGCATTCGGCGAGCCGCGTCAGATTCCACAGCGCGACGCGCGGCTGGTTGGCGTAGGCATAGCGGCCCGTCTCGTCGATCGACGAGAACACCTGCGCGGGATTGTAGGCATCCATGAAGGCGCAGGGGCCGTAATCGATGGTCTCGCCGGAGATTGAAGAGTTGTCCGTGTTCATCACGCCGTGGATGAAGCCGACCAGCAGCCAGCGCGCGATGAGCTCCGCCTGACGCGCGACGACGCCAGCAAGCAAAGCGTGATAGGGTCGGTCGGCGTGGAGCAGGTCCGGATAATGCCGCGAGATGACGTGATCGGCGAGCCGACGAATGGCGTCGGTGTCGCGGCGGACGGCAAAGAACTGGAAGGTGCCGACCCGGATGTGGCTGGACGCGACGCGCGTCAGCACCGCGCCGGGCAGCGCAGTCTCGCGGATCACCGGCTCGCCGGTGACGACGGCAGCCAGCGACCGCGTGGTGGGAATGCCGAGAGCGAACATCGCTTCACTCACGATATATTCGCGCAGAACCGGCCCGAGCGCGGCGCGGCCGTCGCCGCGGCGGGAGAAGGGGGTCGGGCCCGAGCCCTTGAGCTGGATGTCTCGGCGCACGCCGTTTGTGTCGATGACCTCGCCGAGCAGGATCGCGCGGCCGTCGCCGAGCTGGGGCACGAACTGCCCGAACTGATGGCCGGCATAGGCCATGGCAATCGGATCGGCGCCCGCGGGAACCGTCTTGCCGGCCAGAATTTCGGCGCCCTCCGCCGTCTCCAGCAGATCAGGATCGAGCCCGAGCTGGACCGCCAGCGGCCGGTTCAGCTTGATCAGCCGCGGCGCGGCCACAGGGGTCGGCGCGACGCGGGCAAAGAAGCTGTCCGGCAGCTCCGAATACGAGTTCTGGAAGGGGAAATGGACCGTCATGGCCTCAAGATAGGGCTGTAACGGCGGATGGCAAAGGCTTGGGCCCCGATTGGCCAAAAATGGCCGTCGCCAGCCCCAAAACAGCCCGTTCCCTTGGTTGCCGCCTCCGGCCTCGTCGGGTAAACCCTGCCGCAACGTCGGACCGGCTGTGACAAGGTCGTCCGATTCGCTTCCTCCGACATTTATTTTGGGACGACCATGCATCGCTACCGGTCACATACATGCGGCGCGCTCCGCGAGAGCAACATCGGCGAGACGGTTCGCCTCTCGGGCTGGGTACATCGCGTTCGCGACCATGGCGGCGTGCTGTTCATCGACCTGCGCGACCATTACGGCCTGACCCAGTGCGTGGTCGATCCGGACTCGCCGGCGTTCGCGCTGGCCGAAAAGCTGCGTTCGGAATTCGTGGTCAAGATGGACGGCAAGGTCCGCCGCCGCCCCGAGGGCACCGACAATGACGACCTGCCGACCGGCAAGATCGAGATCTATGTCACCGAGATCGAGGTGCTGGGCCCCGCCGGCGACCTGCCGCTGCCGGTGTTCGGCGACCAGGAATATCCCGAAGACATTCGCCTGAAATACCGCTTCCTCGATCTGCGCCGCGAAAAACTGCACCAGAACATCATGACGCGCGTCGAGATCATCAAGTCGATGCGCCGGCGCATGGAGGGGCAAGGCTTCTTCGAGTTCAACACGCCGATCCTGACCGCGTCCTCGCCGGAAGGCGCGCGCGACTTCCTGGTGCCGTCGCGCATCCATCCCGGCAAGTTCTACGCGCTGCCGCAGGCGCCGCAGCAGTACAAGCAGCTCTTGATGATGTCGGGCTTCGACCGCTACTTCCAGATCGCGCCCTGCTTCCGCGACGAGGACCCACGCGCCGACCGTCTGCCGGGCGAGTTCTACCAGCTCGACGTCGAGATGAGCTTTGTCACGCAGGAAGACGTGTTCGCGGCAATGGAGCCCGTCATCACCGGCGTGTTCGAGGAGTTCGCCAAGGGCAAGCCGGTGAGCAAGGACTGGCGGCGGATTCCGTTCGCCGAGGCGCTGCGCAAATACGGCAGCGACAAGCCGGACCTGCGCAATCCCATCGAGATGCAGGACGTCTCCGAGCATTTCCGCGGCTCCGGCTTCAAGGTGTTCGCGCGCATGCTCGAAGACCCCAAGAACCAGGTCTGGGCGATCCCCGCTCCGGGTGGCGGCAGCCGCGCGTTCTGTGACCGCATGAACTCGTGGGCGCAGGGCGAGGGCCAGCCTGGGCTGGGCTACATCATGTGGCGCGAGGGCGGCGAGGGCGCGGGTCCGCTTGCGAACAACATCGGGCCTGAGCGCACCGCCGCGATCCGCACGCAGATCGGCGTCAAGGAAGGCGATGCCGCCTTCTTCGTCGCCGGCGATCCCGACAAGTTCTGGAAGTTTTCAGGCTTGGCCCGCAACAAGGTCGGCGAGGAATTGAACCTCACCGACAAGGAGCGGTTCGAGCTCGCCTGGATCGTCGACTTCCCGATGTACGAGTACAACGAGGACGACAAGAAGGTCGACTTCTCGCACAATCCGTTCTCGATGCCGCAGGGCGGTCTCGACGCATTGAAGGGCCAGGACCCGCTGACCATCAAGGCGTTCCAGTACGACATCACCTGCAACGGCTACGAGATCGCCTCGGGCGGCATCCGCAACCATGTGCCGGAAGCCATGGTGAAGGCGTTCGAGATCGCAGGTTACGGCGAGCAGGAAGTGGTCGACCGCTTCGGCGGCATGTATCGCGCCTTCCAGTACGGCGCGCCGCCGCATGGCGGCATGGCCGCGGGCGTTGACCGCATCGTCATGTTGCTTTGTGGCACCAACAACCTGCGCGAGATCTCGCTGTTCCCGATGAATCAGCAGGCCATGGACCTGCTGATGGGCGCGCCGTCGGAGGCCACCACCAAGCAGCTCCGCGAGCTGCATGTGAAGGTGAACCTGCCGCAGAAGTGAGGGCTCGTGCCTCTCTCCGCGCTTGACCCGCCGAAGCTTCAGCGAAGGCGGAAGCGGGGAGAGGCCGCGTTGCCTCCACATCGTCATTGCGAGCGCAGCGAAGCAATCCAGAATCTTCCCGCGGAGGGACTCTGGATTGCTTCGTCGCAAGAGCTCCTCGCAATGACGAAGGAGAGAGCTGCGTCTCGTTCCCCTACAGCCCCGTCGATGCCTCGATCCTGAACTGCGCCAGCGCAACGATCGGGCCGCTGTTCAGCGCATCCATGAGCTGAAGCACCGGCATCTTGCCGAGCGGCGTCAGCTTGATGGTGAGCGTCTGGTCCGAGGTCGAGACGAAGCTTGCGATCGCATCGACCGCTGCCCTCGCATCGAGATTGGAGGCCGCGACCTTCTCGCCCTGCGCCCGGATCATCTCCACGATGGCGCTGCGTGCCGCGTCGCGGCTGACGTTCTGCGTGCGCGCGAACTGCGTCACGACGAGATCGACGCCACCATTGTCGCGCAGTGAGAACTCGAGCGTGTCAGCCTCGATCCGGGCGGCCTGACCCATAAGCTGAGCGGGATCGGCCGAAAACACCTCACGTGGCACACTGCCGAGCGCGATACGCAGTTGCGCTTTTGCGATGCCTCCGATGTCGAGCGTTGCCGGCGCCAGAGCAAAGCTGTTGGAGGACTCGGTCCAGGCTGCGCCGAGATCGAGGTCGATCGCGAGCTTGTCGAGGCCGGCGGCAATCAACGTTAGCTGCTTCGGATCGGACGGATCGGTCGGCGTGACAAATTTGGCCACCGCATGCGCCTTGCTCGGGATCGAGCCGACCAGCTGACCCCAATCCAGGCTCAGCGTGTCGATCGTGACCAGCTTCTTGGTGGTCTTGAACGGCGCGGTCACGCCCTTGATTTCTGCGCCTGAGAGCACGCCGAAAAGGCCCAGGATCTGCTCAGGTGAGGGCGTTTGTCCGGGATTGCTGAGGCCCGCCCCCAAGCGCATCAGTTTTGCCGCGCTGAACGACTTCAGCGCGAAGCGCTCCATCTTGAACTGGCCCTGCGGGCCCGGCGTGTCGACGCCCTCGATCGCGAACTCGCCGTCGTGGTATCTGATCGCGTTGACCTTGCCGATCCCCTGCGGCGTGCCGACCGAAATCTTGCTGACTTCGGCCTTGCCGATGCGAACACCCTCATAGATTCCGGCGATCTTCTCCAGCGTTTCGCGCGACTGTGCCGGCGTCGGAACGGCCGATTGATCCTGCGACAGCGCGTCAAATCGCTCGGCTAGCCGGAATTTCGACGGTTGCACGTCGAGGTCCTCCATCACGAAGCCGTCGATATCGATACGCATCCCCTGAGCCGTTTTGAGCGCATAGGGGCCGGCCAAGATTTGCCGGTAGACGCGGTGATAGGTCTCGTCATTGCTGGTCTGCGGATCGAGCGCGGCGATGATCGCGGTCGCATCGAAATCGTTGACGATGATGTTCGACACCTCGCCGGTCAGCTTATCCGGCCTGCCCGGCTGCTTCACGTCGATCGAGATGGCGGCGCGGTCCGCCTTCATCGCATCGATCTTGCCTTGCTTCAGGTTCTGGATCGTCAATCCGGAATAGGTGATCTCGCCGCTGCCGCCGGGACCGCTGCCGGAATCGAAGCTCATCGTCAGCGTAGGCGCCGTGAGCGAGGACGCCGCGACGCTTGCGTATTGACCGAGCACGTAGCGGTAGAGGTCGACCAGGGAGCCGTTCGCCGGCGCAGTGCCGATGTGAAGGGGGCCGGCATAGTCGCGCATCGTCAGCTGCGGGACTTTGTAGGACGCCTTCACCTTGGCTGGGCCGATCTGGTCCAGTGCGACTTCGAAGCCGGTGATGTCGATGCTGTCAGCCGAAATCCTGGTGTCGTCGATCTGGCGGACGCCGGTGCCCTTGATGCCGGCGATCTTGACCTGCGCTTGCGGTTGATTGCCGGGCGTGACCGCGATGTCCTCGATGGTGAGCGTCCGGCTCATCAGGTCGAATTCGACCTTGCTGTGGCTGGCCTTGCCGCCTTGCTTGCGGATCTGCTCGAAAGCCGTTTCAACCTCGGTGGTGACGCGGTGCTGGACGTAGAGGCTGAAGCCGAACCATCCGCCGGCGGCAAGCACGGCGACAGCGATCAGGCCGATCAGGATCCGCTTCATTCCCAGCTCCAGTTGCTCGTTGCGCGCTGCACAACCTGCCATATTCGGGAAACGTTACGAGGTCCAGGGAAAGCTAGCGTCATCAGATATTTGAGCCTGCGCCCTGTTGATGGGATCGCAATCGGATGTTGCCACCGGGGCGCCCGCCGTGCTTCATCCCGTTTCCACGACCCGGAAATACCGTCCGCTTGGAGGGCTGCTCCGGATGAGGCATTTTGTGGCCGGTAACGCGAGGCAAGAGACCGCATGTCGTCCTATTCTGATGATCTCCACCAGGCGGCGCTGGCCTATCACCGTCTGCCGCGTCCCGGAAAGCTCGAGATCCAGGCAACAAAGCCGCTTGCGAACCAGCGCGACCTCGCGCTCGCTTACTCGCCTGGGGTGGCGGCTGCATGCACCGAGATCGCCAAGAACCCGTCGGAGGCCGCAACGCTGACGGCTCGCGCCAATCTGGTCGCCGTGGTCTCCAACGGCACCGCGGTGCTCGGCCTCGGCAATATCGGCCCGCTGGCCTCGAAGCCGGTGATGGAAGGCAAGGCGGTCCTGTTCAAGAAATTCGCCGGCATCGACGTGTTCGACATCGAGATCGCCGCCGACACCATCGAGCGCGTGGTCGAGACCGTGGCGGCGCTCGAGCCGACCTTCGGCGGCATCAATCTGGAGGACATCCGCGGGCCTGAATGTTTCGAGATCGAGGCGCAGCTGAAGGAGCGCATGAAGATCCCGGTCTTCCATGACGACCAGCACGGTACCGCAATCATCGTCGCCGCCGCCGTCACCAACGCCCTGCGCCTCAACGGCAAGAAGCTCTCGGACGTCAAGATCGTGGCGTCGGGGGCAGGGGCTGCCGCGATCGCGACGCTCAACCTGCTGGTCTCGATGGGGGCGCAGCGCAAGAATATCTGGGTGTGCGACATCGACGGCCTCGTGCATGAGGGCCGCAACACCACGATGGACCGCTGGAAGGCGGTCTATGCGCAGAAGACCGACAAGCGCACGCTTGCCGACGTCATCGGCGGCGCCGACATCTTCATCGGACTTTCGGCGCCGGGCGTGCTCAAGCCCGAGATGGCCAAGGCGATGGGCGACAAGCCGCTGATCATGGCGCTCGCCAACCCGACGCCGGAGATCATGCCGGAGGAGGCGCGCAAGGTGCGCCCCGACGCGATGATCTGCACCGGCCGCTCCGACTATCCGAACCAGGTCAACAACGTCCTCTGCTTCCCCTTCATCTTCCGCGGCGCGCTCGATGTCGGCGCCAGCGCCATCAACGAGGAGATGAAGCACGCCGCGGTCGAAGCCATCGCGCAGCTCGCGCGCGAGGCGCCGTCGGATGCGGTGGCGCAAGGCTTTGACACCGGCGAGACGCAAGGTTTTGGTCCGGGCTCTCTGATCCCGAGCCCGTTTGATCCCAGGCTGATTCTCCGCATCGCGCCCGCTGTGGCCAAGGCTGCGATGGAGTCCGGCGTCGCGACGCGGCAGATCACCAATTTCGACGAATACACCGCGCTGCTCGAGCGCTTCGCCTTCCGCTCCGGCCTCGTCATGAAGCCGATGTTCGCGAAGGCCAAGACCCAGCCGGTGCGTGTGATCTACGCCGAAGGCGAGGACGAGCGCGTGCTGCGCGCCACTCAGGTGGTGCTGGAGGAGAATGTGGCGCGGCCGATCCTGGTCGGCCGTCCCTCCGTGGTGGAAGCCCGCCTCGACCGCTTCGGCCTGCAGATCCGCGCCGGCAAGGATTTCGACCTCGTCAATCCCGAGGACGATCCGCGCTATCGCTCCTACGTACAGTCTTACGTCGAAGTCGCCGGCCGCCGCGGCGTGACACCGGATGCGGCACGCACGGTGGTGCGTACGAATAACACGGTGATTGCTGCGCTCGCGGTGATGCGCGGGGAGGCGGACGCCATGCTCTGCGGCGTCGAAGGCCGCTACATGCATCATCTGCGTCATGTCCGCGAGATCGTCGGCTTTCAGGCCGGGGTCAGCGACTATGCCGCGCTGGCGCTGCTGATCACCAGCAAGGGCGCGTTCTTCATCGCCGACACGCAAGTGCGGCCCAATCCGAGCGCAGAAGAGCTCGCCGAGATCGCCTCGCTCGCGGCGGTGCATGTTCAGCGCTTCGCGCTCAAGCCCAGGATCGCCTTCGTCTCGCATTCCGATTTCGGCAGCTACGACACCGACTCCTCGCGCAAGATGCGCCAGGCGACCCAGCTTCTGAGAGAGAGGCATCCGGAGATCGAGGCCGACGGCGAGATGCAGGGCGATACCGCGCTCTCCGCTGCGGCGCGCAAGATGGTGCTGCCGCACTCCAAGCTCGAGGGCGAGGCCAACATCATGATCATGCCGACGCTCGACACCGCCAACGTCGCCTATCAGATGATCAAGTCGCTGGCGGACGCGCTGCCCGTCGGCCCGATCCTGATCGGCCCGGCGCGGCCCGCCCACATCCTCACGCCCTCGGTGACCGCGCGCGGCATCCTCAACATGACGGCGGTGGCCGTGGTCGAAGCCCAGGAGCGCGCGGCCCGGCAGCAACCGACGTTGTTCACGTAGGAGCGGGCTGCGCGTTCGGCGTCTCTCGGAGGCGCGGTCGTTCCGCAAGCTCGTCATGCCCGGGCTTGTCCCGGGCATCCACGTTCCGTGTGGGGCGAGGTAAGTCGTGGATGGCCGGGTCAAGCCCGGCCATGACGGTGAGAGTGGGATGGGCGCGTTCGCCCCGGTCGGTTCGATTCCGCTAGGGAGCGCCAAGGGCACCGTCTTCGCCGCCAATTTTGAATTACTCGCAGTTCGCCATTTCCCCGTTTGTAAACGGGCTCACTAGTCTTCATAATCGCTCGGTACTCTCGTCAAGACGCCGATTTTAAAAGCCTGAGCCAAGAGGCCGACCATGCCAGCGTTCGTGACTTTTGGGCGAATCCTGTTCGCCGTGCTGTTCATCTACACGGGCGCGACGAAACTGATCGCCATCCAGGCGACGGCCGATTTCATCGCCACCAAGGTCGTGGTGCCCGATGTGATCGCGCCTTACGCCAAGCAGGTCGAGACGGCGACCGCGATGACCACGCCGCAGCTTTTGGCGATCGCAGTCGGCGGGCTCGAGGTGATCGCGGGACTGATGATCGCCTTGAATTTCGGCACGCGCTTCTTTGCGATGCTGCTGATCATCTACACCGCGGTCTCGACCGTCCTGTTCTACGACTTCTGGAATCAGCCGGCGCCTGAAAATGCCAAGATGGTAATCGACGCGCTGAAGAATCTCTCCATCATCGGCGCGCTCTTCATGATCATGGGCTATGGCCGCGCCACGCGTTCGGCCGAGACGGCCTACGGAGACGTGTAGGCGGAGGACGGGCCCCGCCTGGTCCCTGACCACGCGCTGCCATGATGCCATCCTGCCCCTGTTTTGCCCGACGGTGCAAGCGATATTCGTAAAAAGCGAAAATGGTCGGGCCGCCAGGCGCCTGGCTACTGTGCATGGGGTTGTTTTCGTTTTTTTGTGGAAGCAAGCCCTAAGGGCTTTGCTAATCCTTTCGACGCCACGGCGTGACGGTCACGCCATGCGCGGCGTCGAGCAGATACGGCGTGCCCGGCTTCATCCCATGCGACGCCAGCACCTCGTGCGGTGTCCGCTCCGGCACGCCCACGAAACAGCCTTCGCCGCCGGCGAGCCGCACATGCGGGGCTTCCGACAGCCAGAACGTGTCGAAGCGGTCCATGAACATGTCGAACACGAGGGGGCCGCCAATGACCGCGATCCGTCCCGAGGCGACGTCGGCAAAGGCGGCAGCCTCTTCGAAGCTTGCATGATCCGGATTCCACAGCGTCGCGTTCGGCATCTCCGGATCGACGGTGAGGGCCTTGATCTTGCGGGTGGCGATCAGCCGCTTGCGCTTGGGCGAGTTCGGGTGCTGCTCATGCGAGTTGCGGCCGTGCACGATCAGCGCTGCGCCGTCGAGCGCCTGCTCGAAGAACAGCTTGTCGCCTTCGAACTTCAGGCTGTCGGGCATGACGCGGCTGGCGTCGGCGAGCATGCCGTCCGCCGAGACGATGACGTAACCTTCGAAATGGAAAGACAAGCGACGGCTATTCGGAAACGGTCGTCACCACGGAATTGACCGGGCGCGTGCTCACCGTCGGCAGCTTGACGTCCTTCATCAGCTCCTGGTCGTATTCGGGGAGTGAGGCGACCGGCGCCTTGGCGCGCATCGCTACCACCTTGTAGCCGGCGGCCTTGAGACGGTTCAAAAGCTCGGGCAGGGCTTCCGCGGTGTGCTTCTGGAAGTCGTGCATCAGGAGGATGCCCTTGCCCTTCTTGTCGAGCCCCTTCATCACGGTGTCGATCACCTTCTCGGGCTTCGAGGCCTTGAAGTCGAACGAGTCGATGTCGCAGGAGAAGATCGCGACGTTGCGGTTGCCGAGATAGGTGACCATCTCGGGCGGATGCTGCAGCGCCGGGAAGCGGAAGAACGCTGCGGGCGAGATGCCGCCGAGCGCCCATTTCACGGCGCTGATGCCCTTCTCGATCTCTTCCTTGCGCTGCGCTTCGGAGAGCTTCTTGTTGTTGAGGTTGGCGTGCGACCAGGTGTGGGTGCCGACGGTGTGGCCGGCCGCGTAGACCTGCTTCAGGATCTCCGGCTCGTAGGTGGCGTGCTTGCCGATCGAGAAGAAGATGCCGGTGGTGCACTGGTCGGCGAGCGCCTTCAGCACGGCGGGCGTGTTGTGCGGCCAGGGACCGTCGTCGAAGGTCAGGACGACCTCCTTGTCGCGCAGGAAGTCGAGCTCCTTGAAATGCTCGAAGCCGAAGCCGGGACCGCCTGTGGTGTCGATCTCGACGGTGCGGGCGACGCCCAGCGCGTCCGGATTGTTGCAGGCCGCGCGCGCCGGCTGCGGCGCTTGTTGCGGCGGAGGCGGGAACGCGGCGGCTTGCGGCGCGGGCGCTGCGGCAGGGGCTGCAGCGGGTGCCGGAGCCGGAGCAGCGGCCGCGGGGGCAGCCTGGGTGGCGGCTGCGGGTTTCGCGGCCGGGGTCTGCGACCACGCCGCGCCTGTCAGCGCAACCGATATCGCGCTTGCCAAAATCAGTCCTGCCGCCACACGCATGGTGTTGTCCTCGAGATTGATCCCGTTGTTCCGCCGCGGCTTTTCGCCTCCGGCAAAACCTATCCTGCCCCTGATCATCCTAGCCTAGTTGGTGGCCCATCGCCATTGCAACGGCTGTTTGGCGCTTCGCCCCAATTGTGCCCAAGGTTCCCCCGGATGTGACCCGGCACGCAGCCTGCTCCGGCGAGACGACCGGCCCGCTCAACACCGCGTTATCTGGCGCGGTGCCAAGCTTCGCGCAGCCCGGCTCAGTACAGGCGGACGATGAAGTCGGTGCCTTCGCCGGTCTCGCCCTGGTTGATGCCCTGGTCGGAGACGATGACCGAGCCGCCGGTGGTGAGCAGCTCGTTGATCTTCGCCATGGCGTCGGCAGGAATCGTGATGCGATCCAGTGCCTCGGTCGGGCTGTCCGGAGTAATCACAGGCTTTGCGGCCACGGGGATCACGGCGGCGCCGCGCTGGCGGCGCGTGGCGTGACCGTCGTCCTCGCGCGCGGCGGCACGAACGGCAACGGGCAGGGACACCACTGACCAATGCAGCGCATTGGCATCGGTCTTGTCGATCTCGGCGGTGAAAACGTGGGTGCCGAGCGGCCGGTCGCTTGCCGCGATCGTCACGGGCACGTCGAACAGCGGCGCAAAATTCTGCCGCACGTAGAGCTTGGAATCCTTGCGGCTGATGAACGCCGCAATCTGACCGGTCCGCTTCGGCAGGTCCGGCTTCACGGACGGCGCGGGATCGGCAACGCGGGTCTGATCCTTTTTTGCCTCCGGCGAAGCGGCCTGGGCGGGCGCAATTGCCGTCACCGCCGCGTCGGGCTTGTTCTCGGTCGTTGCCGCGTCAGCCTTGACCGGCTCTGACTTCGCGGCCTCGACCTTGTCAGCCGGCTTCTCGTCCGAGGTCGCCTTGGCAGCTTCCGCAGGCTTCGCTTCGGTGCTCGCTGCATCAGCGGGCTTGGCAGCCTCATCCGTCGCCGCCGCCGCGTCTGGCTGCTTGGCTGGATCGGAGGCCTCGGCGGACTTGGTGTCAGTCTTGACGTCAGTCTTGACCGCCTCCTCGCGGACCGGCGCATTGCCCGTGGTCACGTCCGACATCACGGTATGGCCAACCGTGGAGCGCAGCTCGAGCACGCCGTCGGCGCTGGCGGTCTTCTCAAACGACTTGGTCTCGACGGCCTTGGCGTCCGTGACGTTGGTGTCAGGCGCACCCTTGTCCGCCTTGTCGCCAACGCTCGTCGTCGGCTCGAGGCTGGCAGCCGGCTGCGGCGGGACGCGCAGCGAAGCGAGCATCGGATGCGAGAAATTTTGCGGCGTCATCTGGCCGGGCGTGACGATCACGCGCGCGCCCATCTTGGTCCAGTTCCACATTTTCACGGCGAATGCCATCGGCATGCGGATGCAGCCGTGCGAGGCCGGATAGCCCGGCAGCACGCCGGCATGCATGGCGATGCCGGACCAGGTGATCCGCTGCATGTACGGCATCGGCGCGCCGCTATAGATGTTGGAGTGGTGGAATTTGTGCTTCTGGATGACGCTGAACACGCCCATCGGCGTCGAGTGGCCCTTCATGCCGGTCGACACCGGCGACTCCGCGAACACGCCGCTGGAATCGTAGATCGTCACTTTCTGCCGGTCGATCGAGACGACGATGACGAGCGGACCCCGCGGCTTCGCGTCGGTCTCCTTCTCGACGCGCGCCGCGTTCTTGGTCTTGGCTGCCGAGCCGCGCTTCTGCGGCTTCTGCTGTGGCTCGTCGGGATGCCGCACCGGCCGCGCGTAGTAGGACCCGTCCGAATAATCCGGCGTGTAATAGAACGCTGCTTCTGCCTGGCTGGTCGTACCGATCGCACCCGCGGCCGTCAAAACGGCGAACTGCCACAGCCGTGCGGGCGCGGCGGCAAAACGGGACCCGTTCACGCTAGTCATTCCTCGAATCCGTAATCCAAATCAGACATTAGTCTCGCAGAGGGGATACGCGTTCACCAGCAGGGCGGTTCTGCCATCAGCTACTTTTGTCCAAGACGTAGCAAAAAAGCCTCACGGAGCGGTAAACGGCGGCCGCGCCCGGATGCCATCGTCTTCCTGAACGATCACCCCATACCTACATTGCCGTGACTTCTTACCGGAGAACTTCATGTCATCTCGTTTCCCCGGTCTTTCCGGCATCCGCTTGAAAGGCCTCGCTTTATTGCTTCTGGCTATGGCCGTGCCGGTGGCGTCCGCGCAAGCCGCCGACGAGCCGGATCTGATCTTTCGCCGCTCCACCGTGTTCAAATGGATGAGCCCGAATGACAAGCTTGCGACCTACGGCCTCGACGACCCCGAGGTCGAAGGCGTGGCCTGTCACTTTACCGTGCCTGAGAAGGGTGGCTTCAAGGGGTGGCTGGGTCTGGCCGAGGAGGTTTCTGACGTCTCGCTCGCCTGCCGCCAGATCGGTCCGATCAAGTTCAGGGACAAGATGGAGCAGGGCGACGACATGTTCCGCAAGCGCCGTTCGCTCTTCTTCAAGAAGATGCAGATCGTGCGCGGCTGCGACTCAAAGCGCAATGTGCTCGTCTACATGGTCTATTCGGACAAGCTGATCGAGGGATCGCCGAAGAACTCGACCTCGACGGTGCCGATCATGCCGTGGGGACCGGCCGACGCGAACGTCCAGAAGTGCGGCGACTTCTTCACTCAGTGACGGGATCGCGGCTGACGCGCGGTTTCGCATGGTGCGAGCCGCTCAGCCGCACGAACGCCTGCGGCGCGGCCTCATAGCCGCGGCCTGATTGCAGAGCCATCGCCCCTGGCGAAGCGGCGCGTTGATCGGCGCGGTCGTTCCGTTCGGCCGCGTCGCGCGCCGTTGCGCGATCTTGCGCCATCATGGTGGCCATTCCTCACATGTGCCCGGTTGACGGGCCCTTCGGTTCTCGAAGGCTTCGGTCGTGCCCGGCAAGCTCCGGGTTCATCAGCGGGTCCGGCCTTCGCTTGCGGTTCTCTTCAGCAGGAAACCGTAAAATGCATGTGAAGCGCTGACGTCGTGAATGTGACCGCGTCACCTCAACCTGCGTGGATGGTTGCTCCCAAGCAGGTTCAAACTGTCACGTGCCCTATCTGAAATGATTGACGTTTTCCGGGAATTGTTTCGTCAGATCGCGAGCGACGAAACAATTCTCACCGGGAAAGAAACCATTTTCGGCTTTGGGCGCATCACGGGAGAAACCGCGGATGGTTATCAGCTTCACAACGACGACGGCACACCGCCGACCACGCAATTCGGGGACATATCCATGCGCGCGCTCAGCTTCATCCTTGCTTTCGGCTTCGTGCTCGCCGGTTCCTCGTTTGGCGGCGCGCCGGACGGTAGTCTGCCCGGTATCGGCACCTTCCAGTACAGCGGTTCGCCGGTGACCACCACGGCGCCTCAGCCGATCGTTCTCGCCGCGCGCTTCTGATCAGCAACAAGAAAATCAGCCGGCAAAAGCCATCATGTACCTTCGTCTCTGCGCTGCAGCGGTCCTCTCCCTTCTGACGATCAGTTCCGTCCAGGCGCAGGTGCGCGCGCCGACCCGGCTGCCCGACCCGCGCACCGAATTCGTGCGGCAATGTGCCCCGCGCATGCTCGGGCGCTGGGAGCATCCGGAGGAGGTCTGCGGCTGTCTGCATGATCATGCCGCGGCCGCGGTCGAGGATCGCGACCTGCGCGAGGCGCTGCTGCGCGGCATCAGCGAGACCGGCGTTCCCACGATCGAGACCGATTGGGTGCCGGCGGCAAAGCAAAGCGAAATCGGCGCGACCTTCACCAAGATCGCCAAGCCGACCCTGCAGTGCATGTTCGATCCGGCGAAGTCGTAGCGGTTACTTGGACTTCGGACCGTACCGCGCCACGCAAGAGCTGGTTCGCACGACGCCTTTGTCGCTCATCTTCGAACCGCGAACTTCCTTGACCTGTCCGGCCGGGCAGGTTCCGTCATCCACCATCACGCGCTGACCAAGCTTGAGATCGACGATGTCCTGCTCGCGCCCGACCGTGGCCGCGTGTGCCGCCGTCGCGAGCATGGCGGAGATCAGGACTGAGAGACAGGCTGCACGACAGGGTGACATGATGAGGGATTCCGGCGTCGGTGCAGCAATGTAGGGAGCGGCACACGATTCTCATAGTGGACCTTTGTCACGCCCGCCGGCCCGCCTTGCTTTTGTTGCGCAAGGCCGCGCGCGCCTCCCGTGCGAGCCTTTCGGCGGAGGCGACGAGTTGTGGAACCGCGTGCCCGGAAAATCCCAGCACGAAGCCGGGAAGCGGCCGCGCCCGCGCATAAGTGTCGGCGAGCAGCCAGCCCTCTGCGCCTGCGGCCTGTTTCGCTTCGGCCGCAACCGCTGGCGCAACGGCCGGATCGAACTGCGCCACGAGGTGCAGGCCCTGCGACGGCACCGGGACCGACAGCGCGCCATCCGATGCCGCTTCGAGCGTTTCGGCCAGTGCATCACGCGCCTCGCGGTAAAGCTTGCGCACGCGCTTGAGGTTTGCGGCAAACGCGCCGGAATTGAGCATATCGGCGACCGCGCCTTCCATCAGCGTTCCGGGAAAACGGTCGAGCGCGGCGCGCGCGGCCGTGACGTCGCCGATCAAGCGTTCGGGCAGGGCGCAATAGCCGATGCGCAGTCCCGGAAACAGCGTCTTGGCAAATGTGCCCATGTAGATCACGCGCTGGAGGTGATCGATGCCGGCGAGCGACTTCAGCGGCGCTCCGTCATAGCGGAACTCGCTGTCGTAATCGTCCTCGAACACGAAGGCGCCGGCCTGCTTCGCCCAGTCGAGCAGCTCCAGCCGCCGCGGCATCGACATCTGCACGCCGAGCGGAAACTGATGCGACGGCGTGACATAGGCCGCGCGTGCGGAAGGCGCGCCCGTGCGGCCCCTCGCGATTTGCAGGCCATGGGCGTCGACGGGAATGGGCACAATGCGATAGCCGCATTGGGCGATGGTCCGGCGCGCAATGGGATAGCCGGGGTCCTCGCACCAGACCTGATCGTCGGCCTTCAGGATCGTGCCGAGAGCGATGCGCAGCGTGTGCAGCGTTCCTGATGTGAGCATGATCTGGTCGGGATCGCAGCGCAGCCCCCGCGCTGAGAGCAGATGGTCCGCGATCGCGACGCGCAACTCGCGGCTGCCACGCGGATCGCCGTAATGCAGATGCTCGGCGCCGAAGGCGCGCATGCGTCGGCCAACGAAAGCGCGAAAACGCTGTACCGCGCGCTCGTCGATATGGGTGCAGCCGAGCGAGAGCGCGCCTTGCTTTGGCGCCTCGACAATCACCTTCGGCTTCTTCTGTATGGCCGCGCGCGCCGGAATGCGCGCGGCAACGAACGTGCCAGAGCCGACGGTCGCTTGCGCGAACCCGTCGGCGATCAGGCGCTCGTAAGCCGTGACGACCGCGTTGCGCCGAAAGCCGGTTTGTTTGGCGAGCGTGCGCGACGGCGGCAGCGGCTCGCCAGGTTTGACAAGGCCAGAGACGATCATCTCGCACAGAGCCTGGTACAGCCGGTGCGCTGAGGAGGCGCCGGCGGTGATGTGCGGGCCAATGAGATCGAGCGGCAGCTCGGCCTTGGCAGGGACGAGAGAATTGGTCGGAAGTTTTTGCATGGAATTGGCACTATCGCAGACCAAATGCGCAGCTACAACCGGTCTCGAATTCGTCCAATTCTGATGAGGAGCGGCCGTGAGCCAGACCGAGAGCCAAGATTTCTATCCGACGTCAGCGCGCAATCAGGTGAAGCGCCGGCACGACCGCGGCTTTTACGATTACGAGACGGTTCATCGCATCCTCGACTCCTCGATGCTGTGCCATGTCTCCTACGTCATCGACGGTCAGCCCTATTGCACGCCGACCTTCTTCTGGCGCGAGGGGATGAAGCTCTATTGGCACGGCTCGAGCGCGAGCCGCATGTTGCGCAACCAGACGAGGGGCGAGCGGGTGTGCCTGACGGTCGCCCATCTCGACAGCCTTGTGCTGGCGCGCTGCGGCTTCAATCATTCCGCCGACTACCGCGCGGTGATGGCGTTCGGCACAGCCTATCTCGTGACCGACCCCGCAGAGAAAGAGCGCGCCGTGGTCGCGATGGTCGACCGCTTCTTTCCGGATCGCACCGCGAGCCTGCGGGCCAGCAACACCCAGGAGATCAAGGCGACCTCCTTCATCGCGATGGAGATCGAGGAAGCGTCCGCAAAGGTCCGCGCCAAGGGTGTCGCCGACGACGAAGAAGACTACGAATTACCGATCTATGCCGAGCGCATTCCGGTCCACACCGTTCTCGGCGCGCCGGAGCCGTGCCCGCGGCTGCTCGACGGCGTGAGCCGGCCCGCGACGCTGAATGGCTATTCGGAAGGCCGCCTGCTCGAAGATGCATTGCGGGATGCTTATTTTGTGGAGTACCCGAACGGCTGAAATCGGCTAGCTTGCGTGCACCGTTGACCAACTAGATGCCCGGAGTTGCCTGATGAACGCCGAAACGCAGCAGAGGATTCTTGACGCCATCGATGCCGGCTTCGAAGCCCAGCTTGCGACCACACGCGATTTCGTTGCGATCCCTTCGACCCGCGGGGCGGAGGGACCGTGCCAGGACATGATCGGCGACCTCCTGCGCGAGCGGGGCTACGAGGTCGACGACTGGCACATCAACGTCGATGATCTCAAGGATCTGCGCGGCTTCGGGCCGATCGAGCATGATTTCTCCAAGGCACGCTCGGTGGTCGGCACCTATCGTCCGAACACCGAGGCCGGCAAATCGCTGATCCTCCAGGGGCATTGCGACGTGGTGCCCGCGGGGCCGCTGGAATTGTGGGACACACCGCCGTTCGCGCCTGTCATCAAGGACGGCAAGATGTTCGGCCGCGGCGCCTGCGACATGAAGTCGGGTACCATCGGCGCGCTCTATTCGCTGGACGCGATCAAGGCGGCCGGCTTCAAGCCGACCGCGCGGATTCACTTTCAGTCGGTGATCGAAGAGGAGAGCACCGGCGTCGGCGCACTTTCGACGCTTCAGCGCGGCTACCGGGCCGATGCCTGCTTCATCCCCGAGCCCACCGCCGGCAAGATGGTACGCTCGCAGGTCGGCGTGATCTGGTTTCGCCTGCGCGTGAAGGGCCATCCGACCCATGTCGCCTTTGCCGGCTCCGGCTCCAATGCGATCATGGCGGCTTATCACCTCGTCCATGCGCTACAGAAGCTCGAGATCGAGTGGAACGAGCGCGCCAAGGCCGATCGTCACTTCAATACGCTCAGCCATCCCATCAACTTCAACCCCGGCATCATCAAGGGCGGCGATTGGGCCTCCAGCGTGCCGGCCTGGTGCGACGTCGATTGCCGTATCGCCATCCTGCCGGGTTGGTCGGTCGCCGATCACCAGAAGGAGATCATGGCCTGCGTTGCCGCTGCCTCGCGCAACCACCGCTTCCTCGCCAACAATCCGCCGGAGGTCGAATGGTCGGGCTTCCTGTCGGAAGGCTATGAGTTGACCGATTCCGCGGCACCGGAAGCCGCGTTCGGCACAGCTTTTAACAAGGTCTATGGCGGCGCGGTCGAAGATCTCGTCTTCACCGCGCTCACTGATACCCGTTTCTACGGCCTCAACTACGGCATCCCCAGCCTGTGCTTTGGCGCCAGCGGCGGGGAGATGCACGGCTTCAACGAATATGTTGATCTGGACTCGCTGAAGAAGACCACCAAGGCGATGGCGCTGTTCATCGCGGAGTGGTGCGGGGTGGAGAAGGCGTAAGCCTCTCTCCTTTGTCATTGCGAGGAGCTCTTGCGACGAAGCAATCCAGACTGCCGCCCCGGAGGTAGACTGGATTGCTTCGCTTCGCTCGCAATGACGCAGTGAGTCGCCGGGGGCGCCGGCCTGCCCAATCCGGGGGCTCATCCAAATCCTTTAAGCTTAAAAGAAAGACTAGGATGCCGGCCCGACCGGTGGCAGACTGGCGCTGGGTTCGCTGGGCGGGTCCTCGGAGTCACGATGCGCGATTGGGATGACGCTTACGCCAATTCGGCCCATATCCCGGGCTCGGATAAGATGCCGGCGCAATGGGCGGAGCGGGCGGCGGCTTATCGCGCCGCGCTGAAGGGTTTTCGTCCCGACGTCGCCTACGGCTCCGGTGAGCGCCAGCGTTTTGACCTGGTCCTGCCCGACGGCGACAGCAGGGGTCTCGTCGTGTTCGTGCATGGCGGTTACTGGATGCGCTTCGATAAGTCGACCTGGACTGATCTCGCCGAAGGTGCGCGCCACCATGGCTGGGCGGTAGCACTGCCGAGCTACACGCTGACGCCGGCCGCGCGCATCTCCGGCATCACCGCCGAAATCACCGCCGCGATAGCGACAGCGGCCTCGCTCGTCGCGGGGCCGATCCGGCTGGCGGGCCACTCCGCCGGCGGGCATCTCGTGACGCGCATGCTCTGCGACGACAGCCGGCTTGAGCCCGCCGTCTTCAACCGCATCGCCGGCACGCTCTCGATCAGCGGCCTGCACGATCTGCGGCCGCTGCTCAAGACCAGGATGAACGAGACACTTCGCATGACCATGGAGGAGGCGACGCGCGAAAGCGCGGCGCTGCATCTGCCACGCGGACATTCGCCTCTGACCGCCTGGGTCGGCGGCAGTGAGCGGCCCGAGTTCATCCGCCAGTCCGACTTGTTCGCCAACGTCTGGACCGGCTTTGACGTGCCGACGCGTCTCGTCGTCGATCCCGGGCTCAACCATTTTACCGTGATCGATGCGCTTAGGGATCCGTCGTCGCCGATCACCGCGCGCCTGATCGGCCTCGACTGACGGGGCGCAAAGGGATGATCGATCGAGAGGGCCTGCCATGACGTCCAGCGATTACGATCCTTCAAGCGAAGGCGCCGAGACCGAATTCGCCCGACGCATGTCCTATGGCGACTATCTGGCGCTGGATGCGATCCTCGGTGCACAGCATCCGCTCTCCGAAGCGCATGACGAGATGCTGTTCATCATCCAGCATCAGACCACGGAGCTGTGGATGCGCCTTGCCATCCACGAACTCAGCGCCGCACGCCGCGCCATCGCCAAAGACGAGGTGCAGCCCGCGATGAAGATGCTGGCGCGGATGTCGCGCATCTTCGAGCAGCTCAACGGCGCTTGGGACGTGCTGCGCACGATGACACCGAGCGAATACACGCGCTTTCGCTCGCAGCTCGGGCAATCATCAGGTTTCCAGTCGCGGCAGTACCGGCTGATCGAATATCTGCTTGGCAACCGCAACCACCCCATGCTCAAGCCGCACGCGCACGATGCCGAGACGACGAAGCTGCTCGAGGACGAGCTTGCGACGCCGAGCCTCTATGACGAGGTGCTGCGGCTCGCCGATCGCAACGGGCTCAAGATGCCGGCCGCTGTGCTCTCGCGCGACGTCCGCGAGACCCACAGCTTCAACGAGGGCGTGCTGCAGGCCTGGCGTATCGTCTACGAGGCGCCGGAGACGCACTGGATGCTTTACGAGCTCGCCGAGAAGATGGTTGATTTCGAGGACTATTTTCGCCGCTGGCGGTTCAACCATGTGACGACGGTCGAGCGGGTCATCGGCTTCAAGCGTGGCACCGGCGGCACCGGCGGCGTCAGCTATCTCAAGCGCATGCTGGAGGTCGAGCTATTTCCCGAGCTCTGGCGCGTGCGCACCATTTTGTAGAGATGTGTCCATGACCAGGCTTCGCGTCTACGACGACACCAAGGCGCTCTTTCATCTCCCTGACGGCGTGATCTATCTCGACGGCAATTCGCTCGGTGCATTGCCGCTTGGCGTCGCCGAGCGCGTCAACCGCGTCATTATGGCGGAGTGGGGCAACGAGTTGATCCGCGCCTGGAACAGCGCCGGTTGGTATGCGCAGCCGCGCCACGTTGGCGACCGCATCGCGCGGCTGATCGGCGCGAAGGCGGGGTCGGTCATGGTCGGCGACACGCTGTCGCTCAAAGTCTATCAAGCGCTCGCCGCCGCGCTCGACATGAATGCATCGCGCAAGGGCGTCCTGTCGGACACCGGCAATTTCCCGACCGATCTTTACATGGCCGAAGGCCTGATCGCGACGCTCGGGCGAGGCCATCAATTGCGTCTGGTGGCGCCCGAGGAGGTCGAGGCCGCGCTGTCGGAAGAGATTGCGGTGCTGTACATCACCGAGGTCGACTACCGCACCGGCCGCCGTCACGACATGGCGAAGCTGACCGCAAAGGCGCATGAGCTTGGCATCGTCACGGTCTGGGATCTCGCCCACTCGGCCGGCGCACTGCCGGTCGATCTCGCCGGCTGTGGTGCCGATTTTGCGGCCGGCTGCACCTACAAATATATCAATGCCGGCCCGGGCGCGCCGGCTTTCCTCTATGTCGCCCCGCGTCACGCCGACAGCGCACGCACCGCACTGTCCGGCTGGATGGGGCACGCAAAGCCCTTCGCATTTGAGCTTGGCTATGCTGCCGCGGGCGGCGTCGAGCGCATGCGTGTCGGCACGCCGCCCGTGCTGGCGATGGCGGCGCTGGAGGCTTCGCTCGATATCTGGGATCGGATTGACGTCGAGGAGGTCCGCGCCCGCTCGCTGGCGCTCGGCGATCTGTTGATCGCTGAGGTCGAACGCCGCTGCCCCCCCTTGAAGCTGGTCACGCCGCGTGCGCACGAGTGCCGCGGCTCGCAAGTCTCGTTCGCCTTCGAGGGCGGCTACGCCGCCATGCAGGCCCTGATCGCCCGCGGCCTCATCGGCGATTTCCGCGCGCCTGACATCATGCGGTTCGGGATCACGCCGCTGTATATCGGCGAGGCGGAAGTCATGAAGGCGGCCGAGATCATCGAGGACGTAATCGCAGGCGAGGTGTGGCGGCGGCCGGAGTATCAGGTCGTCAATGCGGTAACGTGAGGGACGAATGCTGCCTCAACCGTCATTGCGAGCGCAGCGCGCTACGCTCGCAATGACGGATGATGGAGCTGCGCTCGCCCCACAACGCCATCACGATCGCATCGAGCCGGTCGGTCAACGCCGCCGGTCCCGGTTGCAGGATGATCGGCGACAAAACCATATGAGCAAGTGCCTCGGCCGTGTCACGATAACCATTACCTCGGGCGTCATTGCTTTGCCGCACTGTGCATTTCAGCTTGAGAACAGAACGAATTGGGAGGAGATCCGATGACGCCGCTTGAGAAAGTTAAAGCGATGAAGATGCCGTTTGCCGAGCTCAAGGGCGTCGAGTTCGTCGAAGCGGAGAAGGATCGCGTGGTGGCACGGATGATTGTCAGGCCCGATCTCTGTACCCTGCATCACACCGTCCACGGCGGCGCGGTGATGGCGTTCGCCGATTCCGTCGGCGCAGCCGCAACCGTGATCAACCTGCCGGAGGACGCAAAGGGCACGACCACCCTGGAGAGCAAGACCAATTTCATCGGCGGGGCGAAGGAGGGAACCACGGTCGTCGCCATTGCCACGCCGGTCCATAGGGGCCGGCGGACCCAGGTCTGGACCACTCGGCTGGAGACCGGGGATGGCAAGCTGATCGCTATCGTGACCCAGACCCAGCTGGTCCTGTAAAAACTACGGAGGCTTGATTTTGTTAACGAATTAGTCGTTCTCGCTGCCTCAAACTTGAGCAGGTTCCCGTCTTGAAAAATTTGCTGCGACGCACAATATTGGAGGCCTAGGGATTCGAACGCCTCCTCGAGGGACACCAAGAGGAGTTTTGACGTGGTACTTGAAGACACCGTCCGCACCGCTCCGCGCTATGTGCGGACCCTGATCCAGCAGGAAGAATTGCCGCTGTTGCGCGATCACCTGCTCAGGCTCGATGCCGAAAGCCGGCATGATCGCTTTAACGGTTTTCTCGACGACAGCTTCATCGAGCGTTACGCCGCCCGCTGCGCCGAGGATGGCACCGTGATCGTCGCCTATATCGTCGATGGCGTGGTTCGTGGTGCGGCCGAGCTGCATCCGCCGGAGGGCGATTCGTTGCCTGAGGTCGCCTTCAGCGTGGAAGCCTCCGCCCGCCGCCAGAATGTCGGCACCGTGCTGTTCAGCCGCCTGATCGCGGAAGCGCGCTGGAAGGGCTACAAGAGCCTGCGCATCACCACGGGAGCGGAGAATCACGCCATGCGGGCGCTCGCCAAGAAGTTCGGTGCGCATCTGCAGTTCCGACATGGTGAGTCCACAGGCACGATCGATCTTGGCAAGACGCCCGAGGCCGAGCTCGCTGAGCTCGCAGCGGCGCCGTTCAAGGCCGGCCGCGCGATTCTCAACTTCAACTCGACCTGCTGGAAGCTGATCTCCAGCATGTACGGCAATCGCGCAGCCTGAAATCAAGAGACCTGAAATTCAAAGGCCTGAATCAAAAAGCGGACCGGCAAGGCCGGTCCGCTGTTTTATTGGAGCCAAGGAATGAGCGCTCAGGTGCCGGTGCGCTTGTCGTTGCCGAAGCGACGGATGACACGGCGTTCGACCACCACGGAGCGCTGCGCACCCTGCTCGCCGGCGATCACGCGCGTCGCAGTGATGCGGCTGTTGGTGCGCGCCTGCTTCTTGACCTCGGCCTGAACGGTTTCGAGCGGCATGCCCATCAGCGCTGCGGCGATCTCGGCCTGCTGCTCCTGGTCGTCGGTGATGCCGATGGCGGCGAAGATCGCCTCGTCCAGGGTGGGCGGATCGTGGCGCACGCGCCGCGTGCCATATTTGGTATTCCAGTCTGCGTTCATAACGGCCTCGTTTTGATGCCGGGATACCTAGTGCCTGAGATGCTGCATTGCAATATGAAATCGGTGTGGCATCTCAGCTATGCACCGGTCGGATGTCATGGCGGTGACGCGACACCGGCATCGATCGTAGCCCGTTGCTGCGGCCAGCGTTTGAGCGCCGTCTGTCCTGCCTCCGTTAGCCCGTAGATTCCCCGGTCGGCGCGCTCGAACCAGCCATACACATTGTTAAGCAAGATCTTGCCGGCATCGGGGCAGCGCTCGCGCAATTCGCGCACGCGCCGCGGGCCTGCGGCAAGCTCCGATGCGCAGGCCAGCGCCTGCTGCCGGTATGCCGTCATGATCGGCGCGCGCGTGCTGCCGCCGAGCACGGGATCCCCTTGGCGGCGCTGATGCTCGGCCACGAGCCGCGAGCGCGTCTTCGGCTCGCGGCGGGGGCCTGCCGTCGGTGGCTTCACGAGCACCTCGACCTGGCCGTTATCGCTCACTCCGAGCATCCCGAAGCCGAGGCGCCGACATAGATTGCGATAACGTGCGTCACTCTCGCGGCCCTTGCCGCGGATCGACATCTTTGCGGCGATCCAGACTTCGTCGCCCGCTGGCGCGCGATCGACCGCCTGCAGAATCAGCTCGAGATTGAAGGCGAGCTTGAGCTCGCCAATCACCACCACCGGCGGATCTCCGGCGCTCAGGCCCACGAGATCGCAGCCGCCAATCTCGCCCTTCACGGAGAAGCCGAGCTCTTCGAGGAAGCGTTTGACGGGGAGATAGAGCGCGGTTTCCACAGTGAGTTTCCGATCGAAGAAGAAGAATCAGTTGCGGCCAGTTTAGCCCGGATGGGACTCGGGCTGCCGGCCCATTTGCCCGGACGCGGTCAAGCCAGCTATACCCCTGCGCGCGGAACAGGCGGGCGCGCGCGAATATGACGATCAGGAACGGGCTTTATCACATCCGGATCGAGATGCTGGATGGCGTGCAGGGCGGCAATCAGGGCGTTATGGTGCTGCGTGACGGCACCATGCGCGGCGGCGATTCCTTTTTCTTTGCCCATGGCAGCTACACCTCCGCCGACGGCAAGTGGAAGGGCGAGCTGACCAACGAGGAGCATTCGCCCTCGTTCGACGAGCGCCCCATATGGGGTCGCAAGGTCGTCACCATCGGCTTCAGCGGCACCTACACCGACGAGACCGCCTATGGCGAAGGCATGGCGCTCGCGGGCAAGCAGAGCATCCGTTTCAAGGGCAATCTGCGGCTGCTGGTGCCGGATTGATCACACCCGTCCGCTCACCGGAATCAGCGCGCCGGTGACGCCACTCGCGGCGTCGCTCACGAGGAACAGGATCACCTCGGCAAGCTCCTGCGGCGCCACCCATTTGGCGAAGTCGGCTTTCGGCATGTCGGCGCGGTTCGCCTTGGTGTCGATGGTCGACGGCAGCACCGCGTTCACCGTGATCTTGCCCTTCCATTCGTTGGCGAGCGCCTCGGTGAGGCGGTGCACGCCCGCCTTCGATGCCGCGTAGGACCCCATGCCGGCGCCAGCCTGCAGCGCGCCCATGGCGCCGATGTTGACGATGCGACCCGCCTTTGAAGAAGCAAGATGCGGCAGTGCCGCGTGCGAGGCGTTGAGGGCCGTCAGCACGTTCAGCGCATGCATGCGGTGCCATGTCTTGATGTCGCCGTCGCCAACGGTCTCGAAGGCAAAGCCGCCGGCGATATTGACCAGGGCGTCCAGCCTGCCGAAATGCTTTGCGGCGGCATCCACCGCCGTCTTCGCCTGCGCCGGGTCGGACAGGTCGACGCCGCCGATCTCGATGCGCTCGGCCGTCGCCGGCAGTTGAGAGGGCGCGTGATCGATGCCGGCGACCCGCGCGCCGCGTGATTGCGCGACGTCGGCGACAACCTTGCCAAGCGCGCCGAGCGCGCCGGTCACCACAATGATTTTTCCCTGCACGATACTCTCCGTCGTCTCAATTCGCGCCGACTATTGCGTGAGGCGAATTGGACTTGCAATGGCGGCGGCATCAAGGCTGAATGATTGCTGCAACTTTAGATGGCGGCGCGGAGGTTTGGTTCATGTCTGACGAATTGCCGACTGTCGATTGTCCCCCTGAGATCGTTGATTTGAAGCATCCCCTGGAGAATTTCCGGGCCGCGTTGAACGGAAGGGGCCCCGTGCGCGTCGTGGCGATGGGGTCGTCATCGACTGCGGGACTTCGCAATGTCGTTCCCTATCCCGCGCGGCTCGAGCTGTATTTGAGAAAGCACTACAAGGATGACGATCCGCATCCGAACATCCGGGTCGACGTGTTCAACCGTGGCCAGGGCGGCCAAGAAGCGCCATTGGAAGTGGCTCGGTTCAAAGACGATATCTTTGCTGACAATCCTTCTCTGGTGCTCTGGCAGGTCGGAACCAATGCGGTCTTTCGCCAGAAGGAGTTCAACTTCGACGAAGTGGTCGCGAACATCATCGGGGGATTGGCGCTCCTGCGCGGTCACCTGACCATGGATGTTGTCCTGATCGACCCGCAATACGTGACGGCCATGCTGTTCGACGACAACGCCGATCTTGCGGAGAAGATGGTTTCGGCGATCCGAACCGCGGCGGAGGACGCCAAGGTCAATCTGTTCCAGCGCTGGGCGCTAATGCGCCACTGGCACGTGCTAAACAACGCTTCGTTCGAGCAGCTGCTGGATCCGGAGGATGATCTGAAGCTGCATCAGAGCAATTGGAGTACCATGCAGGTATCGCTCGCGCTGACCAATTCCATCATTAAGGCCGCAACTCCGACGGCGTGAGGCGCCCGGCGTCGCTCACGCCTGAAGATAGCGCTCCTTCAGCGCGGTCTGCTCGGCTGCGCCGAGCTTAAGGCCGTCGCGCAGGTAAGTTTCGACATCGCCATAGTCGCGGCCGACAGCTTCGAAAGCCGCGTCCAGATAGGAGGCATTGACCGAGCCGATGGCGTCGAGGACGTCGGCGGGCAGATCGGAGACGCTCGACACGTCGCGCTTGTAGTGGCGATTGGTCAGCAGATAATCCTCCGCAATGACCTCCTCGGGCACGCCGAGCGCATGCAGGATCAGCGCGCTGGCAAAGCCGGTGCGGTCCTTGCCGGCGGTGCAATGGATCACGAGCGGAGCGCGGTCCTGTAGGAGATGGCCGAACAGCATGCGGAAGCTGTGCGTGTTGTGGCGGACATAGTTGCGATAGGACTCGCGCATGAGCTCAAGCGCGACCGGTCCCGTCAGCGCGCCCCTGGCGAGCTCGGTGCGCAATGAAGCCACCACCGTCGGCTCGATCGGTAGCGAATGCACCGTGATCTCGTTGACGACGCAAATGCCGGCCGCGCGCTCCTCGACGCCGCGGAAGTCGAACGCACTTCTGACGCCGAGTGCGCGCACGATCGCGATGTCTTCAGCGGTGAGCTGGCCGAGATGGTTGGAGCGGAAGATGTGGCGCCAGCGCGTGGTGCGACCGTCGCTTGTGGCGTAACCGCCGAGGTCGCGAAAATTGCTGGCGCCTTGCAATGCGAGGTGACGGGCAGGAGAGTCCGACATGGGAGCTTCTTTTTGTTATGTTGCCGACGGACCATTACAGGGGGCAATCATCGGTCGGCAAGACCGGGGCGACCATGGTCAAGCATTTGATGCGGCCGGTGACGGCCTGCGCGGTGATCTGAGCCCGCAATCATGTGCGGAATCAAAAAGGGTCGAAACCTCATTGTTTCGACCCTTTTTCAAACTTCCGCTGAGCGCTTGAAAGAGCGCGGCGGTTTCAAACCAGGCACCGGCATTAACGTTCCCATTTGGGCTTTGCTTCGTCGACCGCGTCCTGGTGGTACCAGCTGTCGCTGCAGATCGAGACGTTCGCGGGAAGCGAAGCGTGATCGGCGGGAAAGCGGGTGTCGCCATAGCGGCGCCCGGCGAGAGCCGCGCGGCCCCCGACGGGGAATTGATAGATCTTCGCAGATCCGTGACTCAGTCCATTGTTCATCATTTCGATTTGCTCCTCGGTCGAAGCGCCTTGGCCTCCATGGTGCGCCCGACTCGTTCGATTGTGGTTACTGGACTCCCCATATCGACCGCGCATCCCGAATTGGAAAGTGCTGAAAACGAAATCAGCTCTCGCCTATTTTGTGGGCAGTCGACTGTCTGCACCCCCCAAGGCAGCGTGTCGGTGACTAACGCGTGGGCCATTCCAAAGGTTGCTAGGCAGGGATCGGGGCTTTGCGAAAGTTGCCGGACGTTGATGCGCGTTTCATCGGCAGCCTGCGGCAGGGGCCCGCGTGCTCCAGAATCAGGCGTTTTCCGCGGGACTTTTGCACTGCAGCTTCACGCGAAGGTGCGCGGCTATGACGCAGGTCGCTGTGGACGGCTTTGCGCTGGCGGGCCGGTTCCGGTCGCGGTGGACAACCTCCCGCGCTGCGGCCTTTTGGCACGTTAAATGCTTGTAAAGGGCCGGCCGATGATGGCCGGGTACAAACGTGCGGGGGCTCTCAACCCCACCTTTCGCATCATCTACAGAGAGGCTCAATGACCAAGTATAAGCTCGAGTACATCTGGCTCGACGGATATACGCCGACTCCGAACTTGCGCGGCAAAACTCAGATCAAGGAATTCGCGTCGTTCCCGACGCTCGAACAGCTTCCGCTCTGGGGCTTCGATGGCTCCTCCACCCAGCAGGCCGAAGGCCACAGCTCGGATTGCGTGCTGAAGCCGGTCGCGGTGTTTCCGGACGGTGCCCGCACCAACGGCGTGCTGGTGATGTGCGAAGTCATGATGCCCGATGGCAAGACCCCGCACTCGACCAACAAGCGCGCCACAATTCTCGATGACGAGGGTGCGTGGTTCGGCTTCGAGCAGGAATACTTCTTCTACAAGGACGGCCGTCCGCTCGGCTTCCCGGCCTCCGGTTATCCGGCGCCGCAGGGCCCGTACTACACCGGCGTCGGCTACTCGAACGTCGGCGACATCGCGCGCAAGATGGTCGAAGAGCATCTCGACCTCTGCCTCGCGGCCGGCATCAACCACGAAGGCATCAACGCGGAAGTCGCAAAGGGCCAGTGGGAATTCCAGATCTTCGGCAAGGGCTCCAAGAAGGCCGCTGACGAAATGTGGATGGCCCGCTACCTGATGCTGCGCCTGACCGAGAAGTACGGCGTCGACATCGAGTTCCACTGCAAGCCGCTCGGCGACACCGACTGGAACGGCTCCGGCATGCACGCCAACTTCTCCACCGAGTACATGCGTACGGTCGGCGGCAAGGAGTACTTCGAGGCGCTGATGGCGGCATTCGACAAGAACCTGATGGACCACATCGCCGTCTACGGCCCGGACAACGACAAGCGTCTGACCGGCAAGCACGAGACCGCGCCGTGGAACAAGTTCAGCTACGGCATTGCCGACCGTGGCGCCTCGATCCGCGTGCCGCACTCCTTCGCCAACAACGGCTACAAGGGCTATCTGGAAGACCGCCGTCCGAACTCGCAGGGCGACCCATACCAGATCGCTTCGCAGATCCTGAAGACGATCGCGTCCGTCCCGGCTGACAAGAAGGCCGCGGCTTAAAGATCCTCCCGGCCCGGGCTGGGGGCTGGCCCGGGTTGGCTTTTTAAATCCGCCGGAGCTGCAAGGCTCCGGCGGATTTTTGCATTCCGATGACAGCGCTTGTTGTGGGTCTGGCGGCCATGCCGGCCTGTCCATGTCAGGCCAAATCGGGATAGAGTGCCCGCAGGATGCGCGCGGGGCCGGGGACACGGCTGGTGTTTGAAGGCTTCTACAAGGTGCGATTTCAGCTCGGCGATAGCGTCGGCCGGAGCGTGATGCATGCCGGCAATGGCACGATGCTCGGCGGCAATTCGGCGTTCGCCCATATCGGCACCTACGAGAAGACCGCGGACGGCGTCGACATCGTCATCAAGACCGTTCGCCACAACCCCGATCCGACCTACCGCGCCATGGCCGGCACCGATGATGCGACGCTGATCGCGAAGGGTTTTGCCGACGGCGATCTCTACCGTTTCAAGGGCGAGCTCAAGGAGCTGCCCGGCGTGCCCTTCCAGTCGCTGATGACGCCGATCACGGAAGACGAGGTGCCGATCGCCGGCGGCGTCGGCGAGGCCGGCATCGTCGACGGCCTCTACTCGATTCACCTGCGCATGCTCGACGGCGTCGACGGCGGGCTCACCGGCGTGATGCTGCTCAACCGCGGCCGCATCCTCGGCGGCGATGCGTCGTTCTATTACCTCGGCAGCTACACCGCCGCGAACGGCCGCTGGAAGGGGCAGATCCTCAACCAGGAGCACACGCTCGCCAAGGACGATCCGATCTTTGGCGGCCACGAGGTCGGCATCGGCTTCTCCGGCAGCTATGACGGCGAGGAGGCGGTGCTGGAGGCGACCGCGCTTGCCGGCAAGCGCAGCCTGCGCCTGACCGCGGCGCTGAAGCTGATGCATCGCGCCTGATCGCTACGGGGAATTGCCCATGGAAAGAATTCGCATGCTCTCGACGCTCGGCCTGATGGGCGCGATGCGCAGCCTGTCCTCCGCGTTCGAGACCGCGAGAGGCATTCACGTCGATGCCGACTTCGCGCCAACGCTGGCGCTGCTGAAGCGCTTGCGCGCCGGCGAGGCCGCCGACCTCGTGATCCTCACGCGCGAAGGGCTCGACGAGATGATCGGCGAGGGCCGGGTGATCGCGGACACCGCAGCCGACCTGGCGCGCTCCTATGTCGGCCTCGCCGTGCGGAAAGGCGCGCCGCATCCCGACATCGCCAATGAGGCTGCGCTGCGCAAGACGCTGCTCGCGGCGCGATCCATTGCCTATTCGCGGCTCGGCGCAAGCGGCGTGTACTTTGCCCGGCTGATCGCGCGCATCGGCATTGCCGCCGAGATCAACGCCAAGGCGACCATCGTTGAGCAGGGCTTTACGGCCGAGCGGCTCGTCAGCGGCGAGGCCGACCTCGCCGTGCAGCAGATCAGCGAGCTGAAGCAGGTCGAGGGCATCGAGGTGATCGGCCCGGTCCCGCACGATTTGCAGACGCCGGCCGTGTTCTCCGCCGGACGCATGGCGGATGCGAAACAGGCCGAAGCCGCCGAGGCGCTGCTGCGCTATCTGGCATCGCCGGAGGTCGCGTCCGTGCTGCGCCAGTCAGGACTCGAGCCTTGAAATCGCCGGCACGCGGACGCAACGTGATGTCCATGCGGATCTGTCTCTTTGCCATCCTCGTCGCGCTTGCCGCGCCCGTCGCCGCGCACGCGCAATCGGCCGATCTCGTCCCTGCGACCGTGTCGCCGCCGATCCCAGCGATCCCGACAAGCCGGCCGACGTGAAGGGCGTGCCCGACATCGCCGCCTCCGACCTCGCGACCGCGATCAAATTCTGCAAGCAGGCGGCAAGCTCATCGCGCCGCGCGATGTTCGCGCTCGGGCGTGCCTATGCGGCCAACCGGCAGACGGCTGAGGCGATCGCCGCCTGGCGCAAGGCGGCCGACAAGGGCTCCAGTGCTGCGATGGTCGAGCTCGGCGTCGCCTATGGCAACGGCTCCGGTATCGCGAAGGACGAGGCGCAGGCGCGAAAATTGTTCGAGAAGGCGGCGCAGGCCGGCAACCCCCGCGGCGTCTCCAACCTCGCAGCGCTCGGCAGCGCAGGCGGCGGCGCTCCCGCGGACCCTGCGCAGGCGCGCACGCTGCTCGGCAAGGCCGCCGAGACCAATGCGGAGGCGCAGTACCAACTCGGCCTGATGCTTGCCAGCGGCAATGGCGGGGAGAAGGACGACGTCGCGGCGCGCGCGCTGTTCGAGAAGGCGGCGGCGCAAAACCATCCCGGCGCGCTGGAGCGGATGGGCGCCTTCGCGCAGGAAGGCCGCGGCGGTCCAAAGGACAAGGACGCCGCAAAGGCCTATTACGAGCGTGCGGCCGCGCTCGGCGACGAGGACGCCAAGAAGGCGCTGGAGCGGATCCGCTGTCCCTACGCGATCAAGGACAAGCAGGGCAAGCTCGTCACCACGCTGTGCTTCTAGAAAGCGATCCTGCTCACTTCATGTCGCAGGCGAGATTGTTGCGGGCGGGTTGGAAAAGGAACTTGCGCGGGCAGGGGCCGTTGACATCACGTCAAGCAGGAGGCGCAACCATGATCCGCAAGCTCGCATCCGGCGAATACCGGCTCTATTCGCGCAAGGTGAATCCCAAGACCGGCAAGCGCCGCAACCTCGGTACCTTCAAGAGCCGCGCCGCGGCCGAGAAGCACGAACGCGACGTGCAATATTTCAAGCGCCACTGACGCCCCGACGAGCGCTGCCCCGTGAGGCGGGCAAACCGAAACGTCGAAAACAACCCCATGCACAGTAGCCAAGTGGCTGACAGAATTGCCAAACGGCTCAGCGAAGCGGCGCGATGCGGATTTTACGAAATCCAGTTGACCCGTCGGGCAAAACAGGGGCATGATGGCATCATGGCACGATCGGCTCCGCGAGCGGCCTCTGCGCGAATTAGCCGGACAGCATCGGCGCGGCGACGGTGCTGGCAACTTCACAGCTAGAAACCTGGAAGTCCTCTGACACAATGCGGAGAGGAGCAGAAGCGCAAGCGGATGGGAAGATTCCGATCGTTATCGAATGCGCTCGATCTTCGCGGCCATATCGGGCGCGCGTGCTATCCGGTACGTCGCGTTGGTGCACTTCAGTACCCAGACCACGTAGTCCGGCCTGGAGCGCTTCTTGTCTCGCGCCGCACCAAGCGACTTGTCACATGCGAACCCTTGCGTGCGGATCTGCGCCGCCAGCATCTCCTGCGGTTGTTCGGAGGCGACGAGCGTTGCCGGCGCATGTTGTGCCCGCGCAAGTGGGCTGAAAAGAACAATCGCGGCCAGCAAGATTGACGTACGCGAGTTATTCATGAATGCCATCCTTCTCGGCGTCGCGCGCCCGTTGCATTCAGGCCAGGCCCGCCCAGGCCCTTGCCAACTGCTAGTCTTCTGAACCTATTTCGTCACAATTCGCCGCGTCGGCGTCACTGTGCCGGTGGGCGCTATTGGAGAAATCGAAAAGGTCAGCCAGGTATTCCAGCCCGCCGGCCGGTTTTCGGCCGCGAATTCGCCGTATCCTTTCAGATTGAGATATCCTTGCATGTCGCCAACCGGAAACAGAAAGCCGACCTGTGGGCCCACGCCTACGACCCGCGACCGGAAACCACCGAGGATCGGGTGTTGTCCGGCGTCGTCGGTGATCTGCTGATAGGCGTATCCTACCAGGCCGACGAAGACCTGCTTCGAGAGAAACTGGGAAGCGCCCCAGTCGACGTGAAAATCAGTGCCGTTCTGATATTGCGTGTCGTTGTTCTTGAAATTGTAGGTAAATCCCGCGACGGCCGAAAATTCGTGCCCCGCTTGCGGATTGAAGTAGGTGTAACCGCCGCCGCCATCGATGGCGCCGTGGCCTATGCCGAGATTGGCAAGGCGGTTTGGATCGTAGGCGCCGACGGGAACGTCTCCCGTCACATAAGTCATGAAGTTGTGAACGCCTGCGTTCCACTTCAGTGTCAGCTGTGGGTAGAGGTCGCCGACCGAGGTAATCGAATCGCCAAAGCTGCCCATCCGGGTTGCTGCGAATGGTCCGAAACCGGTTGTAAGCGTGCCGTTGAGGTCGGCACTGGATCGACCGAACAGGCCGGTCATGCCGATCGCCAATTGTCCGCCCAGCACCGGCGTCGCGAACGTGTAGGTAGGGTTGAGAAGTACCAGATCGGCCTGCGCATTGAGGCGAAGATTCAGGTCGACGTTCACCGTGGCAGGGAATCTGCCGATCTGAACCTCTCGTGCCGCAGCTGCGGCGCCGAATGCCGATACGGAGGTATGATAATAGACCTCGGCCATGGACCAGCCCGGCACCCCGGGCGTTGCCGCGAGGCTGCTGAACCGGCCCGGGAGCCAGTACGAAACACCGCTCTCATCCGCGTATGCCGCCTCGGACATCCAGCCGAGCAGCACCATTGCAGCACTGAGAGCTGAGTGGGTGAGCCAGCGCCGAGATTTCCATTTGCGAGATTTCCATTTGGATGTGTCGCGCGTCATTTGTCTGCCCCAATTGGCTGGAGATCGCATGGCAGCAACGCAGGCGAGGAGGACGAGGTATTTCACTTCACGCCTCCCATCCCACTGTCTCTACAAGGCCAGCTTCACGCCCGGCGGCTGCCACATCCCTTCGCCCGGAGGCAGGATCGACGGTGCTTGGGCCTTCGGCCAGTAGAGCCGCATCGCCAGGTAAACCGGGCCGTCAGGAGCCGGCAGCCAGTTGGCTTCCTTGTCGGCACCGGGCGATTTGTTCTGGATATAGATTGTCAGTGACCCGTCGGCGTTCGTCTTCATTGCGGGCAGCATCGGCGAGTTGATGAGATAGCGGTTGATCGGGTTTTCGATCAGCAACTGCGTCTTGCCGTCGTACATCGTCACCGACCAGAACGCATTCACTGGGGGCAGCTGACCGGCCGGGAACGTTAGCGAGTATTTGCGCCCGGCACAGTCGAGGGTTTGACCATCGACGTCGGCGCGCGTCATCGGATAGGTCGCCTCCGCGGCATCGTTGCCGTATATCCCTGCCTTTGCGCCGGCCGCCCGCTTCAGCCAGTCACCGTTGAAGAAAGCGCTGTCGCCAAACAGCGAACTGATCCGCCAGCCGTTGACCTCCTTGCCGGCCTTTGCGACGGCCTCTTCGATCTTTCGTTCGCCCTCCTTCATGCCCAGGCCGATTTCGAGCTTCTGCTCCATCGGAAGGTCCTTGAAATTGAAGGTTTTGCCCGAGCCAACGCCGATGGTCGCAAGCTGCGCGCGAATGTCCTTTTCGTTCTCCTGAGCGGGGGCAAACTGGAGCGCGAAGTCGAGATATTCGAAGAAGTTCGTCTTCACGAGGTCCTTGTCGATCTTCGGAAAGTCGACGGCCGCTGCCGCAACAGTCGTCGGCAGTTTCAGATAGGCCGAAAGCGACTGCGCCCTATAGCCCTCCTGGACTTTCTTCATGTTCTCGAGATCGTCGGGATTGAAAAGCTGCGTGCGATAGGCCGCCACCGAAAACTGCGTGGTCGACCGAAACACCTTCTTGATCCCGGGCGGAGTTGCTCCGCTCCAGTTCGGCCCGACCACCATATAGTCGCCGGCCTCGCTTCCGGTGGCGCGGCTGCCAACATAGCCGTAATTGTAGGTGTTGCCGTCACAGAGCATGATCGAGTAGTAGCGTTTCGGGTCCACGGCCGGGACCGAAAGAACCATTGGCTCCGCCCGCAAATCCATCCACAGGATCGAATACGGCGTGTCGCTGTTCGGCGTGATGACGGCGGTATCCTTGTAGGTGTAAACGTTGGGTTCGTTCTTGATCTGGTTGAACGGGGCCTTGAACTGCCCGGAGTTGCGATCAACTGCGTACTCGTACATCACGGCGTAGTTCATCACGATCGGCAGGCCGTAGATAAAGCCCGCTTCGGCAATGTCTTTTGCCTTCAGGAAGCCCGGTCGATCGGCGCCGGCCTGGGCAAACGCCGGCAAGGACCTTATCGCCGCAACGGTGATCGTCGTCGTCGCAGCAGTGCGAAGAAGTTCGCGTTTGGTCAGCATTTGAAGCTCCTCAGGATCAACTCGCTCGCTTCTAACGATCGGTCTTCCAGGGACGTTTGTGCTCGTACGGTCGGACGCCGGCGCAAAGCGCCGGCGCTCAAATCAACTTTATTGGGCCAAGCCCACCGTTCCCGCCTGCGTCTTCACGACCGGCGGCGGATTCCATTTTCCGGTCAGCGCATCGGCCTTCGGGCTGTAGAGGCGCATGGTCAGATTAAAGGGTCCCTTCGGCGCCGGAAGCCAGTTCGCATCCTTGTCCTTGCCCGGACTTTCGTTCTGGAAGAATATATCGAGCGACCCGTCTGCGTTGTACTTGAACGGCATCCAGCTGCTTACGGCAAAACGGTTGAGCGCATTGCCGACCTGGAAACCTTCCGGGTCGTATAGCGTGATCGACCAGAAGGCATCGACTGGCGGGGCAGCGCCCTTCTCGAACGTAACTGTGTACTTGTTGGCTCCATCCAGCGGCTTGTTGGTCTCGTCGCCGAGATTGAGCGGATAGATGGCATCCTCAGGCAGGTTCGCGCCCAGCCCGAGCTGGGCGACGATGGCACGCTTCAGGTAGTAGTTACCGTAGACACCCATCGAATCGGTGTTCATCGACCAGCCATTTGCGATCCGCGCCAGTGTCGGCACTTTCCAGGCCATCAGCTTCTGGCCGTCTTGCGGGGCAGTCTCCAGCGCCCGTTGCAACACCGGATCGAGCTTGCCGATGTCAAAACTCTTGCCGGGCTCGATGCCGATTTTCTTCATCTGGGCGATGATCGGCTCATCGGTAACGTGCGGCGGGTGAAGCTTGAGCAGTTCTGCGGCGCTGGCGAAGTACACGCCGGCCGACATGGTATCGACCTGGACCTTCGGCGGCGTCTTCATGTCGACGCTTGGGTCCGGCGTGAACTCGACCGGCTTGGGTGTCTTGCCATACTCGGAAAGGAGCGTGACCTTGTAACCGGCCTGAATCTTATGGACCGCATCGTAGTCCGGCGGGCCATCCGTCTTGGTGCGGCCGATCACCCAAACATAGGGCGTCGGCGCTTCGATGCGCTGGGTGTCGCTCGGTAGCTTGAATTCTTCCGCGAACCTGTCGCGCAGATCGGGCCGCCAGCCCGGGGGCGTGATCAGGAACGTGCCGGCCCTGGTGCCCGTCGTTCGCCAGCCGGGCGATGCGAAGACGTCGGTCCACATGTCGAGCATCGGCAGCAGATAGTAGCGCCCATTTGTATCCGGTGCGGAGATGACGACAGGCTCCTTGGTCATGTTCAGCCAGGAGACGGAATACAGCGTGTCGAAGTTCGATCGCACCACGCCCTTGAAATTGGCAGGGGGGTATTCCGGCACATTGACAAAGGTATTCATCGGACCTCTGAAATCGGTCGTGCCGTTGGTGAATTGCTTTCTCGAGACGTCCATCGACATCAGCGAGTAAAAGTAGACATAGGCATCCACCGCGATGGCATGCGCTTCTTGTTCAGCCGGTGCAGCGCCCTCCGCCCGCGCGGCAGGCGCGGCCGCCGCGCCGAGGCAAAGAGAAATTGTCAGCGTCAGAATTCCCCGAAACATGTCGAATCCTCCTCTTCTGATTTGGCGACCTCTGATTTGCGACCTCGTTCAATTCACGATGTTTACCGTCGGAATGATCGCGTTCGAGGGTCTGAACATTTGAAGGTCTCAGCGTATTGCCTTGCTGCGTGGCGCCGCGGGAATTCAACACGAAGAAGGGTAGCAAAGCCGATGCCAGATGCGTTCAAACAGCTCGCGGCGGTTTTGATTGAAGCATTCTCGATCCAGCGCGAGGGCGTGCATTGCTTGCAGGAGGACGTGCATGACCAGCTGCATTAAACGCCGCGTGGCGTCTGCAGGACTCAAAACAAGGTCGCTAGAAACAGAGCTATTAAGCGCAATTGAAGGTGCGCCGCTTGAGGAGCCTCTTTCGCTTGCAATGCGGCACCCCAAAGTATTTTCTCTTTAGCACAACCTGTCCGGGAGGGCCAGCGACGATAGTTAGTCTGCATCTCTGTCGCAATCTGGCGATGCGGGGATAGTGAATTGAGGCGCGGAAGGTATCGCCCCGGAGAACAATTGCTCGCCGGGCGAAAATCTGATCCTATTCTTTATTCCTTTGCGAGCAACAATTGAACGAAGGAGACAATGATGCGCTCGATCCTCCTCGCTGCGCTCGGCATTACCGCCTTCTCCGCAACCATGGCCATCGAGACACCCGAGGCAAATGCTGTTGTCTATTGTGCCGCTGGTGTCTATCGCGCAGGCTGCGTCGCCCGACCTGTTGTCGGGCCCGTCGTCGCACCAGTAGTCGGCGTGCGAGGTGTTGCACGGCGGACCACACGGCGTGTCGTCCGCCGATCGGACATGATGCTCAAGCACGACATCTTCCTGATCGGTCACCTCGAAAACGGCCTCGGCTTCTATCGCTTCACCTACAACGGCGGCAACAAATCCCATGTCGGCGTGATGGCGCAGGAAGTGCAGACGATTATGCCCACCGCGGTACTGCGCGGCAGCGACGGCTACCTGCGAGTTTCGTACGACATGCTCGGCGTGAAGTTCCAGACCTACGACCAATGGATTGCGTCGGGCGCTCATGTCCCGGCCGGCACACCAGTTGAGCAGTAACGCGCCCGATGCAGCATCTGATGCGCAGCGGCCGTGAGGTGATCATCTACGCGGGCGCCTTCGATGATCCGCTTGGCGTGACACCTGACCGGCACGTACATTGGGCGTCGCGCGCAAACTGGTACGTCCATGGCAAGGGGTTGTTTGTGGAAGACGAGTGATCTTCGTAAAGCCAAGGACGCCAAAGAGTTGAGGAACCTGTTCAAAGCAGGGTTCTTCGGCGCGGCACCGTCCTCGGCTCCTTGCGGCCAGCTCCAGGCTGGGCTCAGCGCCTCAATTTCGCTGCGCAGTCCAATAGCCTGAGCAACGTGCGGTTCCTGAATGGCCACTCCACCTCCCGCGGCCAGAATTACTGGAGAGCCGGCCTGAGCCGGACGCGAATTTGTCCTGGACTGTTACCGACGCCCGAACTGCGCCCGAACGCGCCACGTAGCCTCCGAACCTGATTAAGTTCGGATGTGTAACTATTCCATTGGTGATGTTGACGGTGAAATTATAGGTCGGATCGCAAGTGCCTCTTTGCGTCACGAAAACGAGATCCCAGGAGCCGTCGAATGCGGAGCGGGCCTGCGCGATGGAGTGGAGGGCGACCAGGCAGCCCATGGCCGCCACACACGTGAGAAGCTTCTTCATTGTTTTGCTCCAAGCGGTCCCCCACACATGGCGGGCGGAACGGGCGAGTTCAATGCGGCTCGCCGGGGCCGGAGGAGTGATATTCGCTTTGAGTCTTGTCCATGCAAAAGCGGCTTCAAAGGACGTCGGTCCGAAACGCCATCTTCAAGATCACGTTCAAGATCACGGCGCCGGACGGGAGGCCTTCAAGGCCGGCCGCTAGATAGGTCGCAACGATCGCGCCCTAGAACCGCAACCCGGAAGAGGAGTACGACCATGCCATTCGTTCGCATCGATCTCAGGAAGGGCAAGTCGCCCGAGTATCGGAAGAAATTGGGTGAGATCGTCTATGACGCCATGATCGAGCTGATCAACGTGCCGAAGGACGACAAATTCCAGGTCATCACGGAGCACGACCGCGCCGACCTGAACCATGCCGACAGTTATCTGGGCAATCACTACAGCGACGATCTCGTCTTCATTCAGATCACGCTCAACACCGGCCGCCCGGTCGAGCTCAAGAAGGCCTTCTACACGCGAATCGTCGAGCAATACCAGGCGCAGTTGCAAGGTCGCCCGGATGATGTCGTGATCAACCTCGTCGAGGTCGCAAAGGAAAACTGGTCATTTGGCCACGGCATTGCGCAGTACGCGTGAACGCGTGGCGTCGTGGTGAGGGATACCACTGTAATTCCGGAAACCTATCCGCCAGACGAAACGGCAATTCCTCCTGCCGCCGTGTCCGCGTAGCCGAACGGCCGCGTGCCGCGCGACTCGTCCCCGTAGCCTCGCCATTCGTCCCGCACCGTCGCCACTGATCCCGGACGTATCGCGTTCCGTCACTGCGTGCTTTCCGGCGGCCGAACGTGTCGGGCAGATTCCGGCGTCGGCAGGTTCCGACAGGTCGATATCTCGACCTGGCACAGCCGGCTGATCGTCGGGGACCGCACGTGCAGACCTTGGGGAGATGACTGATGCACCGGAGACGTCTGCTACAAGGCGGGATTGCGACGATGATCGCACTTCAAACCGACCTCCAGCCCTGGTTCCCACACAACGCCATTGCGAATGTGACACCGGGTCGCGTCCGGCCGGGAATGCCTGGTTGGCCTGGCGAATCCGACTGGGCTGCGCTGAAGACGGCCACCAACGGCCGGCTCTCGAAGGTCGTGATGCCAAGGCTGGATGGCCCCGACGGTAAAGCGCTGCTCGCAAACCCTTTCGCGATCGGCGACCAAGCCGGCTTGACCCAAAGCTCCGGCTGGCTCGACGCATGGCGATCAGTCCCCAGCGCCTACATGGTGGCGGCCGAGACCGCAGCCGACGTGGCCGCAGCCGTGCGCTTTGCCACGGCCCACAATCTGCGCCTCGTCGTGAAGGGTCGAGGCCACAGTTATCTAGGTGCGTCGTGCGCGCCGGATTCTCTCCTGCTCTGGACGCGCAGGATGGACAGCATCACCGTCCACGACGGCTTTAGCCCGGCCGGATCGGGCGCTGCGGTCGTCCCCGCGGTCTCGGTCGGCGCCGGTGCGATGTGGCTGCACGCCTACCAGACGGTGACCGGCGGCGCGGGGCGTTATGTGCAGGGCGGCGGCTGCACCACCGTGGGCGTGGCAGGGCTCGTCCAAGGCGGCGGATTCGGCAGCTTCTCCAAGAGATTCGGGACGGCAGCCGGAAGCCTTCTCGAAGCCGAGATCGTGACGGCGGACGGCGCCGTCCGCACCGTCAATGCGGGGCGCGAGCCGGATCTGTTCTGGGCCCTGAAGGGTGGAGGCGGCGGCACGTTCGGGGTCGTGACCCGGCTGACGCTTGCGACCCATCCGCTGCCCGACACGGTCGGCGCCGTGAGCCTCACACTTCGTGCCCATTCCGACGAGGCCTATCGTCGGCTGCTTGGGCGCTTCATCGAGCTGTATGCGAGCGCGCTTTGCAATCCACATTGGGGCGAGCAGGTACGCGCGCGTCCGGACAATCGTCTCCAGGTGACGATGACCTTTCAGGGCATCGGCAAGGACGAGGCCCGGGCGGCTTTCAAGCCATTGCTCGACTTCGCCGACGCCAATCCTGCGGACTACGAGGGCCAGGCCTCATTCTCCGTCGCGAGCGTGCCGGCGCGCTACTTCTGGAACGGCTGGCTCTACCGGCTGTTCGCGCGATCGGTTGTCAATTTCGATAACCGGCGGGACGCGCCATGGACCGACTTCTGGTGGGCCGGCGACGGCGAGCAGGTCGGTGCCTTTTGGCAGGCCTACACCTCGGCATGGATGCCGTTTTCCCTGCTCGATCAGGAGAACCAGCCGCGCCTCGTCGATGCCTGGTTTGCGGCGAGCCGGCAGTGGGCGGTCGCGTTCCACTTCAACAAGGGGCTCGCCGGCGCACCGGCCGAAGCGATCGCCGCGGCGAAGGACACTCCGATGAACCCCGACGTGGTCGATGCCTTTGCGCTCGCGATCATTGCGGCCGCCGGGCCGCCGGTCTTCGACGGCTTGCCGGCGCCGAACCTGTCCGCGGGCGTCGATCACCGCGCGCATGTCAAGGAGGCCATGGCGCGTTTGCGCTCGGCCGCACCCGAAACCGGCTGCTACGTCAACGAATGCGATTACTTCCAGGCGGGTTGGCAGAAAGCGTTCTGGGGCGACAATTACGCGCGGCTGCTCGCGATCAAGCGCCGCTACGACCCCGACGGGCTGTTCTTCGTCCACCATGGCGTCGGGAGCGAGGGTTGGAGCGACGATGGATTCACGCGGCTTGAGTAGGCGTTGCTCGGTGCGACGTAACCGTCCGGTGAAGCCTCACCGGACGGTTACGTCGTGCGCCCATCGCCTACGGACCGCCAGGTCCGGATGATGAGACCGACGCAGCCTCGAGCAACAGTCTGGCTGCGTCGCGGCTCGCCTGCGCTATGGCCGGATCGCGTGTCGATTGGGCGATCACGAGCGCGCCTTGGATGAGTGACAAGATCTGGAGCACGGCTTGTTCAGGCTTGCTCAATGCCAAAGGCTCGACGAGCGACGCCACAAATTCACGCAAGCTCTTGAAATGAGCGGCGATGGTGGCCTGGACGTCCGGAGAATCAACGTCCGGTCCGAACTCGGCCAGTCCCCTCACGAACGGACAGCCGCGGAAGGAAGGCGATCGAAAGGCCTCGCCCAGCGCGTCAAAAATGGCAAGGACGCGCTCCAGCGGCGATAGCCCGGGTTTTTCGGTCGAGGCCGCGAGCATCTGAAACCAGGCGGCGTCCTGGTGTCGCAGGTAGGTAGCGACCATGTTCGCCTTCGACGGAAAGTGCTTGTAAAACGTCATCTTGGCCACGCCGCTTTCGGCGATGATGCGGTCAACCCCGACAGTGTGGATGCTGAACCGGTAAAACAGGTCCGACGCTGTCCTCAGTATCCGTTCTCGCGGCGCGAGAGCGTTAAGCGGCTGCCCCTCCAAATCGATCATCTCCGGCACGTCCTGCCCCCATCCTCGGTCTGACTCAAACTCCTCAGGCGCATAGACAGACTACCCTGTCTATTTTTCTGTTGCAATGTACATACAGGTCTGTCTATCTGGTCGATGCTATTTGGACAGAAGCGAAAGGACATAGGATGAACGGAAAAGTCGTTGTCGTGACAGGCACGAGCAGTGGTTTTGGAAGACTCACGGCATTGGAGCTCGCGAGGCGGGGTCATACGGTGGTTGCGACCATGCGAGACGTCGAAGGGCGAAATGGCCAAGTCCGGAGCGAACTCATCGAAGCGGCAAAAGCCGAGGGGCGTGTGCTGCAGGTCCTCGAAATGGATGTCGCCGACGAGGCGTCAGTCAATGCGGCGATCGACCATGTCATCAAGCAACATGGAAGGATCGATGCGTTGATCAACAACGCAGGCACCATGTTCGTCGGGGTCACGGAAGCCTACACGGTCGCGGATATCGAACGGCAATTTGCGGTGAATTTCTTCGGTGCCGCGCGAGCCGATCGTGCCGTTCTGCCGCATATGCGCGCCGCCGGCAGCGGACTTCTCGTCCATGTCACGTCGTTGATGGGCCGACTGATCTTTCCCTTCTTCGGTGTCTATTCCGCGAGCAAGTTTGCGCTCGAGGCGCTCGCCGAGTCCTATCGCTACGAACTTTCAAGCTTCGGCGTCGACTCGGTGATCGTCGAACCAGGGGCATTCCCCAGCAACCTGCTGCCATCCAGTCCGGAGCCGTCCGACGAAGGCGTGCTGGCATCATACGGTGCGGTCGCGGCGATCCCGGGCCAAATCAAAGACAGCTCAAGCCAGGCAAACGATTCGTCCAATCCGCCACGACCCCAGCTGGTTGCCGATGCCATCGCGCGGCTGGTCGAAGCCACGGAACGGCGCCCGTTGCGGACGGTCGTCATGCCCGAGGGGATGGATCTCGGAGTAGAACGGCTGAACGAGGCCGCCACCTCTGTTCAAAACGATATGCTCGGCGCATTCGGTATGTCGAGCATGATCTGAAACTCCGAGCGTCAATCGGAACTACGAATTAATTAGAATTACGAATTACGGTGACAGTGCACTTAACTAGGCAGGAGCGAAGTTTGGTGCGCTGTCACCGAGATTGTCGTGTCTCACTCGAGGGGTGCAGTCCGCGACCGTCACTTCACCGGCGGCAGACCGGCGACGGCAGCGTCGGAAGGAGGGTTCAGGCACTTCGGATGGCCAAAGCCGCCAGCGCTATGGCCGACGCCGCCCTGTCCGTTGGGCGCCAGGCCCGTGCCGCCGGTCCCGTCGGTGTTTGCTGTGATGTCGAAGACGATGTTGTCGGGGTGGCTCGCATCTCCCGACACGCCCTTGACGCCCTGCAATTGATCGAGCCCGAGCGCATTTCGGAGCCGCCACGCCACCATGTGATCGGTGCAGGAGGTGTCGCCGCTGACGCCGACGCCGCCGACCTTGGCTCCATTGCGATACAGCGCAAGGCCGCCGCCGAACACGTTCACGCCGCCGATGCGCTGGCCAACCATCGGGTCATTCGGCGTGCCGAACGACGAGCCGCTGGCTGGGCCCGGATTGAAGTTTGCCGTGCTGATGCCAGTGCCCGAGAACGGCGGATGGTTGCCGTAGGCAGCTGCCGTATCGACCGGATTGCTGTGCTGCAGCCCATAGAGGCTGCCACCCGGCTGCACGGCGGTGAACAGGTTGGCGGTCGACAAGGCAAGCCCGGTCGGAAACAGGCTGCCGGCGGGTGTCGCGTTCTTACCCAAGCTGAAGTCGTTCGCAGTGTTTGCCTTCTGGGCGGAGATGACGCGGCTGCCCAGCCATTGCGAGGTGCCTTGGCTGCCCGAGAAGGCGACCGCGCAGACGGTGCCGTCGTTGGCAACCAGTGTGCCCCACATGTGGAAGCCGAGGCCGCCATTGGCACCGGAAGCGGGCGTGATGGCGCCGACAAGTGCCGCACGAAGTTGCGAAAAATCAGGCAGAGCGGCGCAATCCGCAAAGGCCGGGAGGGTCACCATGGTAACGAGAGCGCTGATCGAACAGAAAAGAGTTCGTCGCTTGACGTTCATTGTGCTGCTCCTGTGGTGCGATGGGTGGTTGATCAGGAAAGCGCGGCCCCATCGTGCCCGCGCAAAATCTGAAAAATCGGTCGTACTTTCAAAAACCCCGTTAGCAAACGGGCCTGCGCGACGACGAGGCAAGGCGTCCTGGTATCTGCGAACCTCGCCGCGCTCAAAACTGAAGTCGTCACCGAGGCAATGCTGTTCGGACGTCTTCGTGGCAGTGGCAATGACCTAATGCTTCCAAGAGCACGGTGGTCCCATGGTTAAGTCTGGGAGCGACCGCAGAGGTTCACAGAAAATCCCGGCGAAGTCGGAGTTGGGTCTGAATGTGAAGAACTCAACGTGAGCAAATCCAGGAGCGAAGTTGAGTGCACCGTAATTACCATTTGGCATGGGCAAACGCCGAGGCGCCATCGGCCCTATCAGGCATACGGCACGCGCCGACCAGTACAGAGATCAGGACTGACGCAGGTGCGAACCATTCGATATAAGAGGCGTCGCTAGGTCAGCTCGAGGGTCCGGGATGGTAATAATCAGAGCTGCAAATACGACGCAGGAACGTGAAGCATGTTTTCAGATTCGACATGAGGTCTTTGTAGTCGAACAGAAGGTTCCGGTCGATCTGGAGCGCGATGAACACGACAGCGGAGCTCTTCATTTTGTTGCACTGGCTGACGGCCAGTCTGTAGGAACAGCGCGTGTTGTGTTGAGGGATAACGGCGCGTCGGCCAAAATTGGTCGTGTGGCCGTGCGCCGTTCGAACCGGGGTTTTGGTATTGGCAAGATGCTGATCGCCGCTATTGAAGAAACCCCAGATCTAAAACACGTCCGCAATTTCCTCCTGGACGCCCAGGCGCATGCGCTGCAGTTCTATGCAGATTTGGGATACGAGGCTTACGGGGAAGAATTCATAGACGCGGGAATTCCTCACCGCCACATGACAAAGAGAAACCGGAAGGTCCGTTGAATGGCTCTTGTGGCCTGGCGGCGGATATGATGCGTTCTTGGAAGACGAGAATTGCGGTGCACCTAACTTGGCAGGTGCGAAGTTGAGTGCTCTGCTGCCGCTGCTATCCTCGCTGTCGCAGAGCCTCGACGGGGTCGAGGCGCGCGGCGCGCCATGATGGGTAGAGCGTCGCGAGGAACGACAGGGTCAGCGCCATGGTCACGACCGCTGCAGTCTCGACGAGATCGATTTCCGCCGGCAGCTTCGATAGAAAATAAAGCTTCGGCGGGAATAGGTCGGTGCGCGTCAGCCAGGACATGACTTGCCGGATTGTTTCGATATTGACGCAGACGAAGAGCCCGACGACGAAGCCGACCAGGGTCCCCGCCACGCCGATCGATGCGCCGGTGATCATGAACGTTCGCATGATCGCGCCCCGCGATGCTCCCATCGTCCTGAGGATCGCGATGTCGCTGCCCTTGTCCTTCACCAGCATGATCAGGCCGGACACGATATTCAGCGCGGCCACCAGGACAATCAGGCTCAAGATCAGAAACATCACATTGCGCTCGACCGCGAGCGCGCCAAAGAAGGTCGCATTGCGCTCCCGCCAGTCGACCAGGAAGATCGGCCGGCCAGCCGCTTCTGCAATGGTCTTCCGAAACAGGTCGATCCGATCGGGGTTGGTCGTGAACACCTCGATCGCGGTGACGTCCTGATTACGATTGAAGAAAGCCTGCGCCTCCGCGATCGGCATGAAGATGACCCCCGCGTCGTATTCGGACATCCCGATCTCGAACACGGCGGCGACCAGATACTTCTTGACGCGCGGCATCATGCCCATCGGCGTGACTGCGCCGCGCTGTGCAACGAGCGTGATACTGTCACCGGCATGGACCGCGAGTTGATCGGCAAGGCCCTGGCCGATGGCGACACCCTGGCCCCCGTCAAAATGTTCGAGTGAGCCTTGCTTGATGCCGGCAGAGATCGAGGGAAGCTGATCGAGATCAGCGGCCCGAATGCCGCGCACCAGGACGCCGGAGGCGTTGGCCGACGACGCCAGTGCCGGGCCGTCAACGATCGGTACCGCCAATCGAACGCCCTGCACCTGACTGATGCGCTCAGTGACATCCTTCCAGTCAGTCAAAGGGCTTTCCAGCGGCTGCGCCACAATATGCCCGTTGAAACCGAGGATCTTGCTGAGAAGCTCTGTACGAAAGCCGTTCAGCACCGCCATGACGATGATCAGCGTGGCGACCCCGAGCATGATGCCCAGAAATGAAAACCCCGCGATGACCGAGACAAACCCTTCTTTACGTCGGGCTCGCAGATACCGCGCCGAGAGCATCCACTCGAACGGTGCAAAGGGTCCTGCTTGCGGCGAATCCATCACTGTCTCGTCCATCATCCGATAGGAGGGTCATTCTGTCTCGTTGCGACTGGATTGGCTACGGCGGTGTTCGGCTCCATAGCCGGCTGCGAGTCAAAGACCGCAGATAGCGGCCACGCAGGCGAGTTCCGCTTTGCCCTTGTAAACCGACGTTGATGAGCGTTCTGCCTGTCGCCTCATCACGGCGCAGGGCACGCCGGTCCCGTCTTCACCCAAGCCTCCACCAACGTGCCGGCCTGCTCCTGCGTGCCCGGTACGGGGCTCATATCCGCAGGGCAGAGAGCTGCGCCACGAGGAATTCCATCGCGGCACGGACACGCCGCGGCAAGACGCCGGCGCCCCGCCTGACCCAAACGATCTGGAGTGGAATTGGCGGCGGCTCGTGGCCGACAAGGATTTGCTCCACGATCCCTTGCTCGATGAGCCTTCGCACCTGCCAGAGCGGCGCGAGTCCGATGCCAAGGCCTGACGCTACGGCCGCATTGCGCGCAGCGGCATTTTCCGATCGAAAGCGGCCATGCACTTCGATGCGCCTCTTGTCGTCGTCAAATACCCATCTGTCATCGTCCCTGGCCCGCAACACGCACGCATGACGGGATAGCTCTCGCGGATGCTCGGGACGACCGTGTGCGGCGAGGTAAGCCGGTGAAGCGAAGACCGCCCAATTCAATCCGCCGAGGTGGCGAACCCGTAAGTTCGAGTCCGGCAGGTTGCCGATGCGGACGACGAAATCCAGCTTCTCGGCGACCAGGTCGACGTGCTCGTCAGACAAGACAAGTTCGATGTCAACTTCCGGATTCCGCGTTAGAAATTGGCTCAGGGCAGGGCTCACATATTCGGGGCCGAACAGGCTCGATGTGCCGATGCGGATGGTGCCGGCGAGGCGCCGGTCTCTGGCAATCAGATCTTCCCGCGCACCGTCAATGGTCGTGAGTGCCAGACGGATGCGGCCGGCAAAATCGAGCCCTGCCGTCGTGGGACGCAGGCGCCGGGTCGTCCGCGACACGAGCTCCACCCCAAGGTCCTGCTCGAGCCGCGCCAGCGACCGGCTCACCGCCTGAAGCGATCTGCCCAGACGAACAGCTGCCGACGTCAGGCTACCTTCATCGACAATAGCGAGAAACGTCGTGTAGTCCCCAAGCGAGGTCAGAGCTATTCTCTCGTAAAGTGAGATAATGTATCCTCAGTATCATGTATTATCATCAGATGCGCGGTATGCTGTTGATGAGCTCTCACCAACCTGGAGCTCTCAATGATGAAAATTGACCCCTCTACGGCAGAGGCACCTCTGGCGGCCCTGACGCCTCTCTATGGTGCCCCGATCACGCTCGACGAGGCTGTGCTCGTCGCCGGTGCGGCGCGCGCCGAAGCGCAACGTCATGGATGGCCTATGGTGATCGCCGTCACCGACAGCGGCGGGCATCTCGTTCTGCTATACCGTCTCGATCAGGCTCAGCACGGCAGCGTGCTCGTCGCTCAGCAAAAGGCGAAGACGGCGGTCGATTTCAGGCGGTCGACAGGAGCGTTTGAATCCGCGCTTGCCGAGGGCGGCCTTCATCTACGGCTTCTGGGCATGACCAATCTGACGCCCCTGGAAGGTGGCCTTCCGATCGTGCGCGAGGGCAGGGTGATTGGTGCGATCGGCGTATCGGGCATGCAATCAACCCAGGACGCGCAGGTCGCGTCGGCGGGTCTTGCGGCTTTCGGATCCTGACCGGTCTTAATCCCGAGGCAGCGGAGAAGCGCGGATACTACGTGTCGGATGTCATGCGGCACGAGCTCACGGCGCCGGACACGCCGCTCCCGTCTTCACCCACGCCTCCACGAGCGCGCCGGCTTGCTCCTGCGTGCCCGGCGCGGGGGCGCGGCCGAAGCCGGGGTGCCAGGCCCAGCCGACGAGGGTGTCCTTGCCGATGTGGTCGATCAGGGCTTCGACCTTGCGGCCGCCGTTGCGCGCGGGGTCTCTGATCTGCTCGCAGATCTCGCCGATCGTCTTACCTTCCCAAGCCATTTCGCGCGGCGCCAGATGCCATTCGGGATGGCCGGGAATGCGGCCGGGCTCGAAATTGGCCTTCTGGTGGCAGGTGTGGCAGCGCATCGCCTCCAGCCCATGGCCGTCGGCGCCGCGCGTCACCGGCGGCTGGTGGATGCGGGGAGTGTCGCCCTGGCGCGGGCTGTCGCCGGCCGGATGGCAGTTGGTGCAGCGCGGATGCGTCAGCACTCTTCCAAGTTCGGTGAAGATCGCGGCCGAGCGTTTTTCGGTGTCGGCGATGTTGGCAAAACTGTCGGGCGAGGCGAGGCCGTGGCTCGTCGTGTCCGAGGCCGCGTAGCCCGCGCACAGGCTGCTCGTCAGCGCCGCCATCACGGCCATGATCCTGAAGCGCGCGTTGATCATCGCTGGCGCACTCATTTGGTGGCGACGAGATAGCGTTTTGAATCGGCGAGGATCACGTCGCGCACCGCCTCGTGATATTTGATGTAGCCGGTGCAACGACAGAGATGCCCGTCGAGCGCGTCCGCAATGGTCTGCTCCAGCGCTTCGCGGGCGACCGGGGCGCGCGACAGGCGTTCGAGCAGCACCTGGCCCTCGCCAAGGAAGCCGGCGGTGCAGTAGCCGCACTGGAAGGCGAAGTGCTCGATGAAGGCCTTTTGCAGCACCGAGAGCTGGCCGTCTTTGGCGTGGCCCTCGACGGTGCGGATCGACTTGCCGTCGAAATTCACCGCGGGCGCGACGCAGGTCGGGCTAGTGTAGCTGGTGCCGTCGGGCGCGTCGACGATGATAGCGCAGCTCAGGCATTGCGCGGCGCCGCAGCCGAACTTGGTGCCGGTCATGCCGAGCATCTCGCGCAGAAAATCGTTCATCGAGAGATCGTCGCGGACGTCGATCGGACCGTGCTTCCGGCCGTTGATGGTGAGGCTGAGGGTCGTCACGCCAAAACTCCCTTCAAGAGGCTTGAAGTAACCGGCAGCGCGCGGAAGCGATGGCCGGTGGCATCGTGAATGGCGTTGATCAGCGCCGGGACGATCGGGACCATCACGACTTCAGCCATGCCCTTGGGCGGCTCGTCCGGCGTCAGCGGCTTCAGCATCTCGATCTCGAGATCGCGCAAGGGCAGATCCGAACCGCGGGCGACCAGATAGCGCCCGAGATTCCATTCGCCGTTGCCAGGGCCGCCCTCGAACGGCGGCAGCGTCTCCAGAAGCGCGTAGCCGACACCCATGGCGAAGCCGCCCTGGGACTGGCCTATCACCACCTCCGGCACCAGCGCGGTGCCGCATTCGAGCACGCTGTAGGCCTTGGCGATGCGCAACGCGCCCGTCGCGCGTTCGATCTCGACGCGGACGAGGGCGCCGCACATCGAGGTGTAGGCCGTGCCGATGCGGTTGTTGTCGGTCGGCGGAAACTTGACGCTGCTGCGGTTGATGCGTTCGAACCTGCCGCTGCCACGGCGGATCGCGAGCGCGTCGATCTCGGCACGATATGGCTCGCCGAACAGGGCAAAGCGTGCGCGCGACCAGGCCCAGCGCGAAAAACTGTGCGCGATCGCACCGGTGACGAAGCCGCGGGCATGAGCCGTCGCGGCGAGCGCCGGCAGCGCCAGCGGCGCGAGACCCGGCATCGTGAGCTGGCCGTCCTGCCAGCTTGCGTTCGCCCATTGCCGTGCGCGCGCGTCCGTCTTCGGAATGCGCCACAGCTCCAGCGCCGCGGGCCACAGGCCGAAGCGGAAGATGACGCGGGCAGCTTCCGCGGAGGAGTGGGTGCCGACATGGGCGCCGACCGAAGCTGATGTCGCCGAGCTGATCCTGGGCACCCAGCGCGGATTTCCCTGCGCCGCGTCCTGGGTCTTTTGATCCATCGTGTAGGGATCGCCTGAGGTGACGAGGCCAAGGACGTCATAGCCATCGACCCGGGCAATCGACACCTCGTCGGCGATGGCGCCGAGATGGGTCGCGACGCGGTTGGCGAGCGCCGTGCCGATGCCGTTGCCCATCTCGACGTGATCGCAGAAGATCGCGATCCTGCCGTCGGGTCCGAGCTCGACGCGGCCGAGCGAGCAGTCGGCGCCGGCGCCGTAGTCCTTGGTCACGCAGGCAACCCCGGTGCCGACCAGGCGGTCTCCGGAGGCTTGCCTGAATTGCGCACGCTGCTGCCAGATCGGATGCTTTTCGAGCTTGTCGAGGATCTCGGGCGTGCGCACCGAGACGATGTAGGGATTGCCGGTCATGGTCCGGCCATTCTGCTTCAGCGCATTGCGGCGGCGGAATTCGATCGGATCGAGCTGGAGCTCGCCGGCGGCTTCGTCGATCAGCGCTTCGAGCGCGGTCATGGTCTGCAGCGCGCCGTAGCCGCGCATCGAGCCTGCAGTCACGCCGCGCGAATGCAGCGCGACCGTGGTGACATCGACCTTCGGGATATCGTAGATGCCGATCGCGGCGGTGGCGGCGACGGTCGCAACGTTGGCGGAGAAATTGGCCTGGCCGCCGCCGTCGAGCACGTGGTCGGCAGCGAAGGCCTTGATGATGCCGGTCGCGCGGTCGATGCCGATGCGCGAGCGCATCTTGATTGGGTGACGCTTGATGCCGCCCTGGAACTGCTGATAGCGGTCATGGGCGAGCCGCACCGGCTTTCCGGGAAAGAGAATCGCCGCCAGCGCGACGTAAAGGATGAACGGCGTGTGATCGCGGCCGCCGAAGCCGCCGCCGACATGGGCAAATTGCGCGTTGATCTGGGTCGGCTTGTAAGGTGCGCGGGCCTTGGCCAGCAGAAACGCGAGCGACTCCGCCGCCTCATAGGGCGATTGCACGCCGAGCACCAGCTCCAGATTGCCGCCCTTGCCGGAGTACCAGGCGAGCCCGCATTCCGGCTCCAGGAACATCGGGTCGACCGACTGCGTCTCGAACTCGCGGTCGAGGACCAGCAGCGAGGCGTCGTCCGCGGCGAGCTCGGCGCGGATCTGCTCGCCAAGCTTGGCCGCCTTGGCATAGTCGGCCGGCATTTCCTTGGCGAGCGACGACCACACCGGAAGTGCCGTGGTCTGCAGCTTCCTGGGCGAGACCCAGCCGGCCTGGAGCGGCGAATAGACGTCCGGCTTCTCAGGGGAGGGACCTGCCACGCGCGTGAAGCGATAGGAGCCGTAGTCGGGCGCCATCACCGGGCCGGTTTCTTCGCCGAATCTGACGAAGGTGCCGTCACGCAAGGCGAGGCGGGCCTGGTCGAAGCTATCGAACGTCTCGAAGATCAACAGCGCGACCGGCTGTCCGAGATAAAGCGGCGTCTTGCCGGGCGGGCAGAACAGGTCGCCGGCATAGAACTCCGGCGCCTGCGTGCCGACACGGTCGAGATCGGCGGCGGTGACGACGACCGAAGGCTTCAGCGCGCCTTTGAGCCCGGCGAGGTCCATGCCGGTGTAGACATGCGTGGCGTCATTGGCGCGCACCAGGATCGCGTGCGAGGTGGTCCGCGGCCAGCCCGGCAGATCGTTGGCGCGGAAGTCGGAGGCGTAGAGCTTTGCACCGGTGACCTTGGCGACGCCGTCGACGCGGCCGGCGCCTTTGGTTGCCGGATTGAAATTGCCGCGTCCGGGCAGCGTCTCGTGCGCCGCGAAGGGCGCGTTGGCCGCCCCCGCAAGATGCGACAGGCTGACCGAGATGCCGCCCGCCGATAACCACTTCACGAACTCGCGTCGCGAAGGCCGCATGGTCTCATCCTTGTACAAGGTTTTCAGGAGCTCGCGATGCTGACGGCATCGTTGCCAAAGCTACGAAACGGGTACGCGCCAACGCTGGCCTGAAGCTGTCATGATTCGTCATGCGGGAATAGAACAGCGCAGCGCATTACCACCTCGTGAAGACGCGGCCGCATTGCCGCCGCGTGTCCCGATGTTTCGTGCGCTATTTGAGATCCGCGATCGTCGCGGGGCCGGGACCCGGCGTGACCAGGGTCGGCCACTGCCTGGAGCCGAACGGAACCAGCGGCGGCAGGAACGGCGTCATGCCGCGCTTTGCCGTCTCCGCGACGATCGCGGCCCGCCCGTCGCCTCCCATGAGCTCGTAGTCCATCAGGTGATAATTGCCGAAGAACAGCGCGCCAACCGAACGATCGGCGATGATCCGCGTCAGCGACTCCAGCATGTCGGCCGGCGTCGTGGTGAACGACACCGTCTCGATCAGCAGCAGGCGCGTGTTGATGGCGTCGGGGCCGAAGAACTGCGCGAGCACGCTGAAGATCACGTTGTTCTGCCGCGTCACGTAGATCGTGTTGCTGGCGGCATAGGTCTTCTCCCAGTCGGGACCGAGCTGTGTCTTCCAGTCGGCCAGCACGCCCATCCAGTGCGCGACCTGCGTCTGCGCCGCCCACGCGACGTTTCTGGCGAGGAACGGGGCCTGCTGCTTGCCGAAAGCCTCTAACTTCGAGAACGGAATGACGCCCCTCGCAAGGCATTCGTCCATGAAGGCGATGTTGTTCTTCAGGATGATGCGATTGTTGTCGCGCCAGTCGGCCTGCATCGGGGTGGCGTCGAGGCTGTCCAGCGCCGACTGCATCCGGCTGCGGAACGCCAGCATCGCGCCGCGCCAGGATTTGTTGTCGGGATTGTCGACATAGGGGCCGACCACCTCGGCCAGCGCCATGGTGCTGTGGCCGACCGATTTCAGCAGCTGATAGACGACCGGCACCTGCGGCGCGTCGAGCGGCGGCTGGCCCGGTCGGTACAGGATCAGGCGACCGCCGGCGCCGGAGAACAGGCCGAGGATTACGGGGTGCTTGTCGAGGATGTTCTTCTGGAACACCTTTGCAGCGTCGCCATAGAGCTCGAACATCGCGGTGTTCAGCGCAAGCACGTCCCTGGTGGCGATATCGCCCGGCGCGGCATTGGTCTTGCCGGAGATCGGCGCCATGTAGTCGGGCAGGGTCTGGGCGATTGCGGCGCCGCCGCCGAGCATCAGTGCGGCGGCCATGGCCAGGCCAAAGCGAGTTTTCATCGGTATTCCCCCCAAAGTGCATTCTCAGCAAGCGTCAGCTCTAAGGACGTCCGTCAGATGCGCTGGACGGCGCCACCGCGTTTCTGGCTGAAAATTGCTAAGGATTTGTCAGGAAAGGACAAAACCCGTACCTCGCCGGGCTTCCTTTGGCCGCCCTCATGGCCTATTACGCCGCAACGCAACAATTCCCCAAAAAGACCTCATGATCCGCCTCGACAACGTCAGCAAGCAAGCCGGCCACCAGATCCTGTTCATCGAAGCCTCCGCCGCCCTCAACAAGGGCGAGAAGATTGGCCTCGTCGGGCCGAACGGCGCGGGCAAGACCACCCTGTTCCGGATGATCGCCGGCGAGGAGCTGCCCGACGAAGGGCAGGTCTCGACCGATCGCGGCATCACCATCGGCTATTTCAACCAGGATGTCGGCGAGATGGCTGGCCGCAGCGCCGTGGCCGAGGTGATGGACGGGGCGGGACCGGTGAGTGCGGTGGCAGCCGAGTTGCACGAGCTCGAGACCGCGATGGCCGACCCCGACAAGGCCGACCAGATGGACGAGATCATCGCCCGCTATGGCGAGGTGCAGCACGCGTTCGAAGAGCTCGACGGCTACGCGCTGGATGGTCGTGCGCGCGAGGCGCTGTCCGGCCTCGGCTTCAGCCAGGAGATGATGGACGGCGACGTCGGAAAACTCTCCGGCGGCTGGAAGATGCGCGTGGCGCTGGCCCGCATTCTGCTGATGCGTCCCGACGTCATGCTGCTCGACGAGCCGAGCAACCATCTCGATCTCGAAAGCCTGATCTGGCTCGAGAAGTTCTTGCACGATTACGAAGGCACGCTGTTGATGACCTCGCATGACCGCGAGTTCATCAACCGCGTCATCTCCAAGGTGGTGGAGATCGATTCCGGCTCGCTGACGACCTACACCGGCGATTACGAGTTCTACGAACAGCAGCGTGCGCTGAACGAGAAGCAGCAGCAGGCGCAGTTCGAGCGCCAGCAGGCGATGCTCGCCAAGGAGATCAAGTTCATCGAGCGTTTCAAGGCGCGCGCCTCGCATGCCGCCCAGGTGCAGAGCCGGGTCAAGAAGCTCGACAAGATCGAGCGGGTCGAGCCGCCGCGCCGCCGCCAGACCATCGCCTTCGACTTCCTGCCGGCGCCGCGCTCCGGCGAGGACGTCGTCGCCCTGAAGAAGGTGGTCAAGGGCTATGGCACCAAGCGGATCTATGACGGGCTGGATTTCATGATCCGCCGCAGGGAGCGCTGGTGCGTCATGGGCGTCAACGGCGCCGGCAAATCGACCCTGCTCAAGCTCGTCGCCGGCGCGAGCGAGCCGGACGAGGGCACGGTGGCGCTCGGTGGCAGCGTCAAGATGGGCTATTTCGCCCAGCACGCGATGGATCTGCTCGATGGCGAGCGCACCGTATTCCAGTCGCTGGAAGACCAGTTTCCAACCGCGGGGCAGGGCTCCTTGCGCGCGCTCGCCGGCTGCTTCGGCTTCTCCGGCGACGACGTCGAGAAACGCTGCCGCGTGCTCTCAGGCGGCGAGAAGGCGCGACTGGTGATGGCGAAGATGCTGTTCGACCCACCGAACTTCCTGGTGCTGGACGAGCCGACCAACCATCTCGACCTCGCCACCAAGGAGATGCTGATCACGGCGCTGTCGGATTTCGAAGGCACCATGCTGTTCGTCTCGCATGATCGGCATTTTCTCAGCGTCCTGTCGAACCGCGTGCTGGAGCTGACGCCGGACGGCATCCACCAGTTCGGCGGCGGCTACACGGAGTATGTCGCGCGCACCGGCCAGGAAGCGCCGGGGTTGCGGAGCTAATCTTTGCTTTTGCCGGAGATCGTGGCGATCGTCTCGATCTCGTTGGTCCAGATCCCACCGGAATAGCCTTGCGGGAGCCGGGCGAAGAATTCCGGCGTATCGATGCCGGTTGAGAACTCTCCGCCGCTGTAGGGGCCGAGCACGAAGACCGCGCTGTCGGCGCCGTTCATGCGATTGAGGAAGCGATCGGGCCAGCCCCAAAGCCAGGGTGCAACGTTGATCGGGACCAGCACCATCGCGTTTCGGCAGGCGGCTGGGACCAGGCCGGTCCAGCCATAGCCGATATAGCGGATCAGGCAGCTTCGGATGGCCGCGCGTGAAATCGTGCGGACTTCCGGGGTGAGGCGGCGGATCACCTCGATCGGCTCATCGCCGCCGTAGACCATGATCGTCCGGCGGCGATCGGCCGCGAGCGCGTTCAGCACGGAAGCGAGTTTCTCGGCTTCGCCAGCGTCCCGGCTCTTCACATTGATGAGGAGTTTCTTGTCGGGAAACGCAGTGAACACCTCCGACAGTGTCGGCATCATCCCGATGCCCTTGCCGCGAAACGGAAAGGTCTTGCCGCCGTCGGCGGTGTAGCCATAGCCGATATCGAGCATCTTCAGCTTCGCCATGCTCTGCTCGCGCGTGACGCCTTGGCCGTCGGTGCGGCAGTCGAGCGTCCAGTCATGAAATACGGCGAACTCGCCGTCGGTCGTCGGGTGCACGTCGAACTCGACCACATCGGCGCCGGCCTCAAAGCTCGCGCGCATCGAGCGCAGGGTGTTCTCCAGATAGTCGTGCGACGGCGGCAACATCCGCGCGGCAGTGCAGGTGTCGTTCTTCAGATCGCGCTCATCGAAGCGCTGCGCCATGCCGCGATGGGCCAGCAGCACCGGCTTGCCGTCGCGATGCGGCGCCAGCAGATTCGTGTTGTTGATGTAGATGCCCGCAGCAACGACAAGCATAGCTGTCGTCGCGAATCTCAGTTTCCTGCCCACCGATTCCTTCCCATTTCACGGACACCTTTGTCGGCGTTTGGGGTCGATTTGCGGCAATCGCCACGCACGGGAGGTGGACGCGTTTCACGGCTTGAACCGTCCAATGCTGCCCGTTACGCTTCCCTGAAAAAAGGAGCTAACAGCCATGAAACAACTCCGGATCGGCGACATCACCATCGATGCGGTGATCGAGCGGGAAGGGCCCTGGCGACGGCCACAGGACTTTTTCCCGGCTTATGACGAGGGCGTGTTCAAGCACCATCTACCGACGATGGAGCCGGAAGTGTTCGACGCCGCGCGCGGCATGATAGTCATCACCTACCAGACCTTCGTGGTGCGCACGCCGCGCTACACCATCCTGGTCGATACCTGCACCGGCGAGGACAAGGGTCATCCGCCGCCGTTCGACTTTCCCGGCAAGGAGCGCTGGCGCAATGAATTGCTCGCGCTCGGCATCGGCTTCGAGCAGATCGACTACGTCTTCTGCACGCATCTGCACATCGACCATACCGGCTGGAACACGACGTTGCGCGACGGCCGCTGGGTGCCGACGTTTCCGAACGCGAAATACGTCTTCCACAAGGGCGAGTACGCGGCCTGGGAAGCCGAGAACGCCAAAGGCAACAATCCGCCCGGCACGGTCTTTCGTGACAATTGCCTGCCGATCGTCGAGGCGGGGCAGGCGCTGCTTGTCGACGACGACTATGCGCTGGACGATACCGTGACGCTGACGCCGACGCCGGGGCATTCGCCCTGCCATTGCTGCGTGAACATTTTCTCCGGGGGACAACGCGCGGTGGTCACCGGCGACCTCATGCACCACCAGATCCAGTGCCGCGAGCCGGACTGGTCGGCGAAGCGGGATTGGGATGCAAAGCAGTCGGCGGTGTCGCGGCGGAAGTTCTTCGCTTCCGTCGCAGACACCGACACGCTGATCCTGCCGATCCATTTTCCGGCGCCGACCGTCGGCCTGATCAAGCCGCTCGGCGCCGCCTTTGATTACCGCTTCAGGCGCGAATAGAGCGGATGCTCTAATAGGTGTAGAACATCCGCTGGATTTCCTTGCTGTCGGTCGTCTTGGTCAGCGCCAGCATCAGCAGAATTCGCGCCTTCTGCGGATTGAGCGTATCCGAGACGATGAAGTCGTGTTCGTCGTCCTTGGCTTCGCCGTTGCGCGCGACGATGCCGTTGCCGACACGGCTGCTGCGAACGATCGCGACGCCCTTCTTGTGGGCCTCGTCGAGAGCCGGCTCGACCGCGGGCCGGGCCAAGCTGCCGTCACCCGTGCCGGCATGCACGATCCCCTTGGCGCCGGCGGCGACAAAAGCATCGATCGCGACCCGGTTCATGTTGGCGTAGCCGTAGACGATATCGACCTGCGGCAGCGTATCGAGGTTGGAGACGTCAAACTCGGAATCCGCCGTGTGCCGGCGGGTCGATTGGCGATAGAAATACGGCTTGTTGCCCTGCATATAGCCGAGAAAGCCGAGCTCAGGTGTGCGGAAGGTGTCTGCCGTCGAGGTGTTGTTCTTGGTGACGTCGCGAGCCGCGTTGATCTGATCGTTGAGAGAGACGAGCACGCCCTTGCCGACCGCCTCCTCACTGCCTGCGAGGATCACCGCATTGAACAGGTTGATCGGCCCGTCCGCGCTGATCGCTGTCGACGGCCGCATCGCGCCGACGACGACGACAGGCTTTTTGCTCTTGACGGTCAGGTTCAGGAAATAGCTGGTTTCCTCGATCGTATCGGTGCCGTGCGTGATCACGATCCCGTCGACGTCGTCCTGCGCGAGGAGCGTGTTGACGCGCTTGGCAAGCTTCAGCCAGTAGTCATTGTTCATGTTCTCGCTGGCGATCTGGAAGACCTGCTCGCCCTTGACGTTGGCCACCGTCTTCAGCTCGGGGACGGCATTCAGGAGGGTCTCGATGCCCACCGTGGCTGCGGTGTAACCGACCACGGTGGTGCTGCTCGCTCCGGAGCCGGCGATGGTGCCGCCGGTTGCCAGAACCATGACGTTAGGCAGACCGACGCCCCTCGCGTTCGCGACGTCAAAACTGATGAGCAGCGCGAACAGCAAGCTCAATGTTGCCAATATCCGATGACGCACTCGAAGTTGCCACATCTTGACGTCCTTTTGCTGGAAAGCCTTCTCGACGCGCCCCAATTCGCTCAGCATTGCATGATCCGTCAGCCGACGGCTTCTGTCTAGGGTTGTGACGTCATCGGATGATATGGCTTGGGCGCTCGGCGCGCGCAAGAACGTGTATGGCCGGGACATCTAGCGCGAAGACGCGCTTCGCGCTTCTGCCCGGCCATGACGGAGTTCGGTCGCTGATTGCTCGCTAAAGAAGCAGCAAATTCGCAGCGCGCCTTACGCGCCCATCTCGCACTTCTTCATGAAGCTGTTCTTGGCGGCACCGGCGAGCGGCTTGCCGTCGGAGCCGACCGCCTTGGGCGCGCAGGCGTCTTCCTTGCACTTCTTCATGAACGAGGTCTTGGCCGCGCCGGCGAGCGCCTTGCCGTCCTTGCCGACCGCCTTGCTCTCGCAGGTGTCGTCTGCAAGCGCCGAGCCTGCTGCAAAGGTGGCAACGATCGCAGCCAGGAAAATTCGCTTCATCATGGGTGTCTCCCTAAACCAAAAGATGGCGCGCGAATTGGAGCCCGAAATCGTGGCGCAATCAAGCAGGATCGCGCGCCGGGAGGTCGATCGCAGCTTCTTCCATTCATCCGTGGTTCAGACAGCCCGCTCCAGCAACGCCTTGAAGTCGGCGCGTGCACGCTGCGCTTCGGCGCGGGCGACCTCGGAGGCGTCGCCGAGGCCGAAATAGCCATGGATCAGGCCGGCGCCCTCGTGATGCTTCACCTTCACGCCGGCGGTCTCCAGCGCCCGCGCATAGGCGGCACCCTCGTCGCGCAGCGGATCGAACCAGGCGGTGGTCACGATCGCGGGCGCGAGGCCTGCGAGCGAGGCGGCACGCAGCGGCGAGACCCGCCAGTCGGCGGCCTGACTGGCATCAGCGAGATAATGGCCGGCGAACCATTCCATGACGGCTCGCGAGAGGAAGTAGCCTTCGGCATTCTCGGCGCGCGACGGAAAGCGCGCGTTCTCGCGCGCGTCGGCATAGCCGCCCACGACGTCGGTGACGGGATAGACCAGCAGCTGTGCGGCGAGCTTGATGCCGGCATCGCGGCAGGCGATCGCGGTGGCGGCTGCGAGATTGCCGCCGGCGCTGTCACCGGCAACGGCAAGACGCTTTGCGTCGTCGCCAAATTCCGCGACGCGGTTGAACACGTCGCTGGTCGCGGTGAAGGCATCCTCGAAGGCGCCGGGAAAGCGCGTTTCCGGCGGGCGGCGATAGTCGACGGAGACCACGACCGCGCCGCTCTCGATCGCGAGATTGCGCGCCTGCCGGTCGTGGGTCTCGAGGTCGCCCGCGACCCAGCCGCCGCCGTGGAAGAACACCACGGTCGGCGCGGGCACGCTGCCGACGCGATAAACGCGTGCATTCAGGGGGCCGGCGCCGCCCTTCAACTTGATATCCTGCACGGTATCGACGGGCGGCGGCGGCACGGCGGCGCGCGAGGCAGCCAGTGCGCGCAAGGAATCGCGGGCGCTCTGTGGCGTCATCGTCGCGGGATCGCGCAGCGGCAGCAGCGGAATGATCTGGGCGATGAAGGGATCGAGCGGTGCGGCCATGATCGGGTCCTTACGGGGGTTCTTGGTCTTGCTTGCGGGTTAGCATAGATTTCGCGCGCCGCATCGGCAACCGGCCAGGTGTTGCAGATGTGGCATCATGCGCTCCGACATCATGCGCGAGGTCGCAAAGAATCCCGAGGACGAGGTCATCATGACTTGCGTTGCGATGGGCTATCCCGACGACAACTTTGCCGCGAATGCCGTTCGTTCCGATCGCGAGGGCAACACAGAGTTCGTACGCTACGTCGGCTTCGCCGACTGACGCGGAAAGGCCGGAGGAGATTATTCCCTCACGAAATTTTTCGTGCGGACTCGTTACGTCCCCTTGCAATCTCTACCGTGCAGGAGGAACAATACGCGGACTCAAGGTTTGTTGCTGGCGCGAGGGAATTGACATGCGGCGGCTGGCTAGCCTGGTTCGATGGTTCTTCGGTCCGCGGATGCGGCGTCCGATCGATGATGATCCCAGCCTTCCTTTTACGCCTGAAGAGTTCAGCAGGCTGGTCCGCAGCGGCCGGCACGAGGACATGAAGCTGCTCGCCGAAGGACTGGCTTGTCGCTCGATCCCGCGCCGCATCAAATACCGGGCGACGCACTAGGCGCACCCGTGACGTCGTTGCCCGCCCGCTGGTTTGGCGCGCGCTCAGCGTGAGAGTGCGACCTCCTTGAAGGATCTGACCAGCGCCTTCTCCAGCCTTCCGGTCATCCCGCAGAGAATATGATTGGCCTCCGTGCGCGGCATCGTCGGCTTGTAGGGCCGGTGCTCGATCAGCGCGGCGAAGATATCCGAGATCGTGAGAATGCGCACGATGTCGTTGATGCTCTCGCAAGGGGCTGGCCAAGTGTGACGGCCGTGAACATCGATGCGATCGCGGTAATCGGTTGATGGAGTTTCGAGCCTACTTGCTCCGGGCGGTATTCTGCGCCGCCTTCGCCGGTTTCTTCTTGCTGTCTGCGTTCACGAAATGAACACCGGCCATGGTGCCGTCGATCCAGACCAGCTCGCAGCGCCGGTACGCGAGCCCGGTCGAGGACAGCAGCATGAAGAACTCCTTGGCTTGCAGCACGTCGAGGGTACCTTCGACCTCGATCTTGGCGCCAGTCTGGGACACGTCGAGCAGCACGCAGCTGCGCCGCCAGGTGCCGTCCGAGCCCATCAGGTTGACGGACTGCTTGTGGTCCATCCGTACGCGAAGCGCCTTGCGACCGTCGAACTTCATCGGCTAACCCCCATTTTCGTGCCGCGATTTCCCGGATGGCCTGTGCTGGCGCTGGCTGCAATTTCCCCCCAGCGCACTGTCCATTGGCTGGTCGACAAAAGAAGCGTTTCGAAAATCAGTTGCGCGCGTTCGCGCTGGGCGAAGGAGAGGCGCGTACCACCTCGGTTGCTGAGGATCGCGAGCGTGGTCGTCCAGTTCAGGCGCGAAGCCCGGCAGGCCATCACCAGGCCCTCGCAATCGTCATCGCTCATGACATGCTCGACGATCTCGATCGGAGCCCCCGACAGCACCGACAGGGCGGTGAACAGATTGGCGGTCTCGCCGCGGATGGCGAAGCGGTTCACGGTGGAATCGTTGAGCTTGCCGACGCGGCTGAGCGCCACGATCTCCGGTCTGGCGCTCGCATAGTCGGCGAGGGTGGGCGGCTTTGGCGGAATCGGCGCGGCTGCTTGCGCGGGCGGAGCGGCGGAGGGGTTGGGCTTGGCGGGTGCTGACTTGGCAGGGCGGGCGGAGAGCAGCTTCCGCACGATCAAGTCTGGGGTGCCAGGCCGCAGCACGAGCGCCTTCGCAATCTCGCCGTCCTGGTCGGCCCCACCAAGAGTGGCGTAAGCTGCCTCGGAGAATTTTGTTCCCGGGTTATTTATCAGCACAAGGCAGATCTGCTCGCCTCGCTTGATGAGCGCCTCGGTCACCGCAGGCTCGATGCAGTCGCGCGCCGCGATCGCGCGTTGGTGCCGCTCGCCGCACGAGGCCGCGACTGCCGCAAGATCGGCCGTGGAGAGTGCCTGCGATCTGAGCAGCACAGGACACGCCACGTCGGCGTTGTCATGGGAGGCAAGGCGTCGCAATGTTTCCGGCGGAGCCACCTTCAGGTCGGCAAGCGTCGTGCTGAGCTGAATTAGCGCACTGGCCTCAACCCGTTCCGTTAGTCGCAGCAGAACGCCATCGACCACACCGGACAGCAGTTCCTGAGAGCGGTCGCGGCTGCCGGTGAGCAACTGCACAATGCCGGAGAGAATGCGAGCGCAGCGGTCCAGCGGGCAGCTTGCGACCGCCTCTTCCAATTCGACCAAAATATCAGCAGGCGAATTTGCCATCATGGCAGGGGCCTGTACTCAAATAAAATTCGACTAAGCAATGCCCTTCATTCAGCACCACAGGCGTTAATTTGAAATTTAGACCCCGCCCCTCCGGGTATCAGCGCACCGCCTGCTTGACTGGAAACGCTATCGAAATTTGGCAGGAGGCGAACACCCTTCTTGTCCTTTGCATTGGACGCTCGCCAACTGATCGAGGGAGGCTCGCATGAGTCTCTCGGTCTCAGGGGAAACCGAAAGGGGGAATTCAGACCGGCGTAGTGCCGGACACGCGTCGTTTCCTGGCGCGGTTTTTCATTTGTCATGAACAACAGTGATGCTGCGCCAGCGCTGGCGCCCAAGATATTTCGTTTTGCAGACGTCGACGAGTTTCGCAACGCGATCCGCGGCCTGAATTTCGAGTTCACGCCGCTTGTGCGAAGGATTGCGGCCGAGCAGACCATTCTGCAATTGCCCGGCTGCGACGTGAATATGACGCGGGCATTTCCGCGCGTCGTGGACGCGCAGCTCGTTGCCGATTGCACGGCGGTGGGCTTCGCGATGGACGACCTCGAAATCCCGATCCGCTTCAATGGCGCGCAGCGCGACCGCGCCGTCATCGTCATCGGCAGCAGCGGCGCGGCCTACAACACGATCGAGGAGGTGCAGCGGCAAATCGCCTCGGTCGTGTTCCACCCCGAGGTGAGGGATCGCGGCTGGCCCGAGACGAACTCCAGCTTCAAGATATTCGAGACCAGTCCATTGGCGCTGCATAGGTTGCGGAAGCTGGTCAGGGAAGTGCTGGCGGCTGCGCCCGAGCCGATCGATGCAGCCGAGGTGCCGCTGAAGGCGGCAGCGATGAAGGAGTCCCTGCTCGGTGCGGTCGATGCCGTGTTCGCCGATGTCGTGCCCGCGCGCTGGACCCGGCGTCCGAACGACGAGCGGCAGTTCAAGCTGTTCCAGGACATCCGCGCACTGTTGTCCGACGACCTCTCGCAGCCGATCTACAGCGAGGAGATTGCGCGCAAGCTCGGCCTGTCCGTCCGCACCTTGCACGATGTCGTGCGCCGCTATCGCGGCATGAGCCTGCACCGCTATTTGCGCCTACGCCGCCTGTGGCTGGTGCGGCAGCGGCTGCTTGCCGGCGCCGACAGCGTCAAGGCCGTCGCGCTCGCGTTCGGCTTCTGGCATCTCAGCGATTTCTCGCGCAGCTATCGCGATCAGTTCGGCGAGACGCCGTCGCAGACGCTGGAATTCGGGCGAAAACGATAGTGCGGCAAATCGGTTGGGGCCGTCCCGCCGTTTCGTGCTAGCCTGCCGGCCATGAGCAATCGCATCCTCGTCCTCTACGGTTCCTACCGGTCCGACCGCATGGGCATCCGCCTTGCGAATTTCGTCATCGATCGCCTCCGCAGTCGCGGCGAGGAGGTCGAGTTCATCGACGCCAAGGCGATCGGCCTGCCGATGCTCGATCGCATGTACAAGGAGCACCCTGCGGGCACCGCGCCCGAGGCGCTGGAGAAGCTGGCCGGCCAGATCCGCGGCGCCGACGGCTTCGTCTTCGTCACCGGCGAATATAATTGGGGCATTCAGCCCGGCCTGAAGAACCTCACCGACCACTTCCTGGAAGAGTGGTTCTGGCGGCCGGCTGCGATCGTGAGCTATTCCGCCGGCCGCCTGTCCGGCGCGCGCGCCTCGACCGCGTGGCACGGCACGCTGTCGGAAATGGGCATGGTGGTGATCTCGAGCACCATCGGCGTCGGGCCGATCGCGCAGACGCTGTCAGCCGAGAGCGAGCCGATCGGCGAGGGCGGCAAGGCGCTGGAACGCTCGTTCCCGCGGTTTGCCGACGATCTTAATTGGTGGATCGAGGCGGCCAAGGCGCAGCGCGCGCGCAAGGCGCCGCCGTATTAGGCGCGCGCTCCTTACGCCGCCCTGACTTCGCCGAGGAAGCGGTCGAACTGGCCGGCGAGATCGCGTGACTGCGTCGAGAGCTGCTCGGCCGCGCCCAGAACCTCCTGAGCGGCCGCACCGGTGTCGTCGGCGGCGCGCTGCACGCCAGATATGTTGGTGTTGACCTCCTGGGTGCCGCGGGCGGCTTCCTGGACGCTGCGGGATATCTCCCGGGTGGCCGAACCCTGTTGCTCGATCGCGGCTGCAATCGCGGTGCCGATCTGGTCGATCTCGGCGATGACGTCGGCGACGTTGCGGATCGCAGTGACGGTCTCGTCGCTGGCGGACTGGATCGCCGTGATCTGCTCGGAGATCTCGGTGGTCGCCTTGGCGGTCTGGCCGGCCAGCGACTTCACTTCGGACGCGACGACGGCAAAGCCGCGGCCGGCGTCGCCGGCGCGGGCGGCCTCGATGGTGGCGTTGAGCGCCAGCAGGTTGGTCTGTTCGGCGATGCTCTGGATCAGCGTGACGACGTCGCCGATCTTCTGCGCGCCCTCGGCGAGCGCACGGGCAGTGTCGCCGGTGCGGCGGGCGTTGTCGACGGCGCGGGCCGCGATCTCGGTCGATTGGGCGACCTGACGGCCGATCTCCGCGATCGACGACGTCAGCTCTTCGGTCGCGCTTGCGACCGTCTGCACGTTGGTCGAGGTCTGCTCGGAGGCGGCGGCCACCACCGCGGCCTGGCTGTTGGTCTGGGCGGCCGTCGAGGTCATCGACTGCGCCGTCGTCTCCATGGTGGAGGAGGCCTGCGACAGGCCGCCGACGAGCTCGGTGACCTTGGCCTCGAAGGCGCGGGTCAGCTCGTCGAGCGCCTGGGCGCGGCGCATCTTGCCGTCGTTCTCGGCTTGCTTCTCGGCCGCGAGCCGGTCGGCCCGGATCATGTTGTCCTTGAACACTTGCACCGCCGCGGCCATCGCTCCGATCTCGTCGGAGCGCTCCGCGCCGGGGATGGCTTCAGCAACCTCGCCGTCGGCGAGCCGCGACATCCGGGTCGTCAGGCTGACGATCGGAGCGCAGACGCGGCGGCGGACCATCGCGATGAGGCCGGCGCTGGCGATCAGCACGGCGAGGAGCCCTGTGAGCGCGATCGCGAAGCTCGTGCGCGCGGCGACGGACGCGCCGGAAAGGATATGCTCGGCGTTGTCGTAGAACGCATCGCGGACCTCGATGATGGTACCGAGGCCGCGCTGCGTGGCTGCGTAATAGGTATCCATGTCGTGTTCGTACTTGCCGCTGATCGCACCGTCCCTCACCAGCTTGAGCTCGCGGCCGAACTCCTCGATATAGACCGAGTTGAACTTCTCCAGCGCAGCGGCAACGTTCGCCGGAGTTGCCGGATTGCCGCGCAACTCCTGCAGCGCCATCACGATCTGGTCGTTGCGGCCCTGTGAGCGGCTGATCTCGGCCTTCTCGGCGTCCGTCGCCGGTTTCTTGCCTCCGACGAGATTCTTGTGCAGGCTGGAATTGAAGCCGCCCACGTCTCGCAGCGTCATCGCGATGTTGGCGTAGCTGGCCTGCCGATAGGCGTCACCGTTGAGAATCGCCATGCGGCGGACCTGCTCGTTGAGCAGCGCGGTGACGCCGGCGTTGAGCACGGCATTGTCGGCGACGATCTTCTTGGCGGCGTCCTTGCGCGCCTCCACCGGTCCCGCGATCGCCTTGTCGATGGCGTCGCGCAAGCCCGTGAATTTCGAATTGATGCCGTCGATGCTGCCGCCGATGGCGTTGCCGTCGTCGAACGGGCCAGGCAGCTCCTTGCGCAGCGCATTCATCCTGTCACGGGCGCCGTCGGTCTGCTTGCGCAGTCTGTCCTGCTCGGCGAGCAGCGCCGGGTCGACAGTGGCTGGACCATAGAGAATGTTGGTGGAAAAGCCGCGCTCGGGGTTGAGATAGCGCGGGATGTCGCTGACGGCGCGGACGATCGCGAGCCGCCCTTGCGCTTCGGCGATCCGCTCCATCGTCTGGTACTTCGTCACGGCGACGTAGACGGCGAGGCCGCCGCCGACGGTCGAGAGCGAGACGATGGCGGTGGTCAGCAGCGTACCGATTTTCATGATCTGTCCGGCAATTGGCGCGGGGAGAGAAAGAAATTCTCCGAAAAATAGGGGGCGCGTATTAATCGCAGGTTTACGCTGCTCGCTGCGGTTGTCGCGGTCAGTTGGCCCCATCCAGTGAGATTGCTTCCAGCCACGGGCCAACTCGGCCAGAACGCCGCGAAAAACCGGGTCCTGAGCCCTGAGGAAGCGATCTAGATCGAAAGGATCGGTCGTTGGATACCCTCAGGAGGGCTTGCCGGCCGCGATTATGCCTAACTTTTGGCTCCCAATGTGGTAGCTGGTAGAGAGTCTCCGGGTGGGGGTTGGGTCCCCCGGAGGTGTCGACTTGGGGATCTGATGGTTTCCGACCGCGCAAGCGCCGAGGGGCTTTTGCCGCGCCGCCGAATTGGGCGAGCCGAGACAATATTGCTGTCTATGGCTGCCATCGCGCTGGCGCTGGGCGCCGCCGCTTGGGTCGCGGATATCGGCGATTCCACCCCGCTGGTCACCGCCGCGCTGCCGCCGGCCAATTCTCCCTCGTTCGACGACCGTTTCGCCTCGTTGTCCGGCAGCCCGCCCGCCCGTGACCTCGGCCTGCGGGCGATGGAGCGCTCCGCCCTGAGTGCGGTCCAGCTCAAGCTTCGCGATGCCAAGGCGATGCTCGCCCAAAAGCTCCAGGGCGATGACTGGCGCTCGACCTTGACCGATGACGACCGGACCGCGGTTGACGAGAGGCGGCCCGCGGAACGTGCCGACGCCGTGCCGGTGCCGCGCTCGCGGCCGGTCCAGGCGGACTTCAGCGCCCAGATCGCGTCCAGCCAGGCTTATGCCGACACCACGCCCAGGGCCGACAACCGCAATTTCTTCGAAAAGTTCACCGACAAGATCAAGCTAGCCTCGCTGACGCCCGACAGCGGCCTGTTCGGCAAGGCGCCGGATCTGGCCGCGCTCGGCTACGATTCGCGGACGGCGGTCTATGACATCAAGGCCAAGGCGCTGTATCTGCCGAACGGCGCCACGATCGAGGCCCATTCGGGCATGGGCGCGCTGATGGACGACCCCGATCATGTCGACCAGCGCATGGTCGGTGCCACCCCGCCTGCGACCTACGACCTCAAGCCGCGCGAAAAGCTGTTCCACGGCGTTCGCGCGCTGCGCATGACGCCGGCGGATGGCACCAGCGCACTCGGCCGTGTCGGCCTGCTCACCCACACCTACATGCTCGGGCCGCGCGGCGATTCCAACGGTTGCGTCTCGATCAAGGACTATGATCGCTTCCTCAAGGCCTACGACAATGGCGAGTTCAACCGCCTGGTCGTGGTGCCGAGCCTGAGCAGCCCGGCAACTGTCGCGCAACGCGCCAGCACCGATTCCTGATATTCGTCGGACGGCGGGGCTGCCGTTTTCCCTTCATTAAGCCGTTGTCGTCCAGAACCAGCCGATGAGTGATCCAGCAAGCTCCGAGACCCCGCTGCGCACGACGTTCAAGATCAAGCTGAACGGTGACACGCTGGCGATTGCGACCGTCGGCCAGGCCTATCAATTCCTCACCAACTTCAAATCGGTCGAGTGGATGGAATTCCGCTCGCTGCATGAGGATGCCGTCCACGCGCTGGAGGGTGCCGCCGACAATGCCATGCTCGTGGTGCAGGCGACGAACGCGATACGCGCGTTGTTCGTGAGCGCGAAGCTGCTCTGAAGCAAACGTTGTTCTCTTCGAACTCGCTCACTCTCCTCTCGTGCCCCGGACGCAGCGCAGTGTCTCTTCGACAGTGCGCTGCCGAGCCGGGGCCCATGCTGCATAGGAATTCGTCGCCACTGGGTCCCGGCTCTGCGCCGCAACGCTATAAGCGCGTTTACGCGCGTCTCCGACGCGCTATGGGGCGTTGCAGCGCGTCCGGGACACGAGACTGAGCCGCTACGCTCAGTGCCTGTCGTCGCCGTGGCCGTCGTCATCGTCGTGGAAGTCGTGGTCGCCGCCTCGGCTGAAGCCGGGGTCGACGCACGCAAAGCTCGCGGCATCGCTGGTCAGGCCGCTGCCCTTGTACGCGGGAATGCTGGGATAGACGCAGAGCGGCCGCGTGCCTCCGGTCGGGAAGTTCTGGGCAATGCGCGGATCGAACACGCCGCCGGCCGGGTAGGGCGAGGTGGTGTTGGTATTGGCCGCGACGATGCGTTCCGGCGCGACGCCGTGTTCGACCCAGTCCGTGATCGCCTTGAGCTCGTTCGTGGCGAAGCTCGTGGTCGCTGCGCCGCCGCCGCAATGGGCCATGTTGGGCACCATGAACAGCCGCGCGAAATCGGTGGCGTGATTGTCCATGCGCTGGTTCATCTTGCGGTACCAGCGGGCGATAGCGGCGCCCGAGAAGATGCCGTCATTGACCGAGGACGAGATGATCAGCTTGCCGCCGCGCGCCTTGAACGGACGCAAATCGGTTGCGACCGCCGCCATGAAATCCATCGCGCTTTCCGGATAGGCCGCGGTCTTCGTGAAGATCTTCGGCGCGTCGGTGTCGAAGTTGAATTTGAACACGAAGGCTTCCTGGCCGGTCGGTCCGTTGACGGGCGTGACGACGGGCGGCGTCTGGAAGATCATCGGGATCGCGCCGGCGCCGAGCGTCAGGTTGATCGCGGTGTTGACACCGGGCACCGGCGCGGTGACGACGTTCCAGAGTTGCCAGCCTGCGCCGGGCGCGGTGGGCGGCGTCCAGATGCCGGCGTCCCAGAACCAGTTCGAATAGAGCCGCTCGCCTTTTGAATTGACCGGACCGGCGTAGATTTTCTTGAGTGCATCGACCTGCGCGCTGGTGAGGCAGGTGCCGCCATGCGGCGTGCTGCCGTGCGAGCCGGTGCCGCAAGTGTAGCTCGCGAGTGCCGGATACACCTTCCTGGCCGTGCAGGCGTGGTAGTTGTCGATGATGCCGTCAACGAGGCCATCGAGCGCGTCGCAGGCGCTCAGGATCGCAGCCGAGGCCACCTGAAGGTCCTGCTGTGGGAACGTGTCGGGAATATACGGTTGGCCGTTGATGTCCTTGCTGGTCGAAAGCGTGCCGAGCACCTGCTCGTTCCAGGCCTCCGCGAGGCCCGCCTGCGGCAGGTTGAAGCCGGGGTTTTGCGAGATCACGCCGTCGAACAGCCAGGGCGATCGTTGCGAGGCGACCATCGCGTCGCGGCCGCCGTTCGAGCAGCCCATGATGTAGGAATAGACGGTATCGAGGCCGTAGAAATAGGAGATGATCTGCTTGGCCGTCGTCGCGGTCTTCTCGATGCCGTTATAGCCGTAGTCGCGGCGTGCCTGCGCATCGATCGCGAAATGCGCGGAGCCGCCGGCATTGGCGTCGTCGTCCTGATAGCCGCCGAGGACATTGGTCGCGCTGTCCTCGTGGCCGCCGTCATCGGCCGCCACCGCCCAGCCCTGGCCGAGCTCGACGCCGGCAGCACCTTGCGGATCGCTTTGCAGGCTGCCGTCGGTGCCGCCGCCGCCCATCATCTCGAAGCGGCCATGCCAGGTGTTGGGCAGGTTGAGCGCGAAGCCGATGCCGTAGGTGAAGTGATCGGGATCCTGCGTGGAAACGCGCTTGTTGATGATGCCGATCACGTTGCAATAGCCCGACTTCTGCGTCGCGCTCAGGATCTGCGTGTTCGGCAGAGTGAGCCCGGTGAGGGCGGTGCAGGACGAGCGCGGGGCCACGCCGCTCGGCGGCAGCCCGTGTGCGGCCGCTTGCGGGCCGAGAGACGCCCATGTGGCGACGATCGTCGAGGCGAGGAAAAATCGTTTCATGTCATGCCCTCCCAGTTTCAACGTTGATGATTGAACGAAAGCACCCGACGCGCCGCGAGCTGACGAGGCGTCGCGTGGTCAGAGATGTTTTCTGAATTGCTGTCGGGAGACATGCGCATGCGCCGGCAATGAGCCATGACGCAGTTGCGGTTGCGCGCAAAACCATTCTTCCGCGATGCGCTGTGGCACGCGGATCGTCGCCCACCCCTGATGACGGCACGGACGTTCGCTCCCCTTGAACCTGCTCGCGAAACGGCAGGCTTTCACGATCCTTAGAGTCTGTCCGAGATC
>NZ_VSSR01000035.1 GCF_008123515.1 Bradyrhizobium cytisi
CTAATGGGTGTCACCGTAATACCTAATGGGTGTCACCGTAATACCGTAATACCCGAGATTATCGTGTCTCACTTGAGGGGTGCAGTCCAGAAGCGTCCCCGTAAAGCGCAAAGTCCGCCGGCCGGAAACCGGCTCTCAGAAGATCAGATCGTGCTGCGGCGGATGGAACCCGACGGCGGCCGCCTCGTATGGGCCCGCGTCGTGCCCGACGGAGTGCAGGTCGTCCGGCAGAAGTGGCATCGGATGAGCGGCGTCGGCGAAAGCCGCATGGACGACCTCGGCGGACGATGCCGGCGTGGGGGCCGCATGGCCGGAGCCGAAGCTTTCCTTGAACCGGAACGAATCGGCCTCCGCCGCGCCCTGGATGGTCACGCTCACCGTCTGGGGCGTCCCGTCGATCGTCGTCACGGTGAAGCAGTCGGTCAGCGTATCGCAGGACCGCAGGGCCTCCACCGCCGGGTTGCCCGGATCGAGCGTGTAGGTCCAGGTGCCGTCGGCCGTCATGGTGAAGCTGCCGTAGCCGTGCTCGCTGGCCTGAGGGCACGTCGTCGCCGTGAAAGTATCGTCCGGATTGTCCACGTCCTTGTCGCTCAACGTGCCGCTGGCACTGGGCGGCGGCAGGCAGGAGTAGTTCGGTTCGGTCACGCATCCGTGGGTATCCCCGCAGATCGTCGCCGCGTCGTTGCTGCCCTCGATCGTGACGCTCACAGATTGCGCGGTCCCGTCCGCCGTCTTCACCGTGAAGCTGTCGGTGAGGCTCTGACCGACGTTGAGCGCCTGGACCGCGCAATTGCCGTTGTCGAGTGCGAAGGTCCAGTGCCCGTCGGGCGTCATGGTGAAGGTGCCGTAGCCGTTGTCGCTGGTCTCGGGACAGGCGACCGCGTCGAAGTCGTTCGAAGGTCCGTCAACGTCGACGGCGGTCAGCACGCCGCTGGCGGTCGGGACGCCGTGGTCGGCGTTGTGGACCCCGCCGGCCTCGACCACGCGTCCATGCGTGTCGCCAGAGACGACGGACGGATCGTCCGCGCCCTGGATGGTCACGGTGATCGTCTGCGGCGTGCCGCCGATCGTGGTCACGGTGAAAGTGTCCGTCGTCGTGTCGCAGGCCTTCAGCGCGAGCACGGCCGGATTGGCGTCGTCGAGCGTGTAAGTCCAGTGCCCGTCGGTCGTCATGGTGAAGGTACCGTAGCCGTGGTCGCTGGCGTGGGGTGTGCTCACCGCGGTGAACGTGTTGGCGGGATCGTCGACGTCGGCGTCGGTCAGCGTGCCGCTCGCGGTCGGCGCGGCATGGACGTCGTGACCGGCCGCAAAGGCCATGGCGGTGGCGGCAACCGATCTGGCGGTGGCGCCGGAGATCACGGACGCGTCGTCCGTCCCGTGGATGTCGATGGTGAAGCTTTGGCTCGCCGAGGCGAAGCCGTCGGAGGCGGTGATCGTGAAGTTGTCGGCGCTGGGAGCCTTCAGCGCGTTGATGGCGTCGTTGTTGGGTACGTAGGTGTAGGCGCCGGTATGGCTGTTCACGTAGAGGATTCCGAACGAGCCCGGCTTCTCGACGTCGAAGTTCGCGCCCGCCACCGTGAAGGGGCCGCCGATCCCGCCGGCGATGCCGAAGGTCGGCGCGCCGCCGGAGCCGAAGCTCGAGGCCCAGAAGCTGCCGCTGGACGCGGAGAAGTCGTCGAACACGACCGTGTCGATCTCGACCGGAGCCGAGCCGAGGTTCAGGGTCGGCACCGAATGGATCAACGGCGCATCCGGGACGAAGCTCGCCGGCACAACCAGTCCCTGAAGGGTATGCGGCGCCGTCGGCCCGTCCGGAGCTTCGAAATTGATCGGCTGCGGCGACAGATCGGCCTCGCCGGGCGGCGTGCTGGAGCCGGGCGGCCCGTGCTCCCGCGAATAGTTCGCGAGCACGTCCTGTTGCTGGGCCTGCAGGTCGCCCATCTGCGACGCGTTATTGGCGACCTGGGCGAAGCTGACCGAGGACCCTACCTTGCTCAGGACGACGGTCTGTCCGGGATCGTCGACGATGATGTGGCGCGGGACAGCCTCCTTGGTGACGAGCTCGAAGGAGCCATGCGCGAAATCCTTGTAAGTGATGCTGTCGTGATCGAACAGCGCGACGTCCGGATCGGCGCCCCACGCCTCCTTCAGCGCGGAAAGGATCAGCGCCACGAAGGAAATCCCGCCGGTCAGGGACGCGACGCCGAGCCGGCCGCCGGGCGGCGTGCGTCGTAGACCGTCGAAGACCCGTGCCGGCGACATCGCCACGTCTCGCATGTTGTTGTTCCGGATCGTGCCAATGCCGCCGCATCCGCCCGCCTTGCGCACTCGGAAATACGCCATTTCAGGGCACGCCGCGCAGCATGAACGCGGGCCCGACTGACTATTAAGTGGTAGTCCAAAGCCCGATCTGGCCCGTCTCGCGCGGCTCTGCCATCATTCGCGGGGTGCGATGATGGGGCTCTTCTCGCGAAGGGAGAAGCGGCATGGACGCGCGACGGACGATGGCGGGCCTCGCGGCCCTGTGTCTCGGCTTCCTGTGTCTCGGCATGACCGCATCCCGGAGCGCGTCGGCGCAGAACGCGCCGCCATCCGACGTCAAACCCATCGGCAAGATCGTAATGATCGTCGGCAAGGTGGCGGTCGAGCACGTCGGCGCGGCCGTCGTCCAGACCGCCCTTTCCGACGACAAGGCGGCCGTCAAGGTCGGCGACCCAGTCTACCAGGGCGACGTGGTCAAGACCGGCGCCGACGGCAAGCTCGGCATCAATTTCGCCGACGGCTCTTCGTTCAATCTGTCCAGCAACGCCAGCATGGAGATGAGCGAATTCGTCTACGACCCGGGCGCCAAATCCAACGCGAGCCTGTTCAACCTGACCAGGGGGACGGCCACCTTCGTGGCCGGTGCCGTCGCCAAGAGCGGCGACATGAAGGTCGACACTCCGGTGGCGACCATGGGCATCCGGGGCACCACGCCCCACATCGAGGTCTCCGACGACGGCACCGTCAGGTTCTCCACCCTGATCGAGGAGGGCAAGGACCGGGTGCTGGACAAGAGCGGCGTTCCGAAGCGCAGGGCGGCCGCTCCGGCGCGGGAGGGGAGGGCCGAGCGTACCCCCGGCATCTGCCGCGGATGCTGAACGCGCGCCTCGGGGCGGCGTCGATCGTGATCCTGCTGCTCGTGCCGGCCGCCGCACAGAAGCCGAACGAAGGCCAGTTCCGGAACGTCGAGCTGTGCAACGGCGCCGCCGCCCCCGACATGCGGATCATGGCCTGCTCGGCCTTCATCGAGGCGAACCAGGGCGGCCCGTCCTCCCTCGCCATCGCCTACAACAACCGCGGCGTCGCCTACGCCGAGAAGGCCGACTACGACCATGCCGCGGCCGACTTCGAAAGCGCCATCGCGGTCGATCCGGCCTTCGTCAAGGCCGTCAACAACCTCGGAGCGGCCAGACTGAGAAAGGGCGACTACGACGCCGCGATCGAGGATTTCGACCGGGCCGTCGACCTCGCTCCGACCTATGCGCGGGCCTTCGCCAACCGCGCCGAGGCCCGGCTGAAGAAGGGCGATCCGACGCGCGCGGAGCGCGACTACGCCGAAGCGGTGCGTCTCGACCCCGACCTAGAAGGGGCTTGGAGCGGCCTCTGCTGGATCCGGGCGAGTTCGACGGAGGCGCGGGACGCCATGGAGGCTTGCGACAGGGCGATCGGCACCGGCGCCCACACCTCGGCGACCTACGATTCCCGCGCGCTGGCGAACCTCAGGGCCGGACGTTTCGCGGCGGCGATCGCCGACTACGATTCCGCGCTCCGCATCGACCCGAAGCTGGCGGCCGCGCTGTACGGCCGGGGCCTGGCGAAGGCCCGCCGCGGCGACATCGCCGCCGGCGATGCCGACGTCGCGGCCGCGAAGGCCCTCCGGACCGACATCGCGGAGGAATTCGCGCGCTATGGCGTGCACTAGGTGTGGTCTGTTAGGAGGTTGTCCATCTGGTCTGAACCGAGGCACTCCACTGGACCTATGGGTACACGGATTACCGCGGCCGGCTGCGCTCGATGATCTCGGCGGCGCCCTTGTCCAGCAAATCCAGAGCGACCGCACGGCCGAGCTCGCGCGGGCGATTGGCGGGTCCTGCGCGCAAGGCTTCGATGATGGTGTTGCCGGAGAGATCGAGCACGGATGCAGCCAGCGTCATCTGATCGCCTGATATGGTCGAGAAACCCGCCACCGGCGAATTGCAGTGGCCGTTGAGCACCCAGAGCACCTCGCGCTCGGCGTCGGCAGAGGCGTGCGCTAGGGGATCGTCGATCGACGACAGAATTTTCCGCGTTTGCCAGTCCTGCGCCGCGCATTCGACCGCGACGATGCCCTGCCCCGCTGCCGGCAGCATTTCGGTCGCGGTGAATTCGTAGGCGATGCGGCTGGAAAGACCAACGCGATCGAGACCCGAGCGCGCCATGATCAACGCGTCCGCGGGTCCCACCGCGCCGCCATCCGGCAGCTTCTGCTTCTCGCCATTGTCGAGTTTTCGCACGCGCGTGTCGGCGGCGCCGCGGAAGTGGATGACTTCGATCTCGGGAAACAGCCGCCGCGCATAGGCGGCCCTGCGCACGGCGTTGGTGCCGATCTTAAAACCCTTGCCGCGCGATTGGCGCAGCGCTGCCAGCGTGACGCCGTCGCGCAGCACCAGCGCATCGCTCGCGGGATCGCGCGAGAGAGTGGCGCCGATGACGAGGCCGGGCGTGTCCTCGTTGCCCGGCATGTCCTTCAGGGAGTGCATCGCGGCCTGGAGTTCGCCCGACAGCACGGCGGCCCGGATCTGCGCCACGAAGGCACCGCCCTTGCCGCCGTGCGGCAGGAGCTTGCTGGTCTGGTCGAGATCGCCCGTCGTGTCGAACTTGACGATCTCGACATCGAGACCGGGTATGGCGGCGGTCAGGCGGCGCGCGATCTCGTCCGTCTGTGCCAGCGCCATCGCGCTCTTGCGGGTGCCGATCTTGAAACGCGTAGCCAAGCTCTTGTCCTTTCGAGACGCGCGGGTTTACCGCGCATCCTCCAATATCATATCGGAGGCCTTCTCCGCGATCATGATGATCGGCGCGTTGGTGTTCCCGGAGACGAGGTCCGGCATGATCGAACCGTCGACGACGCGCAGGCCCTCGAGCCCCCTCACCTTCAGCCGCTGGTCCACCACCGCGAGCGCATCATTGCCCATACGACAGGTCGAGGTCGGATGGTAGATCGTGCTGCCGCGCTCGCGGCAATAATCCAGAAGCTCGGCGTCCGTGGATACCTTCGCGCCGGGATCGTACTCGCTGACCACGAAGGGCTTCAGCGCCGGCGCATGCAAGATCTTTCGCAGGATCTTGAGGCCCTCGACGTTGGTGGTGCGGTCGGTCTCGGTCGACATGTAGTTGATGCGGATTTCGGGCGGCACGTTCGGGTCCGCGCTCCGGATGCGCAAGGACCCACGGCTTTCGGGCCGGAGCTGGCACACCGACGCCGTGAAGCCGGAGAAATCATGCAGCTTCTCGCCCATCTTGTCGGTCGAGAACGGCAGGAAGTGCACCTGGATATCGGGCGAAGCCAGCCGCGGATTGGTCTTGAAGAAAGCGCCCGCCGTGCCGGCCGCGATCGTCAGCCAGCCTTTCCGGAACAGCGCATAGCGCGCGCCGGCGAAGGTGCGGCGGAGCGGATGGTTGACGGTGTCGTTGAGCGTAATCTTCTGCGAGCAGCGCATCACGATGCGAACCTGCATGTGGTCCTGGAGATCGTGACCGACGCCAGCTGCGTCCAGCACGACGTCGATGCCGTGCTTGCGCAGGAGATCCGCAGGCCCGACGCCGGAGAGCTGCAGGAGCTGCGGCGTGTTGTAGGCGCCGCTCGACAGCACGACCTCCTTCCGCGCCCGTGCGCGGCGCACAGTTGCGCCTTGCCGGTATTCGACGCCGACCGCGCGGCGGCCCTCGAACAGCACACGCTGGCCGAGCGCCTCGGTCTCGACCTTGAGATTGCTGCGCGTCTTCGCAGGGCCGAGATAGGCCACCGCCGTCGAGGCGCGACGGCCGTTGCGCGTTGTGGTCTGGAACAGGCCGACGCCTTCCTGCGTGGCGCCGTTGAAATCGGGATTATAGGGCAAACCGGTCTCGACCGCGGCGTCGATGAAGGCTTTCGACAGCGGATCGGTCACGACCATGTTGGAGACCGGCAGCGGCCCGCCGCTGCCGTGATATTGATCGGCGCCGCGCGTCTGGTTCTCCGCCTTCTTGAAATAGGGCAGCACGTCATCATAACCCCAGCCGGCATTGCCGTGCTGGCGCCAGCGATAGTAGTCCTCGTGCTGGCCACGCACGTAGAGCAGGCCGTTGATCGAGCTCGATCCGCCCAGCGTTTTGCCGCGTGGCTGAAACACCTGGCGGCCCTTCAGCTCGGGCTCCGGCTCGGTCTGGTACATCCAGTTGACGGTCTTTTCCTTGAACAGCTTGCCGTAGCCGAGCGGCACGTGGATCCAGATGTTGGAATCCTTCGGGCCGGCCTCGAGCAGCAGCACGCTGTGCTTACCGTTCGCCGACAGCCGGTTGGCGAGCACACAGCCGGCAGAGCCGGCGCCGACGATGATGTAGTCGAACTCGGGATCGGACGGGGCGAGAATGGAATTTGCGTTCATGCGCTATTGTTCTTCTTGTCGGTGTGGGCGTTTCCAGTGTCGTGATTAGCACAATCATGCGCGGAGGCGCAGCGCCTCGACCAGCGACTTGAACGCACGGGCATATTCCGCTCCCGCCCTTGCGATATCGGCGCGCCCGGCGCAAGCGACCGCGGCTTCCGTCACCGCACCGAGCAGCAGCCGCGCCAGCGGCTCGACCGGCTGCCTTGCGATCAGGCCGGCCTCCATCGCCACCGCGAGTGCGCGCGGCATCTTGCCGCCAAAGTGTTTGGCATCGATCTCGCGCCAGCGCTCCCAGGCGAGCACGGCCGGACCGTCGCGCAGAATGATCTGGCCGGTCGGCCCCTTGGCGGTCACAGCAAAATAATGCTGGGTGCCGGCGACCATCGCGGCCAGCACGTCCTTCTCGGCGCGCGCGGTGCTGTCGATCTCGGCGACGAGGTCGCGCGAGACCAGGTCGAACACCGCTTCGAACAGCGCCTCCTTGGTCCTGAAGTGATGATAGACCGCGCCCTTGGCGACGCCGGCGGCTTCGGCGATCTCGTCCATCGTCGTCGCGGCAAACCCTTGCATCCCGAACAACCGGCGCGCCGCCGTCAGGATCGCCTCCGATGTCGCGGCCCGCCGCTCCGCCTGCTTCGCCATCAGCCCCGTCTAGTCCAATTCGGCGGATCCCACCAGTTGACTTTTCGACCAAGGGTCGGTATTTACCGACCGTCAGTCGGTTTATAGCCCCGAGGTGCTGCCAATGCCGAGCCGTGAGATTGTCGAAGCCTTTGCAAAGCGGTTGGAGGATGGCGATTTTGTCGGAGCGATCCTCGATTACTACTCTCCGGACGCCGCGACGTATGAAAACCAGACCGAACCCATGGTCGGTCGCGACAAGCTCGCGGCCAAAGAGCGCGGCGTGCTGGCGGCCTTCAAGGAAGTCAAGGCGGTGCGGATCGGGCCGAGCCTGATCGAAGGCAATAATGTCGCCTCACGCTGGAAGTTCAGCTTCACCAATGCCGAAGGTGTGACGCGGACACTCGACGAAATCGCGTGGCAGACCTGGCGGGGCGACCAGCTGATCGAGGAGCGGTTCTATTACGATCCGAAGCAGATGGGACGATGAACGGGCGCCCTCAAGGCCGAGCTGCTAACGTCAAACCGCATCCGCCCGCAGCAGCGTATCCACGGTGATGGTTCCCCGCGCGCGCGAAACGCAGGCGCAGATCTTCTGGTTGCTTTGCTTCTGGTGATCACTGAAGAAGACGTCGCGATGGTCGATCTCGCCGTCGACCTCGACGACGTCGATGGCGCAGAGGCCGCATTCGCCGCGCTTGCAGTCGGCTATCACCTCAAAGCCGCTGGCGTTGAGGACATCAAGCATCGAGCGCTCGCGCGGGATTTCGAGCTCGACACCGGAGCCCTTCAGGCGCACGCGGAACGTCTCTGTCGGCAGCGTGCCGCTGGAGCCGAACGTCTCGTAGCGGAGATCGGGAAGCGGATGCCCGGCGCCGATCCAGGCGTGGCGGGCGGCATCGAGCATGCGCATCGGGCCGCAGAACAGCGTCAGCGTGCCCTTCGGCAGTGCGGCGAACAGGCTGTCGAGATCGAGCCGCTTGCCTTCATCGCTGGCATGGACGACCAGGCGGTCGCCGAGCAGGCTTGAGAGCTCGTCGAGATAGGCGGCGTCAGCGCGCCCGCGCACGGCGTAGTGCAGCGTGACAGCGGCGCCGCGGCGCGCCAGCGCCTGTGCGGCACTGATGATCGGGGTGATGCCGATGCCGCCGGCGATCAGGCAATAGTTTTGGCGCGTCCAATCGACCGCGAGCAGCGACGACGGCCGCGTAATGTCGAGCCGTGCGCCCGGCGCGAGCTGCCACATGTAGCGTGAGCCGCCGCGGGAATCCTCCGCGCGGCGCACCGCGATCCTGAAGCCTTGCGGCGAGGCTTCACCGACCAGCGAATAGGACCGTGTCTCGGGCTGGCCGTCGATGGTGACGCTGACATTGATGTGGCTGCCGACCGGATAGGCGCTGCCATCGAACTGGTCGGGCCGAATCAGGAATTCGCGGATGGCGGGCGCAAGATCGCGGGTCGAGACGAGCGTGGCGGGAATCCAGGTTTCGACGAAGCGCATGGTGCCCTCAATCGGTTGCGGTCATGATCCGCGCCAGCGCCGGCAGCAAATCGAGATGGGTGCGGTTGCGCAGCGCGAGCCTTAAGTTGCGCACCGCGAGCCGGGCGTGCTCGCGCATCACGGCTTCGGCACGCGCACCCTCGCGGTTCTCGATCGCGTCGATCACGACGCGGTGGTGCTCCTGCCCGATGATCAGGATCTGCTGCGCCTCGGGCAGTGCCGACTGCGCCATCACGAAGGCGCTCGGCGAGGCGAACGGCAGCGCCGAGGCGCGGTCGATCTGCCGGATCAGCGGCGGGCTGCGCGATAATTCGGTGAGCAGCGCGTGGAAGCGCGCGTTCAGCGCGACATAGGACGAGAACGCTTCGATCGAGATCGGCACTTGCCGCAGCAGCTCGTCGATCGCGGCGAGGCACTCCTTGAGCGGCTCGAGCTCGCGCGCGGAGACGCCGCGCTCGGCGGCAAAGCGCGCGGCGAGGCCTTCCAGCGTGCCGCGCAGCTCGATGGAATCGGAGATGTCGCGCTCGGAGAACGCTTTCACCATGAAGCCGCCGGAGGGGATCGCCTCCAGCAGGCCTTCCTCCTCCAGCCGCACCAGCGCCATGCGCACCGGCGTGCGCGAGGCGCCGGTGGTCTCCACCGCCTGCAGCTCGGAGATGCGCTCGCCGGGACGTAAAGTCCCCGACAGGATCTGGTCGCGCAACGCGAGCTGCGCCTTCACGGTCTGCGAGACGGAGCGGTCGACCTCACGTTCGGCCATGATCTACTCCGCGGCCTGGAGCTGCTGCGGCGGGTTCTCCTTCGCGAGCATCCTGTCGATCAGCTTGCGCATCCACATCGCGCCGGCGTCGATATTGAGATTGTAGAAGATGCGGTCCGGGTTCTCGTCCATGGCGCGCTGCTGCGCCTCCAGGATCAGCTCGTCCTCGTGGAAGATGCCGGAGACGCCGTCGCGGATTTCGGTGGTGATGCGCTGCTCGCCGATCTGATAGTTGCGCACGAACGCCCAGAAATAGTGGCAGGTCTTCTCGGTCTCGGGCGTGATGGTGTTGAGCACGAAACCGTTGACGCCCTGCGAGCGGTCGCCTTCCGGCGCGCCGGTGCCGGCCGGCGCCACGCCGACGTCGATGGCGATGGTGCACGGGGCCTCGAAGCGGATGATCTGCCAGCGGTCGACGAGGCCGGACTTGCCGAGCTGTTTGGCCCAGAACGGCGGCGCCTCGATGCCGCGCATCCAGCGCGTCACCGTCACCGTCTTCTCGCCATGGGTGACGTCGAACGGCGCTTCGGCGACCGCGTCATTGCCGATGGAGGAGCCGTGCACAAACGTCTCGTGGGTGAGGTCCATGAGATTGTCGAGCACGAGGCGGTAGTCGCAATTGACGCGGATGGTCTTGCCGTCGCCGGCCCAGGCCGGATCGTGATTCCAGTGCATGTCGGGCACCAGCGCGGGATCGGCGAGCGCTGGATCGCCCATCCAGAGCCAGACGTAGCGGTGACGCTCGACGACGGGATAGGCGCGCACGCAGGCAGACGGGTTGATGGTCTCCTGCGAGGGCATGAAGGTGCAGCGGCCCTGCGCGTTGTATTTCAGGCCGTGATAGCCGCAGACGACGGTGTCGCCTTCGAGCCGGCCCTTGGACAGCGGCACCAGCCTGTGCCAGCAGGCATCCTCCAGCGCGGTCACCGCGCCGTCGGCCTTGCGGTACATCACGACGTGCTTGCCGCAGATCGTCCGCGGCAACAGCGCCGGCTTGACGTCGGCGTCCCAGGCGGCGGCGTACCAGGCGTTCATGGGGAAGGGTTTTGTCATTGGGCGATCTCCCAAGGCTTATGTATGCGCTATGTATACAATAACTGGGAGGCGGAATGATTCAAGGCCTAAATTGCTGTATTATAATACCGGACTATGATGCTGTGTATACAGGATTAAACTCCGCTGTCATTCCCCGCGAAGGCGGGGAATCCAGTACTCCGCGGCGGTCGTTGATTCATCAAATCGGCGCCGCGGAGTACTGGATCACCCGCTTTCGCGGGTGATGACATCATCTGGGGGGTAACGATAGCGGCGCTCGGCTCGGTCCCTACGCCCCGAACACCTTCTTCAGCCCGGCCTGCGCCTCTTCCTGAATCCGCTTGAGGTGCTCGGTGCTGCGAAAACTTTCTGCGTAGATCTTGTAGACGTCCTCCGTCCCCGACGGCCGCGCGGCGAACCAACCGTAGTCGGTCTCGACCTTGATGCCGCCGAAGGGCTGGCCGTTGCCGGGCGCCTTGCTGAGCGTGGCGCGGACCGAATCGCCGGCGAGGTCCTTCAGTCCAAGTTGCTCGGGCGTGACGGATTTCAAAATGTTCTTCTGCGGCGCGGTCGCTGCGACGTCGATGCGGGCGTAATGGGGCACGCCGAGCTCGGCAGTGAGATCGCCAAAGAGCTGGCTCGGATCGCGGCCGGTCTTGGCCATGATCTCGGCTGCGAGCAGGCCGAGGATGATGCCGTCCTTGTCGGTGGTCCACACCGTGCCGTCGCGGCGCAGGAACGAGGCCCCAGCGCTCTCCTCGCCGCCAAAGCCGAAGCCGCCCGTGAGGAGCCCGTCGACGAACCATTTGAAGCCGACCGGCGTCTCCACCAGCTTGCGGTCGAGCTTCTTGGCGACGCGGTCGATGATCGAGCTCGACACCACGGTCTTGCCGATCGCAGCGCTGCCGCCCCAGTTCGGGCGATGCGCGAACAGATAGGAGATCGCGGTCGCCAGATAATGGTTCGGATTCATCAGGCCGCCGGTGCGCGTCACGATGCCGTGGCGATCGGCGTCGGTGTCGTTGGCAAACGCAACGTCGAACCGGTCGCGCATCGCGATCAGGCTCGCCATCGCATAAGGCGAGGAGCAGTCCATGCGGATCTTGCCGTCCCAGTCGACGGTCATGAAACGGAAGGCCGGATCGATCGCCTCGTTCACGACACTGGCCCTGAGGCCATAGCGCGCGATGATCGGATGCCAGTAATGTACGGCAGCGCCGCCGAGCGGGTCGATGCCGATATTGATGCCGGCGGATTTGACCAGCTCGAGATCGACGACATTGCCGAGATCGGCAACATACGGGGTAATGTAGTCGTAGGCGTGAACGGTCGACGATTTCAGCGCCCTGGCATAGTCGATGCGCTTCACGCTCCTGAGGCCGTCGGCGAGATAGGCGTTGGCGCGCTTCTCGACGACACCGGTGACATCCGTGTCAGCCGGCCCGCCATGCGGCGGATTGTATTTGTAGCCGCCATCCTCCGGCGGATTGTGCGAGGGCGTGACGACAACGCCATCGGCCAGACCCGACGTGCGGCCCTTGTTGTAGGTCAGGATCGCGTGCGAGATGACAGGCGTCGGCGTGTAGCCGCCGTCCTTGTCGATCATCACCTCGACGCCGTTGGCCGCGAACACTTCGACGGCGCTGACGAGCGCCGGCTCGGCCAGCGCATGGGTGTCGATGCCGATGAAGAGCGGCCCGGTCAGCCCCTTTTCTTTTCTGTAGTCACAAATGGCCTGCGTGGTCGCGAGGATGTGACCTTCGTTGAAGGAGCTCTTCAGCGAGGTGCCGCGATGGCCGGAGGTGCCAAACGCCACCCGCTGCGCCGGGTCCGCCGCGTCCGGCTTGCCCGCGAAATAGGCCGTCACGAGCCGCGGAATGTTGGCGAGCGCGTCCGGCGAGACCACTTTGCCCGCCGCGGGATCAACATCAGCCACTGGAAATATCCTCGTCCTGTCGTACAGAGATTGCGCCACACCATAGCATCGGCCGGCCCCGCGCCAAGGGCACAACACGCGCGGTGGGCGGCTGTTCCGGAGATCGTGCTATGGTCTTCTTTTGATCTGGTCTTTTTTCGAGTCGGCACATGGTGCTGTTTCACAGGCTCTTATTTCTGCTGATTGGCTCGCTCGCGATGGGCTTTGCGCCAGCGCGGGCCGCGGAATTCTACACCGAGGACCTCCGCATCCCGATGACGGAAGCCGGGCCGCAGGGACTGGAGGCGTTTCTGGTCCGCCCGGCCGGGACCAAGCGCTATCCGCTCGCGCTGCTCAGCCACGGCACGCCGCGCAGCTTTGGCGATCGCGCGACCATGACGGCGCACGCATATTACGGCATCGCGCTCGAATATGCCCGGCGCGGTTTCGCCGCGCTGATCGTGATGCGGCGCGGCTACGGCACCTCGCCCGGCGGCCGGGCCGACAGCGCCGGCGGCTGCGCCAATGCCGCCTATTTGCCGGCGGCAGCCGTTGCGATCGCGGATTTGCGCGCGGCGATCGACGCGATGGCGCGCAGGTCCGACGTCACCACGATAGGCATGATCGCGGCCGGCCATTCCGCCGGCGGGCTCGCCACCGTCGCGCTGACGGCGCAGCCGCCGCCCGGCCTCGTCGCCGCGATCAGCTTTGCCGGCGGCCGCGGCTCGCGCGACGATGACGAAGACGTCTGCAACGAGGATGGGCTGGTGCAGGCCTTCGCCAGCTTCGGCAAGTCCTCACGGGTGCCGATGCTGTGGGTCTACGCGACCAACGATCTGTACTTCGGCCCTGACCTGGCGCGCCGCCTCTATGCCGCCTTTCGCGCCGGCGGCGGCAGCGCGAAATTCGTCACGGCACCGCCTTACGGCGACGACGGCCACTATCTCTATTCCGTGGCCGGCCGCCCGCAATGGACGCCTTATCTCGACGCCTTCCTGCACGAGCGCGGGCTCGCCCACGACATGCTGAGCCCGCCCGATCCGCTGCCGCCGCCGGGCCATTTCAGTGACGCGGCGAAAGCCGAGTTTGCGCGCTATCTCGCCAGCACCATGCCGCACAAGGCCTTTGCGGTATCGCCCAATGGCGGTTACGGCTGGCGCTCGGGGCGCAACACCGTGGACGATGCGCAACGCGATTCGCTTGCGGCCTGCATGAAATGGTCGCCGACCTGCACGCTCTATGCGGTCGACGACCAGCTGGCGGGGACGACACGACAAATCACCACGGATCAAAGCGCCCGCATACGGTAGGGGCGCGGGCGATCAGATCTTTCGACAGTTGAGATCAGAGCCGCTCGCTGAGCGCGAGCTTGTAACCGACACCGGTGACGGTGGCGATGACGGGCGTGCCGCTGCCGACGAGCTTGCGACGCAGCCGCGCCACCAGCGCATCGACCGTGCGGATGTCGACCTCGGCCTGGCGGTTGCTGACGACCTCGATCAGATAGTCGCGGCTGAGCGGCCTGCCATCCGCACCGACGAGCGCGGCGAGCAGATCGAACTCGGCGCGCGTCAGCGCCACCGGCTTGCCGTCGCTGCCGAGCAGCTCGCGCCGCGTCAGGTCGATGATCCAGTCGCCGAAGGCGATCGAATTGTGGTTGCGCGCCGCCTTGCGGTCGATCGAGCGCCGCCGCAGCACGCTGCGCGCACGCGCCAGCAGCTCGCGCAGATTGATCGGCTTGGTGACGTAATGATCGCCGGCGATCTCGAGGCCGAGGATGCGGTCGACATCGGTGTCGCGGCGGGTCACGAAGATGATGCCCGCATTGCTGGTCGCCTGGATCTCCCTGGCGAGCTCGAAGCCGTCGCCGTCGGGCAACTGCAAATCGAGGAAGACCAGGTCGGTGCGCGCGCGCAGCGCCTGGCGACATTCCGCGCAGGTACCGGCGCCGACCACGTCGAAATTGTTCTCGCTGAAGTAACCGACCAGCATCGTCCGGATCACCGGGTCGTCTTCGACCACAATCAATCGCTCGCGCCCGATAGGACGCAATTCCTGAAGTGCGGAATCGGCCACGATGTTGGATGTCCTGTGTGCGTTTGAGCCGCCCTGAAAATTCAGGCCGCCGCGCGACGCGCTGTCCTGTGAACGTACATTCACGGCTTATTCGAGCCCCCGAAACTGCCTGCTTGAACACTAGGCTTGTTATGCTGCCCAAACAATATTGGTCACGGTATTGAAGTATTAAGTATGAATTGGCCCACACTTCTCACTGAGCGCATCGATGCGCGGAACTCGGCCCCGCTTCGGCCGCGCCCGGCACCAACAAGCCCGTTCATCCGAATCCGGATTCAACCGCCGGTTAACGTAAAGAAAGGCTTCCGCTTCGGTTTGGCCGTCACCGCCTCTATGCTTTCGCATCGCAAGCGCGAGAGAACGGCAAGACCACGGAGCAGGCGTGATGCAGGGGCAGGCCCGGTTGGCCGGTCGGACCGACCGAGGCGCAACGCCCTTCGGCCGCTCGCACAGCCTCGACTTCCTGCGCGGCCTCGCCATCGTCGGCGTGATGGCGATCCACGTCTCGCAATCTTTTCCGTCAAATATCCATGCCGTCGATTACGCCTTCATGTGCGGCTGGACCGGCGTCAACGTGTTCTACTTCGTCAGCGCCATGACAATGTGCCTGATGTGGACACAGCGCACCGAAGCGAGCCCGACGCGCAAATTCTACATCCGCCGCTTCTTGCGCATCGCGCCGCTGTTCTGGCTCGCGATCCCGGTCTATCTCGTCATCAACGGCACGGGCCCGAGCACCAACGCACCGAACGGCATCGGACCGCTCCAGGTGATCCTGACCGCGACGTTCCTGCACGGCTTCTGGCCCGACAGCGTCAACAGCGTCGTGCCGGGCGATTGGTCGATCGCAGCCGAGATGATGTTCTATCTGGTCTTCCCGTTCGTGATCACGGCGTTCGGATCGCGCCGTCATCTCTATCTTGCGCTCGCGATCGTGCTGCACCTCGTCAATGTCTGCCTGTTCAAGCCGTGGGCGTTCGCGCTGTTCTCGGCCTATTACGGCCCCGGCCACGAGGCGTTCGTCTGGAACGCGCTGCACATCAGCTTCCTGAACCAGTTGCCGGTCTTCCTGGTCGGCTGCGCGCTGTTCTTCACGCTGCGCGACGGTTTTGCGAAGTCTGACGCCGCGATCCTCGCAGGCTTCGTCGCGCTGTCCTTTGTCGCCGACCGGGCGACCGGATCGCACGAGTTCAACTATCTCGTGATCAACCTCGTGCTCGGCGCACTCGTGTTCTGGTGCATCCGCCTTGCGATCCGCCTGCAACCACTCGAGGCGCTCGGCCGCAATTCCTATTCGATGTACCTATCGCATTTCGCGGTGATCTTCGGCCTGCGCCAGATCTGGCCGTTCGCGGACGGGCTGGCATCGCTGCTGCTCGCCTATGTCGTCACGGCCGCGCTGAGCTATCTGGTCGCGCGCGCGACCTGGCATCTGGTCGAGCGGCACGCGCAGGATCTGGCGCATCGCCTGACATCTTCCGGATCGAGCCGCTCGACCATCCAACCGAGCATCGCCGCCCCCGCGACAGGCATGCGCTCAGCGCCTGCTCCCGCAGGCCGGTGCGGCTTGCCTCGCTGCTGCCTTCGAACCTAGTGTGATCAAATCGACCGGCTTCACACTGGAGTAGACGCCATGGAAGTCATTCTGCTCGGCACCGGCGGCCCGCGCCCGGATCCGCGCCGCATGGCGACGACTACGCTGATCAGGCTCGGCGAAGAGAACATCCTGTTCGACGCGGGCCGCGGCGTCATGGTGCAGCTCAGCAAGGCCGGCGTACCGCTCGGCGCCATCAACACGGTCTTTCTCACCCATCATCATTTCGATCACATCGGCGCCCTCTACGATGTGATGCTGAATTCCTGGATGCATGGGCGCAAGGACGATCTGCACATCTATGGGCCGCTGGATACCGAACGGCTCGTCAACACGCTGGTGACGCAGGTCTACGACAAGGACATCGCCTGGCGCGATCAGGGTGAGCCGACGTTCGGTGGCTGGAAACCGGTCGTCGCAACCGACATCATTCCCGGCCCCGTTCTCGACACGGGTCGCTGGAAGATCAGCGCCGAGCTCGTTTCGCATGGCGACGGGCTCGACATGTCACCGGCGTTTCTCGCACGCTGGATGTGTCTCGGCTACCGCTTCGAAGCGGAAGGCAAGGTCATTGCGATTTCCGGCGACACCGTCCCCTGCCCCGGTCTCGAGCGGCTAGCTGAGGGCGCCGACCTGCTCGTGCAGGTTTGCTTTCTTGCGACGCCGGAGATCAACAACGACCATTTCCGGAGGCTTGCGAAATACACGCTGGTTTGCGGTGACACGGTCGGCAAGATCGCGGCCAAGGCCGGCGTCAAGAAGCTGGCGCTGACCCATCACCGTCCCCGCACCGACGACACCATGCTGAACGCGCTGCTCGCGGATGTCAGGCGGGATTATTCGGGCCCTGTCGTGCTCGGCGAGGACCTGACGCGCATTGAGGTGTGAGAGCTAGGACGTTCCCACGTCGACCCGGAACGACAACTGCTCCTCTGCGCCGGGTGCGATGTGCATCAGGCCCGGCTTGTCGCTGAATTCGCCGTCAAACTCCTTGGGACTGGCATAGCCGCGCCAGGGTTCGATGCAAAGGAACGGCGCTCCTGATGGCTTCGACCAGACGCCGAGCTCGCGAAAGCCACGCCATGACATTTTGAGCCAAGGCCCGGTGCCATCCGTGCAGGCATAGCGGACCGCATGGCTGTTGACGGGATCGAGGATAACGGCGTCGCTGGTGAACAGGGCTTCCGACAGGGGAAGCACAGTGCCTCGGACGGGGCTCGGATCCGTTGCCGCGAGCAGGAGTCCGCTCTCGACACGGCGAACCGGAGACGGCTCCTCGTTCGTGAATGTCAGCGCGTAGCTCTCCTTCGGCACGCCGGCCTGAAGCGGCCAGTTGAAAGCAGGATGGCCTCCCAGCGACGCCGGCAATGTCTCCTTGCCGGTGTTGGTGACCGTGAGCGAGAGATCGAGCCCGTACTGATCGAGCGCATAGGCCGCCGTCAGCCGAAACGCGAACGGATAGAGCTCGCGCGTCGCCTCGCTATCCTCAAGCACGAGCGCGCAACGGTTCTCGCCACGCTCCGCCCAGACGAAGCGGCTGTCGCGCGCAAAGCCATGCTGCGTCATCCGATAGGTCTTGCCTCGGTACCGCATTTCGTCATTGGCGAGACGCCCGACGATCGGAAACAACAGCGGTGCATGGCGCGTCCAGGCGGGACCTGCCTGCCAGACGAATTCGACGCCGCAGCAGTCCCTCAGCGAGCACAGCTCTGCACCCTGCGCCTTGATGATCGCGGTGAGGCGGCCGTTGCGGATCCTGTGCGTGTCGTCCTCGCTCATGCCCAACGCTCTTGAATATTTGACCTCACAGCAATGATCCTACGGATTTTTTTGTTTTCACCAGGCACTGATCAGCTCCGAAAAGCAACTCTGCGACCCAAGTTGTGCAAATTATTTGGTAACAGGTCGAGCCCAGTGTGGACCAGCAAGCTTCAGATGACAAATTTATAAATTACATCAATACATTAAACTGGTCGCAGAAGCATTTTTGGTCTCCGAACCGCCCTGCGAAAACAGGGATTAAGGGCAAGGATAACAGGGCGCAAATTGCAAAATAGCAGGACGCACGCCTGTGATAACAGAACACGAACTTGGAGCATCGCAAACTAACCTGGCATTGGCTGCGGGCCGCTATGCATTGCGCCAGAAGTCAAGCGTGCGCTGGGCGCTACCTCTGCTTGTACGAGACGGACGCGATTTAGCGAAACAACGGGCTCGCAGCCACGCCCCCGAGGTGATTAGACTCTCCAACTGACGTGCCTGTCACCGCCGCATAGAAGAGGGGACGGGATCTTCGCCAAGTGCGATGATCCCGCCCCGATACATCTTGCCGCCTCGATAAGATCTCGTCTCCCGTTAACGGAGCCGATCAGTTTGGTGATCTCACCCACCTATGATGGCTCACCGGCGACCGCCGACCGTCGATGTTCCCATAGTCTACGGGCGGCGGCGCGTCACGATCTGCTTCGATGCTCTATAGTCTCATGTCACCTTCGCTGAGCTGATAGATAATGATCTCTCCGGGAAGCACCTCGCCGGGGAACTGCTTACGGACCTGTCTAATCAGTCGCGATGCTCGAGTGTCCTTGTTCAGCGCCATCCTATAGAGTTGTTTAATGTAGGCGTCCCAGCGGGACATTTTCACGAGCTTGCCATTTACTTCAAGTTCGATTTCCTCTGTAGCCAGCCTCCGGAAGTGTGCCGCGACCGAGAGCGGAGGCACGATAGGTTTACGTCGTTTGCGCGGCCTCGACTTTTTTCTGCGTTTGCGACCGTGCCGTTTGATGTCGTCGCCCATACCATTTCTCTTTAGTTCATGGTGCCAGGATTGGATGCCTTAAGCGCGGGCTTAAATTGGATCTGCTGAGGTCCGACCGCGTCGGGCGCAGAGCAATCGACTGCCATCATAAAGATGGCCTTCGCGGCTGCGATCTCTCCCTTGATGGCCCCCGTGAACAACTGCCGAATATGAATCTCGATCTTGGTCATCCAAACCACTTTGCCGTCGATCGTCACCGAGATCAGCTCATTATCGACTGCCTGGAGGCTTCTTCCGGGGTCAAACTCCTTGGCGGTCTTTTTCGGTCGTCCCTTGGGATTACCGGATTGCCCCGGCTTGAATCGCGTGTCGGCGGCCGGGAAGGCTCTGTCGCTAGTTTGACTATTCATGATTTTCCTTTTCCTTCTCGATCTCGGCTTCGATCTCACGGAAAAGCTTGCCATCCGACATACGGATGGCGGCGGATCCCGTGAAGTTCTGCCACTGACGAATTGCGGTATCGACATAAAGGGGATCAAGTTCGATGGCACGGCAGATACGGCCGGTCCGCTCGGCTGCAAGCAGCGTAGTGCCGCTCCCTAAGAAGCAGTCGAGCACTAGATCACCACGGTTCGAGCAATCGAGCAGCGCATCCATGACCAGCGATACCGGCTTCACGGTCGGATGCAGCTTCAGCACGTTGTTGCCCTTGCGAGCCTGCGTGCTTGCGCTTGCATACTCCCAAACATTGGTCCGGTTGCGACCATTCTTGCCGAGCTTGACGTTGTTGACGTGCGGCCCGGAGCCGGACTTGAAGACGCAGATCAACTCGTGCTGGCTGCGATACAGCGACCCCATGCCGGCATTGCTCTTGGCCCAGACCACAATATTCTTGAGTTCCGTATAGACGGCGCGGCCCGTGGTCAGCAGTTCGTCAAGATGCTTCCAATCCATACAGACGAAGTGGATCGAACCGTCAGTTGCGCACGCCTTGAGCTGAGTGCAGACCTTGGTCAGGAACTCGATAAACTGGTCTCGGGAGAATTCTCCCGCGCCTTGCGCGAATTCGCGGTGCCGCACCTTGCCTTTTCCTGACGCATGTCCATCGATGCGGACATTGTAAGGCGGATCGGTGAACACGATCTGGGCCCGCTCGTCCTTCATGAGACATGTGAAGGCTTGCTCGGTCGTGGCGTCACCGCAATAGATTCGGTGAGGCCCAAGTTCCCAGACATCACCAATCCGGCAAACCGCCACCCCCGTCTCCGAGCCGATGTCATCATCGGGGTCGGCGACCACGGGATCGCTCAGCTTCTGGATCGCCAAATCGATCTCGGGCAAGGAGAAGCCCGTAATCGACAGATCGAAGTCGCACTCCATCGTCTGCAACTCCAATAGGCTTTCGCCCAGAAGCCGCTCGTCCCAGTGCGAGTTCTGGCCCAACTTGTTATCAGCGATCCGAAGCGCTTTCAGCTGCGCTGCTGACAGGTGCCGGATTTCGACGACCGGGATGCGGGGCATGGCCAGCTTCCCGGCTGCCAGCACCCGGCCATACCCGCCGACGGCATCGCCGGCGTAGGCTTGGCCTTCCCGACTTGTCATCACCGCAGCGCCATGCAACACATCGTCATCCGTGACTCGCCATGCTCGTGACCACTCGGTGCGACTAAATTTCTCTTCGCTAAAGACTGTTCTCATCTTAGATTGACGAACATTCGCTGAGTTCCGCACATGGAAGTCATTCTCGCTGCTATTGCGGCAGCTTGTTATTTTTACGGATCCTATCCCTTGGCCTTCTGGCTGATTGCCGTCGCCATGTTCTATAGCCTGCTGGTACTCTTGAAGTCGATTTCACGTCCGTCTTGGTATACCCAGCAACGTGCAAAAGCGGGGCTTGAAGAGGGCAAAGGTTTCGGCATGTTGCTCATTACCAAGATAGCTATCTTGGCCGTCCTCAGTTTAGGTGCGATCCGAACAGCAGAGCTTGCGGGGTACGACCGCGGCGTCGGAAATCACATTGCGTCTCTCTGCCCAGACAGAACGCAGGGTCTGTTCAAAAGTTGTGCAGCATGGATGTGGACGTCGCAAAGGCGCCCCTAACATGCGTAAAGCCCTGGCAGCATCACGCTTATTTTGACAGTTGTCGTCGAAATCCACCGTAGTCAGAATGGAGGACGAAAAAGGCCAACTGTCTGAGACGCAATTCAAAATTTTTAAAAGCGACATTCACCCTGCGCCACAGGTTCAATATGATTGAAGATTTCCACTGCACACTGTTGATTTTTTCTTTGAAACAAACGCCAGTGGAATGGTCGTGATGAAAGGGCTTTCGCCTGAAGAGACGTTTGAGTACGAGGAACTGGCCAATCAATGCGACGATCGTAGAAGTTCGGCCAACCAGCGTCGCTTAGACGAGCCGAATACGAAGCACTGCTCCGCGCTGAAAAGGGAGCCTGCGAATGGGACGGTGTGACCTGACAGCAGCTCACATTCACTTACACGGGTGACCTTCGATGAGCGGTTTGTTGATCCCGTTCACGGCCGTTGCCGTCTCGTTCGCTGCTGGCTACGGATCGCGGGGGAGGGAATCATTTCGCGTCGACGACGAACCGTTTATTTCAGTTATCAACCGTACTTGCAGACATCATCTCGAAGCCAGCATCCTCGCTTGAATCCTCCTTGAGGAGACAAAAGCAACTGTCCTGGCGGGGAATCCGCTCGTGGATTACCTATATTCGAGGAAGTGCACGTCCACCCTCTTAAGGTTGACTGGTGAGGTTAATTCCACCGAAAAGTCGTCGACCTGCCGCCGAGTAGATATGTCCTTGCAAGGAACGCAAGGACGAAATGCCTGATGGAAAAAGCTGACCGAACGTTTGCATCCGTTCGCCGTCATCGGCGAATTGGCGATCTTCTTTTGCCAATTGCTTTCTTCATCATCGTTGGTGTCGTGATGACCGCATGGATTGCTGCAATAGGCTGGGCCATTTGGTGCTTGATCGCATGGATATTCACTTAGGAGATGGAGTTGGGACAGTTTGACGGCCCTTCTGGACATTTCATTCTTCGAATGTATGAGCCGATTCTAAAGGAGGTTATTAGATCGACGCTTCGGCTCTTACGCCTGAATGGCCTGGGCCGCCGCCGAGTTCTAAGTTCGAGCGCTTGTCGATACACTTGTGTTCAAGCAGACCAATGTTGCTGATTAGGACCTTTGATAGTCGTCTTCAATCCGGATGATGTCGTCTTCCCCGAGATAACTGCCGGTCTGGACCTCGATCAGTTCCAGCATGATCTTGCCGGGATTCTCCATCCGGTGGACAGCGCCCATCGGGATGTAGATCGACTCGTTCTCGTGCACCGTTTTCACGGTCTCGTTCACGGTGACGCGAGCGGCACCACGGACCACGATCCAGTGCTCTGCACGATGATGGTGCTTCTGCAGCGACAGCCGCCCGCCCGGCTTCACCACGATGCGCTTGACCTGATGACGCGCGCCATTGTCGACCGACTGATAGCTGCCCCAGGGCCGATGCACCTTGAGATGCTCCTCGGTGACCTTCGGCGCGACCACCTTGAGCTTCGTCACCAGGCGCTTCAGGCCGTTGGCATCCTTCTGACGCGAGACGAGGATTGCATCGGCCGTCGCCACCACGATGAGATCGTCGACGCCTTCGAGCGCGACCAGCGCAGAATCGGTCGTGATGTTGCAATTGCGGGAGTCTTCGAAGACCGCAGCGCCTTGCGCGGCATTGCCTTGCGTATCCTTGTCCGACAGTTTCCACACCGCGTGCCAGGAGCCGACGTCGGACCACCCGCAAGACACCGGCACAACGGCTGCGCGCGAGGTTTTCTCCATCACTGCATAGTCGATCGAGATCGCCTTGGCCGCGCCGAAAGCCTGCGGCTCCAGCGTCACGAAGCCGAGATCGCGGCCGGCGTTAGTGACCGCGTTGGACACCGCCTCCACGCTTGCCGCATCAACCTTGCGATATTCGTCGAGCAGCAGGGCCGCGGGAAACATGAAGTTGCCGCTGTTCCAGAGATAGCCCGAATTGACGTAGTCGGCGGCCTTCACGGCATCCGGCTTCTCGACGAAGCGCGCGACCACGTGCACCTCACCGGAGATCACTTCACCCGGGCTGATATAGCCGTATTCGGTCGCCGGCCGCTCCGGCTTGACGCCGAAGGTGACGATGCGCCCGGTGCTCGCGGCAGTGAGGCCCTCGCGGCACGCTGCGACGAAAGCGGCATTGTCCTGCACCACGTGGTCGGCGGCGAGCGCGAGCACGATCGCTTCACTGGTGCGGTTCTGCGCGAACGCAGCACCGGCGGCGATCGCGGGACCGGAGTCGCGCCGCATCGGCTCGAGGATCACGTCGGCCTCGATGCCGATCTCGGCGAGCTGCTCCAGCACCATGAAGCGATAGGACGCGTTGGTGATGACGATGGGGCGATCGAACAGCGAGGCATCAGAGACGCGCAACAGCGTATCCTGGAAGGTCGAGCGCGTGCCGAACAGCGGCAGGAACTGTTTTGGGCGCACCTCGCGCGAAGCCGGCCACAGCCGCGTGCCGGCGCCGCCGCACGTAATCAAGGGGATAATGTATTTGTTCACGAGCAAACTCCACAAAGGCCCACGAGGACGAGATCGCCGCTTTTCGGCTTCTCCACAACTGACAAGTTATAAATCTGCATAGTCGACCAGCGCAGATCCTGGATACAATTCCGCCCGGGGCGACGGTCATTGACCATTGATCGAACACCCTTTTTGACGGAAGTTGGCAGCGCTAGATTGTATTCGAAGGCGAAGATCGCCCGACGCTCTGATAGACAAAGCCGGCCGCGGCCATGTCCTCCGGGCGATAGATGTTGCGGAGGTCGACGACGACGGGCTGCGCCATGGTCGCCTTCAGCCGGTCGAGATCGAGCGCGCGGAACTGCACCCATTCGGTGACGATGACGATCGCATCGGCTGCTTCAGCGCAGGAATAGGCGTCCTCGCTATAGGTGATGCTGGGCAGCTCGCTCTTGGCTTGCTCCATTCCGACGGGATCAAAGGCTTTCACCTTTGCGCCCATGTCGAGGAGGCCGGTGACCAGCGGGATCGACGGCGCGTCGCGCATGTCATCGGTGTCGGGCTTGAAGGTGAGACCGAGCACGGCAATGGTCTTGCCGCGCAGCGAGCCGCCGAGCGCCTGGCTTACCTTGCGCGCCATCGCGCGCTTGCGGTTTTCGTTGACCGCCAGCACGGATTCAACGATGCGCAATGAGACATCATAATCCTGCGCGATCTTGATCAGCGCCTTGGTGTCCTTCGGGAAGCAGGAGCCGCCGAAGCCCGGACCGGCGTGCAGGAACTTGGTGCCGATGCGGTTGTCCAAGCCAATGCCGCGCGCGACTTCCTGCACGTTGGCGCCGACCTTTTCAGAGAGATCCGCAATCTCGTTGATGAAGGTGATCTTGGTCGCGAGGAACGCATTCGCCGCGTATTTGATCATCTCGGCGGTGCGACGTTCGGTGAACATCAGCGGCGCCTGGTTCAGCGACAGCGGGCGATAGATGTCGCCCATCACCTTGCGGCCGCGTTCATCGGACGTGCCGACGACGACGCGATCAGGGAATTTGAAGTCGCGGATCGCAGCGCCCTCGCGCAGGAACTCCGGATTGGAAGCGACGACGACGTCGGCCTTGGGATTGGCCTCGCGGATGATGCGCTCGACCTCGTCACCGGTGCCGACCGGCACGGTCGACTTCGTCACCACGACGGTGAAGCCGGACAGCGACTGCGCGATCTCTTTCGCGGCAGCGTAGACGTAGGAGAGATCGGCATGGCCGTCGCCGCGACGCGAGGGTGTGCCGACCGCAATAAACACGGCATCGGCATCCGCGACCGGCTTCGACAGGTCGGTGGTAAAGTCGAGGCGCTTGGCCTTCACATTGGTCGCGACCAGCTCGTCGAGGCCCGGCTCGTAGATCGGAATCTCGCCGCGGTGAAGTGCTGCGATCTTCTTCTCGTCCTTGTCAACGCAGGTGACGTCGTGACCGAAATCCGCAAAGCAGGCTCCGGACACCAGTCCCACATAACCGGTGCCGATCATCGCAATTCGCATGAAAAACTCTTTCCGTTGACGACGGATGTTCCACCGAACACCCTAGACCATTTCTCTATCCGGCCGCATGCCCAACATTAGGGCAGGCTGCTTCGCGAGCCGAACAAACCTTAACCGTCGCCACCCGATTCTTTTGTGTCTTGCCGTTCGCTTCGACGATCACACGCCGTGGTACTTTCGATACCATTCGACGAAACGCGCGAGGCCTTCCGCGATTGGCGTCGACGGCGCGAAACCGACGTCGCGCTGGAGGGCGGAAATGTCGGCGCGCGTCTCCAGGACGTCGCCGGCCTGCATCGGCAGCAGCTTGCGGATCGCAGGCTTGCCGATGATCTGCTCGAGCGTCTCGACGAACTCGAGCAGCTTGATCGACCTGTTGTTGCCGATGTTGTAGACCCGATACGGCGCGTAGCTCGACGAATTTTCCGGCCGCTCCGCGTTCCACGCGGGATTCGGAGCTGCGGGCCGATCGAGAGTGCGGATCACGCCCTCGACGATGTCGTCGACATAGGTGAAGTCGCGCCACATGTCGCCATTATTGAAAATCTTGATCGGCTCATTCGCGAAGATCGCGCGTGTGAACAGATAGGCGGCCATGTCGGGCCGGCCCCATGGACCGTAGACGGTAAAGAAGCGAAGACCGGTCACCGGCAGCTTGTGAACATGCGCAAAGGTGTGCGCCATCAGCTCGTTGGCCTTCTTGCTCGCGGCGTAAAGGCTGACCGGATGATTCACCGATTGCTCAGTCGAATACGGCAGGGTTCGATTGGCGCCATAAACCGAGCTCGACGAGGCGTAGACCAGATGCGCCAGACCGTGGCGCCGGCCGGACTCGAGCACGGTAACAAAGCCGTCACAATTGGCACGGATGCTGGTGATGGGATCGTCGATCGAGGCGCGGACGCCCGGTTGCGCCGCAAGGTGGACCACCCGATCGGGCGCGACCTCATCGAATACGCGGATCACCGCGGTAAAATCGGCAAGGTCGATCTCCCGGAAGCCGAAGCCGGGAAGGTTATTGAGCTTTTCCAGGCGCGCACGCTTCAGTGCCGGATCGTAATACGGCGTGAACGCATCGATACCAACGACCTGTTCGCCACGCGCCAACAGCCGTTCACAAACATGCATTCCGATAAAGCCGGCAGCGCCGGTCACGATCACTGGTCGCAAAGTTGTCATCTTATTCATTCAGCGAATGCAATGCCAGACCAGGACATGAGAGGCAAGGTTCCCCGAGTGGACCGGCCAAATGCAACATAGGACTACCGCCAATCGGGGCCGGGAATGGCTCCCCAATGGGCATTCGGGCGCGAGCGTCGAAGTAAGACTTGTGTCATCACGAGAATAAGCCGCTTACAACCGAAGCGCATAGAGCGCGTGTCGTCTTGCCACCATCGAATCCCGGCGTTTCCCGCCTTGATGATCGCGGTGAGGTTGGCTCTGGGGAGCCAATCAAACCTGTAAGTGTTAGGGGTTCCCGCGCGATCGGATAGCCTCGTCTATTTCCAATCGCATCTATACGAGGCTGTCAAATTCGGGATATTAACGGCGGAGACGCTAAGGTGCGGCCGGGCATAGAAGTACGAGTGATTGGTGGGCCACGTCCAGTAGGTTTTCCCTGGATGATCTGGTTTAGCGATAGACCTTTTTCCAGTGCGGCTTTAGCGCGCGTCACGTGCTCAGGCTTCGTCACAAAGCCCTTTATTTCGCAGCATGATGCATGTCTTGTAATTCCGCTTAATGTAACCCCATTGCCGCGATATCTATACATATATCGGCGAGAGAGTGAGCATTCTTGCAATAGATTCGATCGCGAAGGCACGATCAATCCTTTCCAGCGTCACGCCGGTTCAGCGTTCGCCTCGATGCGCGGGCGGGCTTCAGAGGCATAGTCTGGATGAGCTAGAAGATTAAGCGTCCAGTCGCGCTGGTGTGACTGCGAACATCTTCGGCGTGCCCTGCACACAACCCCTCCAAGAAGCTTACAGTCGTCCCACTAGTGATTTTGTACAAGGTGGTCGCCTCACGAAACGCAGAATAACGCTGCGGAAGGCGCGTCTGAGTCGTGGCGGCAAGATAACAATTGACCAGCTTTCCCTCGCGCATCGGGCCACCGATGCTTCTGGAGATGTCCACGCGCATTGATGAGCGATTGGGCGCTTTTGCCTCATAGCGAGAACAAAGGGACGTCGATGGTGAGGGCGGCCAGCCCCACAAACCGTATCCGTGCTGCAACACGTTAGTTACGAACACGCCAGCTTGCTGCCCACTCTTAGTGGAGGCGTCTCGTCGTTCAGTCAGCTCACAATCGCTACCAGATACATGGCAAAGTCGCGGCGGTTGCGTGTCCAGTAGCGACACGACAATTTCGCATTCACTGCTTAGACACGATTGAAACGAAACTGAATAACCAGCGACGGAGCGACGGGAATGAGTCAGAACGCAACCGGCCTAACACCGTTTCCCCTCGGCGTTTTTGTCGGCAACCCGAACTATTATGACTTGAACGAGGAAGCGGCGTTCGAAACAAACTTCAGTGCCTTTTCAACCTTGATGGGGGCCAAACCGCAATTTCTCGACCAATACGCCGACCAACGGCTGCCAATCTCACAATGGGTCGGTCAAGCGAGTTGGAACGCGGCCTCTGTCGCTCAGTCACCCGTACTTCACAACGTTACGCCCGTCATTGGGTTGCCGATGACTTCGACGGCACCAGGATCTGGAAATGCTGATCAGTTTTATCGGGACTTCGCTGTGGGAAAATACGATACGGTTCTAAAGGGCATGGTCAAAGCATGGGCAGACAACGGCTTTACCACACAGATATGGCGGCCCGGCTGGGAGATGAACATTGATACTATGCCGTCTTATGCCGGTAATGACGCGGCCACACGGGCCGATTGGGTCAAAGCCTTCCAGCACGTCTCGACCGTGTTGCATGCGGCGGGCCAAGCGAGTGGGGTGAGCGTCCAGGTGATGTGGAACCCAAGCGTTGTGAACTACAGCCAGGCCGGCAACGTCATACAGACCGCCTACCCGGGAAACCAGTATGTCGATATCATCGGCGCCGACGTCTATGCAGACCTCTATCCCTACGGTTCATACACGCACCTGTACGATTGGGATAAAAGCGGACAAGTGCTCAACTCGACTCATCCGATCTTTGACACCAGCCTTAAGCAATGGGCTGCCGATCCCGTCAACCTTCAGCATTACTATACCAACCCGGCTTCAAACCAGTGGTCGCTGGATGGCAGCGTGGGTCATGCGACCACTCTTCAGCAATTCATCGATCTTGCCAAATCGACCGGTAAGCCGTTAGCGATCGCCGAGACCGGAGCGGGCAACACGCATGATGGTGCAGGCGTCGTTGATAATCCAACTTTTGTGAAGTGGCTGGCGCAGACTCTACACCAATCCGGAGTCAAGATTAGCTTCGTGAACATTTGGGATTCCAACGCCGGGGGCAAGTATGAATTTTCTCATTCCTCGGACGGTAAGCCGCTAGAGGCAGCGGCGTGGGCAAAGTACTTCGGGGCTCTACCCCTGCAAACGGCGGCTCATTCGTCCGTTGCGACCGCGGCAGATGTGAATCACCTCGCGACCGGCTCGGCGGCTTCGGGCAGTACGGTTAAGAATGACCCACCCCACAGTGGCAGCGCGGCAGTCAACGGACATGGCAGCATAACAATTGATCCTCCCCATAATGAAGTCCATTTCAATTTCGCGCCAGTGCTGGATGGTAGCGCTGCTAGCTTGGTCACGGGTAGAGCCGCAGGTAACAATACCTCTTCCTTCCAGCATGCCGGAGCAAATTCTGGGTACCCGGACAGCTCGCAAAACTGGTTGGTATCGAACGGTGAGCATAGCAATTTGATCGCACTCGCGAACAATGACCGATCCGACCACCAGTCGACAGCAGCGGGATACGACGCCGCCCTCGGCCCTCCCATCGGCGTGGGCCCAGCAAGCGGCCATGATGCGCAGTTGCATCTCGGCGGCTTCATCATTCATTAGTTTCGCAGGGCAGCGTCGGATCACGAGCGGCGATCCAAGCAGAAATTGCGGTTCTGCTCACCAAAGCGTGGATTGGCCCTTCCAGAATGAAATCGACAAGTAGGCAGCGCAGCTGGCCTCATGCATCAACATCGGTGCATGGCGCGTCTAGGCGGGACCTGGCACCGTCTTCACGGTCTCGTTCACGGTGACGCGGGCCGCACCAACCACCACGATCCGTGCTCGGCACGATGATGGTGCTTCTGGAGCGACAGCCGTCCGCCCGGCTTCACCACGATGCGCTTGACCTGGTGACGCGCGCCATTGTCGAGCGACTGATGATAGCTGCCCCAGGGCCGATGAACACGGCATCGGTGACCGGCTTCGACAGGTCGGTGGTAAAGTCGAGGCGCTTGGCCTTCACGTTGGTAGCGACCAGCTCGTCGAGGCCCGGCTCGTAGATCAGAATCTCGCTGCGGTGAAGCGCCGCGATCTTCTTCTCATCCTTGTCGATGCAGGTGACGTCGTGACCGAAATCCGCAAAGCAGGCTCCGGACACCAGTCCCACATAACCCGTGCCGATCATCGCAATTCGCATGAAAAACTCTTTCCGTTGACGACGGATATTCCGCTGAACACCCTAAGACCACTTCTCTATCCGGCCGCATGCCCAACATTAGAGCAGGCTGCTTCGCGAGCGCGCCCGCATGACCGACAGACGTGACGATCTCATAGCCTTCGGGGCGCTCTTGGGAGTGACTTTGTGAAAGGGATCATTGGGTATGGCTTTCGCCGCCGGCTTCTTCCTCAAAACGGTGGGATGCGGCTCGTATACGCGAAAACTACCTGGATCCAGACTGGCTCCGTGCCGCCAACACTAATAGACTCACGCCCCACTAGGAAATTGCGCTTAGGCAGCCGGGAGAGCCGGGACAATGTGAGACCAGAGCACGATCGCGCGGAGCCGTCGTTAGTTGACTTGGCCGAGCCGTTTTCTGTCCAAACCAGGACAATGACTTGTCTCGGCGACATCAGTGAGGCAATGATGCTTCTTCGCTATCGAGGGGGCAATTGACATGCTTGCGCGTGCAAGGGCGCCTAGATTTTTCCAGCCACGATGAAAGAAGCGCTGAACAGAAGTACTGGCGCGGATGCTCGACTCGGTACGATCTTAGTTCCCTGGCTCGCCGTGAAGAAAGCGAAGAATTCGGCTATCCTGGACCCGTTATGTCCCATCCTCGCTTCTTCGTTTTGGCTGCAGCAGCGATCCTCGCCGGTCACTCCTTAGCGGCGGGCAAATTTCCGGAACTTGCCCCGAGCAGCTGATCACTGGAAAAGCCAAAGCGTCACCCGGCATCCCCGGCGCTCTTTTATGCCGCAGTCACGCACGGCTTGCATTTGCGGCTACGCAGCTCCGCGATGGCGGCGCGCCGGACCTCACAATTCTCGGCTGCAGTCTGCTTCCGGAAGGAACGTCAGTCGCGATTGAGCAAGAGGACCACACCTGCATCGTCCGGAGCCACACTCTCCACGGACACGACGTTTCTGGCGTAACGGACCCGACCGTGATCGAGCTTGAGAGCGCATCACCTGGAGCTAACCACCGCATCACCCTGAGCTAGCCACCGACCACGAAGACAGCCATCACAGCTTCCGGAAGAATCTTCGCTGACAGATCGTGAGCAGCAGCTGCTAGCACACGGGCAATCTGGCATGGCTGAAGCCTTGTCGCCAACTAATCATGGCGGGAGCCTCGCGCCCCTGCGGGCCAACATCGACGGCCAAAGAGTCCGGCACCGACCGGCTCTTCTTGGCCGTATCGGTCGACCGGTCACCCCCGGGACAAAGGCCTGTGCCTTCGGATCCGATGCCTTTGAGCCCATGCCTCAAAGCTGGGTGGGGAAGGCAAGCACGTCGCGAACCGAGCCAGCGAACGCACCGTTCATCGGTGCGGGGTTCCAACGGGGCGACGGGCCTCACTGCGGATGGTCGACAGCGCTGACGCGCACCGGGACATTCGGCCGGGACACCGTAACCTCAACCGTCGAGGTGCCTTCGTCATACCGGTTCTTGCCTACAACGAGGAGGGTGAATCTGTCCGTCCCCGAAAAGTTCGGTTTTGCGAAGTAGCGGAACCCGGGGCCGACCAGGACGATCTCGCCGCTCTTCGGCTTCTCCGTCACCTCAACCTTGTAGATCTGCATCGTCGACCAGCGAAGTCCCTGGATGCAATCTGCCCCCGGCGCGATCGCCATCGACCATTCCATGGTATCGCCCGCAAGCCTGTATGGCTTAATATCGCGCAAGCAATTAGGTGTGGCTTTGGTTTCAGACGCTGACGCGAGCAACATCAGCATCGCAGCGATAGCTGCGCTAAATGAAATTCGTGACATGGTCGCCCCTTACGTGAGACGCCACTATGAACGATGCCCCTAAACGATATGTTAGGGAGCAGTGGCGGGCTTGCCCGTTGGTGAATCTCGCATTAAGGGGAGGCGGATCGTCATACGGAAGCGCCCGAAATTTGACTCATCACAAGCTGCGATCTTAAACTTCCAGCATCGATATTCGAGGAAGGCGCCGAACGCCAAGACAAGCCCAAACGCTAATTCGTCGTATTTGGCAAGTAGATTGGAGCCTTCTCTGCACCGCCTCAATTGGTTTGCAGCTTTGACGTATAGGGCAGATAACGATGGCTATGTCAGCGCGGCTCAAGCGAGTGACGCTTGTGCGGCGCCCTTGAACTTCTCCGATTGGTGGCGCGAAATTTGCAGCCACTGAATTTGACGGATGGCCAACACCCGATTGGAGTGCTCTGTGCTCGGTCTCTTGATACTGTTTGTGGTGGCCGCATTGTTTTTCGGAGCCGGCTATGCCACGCGTGCAGCAGTCTCGCGAAAGCGGTACTCTGAGTACCTCAAGTATGAGCCCTATCTCGGCGCTCCGCGAACCACCCGGCCACCAGCTTTTCTTATCCGCGGCGGCGTTCCGTCTGCCTCTGCGCCCTCAGACAATTCCGATGACCGCTCGTCCCAGGGGGCTGGTGGTCAGCCTCCACAAAAGGGCCTCTCTGAGGGCGGCGCAGTGAGGCCTTCCAATTCTCTGTCAGAGAGTGCGCGACTCAAGCCACAAAGAATGCGCTAGGCTGAGGCCCTTGGCCGCACGGCCGGTCGCAGACTATCGCGTGGCCTTTGCTTGGATAAAAAATGAGCAGGTTGGTTTAGATTTGGGGTTGAACATTGTCGAAGCCTGCGTAGCTTGTGGTTGAGCGAATCGAAATTCTAGCGCTCCTCAAGAGCGACGTGCAATGCCTTCCAGATCCATGCTCGACCGCTTGGCACTAGGGTTGGGTACCTTGGCGCTACGCCTGACATACGGTAGTCGGGGCGACGGTAGTCGTGCGAGCTTCGGAAGGCTACAAAGATTTCTACCCCTAGTCGTACTGGCCGCTGTTGCAGGCGGCGTGTTGCATTTCGTTGATCCAGATTGATGTTTCAGGCGACCGCGCGAGATTATCTGGGTGAGAGCCCGCCGTTACGCAAAATCCTTTGGACCGTACCGCGGTATCGTCGCTCGGTGCCTTAAGGTTGAGCGATTACCTAAACTTGCGCACCACATGAGGGCTCCGTACCTCGGCGATATAGATACAAGGCGCGGAGCGCCTTGGCGTTTCCATGCGCAAGAATTTCTTGAAATCTCAGTGGTCCATGTTTTCTGGAGCGGCTATCGAAATGTTGCAGAACAAGAATGTTTGCATTGCGCGAGCACTTGTCGCGTCGACGACGTTGGCGGAGTTGGACCAACTCGTCGTCACGCGACGACATTGTCTGACTTAGATCTCTTGGTGTCGCCATGCTTCGCGCCCATTGCGAGCACTATCGCGTAGGGTCCATCGGCTGGCTCAATTCCGATATCACCTTGAAGTACACCCACTTGACCGGAAATGTCCGATTCCACACTAGTCACGTGAATCTAAAGTTCGCCACATAAAGTCTGCTGAGCTTTGTGACAGAAGCGTTTGACGGAAGCCAAGACCTGATCTGCGGACTTGGTCCATTTGAAGGGCTTCGGGTTTTTGTTGTGCAGCTC
>NZ_VSSR01000036.1 GCF_008123515.1 Bradyrhizobium cytisi
AAATCCGGGAATCCCATAGCCTTGTGGGAGAGGGTGGCTCGCCGCGATAGCGGCGAGACGGGTGAGCGGTCTCTCTCCGCGTGTGAGTCTCTCGCAACAGAGCTCGCTGAAGCAACCCCTCATCCGGCGCTTCGCGCCACCTTCTCCCACAAGGGGAGAAGGATCGCAGTGTACATTGCAGCTAGTTCAGCGAACCAATCGCTACAACACCACGCGCCGTCCCTCTTCCGCCGCCCAATAGCCGGCATAGTTCACCTTGATCGTCTCGTACGCCAGCGCGAGGTCCGACAGCGGCTGGCGTCCCGTGGCGGCGCATTCCATGAAATCCTGAATCTCCTGGAGATAGCCGCGCGTCCATTCCTCCTCAAGGCAGACATATTGCCAGCCGGTTTTGCGGTCGACCTTCTCGGTGATGTAGACAGAGGCGAGCTTCTCCTCGCTGGTCTGGTAACTCATCAGATGCGTGTTGGGGGTGATGTTGGCGAACAACGAGCCGCCGCTGGTGTAGGTCTCGATCAGATTGCGCACGCCGCCCATGATCATGTCGCCGGAGAACACCGTGGCCTTGGTTCCGTCGGAGAAGGTCGCCGTCAGCGTGCCCCAATCCTCGACATCGACCGGATTGGCCTTGATGTAGGTCCGCTCCTCCGGCTTGAGACCAGCCGTGACGTTGCCGACATCGCCGGTGACGCTTGCAACCTTGATGGTCTCGCCACGCGCCTTCGCTTCGACCTGCTTGAGATAGAGCACGGCCGAGAGCGGATGGCAGCCCATCCGGATCAGCGAGCCGCCGCCGGTCATCGCCCATTGCGCGGCATGCGCCGCGTGCGAGCCGGAATGGCTCTCCTCGCCCTTCATGAACAGGATCTTGTCCTTTGTCGCCTTGAGGATCTCGGCGGTCTTGGTCACGGCTGGCGCGTAGATCCAGTCCTCGGCATACATGAAGAGTTTGCCGGTGCGCTCGATCGCGGCGCGGGTGGCGTTCATCTCCTCCAGCACGCGTTCATACATCAGCGCCTTCGGCACGTGCTTGCCGATCGGCTGCTTGTCACCGTTACGGCCGAAATAGCCGGCAAACGGCTTTTCGCAGATGACGTGCTTGCCGGCTTGCATGCTGGAGACGATCATCCCGGCATGAAGATTGGGTGGCGTGCAGATATCGATGACATCGAGCGCGCGGTCTGCGATCAATTCCGCAAAACTGCGATAGACCCGCGGGATGTCATGACGGGCAGCAAATTCGACGACGTGATCGCCGCGCGCAGCGACCGCCGCAACCTCGACGTCGACGCCGTAGACGCGCCGGAACGCATGCATATGCAGCTCCGACACGAAACCGCAGCCGACGAGTCCGACCTTGATCCTTGCCATAGCGCTCCCCGCCCCTTGCTTTGGGCGGCACTATAGCGCGCTCGCAAGCCTATTCCACCGAGACCCGCACCACGCCTGCGCTCATCATGCCGAGCGCGCGGGCGGCGGGCACCGAGAGATCGACGATGCGGCCGCGGATGAAGGGACCGCGATCATTGACGCGGCATTGAATCGTCCGCCCGCTGTAGGACACCCTGAGCACGCTGCCGAACGGACGCGTCCGGTGCGCGCAGGTCAGCTCGCCATTCCTCGCGGCCTTCCCGTATCCGTAATATGAGGCAAGTCCGCTTTCGGCGTGGGCGATGGAAAATGCAGAAAGCGAGAAAGTGGTCAGACAATACAATAGTGTCGGCTGCGCTCGCACGGCACCGCTCCCGATTGGCCCTGGCCCGCGCGGCAACGCCGCCCGGTTCCACTTGGTTCCGGGAACTGCCGGGCGATGCCCGGCAGTGCCATCACACATTGTTACTGTTTGTGAAAGACCAGCGTGCGCACCTCGATGCTCTCGCGGGGCGCAGCATCGGCCGGCGTGGTCGGATCGACGAAGGCGGTGTGCGGAGCGAAACGGGTGCGGCCGTCGGTTGCTGAATCATAGCATTTGAGCAGCAGCGCCTCGTCCGCCGTCATCTCCGGAAAATAGAACCAGCGATGGTTCGGATTGTATTTTACCGAATAGGTTTCGCCGCGACGATTGGGATAGATCAGGTCTGAGGCGACGAGATCGTCGGGAGAAACCGTGGTGCCATCGACCATCGCGAGCGGTGAATCGCGCAAGGGACCGCGGATCGGCCGCCAGAGATTGATCACCTGGACGCGGCCCTTGAGCAGCTCCTCGGCTTCGTCCGGCAGATGCTCGCGTACACGGTTGGCGCCGGAGACGGCGGTCTGGTCGACATGGACGCGCGTCGCGGGCTGGCGTGGGCCACCGTCGCGAATATCCGGAGCACCCTCGACGCGCTTGCGCACGGTGTGGTCGAATATGAAAACGCGATCGGCCTTCAGTGTCGCGCGCAGGAAGGCCTCGACGGCGGGGTAGTAGACGGTGCGGATTTCCTCGTCGTTGTAAAAGTCCTTCACCTGGTTGGGATGGCGTACCAGCGCAAAACCTTCGCGATCGAGCGAGACATTGTCCGCAATCAGCCGCGCATCGAAAATCGGGACCTGATGCGGCTCCGGCAGCGAGGTGCTCTTCGGCTCGCCCGGCGGCGGATCGAAGGCATAAGTGCGCGGCTTGCCGGATACCGGCGCGAGGTAGTTGAGTTCAGCTGTGACGAAGGGAAGCGATTCGATTTTTGTTTCTTGCAGGCCCATGGCCGGTCTCCCGATGTGGTCGTCTGAGTGATTTTTGACGGAGTGGGGCGCGGCGCAAGGGAGGTGGTGCAAATAGAAATGTCGATGTTGCTGCGTGTGTGAAATGCAGAACGAACATTTCGAGGAAGGCTCTGCGTGCGTTGCTTCCCTTCTCCCCTTGAGGGAGAAGGTGGCGCGAAGCGCCGGATGAGGGGTATGCATCCGCGAGTTCAAGATGTCAGAAATGTGATTGCGGACAGAACCCCTCACCCGTCTCGCCGCTGCGCGGCGAGCCACCCTCTCCCACAAGGGGAGAGGGAAAGTGCTCGCTACAACCCCGCCTTCGCGATGGCATCCGCAAAAGATCGGTCGACGATCTCGGCAGCAACGAGCTTCTGCTTGATCAGGCCCCAGCGGAAGTAGAGATCAATCGTGCTCTGCTCGTCCGCGACCACGCCGTCGTCGATCGGCGCGATGCGGATCTTTGCGCGCGAGAGCCAGTTCTGCGGGACCGCGGTCGGGATGTTCATCAGCTTGCCCCAGGTCTCGGCATAACCGTTGGCATTGGTCAGCGACCACGCGCGCGCTACGGTGAGGCGGCGGATGAAGTCGGTCAGCTCTGCGCGCTTGTCGCGGATCGCGTCGGGCCGCGCCACCTGGAAGCTCAGGCCCGGCGTCAGGCCCTCCGAGGTGATGATGCGGCGTGACTTGAACAGCACCTCCTCCTGGCTGACGTAAGGCTCCCAGGTCGACCACGCATCGACGGAGCCTTGCGTGTAGGCGATCTTGGCGTCCGACGGCGCCAGGAACGCGATCTGCACGTCGTTCGCAGCCCAGCCGTTCTTTTCGAGCGCGGCCAAAATCAGCTGATGCCCGATCGAGCCGCGGCCGGTTGCTATCTTCTTGCCGCGGAGATCGGCGAAGCTCTTGATCGGCGAATTTTCGGGCACGAGAATCGCGAGCCCTTCGCGCGTCTGCCGGATCGCGGCGATCGCCTTCACGGGCGCGCCGGAGGCGGCGGCGAACGTGAAGGGAGCATCGCCCACGAGCCCGGTCTCGATCGCACCGGCGCTGAGCGCTTCCAGCAGCGGCGCGGCCGCCGGAAATTCCTTCCACTCGATCTTGTAGGGCACATCCTTCAATACGCCTGCCGCTTCCATCACGGCCTGCGAATTGCCCTTCTGGTCGCCAACGCGCAGCGTGGTCTGCGCAGCTGCGAGATGGGCACCCGCAAATGCGAGCGCTGCAGCAATGATGAACCGGATCATTCCGCCGCGATCCCCCGCTGCTGGTCGCGTTCGGCGATCAGCTTGCGCGTCAGCGGGATCAGCTCGCGGCCATAGTCGATGGCATCGGGAAGCGGATCGAAGCCGCGGATCAGGAAATGGCTGACGCCGAGATCGTAATAGTCGGCGAAGACCTCGGCGACCTGCTCGGGCGTGCCGACCAGCGCGGTCGTGTTGCTGTTGGCACCGGTGAGTTTTGCGATCTCGGTCCACAGCCGCTTGTCGATGCGCGCGCCCTGGTCGGCCGCTGCCAGCAGCCGCTTGGCGCCCTCGGTGGCGTGATTGGGCCGGCGATAGCCGGTCTGGTCCTGCAGCGCGGTGGCGCGATCGAGAATCGCCTCGGCCTTCTGCCAGGCCTTTTCCTCGGTGTCGGCGAGGATCGGCCGTACCGAGAGGCTGAAGCGGGGGCTCGGCCGCCCGTGCTTCGCGGCTGCCGCACGCACGCGCGCAGTGACGTCGCGCACCTGCGCATAGGATTCACCCCACAACGCAAAAGTGTCGGCATGCTTGCCCGAGACCTCGATCGCGGCATCGGAGCCGCCGCCGACGAAGGTGTAGATGCCGCCCTTCTGCAGCGGCTTCACCTGCGAAAAGCCGTTCTCGACAGTGTAGTACTTGCCGCTGTAGTTGAACGGCTTCTCGCTGGTCCATTCCAGCCGCACGACGTCAAGGAATTCGCTGGTGCGGGCATAGCGCTCGTCCTTGTCGTCGAGCGTGTTGCCGTCCTGCCTGAGCTCGATCGCGTTGCCGCCGGTGATGACGTGCAGCGAGACGCGGCCGCCGTAGAGCTGATCGAGCGTGGCAAGCTGGCGTGCCAGCAGCGTCGGCGCGGTGAAGCCCGGGCGCTGCGCGATCATCACCTTGAGATTCTTGGTGATGGTCAGCACGTGCTGGGCGATCTGAAGCGCGTCAGGCGTGGTCGAATGAAACGCGAGCAGCGCGCGGTCGAAACCGGCATGCTCATGCGCCTTCGCCACCGTCTCGATATAATGCGGATCGAGCACCGGCCCCTGGCGCACGATGGTCTCGGAAGCGTTGCTGTTTGCGACAAAGCCGATGAACTCGACCGACATCAGGGAACTCCATATGTTGATTGAACAGGTTGATTGGTCAGATGCCGAGCGCGATGCGGCCGGCGGAGATTTTCGTGCTGTCGTCCTGTGGCGTGTGGACGCGACCGCAGAGCACATCACGGTAATGCCGCTCCAGCGGATTTTTGCGCGACAGGCCATGATTGCTGGTCAGCGACAAGGCGTCCTCCACTGCGGCCACGGCATTATTGGTCACCGTCAGCTTGATGATGTTGGATTCGATCGCGCTGACCTGCAAGCCGTCGTCGAAATCGGAGGCGAAACTCCCGATCAAACGTGCGTTGACCGCGAGCCGCGCCTCGATGCCGCCGAGGATCTCCTGGGCGCGCGGCAAGGTCGCCAGCGCTGCGCCGAGACTGGCCGGCGCCCGCGTCTTCAGGAAGGTCACCAGCCAGTCGCGCGCCGCACGGGCGATGCCGTCATAGATCGCGGCGACGAAGATGGTGTGGACGGTCGCCTGCGCAACGTCGGGCGCGCGCCAGTCAGCGGGCTTGCGGACATCGACCTCGGCATCAAGCGGGATCACGACGTCGTCGAAGATGACGTCATGGCTACCACTGGCGCGCAGCCCGTGGTGGTCCCAGGTCTCGACAATACGGATTCCCGGCAGGCCCGCCGGCACCAGGAACTGGCCGACACGCGGCTCGGCCTCGTCGGTCCGGGCCCAGACCAGATACCATTTCAGGATCGGCGCACCGGTCGAATAGATCTTGTGGCCGGTGAGGCGCCAGCCGGTCTCGGTGCGCCGCGCGATCGTCGCCGGCAAGCCGCCGCGCGCGGGTGAGCCAAGCTCGGGCTCGACGCGGAGCGCATTGACGAGCGCGAGCCCTTCGACGGTTTCCTGTGCGAGCTTGCGCGACAGCCGTATCGGCCAGGTCGGGCTTCGCGCCATCACCAGATGATTGATGTAATGCATCGACAGCACCAGCGCCGTCGACGAACAGGCTTTGCCGACGATGCCGAGCACGCGCGCGGTATATCGCGCGCCCGCGCCGGCACCGCCGAACGCCGCAGGCACGGTCAGCGACAGCAGGCCTGCCTCGGAGAGCTCGCGAAAGTTCTCGAACGGAAAACTGCCGGTGCGGTCATGTTCGGCCGCACGCGCAGCAAAGCCTTCGGCCAGGGCTTCAGCACGCGCGATGTAGTCGGTTTCGCTATGGGCCGTGCGCCCTTTGGCCGCGGACGTCACCATGTGGCATCCAATCCCAGGAGACCTAGAATCTGACGGCGCAGATCGGCGAGATACGGGTCGCCGCGATGACGCGGATAGGGCCGGTCGACGCGGATGTCGGCCTTCACTCGCGCGGGACGCTCGCTGAAGACGATGACGCGGTTGGCGAGCACCAGCGCCTCCTCGGCATCATGCGTGACAAGGAGCGTGGTAAAACCCTTGCGCTGCCACAGCGACACCAGCTCGGCCTGCATGGTGATGCGGGTCAGCGAGTCCAATTTTCCCAGCGGCTCGTCCAGGATCAGGATTTTGGGATCGTTGACCAGCGCACGCGCCAGCGCGACGCGCTGCGCCATGCCGCCGGAGAGCTGATGCGGATAGGCGGTGCGGAAGTCCGATAGCCCGACGAGATCGAGCGCGGCATCGACGCGGTGGCGCTGGCTCTTCAAAATGCCCTGGGCTTCCAGCCCCAGCGCCACATTGTCCCAGACCGTGCGCCAGGGAAACAGCGTCGGGTCCTGGAACACGACGACGCGTGACGGATGCGGACTTCTGATGCGGACCTCGTCCTCGCGCAGCGTTCCCGTTTTGGGTTTGTCCAGGCCGGCGACAAGCCGCAGCAAGGTCGACTTGCCGCAGCCGGACGGCCCGAGTAGCGCGACGAGCTCGCCGGGCTCGACGGCGATGCTGACCTCGCTGAGCACGGGGAGCTCGGCGCCGTCGATGTCGAAGGCGTGGCTGACCTGCTCGATGTCGAGGGCGGCGCCTGCGGCCGCATGTGCGATCGCTTCGGCGAAAGCAGCTTCTACCATTTCACGGTCCCCTTCTGCCAGACCAGCAGGCGGTCGCGGATCGCAAACAGCAGCGTGATCGCGCCGGAGCAGAGCAGCGACATCACGATCAGCGCCGCATACATGTTGGCGTAGGCGGCCCAGCCCTGGGCCCATTGCAGGTACCAGCCGAGCCCGGCCTTGACGCCGATCATCTCGGCGACAACCAGCACGGCAAAGGACGCGCCGAGCCCCATGAACAGGCCGACGAAGACATGCGGCAGCGCCGCGGGGATCGCGACCTTCAGCACCAGGAAGGATGGTTTTGCGCCGAGCGTGCGCGCGACGTCGTAATAGGCCGTGCTGACGCTCGCGACGCCCGACCAGGTCAGCACCGTGACGGGGAATCCGGTGGCCAGCGCGATCAGGAAGGTCGAAGCACTCCAGCTCGACGGAAAGGTGAAGAAGGCAATCGGCAGCCAGGCGGTCGCCGGCAGCGGGCCGATGAAGCGCAGCACCGGATGCACCCAATAGCCGACAGCACGCGACCAGCCGATCGAGACGCCGGTCAAAAAGCCGATTGTGGCGCCGATGAGATAACCGCCGAGCTGAAGCTTGACCGAGGCGAACACGCTGTCGAGCAGCTTTGGCAGATCGTCGGTATAGACCTCGATGATGGATTGCGGCGGCGGAAAGAACGGCAGCGGCAGCCAGGCAAATTTGGCGGTCGCGACCTCCCACAAGGTCAGAAAAGCTCCGAGCGCAATGAGCCATGGCGCGCGCTGGCGCAGGGCCCGGCCGGCCGGGCCGAGATAGTCCGCGCCGACGGTCCCGAACAGGGCGATGGCGGCGATGACGAAGGCGGCGATGCCGAGCGAATGCGTACGCGACCAGTCGCCGACGTCCTCCCACCACAGGCAGGAGAGACCGAAGGCGATCCAGGCGGCGCTGGCGGCCACGCCCGCACCGGATTCCTGGACCCAGGTCGCAAGCCACGGCGCGTGCGAGGTGCGCGGCGCGCCGGACGCGAGCCCGTCAGACAGAGAATACGTCGACATAGATCCGCTCCGCAAATTTGGTCGTGTCGGTGCTCTGCTTGAAGACCTGCACGCTCTTGAGATCGTCGGCATAGGCCTTGAGCTCGCGCTTCAGCACCTCCCCCGTGGGCTGATGATGATGCGTGTGGTAGCGCACCATGCCCTCGATATCGGCGAGCGTTGCGGCCTTCGGTGCGTAGGGCTGGAACGACTTGGCCGCCAGCGACGGGTTCTGCGAGGTGAACATCGCGGCGTCGAGCAGCGCCTGGGTGATGGCGCGGGCGACCTGCGGCTCCTCGCGCACCAGGCTGCCGCGCAGGCCCACGATGCAGCAGCTCTTGTCGCGATAGTCGCCGTCGAGATTGGAGGCGACCTCCTTGTACTGGGTGTCCTTCAACCAGAGATAGGCCAGCGGATCGGACGACAGGAAGGCCTGCACCTCGCCCTTCTCGACCGCGACGTTGAGGAGGTTGCCGGGATAGGCACGCCAGTCGACGTCCTTGTTCGGATCGATGCCGAGTTTTGCAAGCTGGATCGAGAAGAAATTCTTGTCGGGCCCGGCGAGATCGCCGACGGCGACGCTTCTGCCCTTGAGATCGGCAAGCCTGGTCACGCCGGAATCGGCGCGGCTCAGCACGCGCATGCAGCCGCCATGGGTGCCGGCGGCGATCTTGACGTCAAAGCCCTGCTCCAGCGGCTTCAGCCAGCGCAGCGCCATGCCCAGCCCGGCATCGCTCTTTCCGGTGGCGATCGCCTCGAGCAGTTGATCGGTCGAGCCGGAATAGTTGACGAGTTCGACGTCGAGATTCTGTTTTTGGAAGAAGCCGTGCTCGATCGCGACCGGCAGGGGCGCAAGACAGACCGCGCCGGCATTCCACGACAGTTTCAGCTTGCGCGGCGCGCCTGATAGCACCGGGCCATCCGCAGCCGTGCGGCACAGCGGGAATTCCGAGAGGTCGACGCCGGATCCGATTGCCTGCGGCGCAAAGGCCTGCGCGCCCAGTGCGCCGAGCGGCGCGGCGAAGGCCGCCGCAAGCCCCGCCTGGAGCAAGTGGCGCCGGTCGAGCCCCGATCCACCGCGCTTGTTGTCGTTGTTCATCGGCCTCTGGCTCCTGTGCTGGCATGGCTCCGCCGCATGTACAACGGTTCGCGTTGCGCACATTTCCTGCGGAGCTGCGTTGAGAGAAAATCTTTCCGTCGGCGCTTCGCGCGCCGCGTTGATGCGATGCGCAAATCATGCGGCGCGTTCCTCGCACCGTCAATGAAATGGAATTTCGAATGTTGCGCGAAGCGAAGACATTCTCTCCACCGGCGCGCGCGAGAACGATGAAACGATTTTCGCCGAAGCACCGGCCCGCGCTTCGTATCACGACTCCGTCACCCGCATCATTTTCGCGCGATTTCGTGCGCGTGCACGGCGTGTTCTCGAAAGCGGTCATTCGCTGAAACGTCCTTGCCCGGCGCGCGCGCAATACGGTTGGCCATTTCATTGACTGCGCATCGCGCGCTCATAGACTTGATCGTCCAGCTGCATCGTTCGCTCGCGCGTCGTGAGCATGGCAAAAAAGACAGATCAACAAGACAGGCCACATGAGCATCAATTCCCACGATCGTTCCATCACGCGCCGGTTGGCATTCTCGCTGTTTGCTGCCGCCGTCACCTTGTCGACGGCGGCGTCGTCGTTCGCGGCCGACACGGCCGTGCTCCGCGTCGGCGACCAGAAGGGCGGCAACCGCTCGCTGCTGGAGATTTCAGGCTTTGCGAAAGACCTGCCCTACAAGATCGAATGGTCGGAATTCCCGGCGGCCGCGCCGATCCTGGAAGCGCTCAACGCCGGCGCGCTCGACGTCGGCTACACCGGCGATCTCTCCTTCCTGACAGTCTATGCCGCCGGTGCGCCGATCAAGGCGATCGGCGGCACCAGGTCGGACGCGAAAACGCAAGCGATCCTGGTGCGCCAGGATTCGCCGATCAAATCGGCCGCCGACCTCAAGGGAAAGCGCCTCGCCGGCACGCGCGGCGGCTGGGGACAGTTCCTGATCGACGCGACGCTGGAGAAAGCACAGATCAGGATCGAGGATGCGACCTTCGCGCCGCTCGGCCCCGTCGATGCCAAGGTCGCGCTGGTGGCCGGCTCGATCGACGCATGGGCGGTGTGGGAGCCCTATGTCTCGTTCGCAACGCTAAAGGACAAGGCGCGCGTGATAGCCGACGGCGAAGGCCTGACGCCGACCATCACCTTCATCGTCGCCTCCGACAGCGCCATCGCCACCAAGCGCGCGGCGGTGCAGGACCTCGTGCAGCGGCTGAACAAGGCGCGGCTCTGGTCGCTGGATCACCTCGACGAATATGCCAGGAGCACGGCCGAGCTGACCAAGCTGCCCGAGGACGTGCTGCTGTCGGCCTACGCTGCACAGCGCACCAGCCCGATTCCGATCGACGAAAACGTCGTGAAGGAGGTGCAGGAAGCATCCGACCGTTCGACGCGCTACGGCATCCTGCCGAAGACGCTCGACGTCAGCAAAGCCGTCGACCGCAGCTTCACCGCCGCGGCCGCAGGATCGAACTAGCGCGGAGGCGGCGAGATGCGCAGGCTTCGTCTCAAGGCCGGCCCGCTGCATCTCGCCGCAATCGTGCTCGCCCATCTCGCCTGCATGAGCTTGATCGTGTGGCTGTCGCTCTAGAGCATGATCCGGAAGACTGTGAAGCGGCTTTCCGAAAGATCGTATGCCCAAGCAAAAAGCTCTTACCAGTACCCGCCGTAATACGGGCGCGGCCGGTAGTAGCCGTAATACGGACGGTAGGGCCGATAGTATCGCGGATAGGCCGTCCCGTAGCCGTAACCGTAATAGGCCGGCGCATAGCCGTAGCCCGGTCCCGGATATCCGTAGCCATAGTACGGCCCACCGCCGTAATAGCCGTAGGGACCGCCGCTGGCGATGGCGCCGCCGATGATCGCGCCGGCAGCGAGGCCGCCGAGCCCCCATCCAAAGCCGCGGCCACGCCAGTAGACCGGCGTGACGTCATCGCCGGCCGCGGCCTTCATGGTCGCGACATTGGTCGGCAGCGGGGCCGCTGTCGCCTGCCCCAAATGGCCAGCCACGACCGCAGCCGTGAGCGAACAGGCAATTGCCGTTTTCCAGATCGTCATCGTCTCACCTCCTGACTGACGTTTCGGTTTGGAAAGTGATCCGGGCGCCATGATTCAGGCATCCCAGCGTTAAGTCAAAGCCTCGAGCTTGCGTGCAGCGCACAAGATGCCGCACCTGCCTGAAATGTGATCATCCGCGATGCCGAGATGACACCGGGACGACGGCGCGGGAGAGTTGAGATCGGCGGCAAAGCGTTAAGCTTTCCATGTGTTCGCAACCAACAAGCACCTTCCCGATTTACTATTCGTACCGTTACTATCGGTTCCAATGGTGCGCGGCCGGAAGGCACTTCGCGAGAGCCCGAGCTTGCGCCGGACGAGTGGGAGGATGACATGAGTGCCGCCGGAAATGAGCCGCTTGCCCGCCAGGCTTTGGCGTTTGTCCTGGCCGGTGGTCGCGGCAGCCGGCTGCTGGAATTGACCGACCGGCGCGCCAAGCCCGCGGTCTATTTCGGCGGCAAATCCCGCATCATCGATTTCGCGCTGTCGAATGCGGTCAACTCCGGCATCCGCCGCATCGCGGTCGCCACCCAGTACAAGGCGCACAGCCTGATCCGGCATCTTCAGATGGGCTGGAACTTCTTCCGTCCCGAGCGCAACGAGAGTTTTGACATCCTGCCTGCGAGCCAGCGCGTCTCGGAGAGCATGTGGTATGTCGGCACGGCGGACGCGATCTACCAGAACATCGACATCATCGAGTCGCACAACGCTCGCTTCATCGTGGTGCTCGCCGGTGATCATATCTATAAGATGGATTACGAGGTGATGCTGCGGCAGCATGTCGACAGCGGCGCCGACGTCACGGTCGGCTGCCTCGAAATGCCCCGCGCGGAATCAAGCGGCTTCGGCATCATGCATATCGACGAGAACGGCTGGATCCAGCAGTTCCTCGAGAAGCCCAAGGATCCGCCGCCGATGCCGGGCAAGCCGGATGTCTCGCTCGCCAGCATGGGCATCTACGTGTTCGACTCGAAATTCCTGTTCGACCAGCTCAAGCGCGACGCCGAGGATCCGCACTCCAACCACGATTTCGGCAAGGACATCATCCCCTACATCGTCAAGAACGGCCGCGCCATCGCGCATCAGTTCTCGACCTCCTGCGTGCGCACCGGCACCGAACCGCGCTCCTACTGGCGCGATGTCGGAACGGTTGATGCATACTGGGCCGCCAATATCGACCTCACCGACGTGGTGCCGGAGCTCGATCTGTTCGACCGCGCCTGGCCGATCTGGTCCTATTCGGAGATCACGCCGCCCGCGAAATTCGTCCACGACGAGGAGAGCCGGCGCGGTTACGCCGTCAGCTCGCTGGTTTCTGGCGGCTGCATCATCTCGGGCGCCTCGCTGCGCCGCTCGCTGCTGTTCACCGGCGTGCGCATCAACTCCTATGCCAATGTCGAGAACGCCGTGATCATGCCTTACGTCCATGTCGGGCGCGGCGCGCGGCTGAAGAACGTCGTGATCGACCGCGGCATCGAGATTCCGGAAGGACTTGTCGTCGGCGAGGATCCCGAGCTCGACGCCAAGCGCTTCCGGACCACCGAGCAGGGCATCACGCTGATCACCCAGCCGATGATCGACAGGCTCAATACATGACGCCTGTTCGCGTCCTCGCGGTCGCTTCTGAAGTCTACCCCATCGTCAAGACCGGCGGCCTCGCGGATGTCGCCGGCGCGCTGCCGGTCGCGCTGAAGGGGCACGGCGTCGAGATGCGCACGCTGATGCCGGGCTACCCGGACGTGATGCGGCTGCTCGCGGGCGCGGATGAAATCCGGCGCTGGCCGGATTATTTCGGCGGGCCGGGCCGGTTGCTTGCCGGCTCGCACGACGGGCTCGACCTGTTCGTGCTCGACGTGCCGCATCTCTACGCGCGGCCGGGCAACCCCTACGTCACCGCCGAGGGCGTCGACTGGCCGGACAATGGCGTGCGCTTTGCCGCGCTGTCGCGCATCGCAGCCGATATCGGCCACGGTCTCGTCGCGGCCTTCGTGCCCGATGTCGTGCATGCCCACGACTGGCAGGCCGGGCTGGCACCGGCCTATCTGCACTACGATGGCGGGGCGCGCCCCGGCACCGTCATGACCATTCACAACATGGCCTATCAAGGCAAGTTCGACCGCACGCTCGCGGGCGCGATCGGCTTGCCCCAGCATGCGTCGTTCGACGTCCACGGCCTCGAATATTTCGGCGGCATCAGCTTTTTGAAGGCCGGCCTGCAGCTGGCAGATCGCATCACCACGGTGTCGCCGACCTACGCGCATGAAATCCAGAGCGACGAAGGCGGCATGGGGCTCGGCGGCTTGCTGCGCGAGCGCGCCGGCGTGCTGAGCGGCATCCTCAACGGCATCGACACCGAAGTGTGGAATCCGCAAACCGATCCGCATATCGCCTATCGGTTCGGCGCCAAGGAGCTGTCGTTTCGTTCGGCCAACAAGGCGGCGCTGCAGCAGCGGCTCGGCCTCGATCCGCGGCCGGATGCGCTGCTGCTCGGCGTCATCAGCCGCCTGTCGTGGCAGAAGGGGCTCGATCTGCTGCTGGAGTCCATGCCCACCATCCTGGGCAATGGGATGCAATTGGCGCTGCTCGGCAGCGGCGATGCTGAACTGCAGGATCGCTACCAGGGAACCGCACGCGGACATCCGGGCCGGATTGCGGCCGTGATCGGCTATGACGAGGCGCTCGCGCATCTGATCCAGGCCGGCTCTGACGCCCTGATTGTGCCGTCGCGGTTCGAGCCGTGCGGGCTAACCCAGCTCTGCGCCCTGCGCTATGGTGCCGTGCCGATCGTGTCGCGTGTGGGCGGCCTCGCGGATACCGTGAACGAGACGACCGGCTTCACATTCGGGCCCGTGACATCGGCAAATCTCTCGGCAGCGCTGGGGCGCGCGAGCTTCACCTTCCATGACAAGTCCGCGTGGCGGCAATTACAGCTCGCGGGCCTTGCGACCGACGTCTCCTGGCGCAACCGGGCGGGCGAGTACGCGACGCTCTATCGCAACCTGGTGGCATCCCGCGGGCGCAATGCGTAGGCCGGATTAGCGAAGCGTAATCCGCCCTGCGAAAATCAGCCAAACACATACGACGCCATCGCGACGCTTGCGACCTCGTCGACGAAGACGCGCTTGCCGACGTCGCTGCCGGCGGCGCCTGCCGCCACCATCAGCGGCAGCAGATGGTCCTCGCGCGGGTGGGCGAGACGTGCGCTCGGCGCGTTCTCCCAGTCGACCAGCATCGCGTTGCGGCGGGACGCATCCGGGTTGCTGATCGCCTCGTTCAGATAGGCTTCGAAATCATACGAGACGGGCTTGGACTCCGCGCGGCCAAAACCGCGCATGTTGTGATAGGTGAGCCCGCTGCCGACGATCAGAATGCCCTCGTCGCGGAGCGAGGCGATCGCCTGCCCGACCCTGATGTGCTCGGCCGCGTCGTAGCTCGACTTCAGCGACAGCAGCACGATCGGCATGTCGGCGTTCGGATACATCAGGCCGAGCGGCACGAAAGTGCCGTGGTCAAACCCCTGATTGGGATCTTCCCGGCAATGGAGGCCGGCGTGCTTGAGCAGCGCGCTCACCTCCGCAGCGAGCTCGGGCTGGCCCGGCGCCGGATATGTGATGTGATAGGTATGCTCGGGGAAACCGTAATAGTCGTACACCATCGGCGGATGCGCCGACGTCGACACGGTGAAGGCGTCGGCCTCCCAATGGCCGGTGATGACGAGCACCGCCTTCGGCCGCTCGGGAAGAAGCTGCGGCAAACGGCCGAACTCAGCAGCCGTCTTGGCATATTGCACTCGCCTGTCTTCCATAAACGGCCAAGGGCCGCCGCCGTGCGACAAAAACAAGGTCGGTAATCGCGTCATGGATGTCGGCTCGCCTGTTTCACAACATGCGCGTGCGAACGGCCCGCGCGAACGGCGGCGAGCATAGGCAAACCGGTATGGTTAGCAAGCCGTTAACGGTTTACCGCCCACAATCCAACCGTGGCCGAAGGAACGGCCAGAAGACAAGTGAGACGTGAGATGAGGAAGTTTGCGCTGGGGGACGTCGTCAACAGTGACAAGGGCCGCCGCGGCGTCGTTCGCGCCGCCTACCGGTCCAGGGAAGGCCAGCAGTTCTATGCCGTCGAGAAGGACGGCGCGATGGACCATCTGGAAGAAGACCGGCTGAGCCCGGCGCCGCGCGTCGAGCTCGCGGCCTAAGTCCAACTCATTTTTTGCTTTCGCTTGCGAGCCGGTCCAGACGCTCTGCCCAAGGGTCGTCGCCGCTCGCAACGCGATCATTCGCGATCAGCAACAGATGATCGCGGTCCGCGGCCGCATCCCAATGCGGCAGCTCTGCGCCGTTGGGGTCGCCGCTCCTGGCGAAGTTGATCCAGTAGGCCCGCATGCGGTTTGCGACCTCGCGGTCGCGTCGCGAGAAGATGCCCGCACCGGGCACGCCCTCCACGCCGAAGATGAACTGCAACTCGCGCCCATGGCCTTCGTCGGGATTGCCGCGCCTGCCTTCCGGCACATAGGCAAAGCGGTAGCGGAAGGTCGGCGCGCCGGTCGCGGCATGAAGCCGGGCGAGCATTCGCACCGGCTCGGAGAAGACCTTGTCGGTGTAGAAGCTCGCCGCAACGTCTGAGGACCTTGCGGCATCGGGATAGAGCTTGCGCAGCTCGTCGATGCTCTCGCCCGACGCGGACAGCATCTCCTTGACCTCCAGCTCGCTGTCGTAACGCGTCTCGTCGTCGTTCGAGCCGATGATCAGGGGAATGCGGCTCTCATGTCCTGCCGCAAATCCCGCGGCAATGTCTTCTGTCACCAGATCTCCATCCATCGCCGGCATAAAGCTGCGCGGCGATTTCTCCAGCAGACGCTTCTCACCAGCAAGCAGACGCGCCGGTTCGACGGTGCGCAGATCCGCCTGTTGCCCGAGCGCGGCGACAAATTGCCGGCCTGCGGCCTCGGCCTCCTGCGACGACGGCAGGCGCGCGCGGCCAGGCACGGATTGCAGAATGGCTTTCTGGAAGAGGTCGCGGGATTGGGCGCACAGCATCAGCAGCGCGATCGACGTGGCACCGGCACCGTTGCCGAACAGCGTCACGTTGTTCGCATCGCCGCCGAAGGCCGCGATGTTGTCGTGCACCCAGCGCAGCGCCGCGATCTGGTCCATCAGGCCAAAGTTACCGGAATAGCCGTCCGACAGCGCGGGATGCGTCAGCCAGCCGAGCGCGCCGAGGCGATAATTCACGGTGACCACGATGAGCCCGGCCTGCGCGAGCCTCGCGCCGTCAAACAGCGGATCATTGGCGGTGCCCTTGACGTAACCACCGCCATGGATGAACACCATCACCGGCAGCGGCCCGTCGACGCCGAAGGGACGAAACACGTTGAGCGTGAGGCAATTTTCGCGCGCGGCCGGCAGCGATGGCTGGAGACAGGGCGCGCCATACTCGTAGGCCATGCTCATCTCCGAACTCTCGGGCAAGGCCTGCGGCGGACGCCAGCGCAGGCTGCCTACCGGCGGCGCTGCATAGGCAAGCCCCTTGAACGATGCCACCTCGCCTTCGACGGCGCCGAGCATCTGGCCTTCGCGCGTCAACGCAAATGGAAATTGCCCAACCGGCTGGGCCACGGCCCTGCCGGTGCAGAGCAATGCAAAGGCTGCAATGAACGCAAGCAGGGACCGCATCTTCAGGGGATCTCGATGCGCGAATTGTTCCTCGGCAGGTTACGTCCGAGCCCCGCAGTGAGGCAAGCGCTGTGGCGGGAGCTAGTCGCCCCTGGCAATAATCTCCGCCAGCGCGCGCCGTGCGATGATGCCGAGCTCGCCGAGCGTGGAGTGGCCGGATCGCGCCGCCTCGATCAGGCGCTCGGCGATGAACCTGCGGCTGTCGTGATCGCCGCCATGCGGCAATTGGCGGCACGTCTCCTCCAGGACGACGTCCATGTTGGCTTTGGTTCGCTCACTCAACTCTGTCATGACGCCCTGGCTTGTAGCCGCAAGCATACACAGACGGATCGTGCATGATTATCCGGGCAATCACGGCCATGGTGCATCGCGATGCGTGCATTGACGCAAGCTTCGCGCCGCCACGATGACGCCGCAAACGGGACTACCGAAGATTGCACCTGCTCTGATGACAAGCCGGGCCTGCGGCGCTAGCCTGCCGGCAAAATAAAATACACGGGAGGAATACCATGCCGGACGCAATGGTCGCCGCACGTGAGTCCAAGGCGGCGAGTGGAACAGCTCAACAGGTCGATGTTGCCGTGGTTGGCGCCGGATTTGCCGGCCTCTATCTACTCCATCGCCTGCGCAAGGCCGGCCTCTCCGCCGCCGGTCTCGACGAAGCCGGCGACGTCGGCGGCACCTGGTACTGGAACCGCTATCCCGGTGCGCGCTGCGATATCCAGACCATCGACTACAGCTACACGTTCGATCCGGAACTCGACAAGGTCTGGACCTGGTCGGAGAAATACGCCACCCAGCCCGAGATCCTGCGCTATCTCGGCTTCGTCGCGGACCGCTACGACCTGCGCCGCGACATCCGCTTCAAGACCAAGGTCACCGAAGCCAAGTGGGACGAGACGGCCGAGCGCTGGCAGCTCACCACCGACAATGGCGCACCGGTCTCCTGCCGCCATTACATCATGGCCACCGGCTGCCTCTCCGCGCCAAAACCGCCGGAGATCGACGGCGTCGGGGATTTCAAGGGCGAGGTCTATTTCACCGGACGCTGGCCGCATGACGGCGTCAATCTCGCCGGAAAACGCGTCGCCGTGATCGGCACGGGATCGTCGGCCATCCAGTCGATCCCGCTAATTGCCGAACAGGCCGCGCTTCTGACCGTGTTCCAGCGCACGCCGAATTTCGCGCTGCCTGCGCATAACGGCCCCTCGCCGGCCGATCGCAGGGACCTGTTCCAGAGCGACCGCGCGGCCTATCGCGAGCAGGCGCGCCAGTCGATGGCCGGCGTGCCCTACCCGCAGCAGACGGCGGTGAGCTGGCAGCTCAGCGACGCCGAGCGGCGCGAACGCTTCGAGGTGGCCTGGGGCAAGGGTGACCTCGTCTATATCCTCACGCAGCTCTGGGCCGACCAGGGCGTCGATTTCGACGGCAACAAGCTGATCTGCGATCTCATTCGCGAGAAGATCTCGGCGGCCGTGAAGGATCCGGAGACGGCGGCAGCGCTGATGCCGCACGATCATCCCTTCGGCGCCAAACGTCCCTGCCTCGATACCAACTACTACGCGACCTACAACCGGCCGAACGTCACGCTGGTCAATCTGCGCCAGGAGCCGATCAAGGCAGTCACCGCAGGCGGCATCACCACCGGCAAACGCAACGTCGACGTCGACGTCATCGTGTTTGCGACCGGCTTCGACGCCATGACCGGCGCGATCCGCGCCGTGCATCCGATCACGGGGCGCGGCGGCAAGTCGCTCAGCGGTGTCTGGGCGCAGGGGCCGCAGAGCTATCTCGGTCTCACGGTCGAGGGCTTCCCGAACTTCTTCATGATCACCGGACCCGGCAGCCCGTCGGTGCTGTCGAACATGGCGGTCTCGATCGAGCAGCATGTCGACTGGGTCGTCGACCGCCTCGCCGCATTGCGCGACGCCGGCTTCACCACGATCGAGCCGACCGTGACGGCGCAAGCCGGCTGGGGCCGGCACATGGCCGACTGCTCGATGGTGACGCTGCACCGGCTCGCCAACACCTGGTACACGGGCGCCAACGTGCCCGGCAAGGTGCAGGGCCTGATGCCCTACACCGGCGGCGTCGGCCCCTATCGCAGCATCTGCGACGAGGTCGCGAGCCGCGGCATGCTCGGCTTCAGGCTCACCGGCCCCAACGTCGCCGCGCAATGCAATGACGGCGAGGTGGTGCGGCTGCAGCCGGACGTGCGGCTGGTGCTGAACCTGCTGGCGTCGCTGAACCTGCCGCCGATCGAGTCGATGGGCGCGATCGGCGCGCGTGCCTTCGTCAACGAGTTCAACAAGGGCCGGCCTGCGGGACGGCTGATCGGCGACATCGCCGACGGCACCCTGCCCGGCGCGGATGGCCCGCTGCCTTATCGCGTCTACAAGCCGGCCACACCGGGCCCGCATCAGATCGTGGTCTATTTCCACGGCGGCGGCTGGGTGCTCGGCGACGAGCAGTCGGACGAGCCGTTCTGCCGCGACATGGTGCGGCGAACCGGCATGAGCTTTGTCAGCGTCGGCTATCGCCACGCGCCGGAGCATCGCTTCCCCACCGCGGCCGAGGACGGCTACGCGGCGACGCGCTGGATCGCCGGGCATCTGGCCGAGCTCGGCGGCAAGCCGGATCCGGTGCTGGTGGCAGGCTGGAGCGCCGGCGGCAACATCGCCGCCGTCACCTGCCAGCTCGCGCGCGACCGCGGCGGGCCCGAGATCGCCGGCCAGCTGCTGGTGTGTCCGGTCACCGACTGCAGCTTCGACCGGCCCTCCTACAACGACAATGCGACCGGCTACTTCCTGACGCGATCGTTGATGGACTGGTTCTGGGACCTCTACTGCTCGCCGGCCGACCGCACCGATCCGCGTGTCTCGCCGCTGCGCGGCAAGGTCGCCGGCCTGCCGCCGGCCTTCGTCGTCACCTGCGAGTTCGATCCATTGCGCGACGAGGGGATCGCCTATGCGGAAGCGATGGCGGCCGCCGGCGTCCCGGTCGAGCAGCTGAAAGCCCGCGGCCATTTCCACTCGTCCTTTCCGATGGTGGACGTGGTGATCACTGGCGTCCAGGGCCGGATGCAGATGGCTCAAGCCTTGCGGCGCTTTGCCGGGCTGCCGCCGGAGGTCAGTCGCGGCGACGAGACCGGCCACAGCCATGAAAGCCCGGGGCACAAAATCGCAGCTGCCGCGAGTTAAGCCGCCATCGGCCGGGAACCTTTTCTCGGCCGCCGCGTTACCGAGGCGTGGCATTGAGATGCAGCGATGGGTATGGGCCCCGGCACGGCAGATTGCGTGCTGGGGCTCTTGTTGCGTGAGGCGGGGACGATGGGTGGCGTATCAGTTGAGTCAAAAATCGATTTCAGCGCGCGCGCCGTGCTGCATAAATGGCCGTCACTCGGAAACCAGCGCCGGCCGGACCGCGCGTCCTATCACGTGAGCGAAGGCACGCTCGACGAGTGCATCTCGGCCTTCATGGAAAAGCCCGCACCGACCCGGCATCTCTACGAGATCCACACCGCGCCGCAGCCGCCGCTGGTCACGGACATCCTCTCGCCCGAGCACATCGCGGAGCTGTCGCGGCTGCGGGAATTTCTCTGATTGCCGGTGGGCGAGCGGCTGCACGCGCACGACGAACGTCTTAGCTGCTTCCGCCGACTTGGGTAGGAACCTTCTTCCGGTTTTTCCAGTTAACAGGATCGGAAGCCAATCCAAAGCCAAGACGTGAGCAACTCACATGCTTGAAGCTGGCGCGCAATTCCCGGTCGTGCCATTTGGCGCAGATCAAACCCTGTTCGTGGTGATCGATCGTCTCGACGAAGCGACTGAAATCCGGGTCGAACGAAGCGATCTCGACGCTACGATCAGCGAGCTCGTCGCGGGATGCTTTAACGACCCCATCAAGGTGATCTCGTTCAACACGCTCGAGCACTGGATGAAGGACATCTCGACCGATGTCGCTGATGAGATCCAGGCACGCTGCGGCGCCGATGGCGTGACGCTGCCCGACTACCTCAGCGATTTCGTCGAGAACCATAGCTGACCCGCCTGCCGGCGATGACCTCGATCTCGCGGCGGCGTTCGCCGGCGAAGGTCAGGAGCTTCTCGATCGTCGGCGTATCCGTGATCCGTTTGGCAAGCCGCTCGGCGCGCGCCGCCTGATCTTCGAGATACTGGATCGTGTTCAAGCGCCGTCCCCCCAAAGCCCCGAATTGCCGGGCACCCATGGTGCGGGAGAGCAGCTAACAGCCGGTTAAACGCGAAGCTTCGAAGTCGATCGATTACGCCCTATTGCACCACATCGAGCCGGACATTGGTGATGCCCTTGTCGACCATGCCGAGCGCCTCGGCCGCGGACGGCGAGATGTCGACCACGCGGCCGCGAACGAAGGGCCCGCGATCGTTGACCCTGACGGTCACGGCGCGGCCGGAGGAGACGTCGGTGACGCGCAGCCTGGTGCCGAACGGCAGGCTCGGGTGAGCCGCGGTCAATTCGTTCTTGTCGAACTTCTCGCCGCTCGCAGTTTCCGTGTCCGAATAGAAGCTCGCAACGCCACGCGAGGCCGTAGGCCTTGCGTCCGCGGTCTCGCTGGGAACCCGCACCCGGCTGATCGGCCGCGGATGCAGCGTCGCCACGCGGTGCGGCCGCTCGATCGCGACCTGCCGGCCGGTGCTGGCAAGGTCAGCCTTCTGGCGGCCAACCGGTGATTGCGCGCACGCGGCAAGCGAGGCGGCGCCGATAATGGCGAGCAACAACCGGCTCGAGGTTGCCGGCGAAATCCGGGCCGTTTCGGCAGTAGTTTCTGCACTTGCAAAGCGAGACATGATGCGCCCTCCGAACAACCCCAAGTTTCGGTGGGCAATGAGGGCAGAACCTTGGCTGAACAAAAGCGGCCTTGCGACCGCCAGCGTTTCGCGCCGGCTGTGATGAATCCACCACAGTTAGCTGTCCTGAATCGAAACAGGCTCGCGAAAAATCACCCCGATGCGGCGCGCCAGATGATCGGGCGCGTCTCCGGCCGCGCCTCGCCGCTCGCGACCTCGCCCCTGATGAGCCGCATCAGCTCGCGCCGATAGAGCAGCCGCCAGCCGGTTTTCAGGCTGGCGAGAAAGTCGAGCTCCCGTTGCGTCAGCATGTACATCATGAACTCGGTCAGCTTGCGAGGGCCGCGCCGAATTCGCGGGGGCCCGCTACCTAGCTTAGTGTTACATATCGTAGCGCTCGCAGCGCTGATGCGCAAGCCGCGCCGCTAGAAATTCGGCCCCAGCGCGATCTTGGTGATCGTTCCGTTCCTGACGCCGATGCGCCATTCCGCCGAGCCGTTGGCGAACTGGGCGACATAGATGTCGCTGTCGAGCGCGGTGACGCCGCGGAACGAGACCGCGCGCAACGCCCCTAGCCGCGCCACGATGGCCTGGTCGAACAAAAGCTGCTGACGCGTGATGTTGGCGACCTCGGTGGTCATATGGTCGTAGTCGGGCTGCCCCTTGCCGATGCCCTCGATATATTGCCGCAGCATCGCCTCGCCATTGGCGATCGGGACGGCGCGACGCGACGCACGCCCCGGCCTGGCACTGACGTTCGAGGCCTCGACATTATGGAAGCGCGTCTGCCGGCCAGGCACCAGGATCTCCATGCACTTCCCTGACTTGTCGGCAATGACCCAAGGACTGTTCACCGTGGTCAGCGCGGCCCAGGTCATGTCCGACCTGACGACGCTCTGCGCCTTGCGCTCGCCGTCAGCGCCGAGATTGAAGACCTTAATATCGTCGTCCGTCTCGTTGTAGAGCATGATCCTGATCGGCGAGGTGCCGGCGCGGCCGCGCACATTCGCCTCTTCCGAGCAGGAGACGATGCCGCCAAGCTCGTCGTTGCCGTCGGGCCGGAAGATCACGTCGCCGGCCTTGCCGTCCGGCTCGAGCAGCACGCGGAATTCCGCCGTGCCGTTCTCGAACTTGGCGCCATAGATGTCGTAGCCGCCCGGCCCGACGCCGCGGAAGAAGATCGTCTCGACCGCACCGAGCGCCACGAAGGTCGCGCGCAATTCGTCGAGCCGACGATGGATGCTGGCGGCGAGCGGCGCGCTCATGCGATCGTAGTTCGGCGTGCCACGGCGCAAATCCTCGATACCAGTGAGGATCGCCTCCTTGCTGCGCGCAGCCGGGACCTGCTCCCTGAATCTGTCAGGGACTTCCGCCAGACGGCGCGCGAAGTCGGCCTCGATCGCCTGAGCCTGCGCTGCATCGATCCGCTGCGCGAGGCGGGCGCCGGAGGTGGCGTTGTGGACCAGCACGCGCGAGATGCCGGCCGTTTCATCGCGCAGGAAGATCAGGAGATGATCGCCGTGGACGGAGAACGCGTCAGTGCCCTCGGCAAGAACCGGCGCTCGGCCCTGGCCGGTCTCTTGCACGTGCAGACGATCGCCATCGCGCCGCACGGTGAGCACGCGGCCCGGCGCGATCCTGTACCAGCCGACATATTGATCGAGCGACACCGGGTCCGTAGCCGGCGCCGGCATCTCGGCAACGCGAACGGCAAGCACGTCGCGGCCATTCATATGCAGCGTCAATTCGGACGAGCGACGCTCCGCATCAACAGGGAACGTGATCTCGCCGGACGACGCCGCATAGGACGCCGTGCCGTCGTTGGCGACGGTCAGGCGCAGCCTGCGTTGTCCGGTGAGCTGCCCGTAGATTTCGTCGCCCTCGCGGAAGATGGCGAACACCGAGGCCGGGCCCATGACGTTGAAATTGACGGCGTAGAAATTGACGAACGGATGGTAATGCTCGGCCGGCACCTGGCCGAGATCTGCGCCGGCGGGCACCGGATCCGGCGTGCGATAGGCGATCATGCCGGCGGACACGATCACGACGGGCACGATCGCGGCCGCGATCCACAGCCGCTTGCGCCAACCGACCGCTGCGGGCATGGCGGCGGCTGCGATGATGCGTTCGACCCGCGCGCGCACGGTCGAAGCCCGCGCCATCGCAAGCTCCATCGGCCGCGGCTTCACGGAGGTCGCGACGTCGAGCAGGATTTCGGCGTAGGACAGCCGGTCGTCGATCATCTCGATCGCGCGGGCATCGCTGATGATCTCGGCAAGCTCGGCAAGCCGCGCCAGCTGCCACCAGGAGAACGGGCTGAACCAGAACACCGCGCGGTTGAGCGAGGCGAGCAAGAGGACGTAGAAATCGCCATTGGCGACATGCGCGCCCTCATGGGCGAGCACGGCGAGGCGCTTCTTCGCGTCCCAGCCGAAAAACTGCGGCGGCACCAGGATGATCGAGCCGAAGGTGACGGGGCCGCCGACGTCGCGGCTGACGCGCACATCGGCATCGATCATCTCACGGCTTTTCACCGGCTTCGCCGCGCGCGCCAGACGCCAGGTCAGGCAGAGGCCGATGGCCAGCCGCAGCAGCATCAGGCCGGCGAGGCAGGCATAGACGGTGGTGGCGACCATCCACCAGTCGATCGAGACACCTCGCTTCACCATCGGCGCGATGGCCGCAGCGGGCGCGATCGGCAGGGACGGCTGCGGTCGCTCCAGCATTGAGAAGTCGGCCGGCCACGCTTCATCCCGCATGGGCACGGACAAAGGCATCCGGTCGATGGTGAGCGTCGGCCAATGCATCACGAACGGCATCGCCAGCGATGCCAGCAGCACGACCATCCACGCCGTCATGTGGACGTGCGGATTGCGCACACGAAACAGGATGAGACCGATCCAGACGACGCCTCCCAGCGCGAAGGAGCGTAACGCCGCCTCAGCCAGAGCCGCGATCATTCTTTTTTCACTCCCCTCGCCTTCTTCGCCTTAGCCACCTGGTCGGCCAGCGCACGCAATTGCTGCTGGTCGAGCATCGCATTGTCCACCATGCCGACGAGGACCTCCTCCATCGAGCCGTTGCAGAACCAGTCGACGATGCGCTGCACCGCCTTGGCCGCAACCCGCGCCCGCTCTTCGGCGGCGTGATAGACGTAGGTGCGCCCGTCCACGGTGTGGCGAGCATAGCCCTTTTCTTCCAGCCGGCGCAGCACCGTCCGCACCGTCGATTCCTTCAGGCGTCGCGATAGCCGCTCGCGCACGATTTCGGCCGTGACCGGCCCATGGGCCCATACCAATTGCATGACCTCGTGCTCGAGATCGCCCAGGTCGGGCAAACGATCGTCCATGTGGCTTACCTAACAGCTTGAGATTCTTGTAACGCTACGCAGCGTCGCACATAAGGCACGGGCAGACAACGGCGATTCCGGCGGCCTATCCTTCGAGACGCCCGCCTACGGCGGGCCCTCAGGATGAGGACGCGTCTGCTGCGAGATACCAGACCCTCATGGTGAGGAGCCCGCCAAAGCGGGCGTCTCGAACCATGCAGGCCGAGCTCTCCCGGCAGTCTTCAACCGTCATAAGCGACAGGCTTGGACTGGTTCAGTACTTCGGCTCGTACATCTGCGACTGGACCAGGCCCTTGACATCGTTGGGTGCGGGTCCGTCGGCGAGCCCGCGCTGATAGGCGACATCAGCGACGGCCACCGCGATGCGGGCCGAGACCTCCCGGATGCGGGGCAGCGCCGGATAGAGGCTGCCCTGATCGAGGTCCTCCTTGCCGACGCAATTGGCGAGCGTGTGGGCGGCCGCCATGAACATCTCGTCGGTCACGAGCCGCGAGCGGCTGGCGATGACGCCGAGGCCGACGCCGGGGAAGATGTAGGAGTTGTTGCCCTGGCGCGGCACGAAGGTGCGGCCATTGAGCGTGACCGGATCATAGGGGCTGCCGCAGGCGAACAGCGCGCGGCCCTCGGTGTAGCGATAGGCATCCTCCGCCGAGCATTCCGCCTTCGAGGTCGGGTTGGACAGCGCGAACACGATCGGCTGCGCGTTGAGCCCGGCCATCGCCTTGAGCACATCGGGCGTGAAGGCGCCACCGACTGCGGCGACTCCGATGATCGCCGTCGGCTTCAGCGTCTTGATCGCGGTGAGGAAGTCGGCGATCGGCGCCTGATCCTTGTGCGCATAACGGAGCTTGTGGCCGGAGAGGCCTTCGCGACCGCCGACGACGAGGCCGCGGGAATCCACCAGCCAGTTGCGCCGGAGCGCCTCGGCTTCCGTTGCGCCCTCCGCGATCATGGCGGAGACGACGAGATCGGCGATGCCGGTCGCAGCCTCGCCTGCACCGAGGAACAGGATGCGCTGATCCGTCAGCTTGCCGCCATTGACGCGCAGCGCCGAGAACAGGCCGGCGAGCGCAACCGCTGCGGTGCCCTGGATGTCGTCGTTGAAGACGCAGGCTTCGTCGCGATATTTGTGCAGCAGCTTGAACGCGGAATGGTTGGCGAAGTCCTCGAACTGGATCAGCACATCGGGAAACGTCTTGCGCGCTGCGACCATGAATTCGTCGACGAAGCTGTCGTAAGCGTCTCCGGTGAGCCGCCGCTCGCGCAGGCCGAGATAGTAGGGATCGCTGAGGAGCTCCTCGTTGTTGGTGCCGACGTCGAGCACGATCGGCAGGCACTGCTCGGGATGCACGCCGGCGCAGGCCGAATAGAGCGAGAGTTTTCCAACGGGAATGCCCATGCCGTTGGCGCCGAGGTCGCCAAGCCCCAAAATGCGCTCGCCGTCAGTGACGACGATGAGTTTTGCGGCATTGGGCCAGTTCTTCAGGATCTCCGCGATCTGGCCGCGATCGCGCGAGGAGATGAACATGCCGCGCGGTCGCTGGTAGATCAGGCCATATTTCTGGCAAGCGAGCCCGACCGTCGGCGTGTAGATGATCGGCTGGATCTCGTCGATATTGTCGACCACGACGCGAAAGAACAGCGCCTCATTGCGGTCATGCAGCGCGTTCAGCGCGACGAATTTTTCCAGATCGGTCGGCAGCGTGCGCAGATTGGTCAGCACGCGCTCGACCTGCGTCTCCATTGTCAGCACGCAAGGCGGCAGCAGGCCACGCAGGCCGAGCGCTGTGCGCTCCGCTTCCGTGAAGGCCGTGCCCCTGTTGAGCAAGGGATCGCGCAGCAAGGCCATGCCGTGCGCGGAATCGGACGATGTCGAATGGGTGTCGACCCGAGCAGGTCTATTCACGAATTCCCCCAGGGAGTTTCTTATTGAAGGGCAAGCATTGTCGGCCAGCGTTCCATCGAGATCAAGGACGTTGCTCCCCGGGCCGCGATTGTGATCTCGCACCGCAGCGAGATTTTCGCGAGAGAGCGCAGTTGCGCGCGGCGCAAAGGTTAACGGCGCGGGGCGACTCGCGCTCCTCATGGTGAGGAGCGCGTCTTCGCGCGTCTCGAACCATGAAGGCCCCTATCTCGCCCGCGTCCATCCTTCGAGACGCCCGCTGCGCGGCCTCCTCAGGATAAGGAAAGCCCCTATTCCGCCTTGATATCCGCAGCCTTCACCACCGGCCACCATTTCTCGGTCTCGGCCTTCTGGAAGGTGCCGAGGGCTGCGGGCGATTGCTGGTCCACTGGCGGAATCTCCTGGCCCAGTTCGGCAAAGCGTTGCTTGAAGGAAGCGTCGGCAAGGGCTGCGACAAAGGCCACGTTGAGCCTTGTGACGATCTCCTTCGGCGTGTTCTTCGGTGCCCAGATGCCGTGCCAGTAGGAGATGTAGAGACCCGGCAGCCCCGCTTCGTCGACGGTCGGAATGTCGGGCGCGGACGCGAGCCGCGTCGGCGCCGTCACCGCGAACGCCTTGATCGCACCGTTTCTGTATTGCGGCAGCGAGTTCGAAGCCTGGTCGAACATGATGTCGATCTGTCCGGCGACGAGATCGATCATGGCGGGCCCCGCGCCGCGATAGGGCACGAACTGGAAGTCGGTGCCGGTCTTCTCCTTGAAGAAGACGCCGGCAACATGCGCGCCGGTGCCGGCGCCGGCCGTCCCCGCGCTCGCCTTGCCGGGATTGGCCTTCAGCCACGCGATCATCTCTTTCAGATTGTTGGCCTCGAGCGACTTTCGGCCGACGATCAGCTGCGTACCCATCGCGACCAGCGCGACCGGCTCGAAATCGGCGACCACGTCATAAGGCAGCTTGAGGACCGCGCCGTTGAGTACATGCGTGCCCCAATGGCCGATCGCAATCGTGGTGCCATCAGGCGCCGCACGTGCGACGCGCGCACCGGCGATGCTGCCGGAAGCACCGGCCACGTTCTCGACCACGACCGTCGTGTGCAGCTCGATGGCGATCCGCTCGGACAGGATCCGCGCCAGCGTGTCGGTCGGACCGCCCGCCGCGAACGGCACGACAAGAGTGATGGGTCGCGACGGAAACGGCTGAGCGTCCGCCGGCGCCATCCACGCCGTACTTCCGATCAACGCGCATGCGACCATCACACGGCCGCGCAATCCGGCCCACAGCCCCCGCATCGTTCTCTCCCACCCTTTTTGCAGCCCGCATGTCGTCAGCGGGCTGAAGCCGGAGTGAACGCTGGCGGACGGGCAGAGGCAAGCTGGAAATGATGCCGGGCCGCTTAGGGCGTGGATTCATAAACTCGCGCTGCACTTCGTGTGAGGTCCGCTCTGCCTCCGATACCGGCCGTGTTGGCGCACCTCACCCGAGGTCCGAGTTGGGCCAGAAGCGGTCCTCAGCATGCCTCCACCCACGAGGTCAGCTACGGGCCACGAGCTTAACTCTTGGCGAACATCGCAAGAAGTGAATACAAATGCGAGACGTCGGTTTGCAACCTCCTATCGAATGCAGTCGCAATGGACTGAATGAAGACGATGCAAGTGACGACGTTAAGCTGCGTGCCCAGTTCAATCGGTGGCCGGTCCTCATGCTCCCTCACGAAATGTTCTATCTAGTTCCAGTATTGATGTTATCGATCTTCTTCGGCTCTTTCTTCCTCAATATTCGGAGGGCTAAAAAGCGGGTTGCACATTGGAAGGGATATTCAACTTGGCTTTTCTTCCGCTCGAATGGGGCTGCCCTATCAAAGCGAGCAAAATCAATTTGGATGAAAGAGGAAGGATACGATGAAGCCGAGGCGATGATTCTCGCTGGGTTTCAAGCACGAGCAGTGATCTGCACAATTTGTGGTACAGTCCTTCTCTTTGCGCTCGCGGCCAACGTGATCGAGCCAATGCACTACGGCAAGACTAATCCAACAACCGTCCAATCTGAAAAGCGGAAGTAATTCATCGCCAATCAATTCGCGGCAGGTGGTCGCTCACCATCGCACCACTTGCGCGTCCGGGCACTTAAGGACATTGGCCCGAGCACCGCAGGAGGTCAGCTAAGGGTCATGAGCGGACTTAACGGTTTGCGAACCCTAATCGTCGGAGAGCTGCGAACCACCAGCGCCCTCGTGCTACCTTAGCGGGCATGTCGCCTTTCAGCATTCGTTCCACTTTTATGCTCGTCCTGATCGTCGGGGGCACGTCCAGCATCTACGTGTTCCTTGGCCTTAGCCTCGTTATGGTGCTGATAACGTTGGGCCTAGCCTGCCTCGTGTACGTTCTGTTCGCTAAGCGCTACGGGTGGGGCAATGAAGGGCGTCTCACGAGACATCTCAGTCGTCCGCCGTTCGAAGACGAACGACGCAAGTCCAACTGATTGTGCTGGAATGAACTGGCTTATTGCTTTTGCATTCTTCGGCTTTTGTTGGTGGCGCGTAGCAAAAGCACGCGAACGAGCTGCTGAACTCGCAGTGACTGGAATTGGGCGCTCGCCGTTGTACTGGGTGTCGAACGCGCTGGTTGCAATCCTGTTAGCCCTAGTATCCGGAATCAGAG
>NZ_VSSR01000037.1 GCF_008123515.1 Bradyrhizobium cytisi
AGTCTCGAAGCGTGCCCACCACCGCGCCTGCAAAGCGATGAAGGATGGTGGGCACAGCGCTTTGCGCCTTTGCCCACCCTACGAGACCGGCTTCACCTCAGCTTATTGAGAAGCCCCATCAGCAGCTCGCGCTCTTTCGCGTCCAGCGGCGCCAGCGTCTCGCGGGTGATCGCAATCGCATTCGGCGCTAGCTTTTCCGCAAGCTGCTGACCGGCGCGCGTCAGGCTCACAAGCAGGCGCCGCCCATCCTCGGGATCCTGGCTCGTCTCGGTCAAGCCGCGGACCGTGAGGCGATCGATCACGCCCTTGATGGTCGCGACGTCCATTGCCGTGAGCCGTCCGAGCTGGTTCTGCGAGCACGGCCCGGTCTCGGCGAGCTTTGACAGCGCCGCCCATTGCGTCGGCGTCAGATTGGTGCCGATGTCGCGGGAGAAAATCGAGCTGTGGCGCTGCCAGACCTGGCGCAGGATGAAGCCGACCTGTTCGTCGAGCACGTAAGGCGGCTTGCCCTGCTTCAGGCTCTTCTTTGCCGTAACGCTTTTCGCCATCCGCTCCCCGCCTCTCACAACGACAGATGCGCGTCGCGGATATCCGGACGCGCATCGAGCTCGGCCATGGTCCCGCCAAAGCAGATGCGGCCGCGCTCGATGATATAGGCGCGATCGGAAATCAACCGCGCAAAGTGCAAATTCTGCTCGGAGACGACGATGCTGACGCCCTCCTTCTTCATGGTCAGGATGGCATCGACCATCTGCTCCACGATTTTCGGCGACAGGCCTTCCGAGGGCTCGTCGAGCAGCACCAGCGACGGATTGCCCATCAGCGTGCGTGCGATCGTCAGCATCTGCTGCTCGCCACCGCTCATGCGGCCACCGGGACGCCCCTTCATCTCGCCGAGATTCGGAAACAGCGTGAACAGCTTTTCGCGGGTCCAGTACGGCGCATTCGGGCGCTTCGGCTGGCGACCGACTTCGAGATTCTCTTCCACCGTCAGATCGGTGAAGATGCGCCGCTCTTCCGGCACATAGCCGAGGCCTTCGCGCACGATCTCATGCGTCGGACATGCCGAGACGTCCTTGCCCTCGAACATGATGCGGCCGGTGCGTTGCGCGACGAGTCCGACGATCGAGCGGAACGTGGTCGACTTGCCGGCGCCATTACGCCCGAGCAGCGCCACGACCTCGCCCTCGCCGACCTCGAAACCAATGTCGAACAGGATATGCGCCGGGCCGTAATGGCTGTTGAGGTCTTGCACCGTGAGCTTCATATGGAGGCCCCCTCGCGATGCCCGGCCTCGTAGAGCAGACCTTCGCCGAGATAGATCGCCTGCACCTGCGGATTGCCGCGCACCTCGGCCGGCGAGCCCTCGGCGATCAACGTGCCACGATTGAGCACGATGATGCGGTCGGCATGCTCGAACACCACGTCCATGTCGTGCTCGGTGAAGAGCACGCCAATCGATTTTTCTCGCGCGATTTGCGCGGTGAGCCGCATCAGCTCGACGCGCTCGCGCGGCGCCATGCCGGCGGTCGGCTCGTCCATCAAGAGCAGTTTCGGCTGGTTGGCAAGCGCGACCGCAAGCTCGAGGCGCTTGAGGTCGCCATAGGCAAGCTCGCCGCAGGGTCGATCCGCATAGCCGCTCATCCCGACCAGCTCGAGCAGCCGCCCGGCCTCGCCGCGGTCGACATTCGGCGCCGAGCCCCAGAGATTGAACAGCTGCTTGCCGTGCGAGATCAGCGCGACCTGGACGTTCTCGCGTACGGTCATGGTGGCGAAAGTGGCCGTGATCTGGAAGGTGCGTCCAACGCCCATGCGCCAGATGTCGCGCGGCCTCTTGCCGGTGGTTTCCTCGCCGAGCAGGCGGACATGGCCGGTATCAGGCTTGTTCTGGCCGTTGAGCATATCGAAGCAGGTGCTCTTGCCCGCACCGTTCGGGCCGATCAACGCCAGAATTTCGCCGGCACGCAGAGAGAACGAGACGCCGCGCACGGCGTGGATGCCGCCGTAGGATTTGGTCAGGCCTTCGACCGCGAGAAGTGGGGGTGCGGCGCTCATTCGGTGGACTCGATCGGCTTGGCAAGCAGGGAAGATCCCGGCGGCGATGACTTCCTGCGCCGCTGCGCCAGCAGCTCCAGCATGCCGACAATGCCCTTGGGGAAGACGACGACGATCAGCACGATGAAGCCGCCGAGCACCAGTTTTGACAGATCGGTCTGGCTCACCAGCCAGATGTTCAGCGCCTTGTAGACGATGGCGCCGATCACCCCGCCCGACACCGTCTCGACGCCGCCGAGCAGCACCATGACCAGCGCATCGACCGACAGCGAGATGCCGAGATTATCCGGGAAGACGCTGCCCTTGAGGTAGGCGAACAGCGCACCGCCGATGCCGGCGGTGGTGCCCGCAATCACGAACGCGGTCCACTGGATGCGCTTGGCGTTGATGCCGACCGCCTCGCTGCGCAGCACCGAGTCGCGCGTGGCGCGGAGCGCATAGCCGAATGGCGAGAACACCGCGATCCGGAGCGCAATGGTCACGAGCGCCGCGACACCGAGTGCCAGCCAGTAGAAATGCGACGGGCTCGCCGCCCATTTCTCCGGCCAGATGCTCAAAATACCGTTGTCGCCGCCGGTCACACTCACCCACTGGAACGCGATCGACCACACGATCTGTGCAAAGGCGAGTGTCAGCATGGCGAAATAGACGCCGGAGAGCTGCACCGCGAAGAAGCCGAATACCGCGGCGCCCATGCAGCCGAGCAGCGGTCCGAGCAAGAGACAGACGATCATCGGCAGCCCCGCCATCTTGGCGAGGAAGGCGACGCCATACGCGCCGAGGCCGAAATAGGCCGCATGGCCAAACGACGCAAGCCCGCCGACCGACATCAGGAAGTGCAGGCTGACGGCGAAGATCACGAAGATCGCGATCTCGGAGCCGACGGTGAGTGCGTAATTGCCGGCGAACAGCGGCAACGTCGCCGCGATGACGAGGGCTGCGAGCGCCGCCAGCCGCTCGTTCGACGTCAGCGGCCGCCAGGGATTGACGGTGAGACCCGGCGTCTTGCGCGCGGGCGCCTCGGGCTTGCCGAACAGGCCCCACGGACGGACGATCAGCACCACCGCCATCACCAGGAAGACCAGGATGATCGAGATCTTCGGGAAGATGAGGATGCCGAAGGCGTTCAGTTCGGACACGAGCACGGCCGCAACGAAGGCGCCGATGATGCTGCCAAGCCCACCGATCACGACCACGACGAAGACCTCGACGATGATGCGCAAATCCATGGCGTGATGCACGGCATCGCGCGGGATCTGGAGCGCGCCGCCCAACGCAGCCAGGAAGACGCCGACCGCGAACACTGAGGTGAACAGCCATTTCTGGTTGACGCCGAGCGCTGCGACCATGTCGCGGTCCTGCGTCGCCGCGCGCACCAGCACGCCCCAGCGCGTGCGCTGGAACAGCAGCCAGAGAATGCCGAGCACGACCGGCCCGAGCGCGATCAGGAACAGATCATAGCTCGGGATGTTCTGGCCGAAGAAATCGACCGCGCCCTTGAAGCCCGGCGCGCGGCGGCCGACGAGATCGTCGGGTCCCCAGATCAGCACCACGAGGTCTTCGACCATCAGGGTCAGGCCAAATGTACCGAGCAGCTGGAACAGTTCGGGCGCATGATAGATCCGCCGGAGCAGCACCATCTCGACAAGGACGCCGATCAGCGCCACGGCGAGCGCTGCCACGAGCACCCCGCCCCAGAAGCCGAACGCGCCTGAGAAGCGCTCGGTCAGCGTGAAGGCGATGTAGGCGCCGATCATGTAGAAGGCGCCATGCGCGAAATTCACGATCCGCGTCACGCCAAAGATGATCGACAGGCCCGAGGCCACCAGGAACAGCGACGCTGCGCTAGCGAGACCGGTCAGAAACTGTACGACGTAAAAGGCCATCGGCGGTCCGGGTTGGGTCTGAATTCACCTCTCCCCGCTCTTGCGGGGAGAGGTCGGATCGCCCTCGGCGATGCGAAGCATCGTCCGGTGCGATCCGGGTGAGGGGCTCTCTCCACCAGCGGGGGCGTGGAGAGAGCCCCTCACCCCAGCCCTCTCCCCGCGAAGAGCGGGGCGAGGGAGAAGATCATCAATCCTTCGGACGCAGCTTCTCGACTTCGGCATCACCAGGCAGATAGTCCGAGCCCTTCTTGTAGGAGAAGTCGACCATCACGCCCTTGCCGTCCTTCTGCGCGGTCTTGCCGACGAAGGCGCCAAGGGTCGACTGGTGGTCGATCTTGCGGAAGGTGATCTCGCCGAACGGCGACGGCATCGAAAGACCTTCGGCCGCTGCGATCATCTTGTCGGTATCGGTCGAGCCGGCCTTGGCGAGGATGGCGGCAGCCGCCTTGATGGTCTGGTAGCCGACGATCGAGCCGAGGCGCGGATAGTCGTTGTACTTGGTCTGGTAGGCCTTCAGGAACGCGTCATGCTCGGGCGTCTTGATCGAGTACCAGGGATAGCCGGTGACGATCCAGCCCTCGGGCGTCTCCTCCTTCAGCGGGTCGAGATATTCGGGCTCGCCGGTCAGGAACGACACGACCTCGCGTCCCTTGAAGAGCCCGCGGGTATTGCCTTCACGCACGAGCTTGACGAGGTCCGGGCCGAAAGTGACGTTGAGGATGGCTTCCGGATTGGCCTGCGCCACCGCCTGCACCACCGGGCCGGCGTCGATCTTGCCCTGCGGCGGCCACTGCTCGTCGACCCACTGGATATCGGGGCGCTTCTCCGACATCAGCTTCTTGAACACCGCGACCGCCGACTGGCCGTATTCGTAGTTCGGCGCGATGGTCGCCCAGCGTTTGGCCGGCAGCTTGCTGGCGGCTTCCACCAGCATCGCGGCCTGCATGTAGTTGGAGGGACGCAGGCGGAAGGTGTACTTGTTGCCCTTGGCCCAGGTCACGGCGTCCGTCAGCGGCTCGGCCGCGAGGAAGAACACTTTCTTCTGGTTGGCGAAGTCGCTGACCGCGAGGCCGATGTTTGACAGGAACGTGCCCGTCAGCATCGCGACGCCCTCGCTGGAGACGAGCTCGTTGGCCGCGGTCTGCGCATCCGCCGGCTTGCCGCCGTCGTCCTTGGAGATGACGACAAGCTTCTTGCCGTTGATGCCGCCGGCCGCGTTGATCTCTTCGACGGCGAGCTGCCAGCCCTTGCGATAGGGCTCGGTGAAGGCCGGCAGCAGCGAGTAGCTGTTGATCTCGCCGATCTTGATGTCCTGCGCCAGGGCCGAATGAGCCATGCCGCTTGCCAGCAGCGCGAACGCCGCGCCGACGAAGTAATTCTTTGCTCGCATCCCAACCTCCACTTTTTGAAAGATCATCTCAAACCGTCTTCGCCCTTGATCTCCGCAACCGTCAGCCCGCCGACGCGCGGCAGCGGACGGCCGCTGTCGGTGACGGCGACTGCGACCATGATCTCGTTGGCGCGCGGCGCGTCGTTGATCTGCACTTCCATGCCGTCGAAATGACTGCGCACGAAGGCCGCATCCTTGTGGCCGAGCGGAATGTCGAGCGTCGTGCCGGGGCCGCTGCGCTTCTTCGACGACGGAATCAGCGCCGCGCCCTTGCTCAGCACCTTGCGCACCGGCGCACCCATCTTGGGGTGGAGAATCGCTGCCGCATGTTCCAGCTCACCGTTTTCGCCGACAGCCGCGGCCTTGCCGTAGCTCTGCGCCTTCGTACCGTCGATGCCGAGTGCGGCGACCGCGCGTTTCGCCAGGAGCTCGCCGAGCTCCTCGCCGATCGCGATCAGCGGCGACAGGTCCTCGACGTATCGTCCGGCAAAGGGATTTTCGATCACGGCAATCGCCGCGGCGCGCCGGGTCGGCGGCGAAACCTGGCGGCCCATCTCCATCTGCGTCTCTTCGACGACGGTGACGATCTTGCGGATGATCGCGCTCATGCTTCGCTTCCCTGTTCAGGCACAGTCCGCGTTCTCCAGCGCAAGCTGACGCGGTCGCTGCTCTTCTATATCCCTGGTTCCGATGACAAGCATATCACCACAAAGCCGCAGCACGGCACCCTCGATCAGTCCGCGATCGAATAACTGCCGTGCACATTCCGCGCCAGATTCGAGCGCGGCTGCGATCTCGCTCTGCGACAATTCACCGACCGCACGGGTGACGAGGTGCGCGCCGAGATCGCTGTCGGGCTGAAGCTCGTTTGCGGGTTGCCGGACGATGGCGGGATGCCCGGGCAGATCGACGGCATTGGCGATAACAGTCGCAGCCGCGTCGGCTTGCGACGCCGTCGCCGCCAGCACCGTCACCGCATCGGCGATGCCGAGTGAAAAGCTGCGGCCGTGACGGCCGCTGGTCGCGATGCCGTGCACCGGATCATCGGCATCGACCCTGATGGTGCGCATCACGCCGTCGCGGTCCGGCCGATCCATCAGCCCGATCGAAAAATGCTCGCCCCGCCCGAGATGCAGCGCGATATCGCCGCCATTGTTGACGTAGACCCGGTCGAGCGACGCAGCGTCCAGCATCGCGCCGAGAATCTCTTCCGCCACGCTGCCTGCCACCGCAGCCATCGGCGTGATGAAACAATCGGCGGCATGAGGCGCGACAGCGGCGTGCATCCGACGCGCCACCACGCCCTTCAGCGAGGTCAGCTTCTCGGCGCCAGCCCTCAGTTCCGGCAATTCCGCACAGAGCTCGTCGAGCAGACCGGTGAAGCGGCGCACTGCGGCCTCATAAGCCGCGCGCACCTCGTGCTCGCGTCCCCTCGCTTCGACGATCAGATCAATCGGTCCATCCTGCAAATGCAGCCGCCGACCATCAGACAGCAATGCGATTTGCGGGAGCCGTGTCATGCCCGCCGTCCCGGGATCGGGTTCTGCCAAGGCAGCTGACGGACATCGTCACCGCCCCTCACCTCGGACAGCGGCTTCACATAGTCCATGTGCCCGCCGAGCGCGGCATAGTCGGTCAATTTCATCGTGAACTCGATCGGCGCAACCAGCGCCGGCGTCGGCACGTAGCCGAACGCGCCTGACGGCATTTGCGTCACATCGACCATGTAGGTGATGCCGCCGCCCGGCCAGACATAGACCGCCGCGCCGCCGCTGGTGACACGCGTCAGCGCGTCCTTCACCGAGCGCGTCAGCCGCACCGGATTGTCGGTGACGCCGGCGCGCAACGACCCCCCCGCGCCGGCCATGAACAGCACGGTGCACAGCGCGGGCTCGCAATTCTCCTGGATGCGCTCGACCGAGAATTTCAGGTCATCAGGCATCTCCGTTTCGACCGGCTTCAAGGTTTCGTCGAGCACGTAGTAAGAGGAATGCTCGCCGGTCGTGGAGACCATCAGCATCGAGAGGCCGGGCTTTGCCTCCTTGGCGTCGAACGGCCCAAGGATCGCCAGCGGATCGGAGATGTCAGTGCCGCCCCAGCCGGTGCCGGGATCGGCGACCTGGAAATAGCGGCCGGGCGTCGAGCGCCGGCCCTTCATCTTGATGCCGGTATCGGCGATGTCGAGCAGCTTGCCGGCCTGGTGCTCGCTGAGCACGCCGGTGATGTGGTCATCGACCACGACGACCTCGTCGACCTTGCCGTGCCATTGCTTGGCGAACATGCCGATCGTCGCTGAGCCGCAGCCGACGCGCATGCGCTCTTCCTTCACGCCATTGACGATCGGGGGCCGGCCGGCCTGCACCACCACGCTCGCGCCACCGTCGATGGTGAGCTCCACCGCCTTGCAATTGGCGAGGTCCATCAACGTGTCGCAGGTGACGCGGCCCTCCTTCTTGGAGCCGCCGGTGAGATGATGCACGCCGCCGAGCGACAGCATCTGCGAGCCGTATTCGCTGGTTGTGACGTGACCTATCGCCTCACCCTGCGCGCGCACGGTTGCGGTTTCCGGGCCGAGATAGCGATCGGTGTCGATCTTCACCTTGATGCCGCAATAGGAGAAGATGCCCTCGGTGACCACGGTCACCATGTCGACGCCGTCGATCTCGGAGGAGACGATGAACGGCGCTGGCTTGTAATCGGGATAGGTCGTGCCCGCGCCGATCGCGGTCACGAAGGTGGAGGGCTCATGGACGATCTTGCCGTCCCAGTCTTCGGTGCGGCTGAACGGCACGAGCTTGCCGCCCTGCGAAACCGTGCGTTCGAGGATGATGTGCGGATCGACGCGGACAAGCTTGCCGTCGTGATTGGCATAGCGGTCGCAAGCGCCCGCCGCGCCCGGCTTGATGTAGCACATCACTGGACAGGCATCGCAGCGGATCTTGTCGATGGCAGCGCTCGTTGTTTCCATCACCATGTCAAAGCCAGCGGCGGTTATCATTCGTATACGAACGATGTTGCGCGCGGTCCTGAGTGCTGTCAAGCGGCGCCGCGAAGGAAAACGAGCGCCTGCCGAATAAAACCTCATTTGCCTCCCTGCCTTGTCCACAAAGCGGGCAGCTGCGCTGCACTGCGGCATGGCCGCTTGCACGTTTGTGTACAAACGGTATCGTCGCGACGTACAATTTTTGCGATCGCAGGGTTTGGGAACGAGGATGACGCAGACACCGATCCGCCTCACCGTGAACGGCAGGATCCACGACGTCACGGCAGAGCGCCAGACGCCGCTGCTCTATGTGCTGCGCAATGATCTCGGCCTCAACGGCCCAAAATATGGTTGCGGCCTCGGTGAATGTGGCACCTGCACTGTCCTGATCGACGGCGCGGCCGCACGCTCTTGCGTCATTCCAGTGGCCGGCTGCGCCGGGCGCGACATAGTCACGCTCGAAGGGCTCGGAACGCGCGACAAGCCTGATGTGGTGCAGCAGGCCTTCATCGCCGAGCAGGCCGCGCAATGCGGCTACTGCCTCAGCGGCATGATCATGACCACCAAGGCGCTGCTTGCGATCAACCCGCAACCAACCGAGCAGGAAGCGCTCGCTGCGCTGCGCTACAATCTCTGCCGCTGCGGCACGCACGTCGAAATCCTGCGCGCCGTGATGCGCGCATCGGGCCAGCTTGCCGAGGCCGGTGACTGATGGCCTCGCCTCTCTCGAACGGAACTGAGCGGGGTTCGCTCGTCGTCGTCCGCACCGTGGACGAGATTACGTCCGAAACCTTCGTCCGCATCACCGCGGATGGGTCGGTCACGGCCTATAACGGCCATGTCGATCTCGGTACCGGCATCCGTACCGCACTCGGCCAGATCGTCGCCGAAGAGCTCGACGTCTCCTTTGCGCGCGTGGTCGTGGTGCTCGGCGACACTGCCATCGTGCCGAACCAGGGCCCGACGATTGCGAGCGAGACCATCCAGATCACTGCCGTCCCGCTGCGCAAGGCCGCAGCCCAGGCGCGCCACTTCCTGACCGCGCGCGCGGCAGAGCGGCTGGAGCTCCCGGCTGCCGATCTCAGCATCGAAGACGGCCTCGTCCGCGGCCATAATCGCAGCGTCAGCTATGGCGAGCTGATCGGCGGCGAGACCATTCGCCTCGAACTCGCCGACGACGTCGCCGTCAAGGCCGCCAGCGACTACGCCATCGTCGGCCAGTCGCTGCCGCGCGTCGATCTTCCCGCCAAGGCCACCGCCGAGCTGACCTTCGTCCACGACATTCGCTTGCCCGGCATGCTGCACGGCCGCGTGGTGCGCCCGCCCTACTCCGGCGTCGATGCCGGCCCGTTCGTCGGCACCAGCCTGATCGCGGTTGACGAAGCTTCCGTGCGCCACATCCCCGGCCTTGTGGCCGTCGTCCGCATCGGCGATTTCGTCGGCGTGGTCGCCGAGCGGGAGGAGAATGCTGTTCGCGCGGCGGAACAGCTCGCGGTGACCTGGAAGCCGACGCCAGAGCTCGCCGATCTCGCCGATGTCGAGACCGCGCTACGCGCCCATCCGTCGACGCCGCGCACGCTGATCGACAAGGGCGACGTCGATACGGCGATATCAGGCGCGGCCAAGCCGATGCACCGCACCTATGTCTGGCCGTACCAGATGCACGCCTCGATCGGCCCGTCCTGCGCGGTCGCAGATTTCCGGGATGGCAATGTCCGCGTCTGGTCCGGCACGCAGAATCCGCACCTGCTGCGCAGCGATCTCGCTCTGCTCATCGAGCGTCCGGAGAGTGAGGTCGAGGTCATCCGGCTCGAGGCCGCCGGCTGCTACGGCCGCAATTGCGCCGACGACGTCAGCGCCGACGCGCTGTTGCTATCCCGCGCGGTCGGCCGGCCTGTGCGCGTGCAGTTGACGCGCGAGCAGGAGCACGCCTGGGAGCCCAAGGGCGCCGCGCAGCTCATCGACGTCAACGGCGGCCTCGATGCCGACGGCGGCATCGCGGGTTACGATCTCGCCACGCGCTATCCATCGAACGCGGCACCGACGCTCGCGCTGCTGCTGACCGGCCGAATCTCGCTTGAACCTGCCGTGCTCGAGATGGGCGACCGCACCGCGATCCCGCCCTATGATTACGACAACATGCGCGTCGTCGCACATGACATGGCGCCGATCGTGCGCGCGTCCTGGTTTCGCGGCGTCTCGGCGCTGCCGAACACCTTTGCGCATGAATCCTATATCGACGAGGCCGCGACCGAGGCCGGCGTCGATCCCATTGAATATCGCCTGCGCTATCTCAAAGACCAGCGCGCCGTCGATCTCGTCAATGCGGTAGCCGAGCGCGCGGGCTGGACGCCGCGGCCGGTCCGCGAGGAGAAAGACGGCGAGGTCGTGCACGGGCGCGGCTTTGCCTATGCGCTCTATGTTCACAGCAAATTTCCGGGCTATGGCGCAGCCTGGTCGGCGTGGGTCGCCGACGTCGCGGTGAATAAGACTACCGGCAACGTCAGCGTCACCCGCGTCGTCGCCGGACAGGATTCCGGATTGATGATCAATCCGGACGGCGTGCGCCACCAGATCCACGGCAACGTTATCCAGTCCACCAGCCGCGCTCTGATGGAGGAGGTTTCGTTCGAGCGCGGCGCCGTGGCGGCGCGGGAATGGGGCGCCTATCCGATCATCCCCTTCCCCGACGTGCCCAAGATCGACGTGCTGATGCTGCCGCGGCCGGACCAGCCGCCGCTCGGCGTCGGCGAGTCCGCCTCAGTCCCGAGCGCAGCGGCGATTGCGAATGCGATCTTCGATGCCACCGGCGTGCGCTTCCGCGAGCCGCCGTTCACGCCGGAGCGGATCCTCAGGGGATTGCACGGCGAGACATCGCCCGTGCCGCAGGCCCTGCCCGCCCCCGCCACGCCGCCGCCGTCTCGCATCTGGGAAAATCCGTTCGCCAAACGCGCCGGTATTTTCGCAACGGTTGCGGCCGTCTGCACCGCCGCGATCGGCATCGGCGCGGCGCTTCTGCCCGGGCGCGCCATTGCGCCCATCGCGCGGCCCGATGCATCAGTCTATTCCGCCGCGACAATCGCGCGCGGCCAGCAGCTTGCGGCCCTCGGCAATTGCGCTGAGTGCCACACCAGCCTCACGGGCGTGCTCAACGCCGGCGGTCGCGCACTGGAGACGCCGTTCGGCACGATTTATTCGACCAACATCACGCCCGACGTCGAGACCGGCATCGGCGCCTGGTCGTATCCCGCCTTCGAGCGCGCGATGCGCGACGGGCTGCATCGCGACGGACGGCAGCTCTATCCCGCCTTCCCTTACACCCACTTTTCGAAGACCGATGATGCCGACATGCAGGCGCTCTACGCCTATCTGATGGCGCAGCCCGCGGCGCGCGCGAGAGCTCCGGCGAACAATCTGGCCTTCCCCTTCAATCTGCGCCCACTGCTCGCGGGGTGGAATGCGCTGTTCCACCAGACCAAGGAGTTCAAGCCCGATCCCGCCAAATCCGAACAGTGGAATCGCGGTGCCTATCTGGTCGAGAGCCTTGGCCATTGCAGCGGCTGCCATTCGCCGCGCAATGCGCTCGGCGCCGAGCAGCGCCAGGCCTATCTCGCCGGCGGCTCTGCCGAGGGCTGGGAGGCGCCGCCGCTGACCTCGCTCTCGCACGCGCCGATCCCATGGAGCGAGGACGAGCTGTTCGCCTATTTGCGCACCGGCCATTCGCGCTACCACGGCGTCGCCGCCGGGCCGATGGCGCCTGTTGTCAGGGATCTCAAAGCGCTGCCCGACCCCGACATCCGCGCGATGGCTGTCTATCTCGGCTCGTTCAACGACACGACGGCCGACGCGCCCGCCCTGGCAGCGAGGCTGGAGCGCGCGACGCAGGTCACCGTCGCCTCGTCCAGCGGCGCACGGCTCTATCAGGGCGCCTGCGCCGTCTGCCACGAGGTCGGCGGCCTGCCGCTGTTCGGCAGCCGTCCCTCGCTCGCGGTCAACAGCAATCTGCACAGTGCGACATCGGACAATCTCGTGCAGGTGATCCTGCACGGCATCGCTGAGCCCGCATCGAGCGACCTCGGCTACATGCCGGCGTTCAGGGGCAGCATGAGCGACGCCCAGGTCGAGGAGCTCATCACCTTCCTGCGCGGGCAGTTTGCGCCGGACAAGCCGGCATGGACCGGCGTCCGCGAGACGATCGCGCGCATCCGTGCGTCAGCACATTAAGCGTGCTTCTTCACTTCCACCGGCGGCGTGCCGTGGGTGTGGAAGGACTCGATCGTCTTCAATCCCCAAGCCTGGCCCTTCTTGCGCTCTTCTTCCGTCCACACGATCGGCTTCCAGTCCGGTGCAAGGATGAGGCGGGCGCCGGCGTTGGCGACCTCGACGCGGTTGCCGCCGGGCTCGTAGACATAGAGGAAGAAGGTCTGCTGGATCGCATGCTTGTGCGGGCCGGTCTCGATGTGAATGCCGTTCTCCAGGAAGATATCTGCAGCGCGAAGAATCTCCTCGCGGCTGTCGAGCGCGTAGGTGACGTGGTGGAAGCGGCCGGGCGTACCGGAATGGTCGAGCGAATAGGCGAAGTCATAGCTCTTGTTCGTCATCGTCAGCCACATTGCAGCTTCGCGGCCGTCATTGAGCACGATCTGCTCGGTCAGGCGGCAGCCGAGATAGTTCTCGAAGAACTCGCGGTTGGCCTTGATGTCGACGGCAAGGCAATTGAGATGATCGAGCCGGCGGACATTGACGCCGCGCGCGGGAAAGCGCTGCGCCTGGTTCTTGAGTGCGGGTTTGAGCTCCGGTGGCGCCTGATACCATTCGGTCTCGTAATAGAGCTCGACGATGTGGCCGTCGGGGTCGCGGCAGCGAAAGGTCGGCCCCTGCCCCATGTCGCCGTCGATCCAGCCGATGTCGAAGCCCGAGCCTTTGAGCGCGGCGACGCGACGCTCCAGCGCCTGCTGGCTGCGCGCGCGTAGCGCCATGTGCTCCATGCCTGACGTCTTCGACGCCGTCAGCTTCAGCGAATAGCGCTCGTAATCGTCCCAGCCGCGCAAGTAGACCGACTCGCCCTTCTGCCCGCTGACCGTCATGCCCATGACGTCGACGAAGAATTTCAGGCTCTCGTCAGGCTTCGGCGTCAGCAGCTCCATGTGGCCGAGATGAGCGAGATCGAGGATCGGTTCGGGCTGCATGGGGTTCCTCCAAAATGTGGCTTGCGATCCGTCTCCCGGAATCGCGCAATCTGGCGCCAGGTGCAATTGGCGCATGCGCCGGGGCGGCACCGAGGCTGCTGGGTTCATTTGTACTAATGTACAAATGATTAGGTCTCGTCAACAAACCAAGGTGTGCCCTGCCCGGGACGAGCGCCGTCGCCGCCGTGAACGGCCGTCCCGCCGAATGGCGGACGGACTGCCCGAATGGTAAAATCTTCCTTAATTCGTTTCTGCGCCCGAAGGCCCCGCGAAGCAGCATTTCCCGGCCGATTTCGCCGACGAGCATGCATTGGGAACAAACCTACCAACCGAATTGTCGCAGATTTAACAAAGCCCCCGCGCCTGCCGTTTAACCGTTTGTCCAGCCCCGCCTCGCATAGTCGGGGTTAAACTCCTCGGACTTTCCAGGTTCATCCATCGTGACATCCTTTGGACGCGTGATTTCGGTTCGCGGGTCGCTCGCCCGGGTCGGGCTTCTGGCCGCAAGCCAGATGCCGGTCTCGGAGGTTCGGGCCACCGTCGGCCGCTTCGTCAGCATCCGCTGCGCCAGCTCGGTCATCGTCGCCATGATCACCGAGGTGTCCTGCGAAAATCTCTCGAGCACCGACAATCTGATCGCGATCGCGTCGGTCGATCTGCTCGGCGAAATCCTCAACGCCGCCGACAAGGCCAAGTTTCAGCGCGGCGTCACCAACTATCCGACCATCGGCGATTCCGTCGACCTGATCACCAGCCAGGAGCTGCGCACCATCTACGCGCCGACCGGTTCGGACCAGATCAATGTCGGCTTCCTCCAGCAGGACCGCTCCGTCGTCGCCTATGTCGATATCGAGGAAATGCTCTCCAAGCATTTCGCGGTGCTGGGGTCGACCGGCGTCGGCAAATCCACCGGCGTGTCGCTGCTGCTCAACGAGATCCTGAAAGCGCGGCCCAACCTGCGCATCTTCCTGCTCGACGTGCACAACGAATATGGCCGCTGCTTCGGCGACCGCGCGCTGGTGCTCAACCCGAGAAACCTGAAGCTGCCGTTCTGGCTGTTCAATTTCGAGGAAATCGTCGACGTGCTGTTCGGCGGCCGCGCCGGCGTGCCCGAGGAGCTCGACGTCCTCGCCGAAGTCATTCCGATCGCCAAGGGCATCTACACGCAATACCAGAACACCGATCGCCTCGGCCTGAAGCGCATCGATCCCAAGCAGATCGGCTTCACCGTCGATACGCCGGTGCCGTACCGCCTGGTCGATCTGATCTCGCTGATCGACGAGCGCATGGGTAAGCTGGAAAACCGGTCCTCGCGCATCATCTATCATAAGCTGATCTCGCGCATCGAGGCGGTCCGCAACGATCCGCGCTACGCCTTCATGTTCGACAACGCCAATGTCGGCGGCGACACCATGGCCGAAGTGATCAGCCATCTGTTCCGCCTGCCCGCCAACGGCAAGCCGATGACGGTGATGCAGCTCGCCGGCTTCCCGGCTGAGGTCATCGATTCCGTCGTTTCGGTTCTTTGCCGCATGGCCTTCGATTTCGGCCTGTGGAGCGACGGCGTCTCGCCGATGCTGTTCGTCTGCGAGGAAGCCCACCGCTATGCCTCAGCCGACCGCAATGTCGGTTTCGGCCCGACCCGCAAGGCGGTGTCGCGCATCGCCAAGGAAGGCCGCAAATACGGCGTCTATCTCGGCCTGATCACGCAGCGCCCCGCCGAGCTCGACGCCACCATCATCTCCCAGTGCAACACGCTGTTCACGATGCGTCTTGCCAACGAGCGCGACCAGGCGCTGCTGCGCGCCGCGGTGTCGGATGCGGCTGCGAATTTGCTGTCCTTCGTGCCATCGCTCGGCACCCGCGAGGTGCTGGCGTTCGGCGAAGGCGTCGCACTGCCGACACGGCTGCGCTTCAAGGAGGTGCCGCCGCATCAATTGCCGCGCGGCGAAGCCACCATCTCGAGCGTGCCGTCGGTCACCTCCGGTCACGACATGCATTTCGTCGGTGCCGTGCTCGAGCGCTGGCGCGGTGCGACCTCGCAGCGCGACGTCCCGAACGACCCGGTGTTCCAGGCGCCGCCGGCCAAGACGCTGGCGCCGGCCGAGACACCGATGCTGCAGCCCTCGATGGGCCTCGATCCGGACCGCTTCTCGCTGCTGAAGAAGCCACTGCGGTAACTCTCGTGTCCCGGACGCGCTGCAACGCTCTTGCGTTGCTGCGCAGAGCCGGGACCCATGCCGCACACACTGCTTTCTCGGAAATAAGGGCCCCGGCCCTGCAGCGCACCGCTGAAGAAGCGCTGCGCCGCGTCCGGGGCGCAGACCGGCACGTTGAGCCCGCCTCCCGCATCGACTATGGTTGCCGGCCCCTAGCCGGAATCCATGCCCATGATAAAGCCTGCGCAACGCTTCCCCGCACCCGCTCTCGACACGCTTCCTGACGACATCCGCACGCGTCTCCTCGCCGTGCAGGAAAAGAGCGGTTTCGTGCCCAACGTGTTTTTGACGCTGGCCTACCGGCCCGACGAGTTCCGCGCGTTCTTCGCCTATCACGACGCGCTGATGGAGAAGGACGGCGGCCTCACCAAGGCCGAGCGTGAGATGATCGTGGTGGCAACCTCGGCGGCCAACCAGTGCCAATATTGCGTGATCGCCCATGGCGCGATCCTGCGCATCCGCGCCAAAAATCCTGTGATCGCCGACCAGGTCGCGATCAACTACCGCAAGGCCGACATTACGGCGCGCGAGAGGGCGATGCTCGATTTCGCGATGAAGATCTCGGCGGACGCGCAGCGCGTCTCCGAGGAGGATTTCGCAAGCCTCGGTCCCCACGGCTTCAGCGACGACGACATCTGGGACATCGCCGCGATCTCCGCCTTCTTCGCGCTGTCGAACCGGCTGGCGAATTTCACCGGCATGCGGCCGAACGAGGAGTTTTACCTGATGGGACGTCTGCCGAAAAAATGACGGAGCTCGACTGGTCCGAAATCCTGCTGCGCCTCGGCGTCGCGACGCTCGCCGGCAGCGCGATCGGGCTCAACCGCGACCTGAATGGCAAGCCGATCGGGCTGAAGACGCTCGGCATCGTCGGCCTGTCCACCGCGACAATGGTCCTGCTGGCGCTGCAACTCGCGGAGCCCGGCAAGGCCGCCGATGCGACGAGCCGGGTCATCCAGGGCATCCTCACCGGCATCGGCTTCCTCGGTGCCGGCGTCATCGTCCATGAGAGCGAGCGGTTTCGTGTCCGCGGTTTGACCAGCGCCGCCTGCGCCTTCTTTGCCGCCTGCCTCGGCGTGGTCTGCGGTGGTGGGCAATGGAAGATCGTCGCAGTTGCGCTGGCGCTGGCCTTTGTGCTGCTCACGGTCGGCCGGCGCATCGAGCGCCACGTGCACCGCGCGCTTGGCGGCAAGGACGAGCCGCACGAGGACCAGCGGAAAACGTAGCGGCCTTTGCTCAAATCTTCCGCTCGCATATTGGTCTGAAGCGCTGATAATTGTTCCGAAAAAATTCGCGGTGGTCGCTGGTTCGATTGCCGTTCGGACCTGAGAGGCATGATGGACAGCGGTGCTCACGACCCCGGCGACGTGACGTTCGACTTCCGCGAACTGTCGGCGCGCGACAAATACAAGCTGCTGATCGGCACCGTCGTGCCGCGGCCGATCGCGCTGGTGACGACGGTCGATCCGGACGGGCGGATCAACGCAGCACCGTTCAGCTTCTTCAATTGCCTGTCGGCCGATCCGCCGATCCTTGCGCTCGGCGTCGAGAACCATCCGGATATGCGGTTCAAGGATACCGGTCTCAACATCCGCCTGACCGAGGTGTTCACCGTCAACATCGTCTCGCACGCAATCGCCGAAGCGATGCATGTCTGCGCCGTGCCGTTCTCGCCGGAGCATGACGAACTGAAGGCCGCGGGCCTGACCGCGATGCCCGGCAAGACCGTGGCGTCGCCCTGGATCAAGGAGGCGCCGGCCGCGTTCGAATGCCGCCGCCACATCACGCTGGAGCTCGGCAAGTCGCGGCAGATCATCATGGGCGAGATCCTGTTCGCGCATTATCACGCCGATGTCGTCGACGCCGAGCGCCTGCACATCGATCCGGCGCGGCTCGATGCCGTTGCAAGGCTGGGCGGCAGCACCTGCTCGACCATTCGCGACCGTTTCGACATGGCGACGCCGACCCTCGATGATTGGAGGCAGCGGGAGTCGTAAAGAACATCCATCAAAGCGTTGGCGACTGGTACAGATAACGGTCGTCGAAATCCGCCAATTCCAGAAACCTCCGCTCGTCGATCACGGTGACGCGTCCGCGATGCAGCTCGACGATGCCCTCCTCGCGCAACTGCCTGATCACACGATTGGCGTGCACCGCGGTAATGCCCAGCGCTTCGCCGATCTGCTCCTGGGTCAGCGGCATCTCGAAGCTGCCCTCGTCGACGCGCCCGATGATCCTCAGGCGTTCGCGCAATTCGACCATGACATGCGCAAGCCGCGCGGGCGCGGGCCGCTGGCCGACATTGACGATCCATTCGCGGAACATCGCCGCGTCGATCAGCGTGTCGCGCCAGAACATCTCGGCGAGAACAGGCCTGCGGCGATGCAGCTTTAGCAGCGCCTCGTGGCTGATGAAGCCGAGCGTCGCCGGCGTCAGCGTCGACAGATCATGGTCCATCACATGCAGGAACAGGCTCATCAGGTCCGGGATTTCGCCGGGGATGTCCAGCGAAAGGATTTGCCGCTTGCCGCTCGCGATCGTCTTGGAGCGCGCGCAGAATCCATCCGCGATCAGGCAGCAATCGGTCGCGCGCTCGCCGTCGCGCACCACCGCCGTCTCGGCGGGGTACTGCCGCACCGAGATCGGCAGGGCTTCGATCTCCTTGATGTCCTCGTCCGCGATCGCGGACGAGATGCACAGGCGCCTGATGAGCGCCGCGCGGATCTCATCGCTGGGCACGTCGGGTTGGCTCCGGTCGTGAGTATGGGACCCGGATTGGACTTCGAAAGCGCAATAGCGCCGTCACAGGGAAACCCGGGAGCCACCGCCCCGGTTCCAACAAAAGTTAAGGACGCCGGCGCCGAGCGCCACGCGCTGCTGCAGAAGGCCCGCGACGGCGACGCAGCCGCCGACATCGAGCGATTGCCGCCCTCGCCCACCCTGCAACACCCGAAGTGATTCCGCCGCGGCGTTGCTTGCAGCAACGAGACGCGATGCCGCTAGTGCTTCACCATCAGCGGAAGCGCCGGCGCAAAACGCTCGGCGAAGGTCGGTGTCCTGGCCTGGTGAACTGCGGCGAACGAGGCAGAGATTCCGGCCGAAGCCACTGCGAGCAGGGCAATTATGAAAACCAGACGGCGCATTTTCGCCTCCTGTGTGAGCTCGAAGCACAAGAGATGGGGTAGCTCTGTTTCAGGACCGTGTCGTCGGCGCGGAAAATGATGTCGCTCAAGCGGCTGTGATCGGAACTAGCCTATCGGGGCGCATGTCGTAACCAACTCATAAGGGTCGCGACTGATGCGAGCGCCAGCGCCTCAATCGTCCGACGCCGGGCCGCACCAGCCGGGCAGATAGACCGCGTCCTTGCTCTTGGCCGCGGACAGCGCCTTCTCCAGTGCCTTGTCGAAATTGGCATCGACCGCCTTGCGCGTCAGCTTGCGGCGCAGGAAGTCGGCCCAGAGAAACTCGGAGAACGGCGTGGTGTCCTTGGCGAAGCCGCCCATGCGGCGAAGCTCGCCGGCGAGACTGCGATAGGGATCGTCCTTGAGGTCAGCTACAGATTTCGGCAGATCGCGGAATGGACGTCGCTCGCCCTTGGAGTCGTAGGGATAGACCCAGCGCTTGTTGTCCATGACGCCCCAGAACGCTTCGCGGTCGACCATGCGTAGATCGCCGACGACGGTCACCAGCACCTCCTTGATGCCCTCGTCGTGCAGCGCGCGGCCAAGATGATGGTGATCGATGACGTAGTAGCGCCCGTCTGGTCCGGCGACGACCGGGATCATATGGGTGCCAAGCAGGTCGGACTGCTTCTTCTTGCCGTGCTCGCGCCAGCGCTTGCGCTTCTCCTTGACCTCACGCATGCCGACCGTCATTTGCGTCGGCCGAAGCGACAGGATCGACACCGGGTGCACTCTCGGCTCGCGCGCGTTGGTGGTGGTCATGGTCGAGGGCCTCTCGTCTGGTGGCGGCTTGCGGTCCAGGTTCCCGATTATGCCATGGGCGCTGCGGCGGCAATATGCGTTCGGAGCATGCTGCGCCATCGTCCCGGTTGTTGTTGCAGCGCAACCCGCGCGACCCCGACGCCGGAATGACAACCCGCTCCGACGAGCGTTCGCAGCGGTCAAGAGCGCCTGAAAAATGATCAGGAAAGATAGTGCGAATGCGCAATGCACGTGCGCGTTGAGAAGATTTTTCCTGCAAGGCCTGTGTCGCCTATGCTATCTAGAAACCGCTGCTTCGGAGTGATCCCCGCCCCATGAAATCTCAGCGGCCCATAACCTCGGACGACGAGCACCGGGTGCTCCAGTTCAGGCCGCGCAAGACAGCCTCCCCCCTGATCCACCGGGGCGGCGGCGTCGTACAGCCGCTGCACGCAACGGCTCCCGAACCGCTCGACCTGTCCCGTTACGAACAGCCCCGCGATCAGCCGGACGACTTCCGCCATCGCATGCTCGCCAATATCGCCGCGCTCGCCTTCACCATCGCGCTGACCGCGATCGGGATTTGGCTCGCCGTCAGCATCGCCGATTTGCGCCGGACCCAGGATTGCGTGCTGATGGGCCGGCGGGACTGCGTCAAGGTCACGACCCCGCACATCTAGGCAGGCCTTGTCGACGGGCCTTGTCGACGGACCTTGGCGCCGGAAGCCTTCCCACCGGCAGGTCATCGCCGGTGCGGCCTCCCGGATCGGCATCCCCAGGCCTGTCCCCACCCTGTCCGGCTCCATTGAACTCGGGGCGGCGCTCCGATATACGGGCTTTCGACCCGGCCAGAGGGGGTGAGGGCGTCACTCGGGGCGCGATGCCCGCCTGCCGTTCCACTCTGGACCACCTGACAAATACCAACAATATATCAAAGGCTTAGTGATGTCCTCCACATTCGATCAGGTCGCTACGATCATCGCTGAAACCTGCGACATCCCGCGCGACACGATCACGCCGGATAGCCATGCCATCGATGACCTCGGCATCGATAGCCTCGATTTCCTGGACATCGCGTTCGCAATCGACAAGCAGTTCGGTATCAAGCTGCCGCTGGAAAAATGGACCCAGGAAGTCAACGACGGCAAGGCGACCACCGAGCAGTATTTCGTGCTGAAGAACCTGTGCGCGCGCATCGACGAGCTGGTTGCCGCCAAGGGCGCGAGCGCCTGATCGGGCGATCATGCAACTCGAATACTTCCACATGATCGATCGCATCGTCGACCTCAACGTCGACGAGAAGAAGATCGTCGTCGAGGCCCAGGTCCCCAAGGAGAGCACCATCTTCGAGGGGCACTTCCCGGGCTATCCGCTGATGCCCGGCGTGCTCCTGATCGAATCGATGGCGCAGGCCTCGGGCTTCCTCCTGCTTGGCGTCTTGAAATTCGAGCGCATGCCGATTCTCGCCGCCGTCAAGGAAGCCAAGGTGCGCGGCTCGGTTTTGCCGGGCGAGCTCATGAGCATCGAGGCGAGCCTCGTCCATGAAGGCTCGGGCTACGCCATGACCGAAGCCAAGATCAGGGTCGGCGGCAAGCTGCGCGCGAATTCGACGCTCACCTTCACGCTGATCCCCTTCCCCAATGCAGATATCCGCGGATACATGGACGCGGTCGCAAAACGCGTCGGCTTTCCGCAACAGGCCGAATCGCCATGACCGACACTGCTTCGAAGCCCGGCCAGACGGAAGTCTGGATCACCGGCATTGGCCTTGCCACCTCGCTCGGCGAAGGTCTGGACGCCAACTGGGCCGCGCTCCAGGAGAAGCGCATCAATGTCGACGAGAAGGGCTTTGCGCCCTACATCGTCCACCCGCTGCTGCCTGTTACCTTCGACAGCCAGATCCCCAAGAAGGGCGACCAGCGCCAGATGGAAGCCTGGCAGCGCATCGGCGTCTATGCCGCGGGCCTGGCGCTCGACTCGGCCGGCATCAAGGGCAACAAGGATATCCTGTCGAAGATCGACATGGTCGTGGCCGCCGGCGGCGGCGAGCGCGATCTCAACGTCGACACCGGCGTGCTGACCGCCGAAGCCAAGGGCGCCAATGCGCCCGGCTTCCTCAACGAGCGGCTGATGAGCGATCTCCGGCCGACGCTGTTTCTGGCCCAGCTCTCCAATCTGCTCGCCGGCAACATTGCCATCGTCAACGGTCTCGGCGGCACCTCGCGCACCTTCATGGGCGAAGAGGTTGCGGGCGCCGATGCTGCCCGCATCGCGCTGTCGCGCATCGCCTCTGGCGAGAGCGACATTGCGCTGGTCGGCGGCTCGCATAATGGCGAGCGCAAGGACCTCATGGTCCTCTACGAATTCGGTGACTTCAATCTGAAGGACAAGTTCGCTCCCGTGTGGCAGCGCAAGGACCACGCCGGCTTCGCGCTCGGCTCGGCCGGCGCCTTCCTGGTGCTGGAATCGAAGGCGCACGCCGAAGCGCGTGGCGCAAAACCGTTCGCAAAGCTGTCGAGCGTCGTGACGGATCTGGCCCGCCGCAAGCAGGCCGGTGACATGGAAGCGACGCTGGAGAAGCTTTGGGCCAAGCTGCCGAAGCGCGATGGCAAGGGCGCGATCATCTCGGGCGCAACCGGCGCGGAGCCGGCGACGTCGGAGGAGCGCGGCTTCCTGAAGAAGCACGCCGACTTCCCGGTGCGTTCGACCGGCACGATGTTCGGGCACACCATGGAAACGCAATTCCCGCTCGGCATTGCGCTCGCGGCGCTCGCGATCTCGCGCGGCGCGCTGTTCCCGCCGAACGATTCGACCGGGACCGAGATTGAAATGCAGGGGGCGCCCACCCAGATCGTAGTGGTGGGAGCCGGACACTGGCGCGGCGAAGGCATGGCGCTGGTCGAGGCAGTTTAGCTCATTCGTTTGGGGGACACATGACTGCACCACGCGACAAACTCGGGCGTCCCGTTGTCGTCGTCACCGGCATGGGCATCACGACCTCGCTCGGCGCCGGCAAGGCCGACAATTGGTCGAAGCTCGTTGCGGGCGAATCCGGCATCCGCACCATCACGCGCTTTCCGATCGACGGCCTGAAGACCACGATGGCCGGGACGGTGGATTTCGTCAGCGTCGATCCGTTCTCCTCCACCGGCCTCTCCGAGCGGATGGCGGAGCTCGTCACCCAGGAAGCCCTCGAGCAGGCCGGCATCGGCGCCAGGGGCGATTTTCCGGGCCCCCTCTTCCTCGCGGTTGCGCCGGTCGAGGTCGAGTGGCCGCAGCGTCGCGAGCTTGGCCGCGCCGTCGGCGCCCCCGACTTCACTTATGACGATCTGCTGCGCATTTCCGGCGGCGGCAAGTACAGCGCCTATCACCATCGCTTCATGTTCGGCTCGGTGGCCGCGCATCTTGCCGAGGCCTTCGGCACCAAGGGCTCGCCGATCTCGCTGTCGACGGCCTGCGCATCCGGAGCCACCTCGATCCAGCTCGGCGTGGAGGCGATCCGCCGCGGCGAGACCGATGCCGCTCTGTGCGTCGCAACCGACGGCACCGTGAATCCGGAGGCGCTGGTGCGCTTCTCGCTGCTCTCGGCGCTGTCGACCCAGAATGATCCGCCGCAGGCGGCCTCCCGCCCGTTCTCGAAGAACCGCGACGGCTTCGTCATGGCCGAAGGCGCCGGCGCGCTGGTGCTGGAGAGCTATGAGGCGGCGACCGCGCGTGGCGCAAAAATCCTCGGCGTCATCGCCGGCTGCGGCGAGCTCACCGATTCCTTCCATCGCACCCGCTCGTCTCCCGACGGCAAGCCGATCATCGGCTGCATGAACAAGACGCTGGCCGATGCCGGCATGACGCCGGACCAGATCGACCACATCAACGCGCACGGCACCGCGACGCCCGAGAACGACAAGATGGAGTACAACACGACATCGGCCGTGTTCGGCGATCTCCTGCAGAAGATTCCGGTCACCTCCAACAAGTCGATGGTCGGCCATACCATCTCGGCCGCGGGCGCGGTCGAGGCGATCTTCTCGCTGCTCACGCTGGAGCATCAGCGCATTCCGCCGACCATCAACTACGACAATCCGGATCCCACGATCCTGTTCGACGTGGTCGGCAACAAGGCGCGCGATGCCCGCGTCACCGCTGTCATGTCGAACTCGTTCGGCTTCGGCGGCCAGAACGCATCGCTGATCCTGACCCGCGAACCGGCCTGACCGGACGCATGGCGCTAAGCATTAAGGCCCGCGCGCGGGTGGCCGCGAAGCAGGCTGCCAAATCGCTCGGCGGAACGCTGATCGGGGCTGCCACCGTCGGCATGCTGCGCACCACGCGCTATTTCGATCCGGTCAAGACCTCGGACTTTTTCGCGCGCGTCACCAAGACCATCGGCCCGCGTCTGCGCGAGCACCGCATCGGCCGCGCCAACCTCGCCGCCGCCTTTCCCGAGAAGTCGCCGGAAGAGATCGAGCAGATCCTGATGGGCGTGTGGGACAATCTCGGCCGCGTCGGCGCCGAATTCGCCCATATGGACCACGTCTGGGACTACGACCGCGAGCATCCCGAGAACAGCCGGGTCGAGCTGCCCAAGCGCAGCATCGAGCTGTTCGACCAGATCAGGGACGACGGCAAGCCGGCGCTGATCTTCACCTCCCATCTCGCCAATTGGGAATTGCCGGCGATCGCCGCCGTCGCGCATGGACTGGACGCCGCGATCCTCTACCGTCGCCCGAACATCGCATCCGCCGACCGCATCATCCAGGAGATGCGCCAGGTCAACATGGGCACGCTGATCCCCGCGGGCCGCGACGCCCCGTTGCGGCTCGCGCAGGCGCTGCAGGACGGCAAGCATGTCGCCATGCTGATCGACCAATATCTCACCGGCGGCGTCGAGGTCACCTTCTTCGGCCGCAAGACCCGCGCCAATCCGATGCTGGCGCGCCTGTTGCGCCAGGTCGAATGCCCGATCCACGGCGTGCGCGTCATCCGCAAGCCCGGCGGCCGCTTCGCCGCGGAGCTGACCGAAGAAGTCCCGCCGGTGCGCGATGCCGACGGCAAGATCGACATCCAAGGCACGACGCAGGCGATCACGAGCGTGGTGGAAGGCTGGGTGCGCGAGCATCCCGAGCAGTGGTTGTGGCTGCACCGCAGGTGGCGGTGAGGCTTACTGCTCCGGCAATCCTGCATCGACCTCGGCCTGAACGATGCGCTCCCAGGCTGCGATACATACCGGACTCACGTTCTTCATCGGCGGCCCGACGCTGAGCCTGGTCGTGCCGGGCCGCAACCTCAGTCCCTCCGCAATCGCCGCCCTTGCCTCCTCGAACCGGCCCGATCTCTGGTAGGCGGCGGCGAGCAGCAAATGCGAGCGGCCGGTCGCCGGCGTAACGGCGATCGAACGTTGCAGCCACGGCAGCGCCTCCTCATCGCGCCCCATGAAGAGATTCGCCATGCCGGCGCCGAGCAGCCAGGTCCAGCGCGAGGCCGGCGGCGTGTCGTAACGGTCGGCTTGCTGGAATGTCGCGAGCGCATCGTCGAAGCGGCCGAGAAAGATTTGGCCTAAGCCGATCAGATAGAGCGCAGAGCCGTTCCACGGATCGAAGCTCAAGGCCCTGGCGCAGGTGACGAGACTTTCCACGAAATGGTTGGTCGCGCTGAGAAACCGGCAATAGGCCTCCAACACCGGAATGGAATTCGGCTTCGACCGCAACGCCTGCTCGAGCGTCGCATTGGCCTTCGCTTCGACCGTAACAGCCTCCTCCGGGCTGAACCAGACCATCTGGATGCCGCGCATCTGGAGCGATGACAGCGCGACGGCGATGTCGAGATTGTCGGGGTCGTCGGTGAGCGCCTTTTGCAGCATGGCCTGCGCCGCGCCGAAGCGCTCGCGCGTGGTCTGGTTGATCGAGGCGAGCGCCTGCTCGACGGCCACCTTGTCGCCGCCGGTCGACGATGTGCGGCGCGCGGATGACGATGCACTCGGCCCCAGGATTTCATTCAGGCGGCGCGCAAGCACATGGCCGACGCCTGCGGCGAGCCGGGATTGCGCAAGCTGCGCGTCCATCGCGTCAGCGTTGACTGACGCCGCGACGACCGATTGAACCTCGCCGCTGCCCGCCTTGATGATGCGCGCCCGCAGCGTCCAGGATTGATCGCTGAGCTGCAACTCGCCGCGCAGTTCATAATCGGATGACGTGGCCGGCGCGGCGGTGCTGTCGCCGCCGGCGACTGCCGCCAATCGCGGCGCCACCACGCTGATGTTCTGGATCTTGGCAAAACCGTCCGTCAGGCGGCCGGTGACCTCCGCTGCCATCGCCGTGCCGCGGGAATCGTTGCTGGCATCAACGATCGGCATCACGGCGAGCCGCGGCGGCGTTCGCCTGAACAGCAGGTCCGGCTTCAGCACCGGCGCGGCAACCGCTAGCCCCACGACGATCACACAGAGCCCGGCCACTGCGGCGACCATGGCCCGCCGGCGCAAACCGACGCTGGCATGCTGTGGCATCGCGGCGACTTCGCCGGTCGGAGCCGAACGGGGCACCTCGACTTGTGCCGCGACCTCCGGCGCAGCCACAACCTCCGCCGCCAGCAGATAGCCGCCGGCGGAGGCGAGCTTGATCAGCTGCCGCCGCTCGTCGCCGAGCGCGGTGCGAAGCTCGCGGATGCATTGGAACAGGCTGTCCTCGCCGACATGGACGTTGGGCCAGACCGCCTCCATCAGCTCCTGCTTGCTCAGCACCCGGCCACCGCTGGTCGCGAACAACCGCAGCATCTCGAGCGTCTTGGGCCGGAGCTTGATCGGCGTGCCATCGGCCCCGCTCAGCTCGGCGCGCTGCTGGTCCAGCTCGAAGCCGGCGAAACGAAGCAAGCTATCCCCCAAAGCGTCTCTCAAGGCGGCTCATATAGCGGAAGTCTGCCGAAAATGCCCGAAAATCGGGTCTGAAACGAAAATATCAGAAACTTTCAGAAACTAGCCAACCCCTTATCAGGACACCCCTCCGCCCCGATGCGATGAATCCAGTTGAGGACTCGAGACCGCGTGCTGGGAGAAGTGGTGAGGACGGGGAAAGATTGTTTCAGGGCGACCCGCCGGCTGCGGGCCGGACTCCTGACATCGTCGGCGCTGGCCTTGGCCTGGGCGCTGCCGGCGACGCCGTCACGCGCGCAGGACGCCACCTGGCGCACCTCTCCCGTTAGCGTTTCGTATGACGATGGGAGCAACTGGGACACCGGGAGCGTCCCTTCCGGCACCGCCTACTTTGGCACGTCAAACACGCCATCCCTGTCTATCGGCAGCAACACCTCGGTCGGCGGCTGGACCTTCAATGCAGGCGCCTCGAACTACCTCATCCAGAGCGCCAGTCCCGGGCTCACTTTCACGGGCGCAGGCATCGTCATCAATGGCGGCAGCCTCAACTTCACCACCAGCGTCAGCTCGGTAACCACCTTCCAGAATTCCAGCTCTGCCGGCACCGCCACGATCGGTAATGTGGGCTTGATGGTTTTCGCGAACAACAGCACCGCCGCTGGCGCTTCGGTGTCCAACGGAGGTATCCTGACCTTCCAGGACAACAGCACCGCCGCCAACGCTGTCATCACCAATAACTATATAATGGGCTTCGTCGGCTCGAGCACGGCCGGCAACGCCGTCATCGCCAACAACACCTTGCTGAATTTCAACAACACCAGCACGGCCGGTAACGCGACCATCACCAACAACAGCGGTGGACGCACCACTTTCAACGATAACAGCACCGCCGGCAACGCCACGATCATCATCAACAGTGGCGGACTCCTCTCCTTCTACGGCAACAGCACGACCGGCAACGCGACCATCATCAACAATGCCGGGGGCAACATCTATTTTTCAGGAACGGGCCCCGCTGGTGACGGCAAGCTCTCGGTCCAGTCGCTCACAGGTGCCGGCACCTCCTATCTCGATTTCATCGAGCTGACGCTGGGCTCCAACAACCAATCGAGCGAGGTGAGCGGCGTGATCACCGGCACCGGCTCGCTGGTCAAGGCCGGTTCGGGCACGCTGACGCTGTCGGGCGGGAACAGCTATGTCGGCGGCACCACGGTCACTGGCGGAACTCTCCAGCTCGGTACACTCGCCAATACCGGCTCCATCATCGGCACGGTTGACGTCCGCGCCGGAACCACACTCAACCTCATCAACAGCGACGGCAACGGCATGGCCGTCACCGCAGATGCCGGCAGCACGGTGGATTTCTCGAACTCTGCGGGTCCCGCCGGCGATCACAGGCAGACGGTCGGCTCGATCGCAGGCGCCGGCAGCTACCTCATCGGCGCCAACGAGCTCACTGTCGGCTCCAAAGGTCTACCGACCGAGGTGAGCGGCGTGATCTCCGGCATCGGCGGCTCGCTGGTCAAGATCGGCGCGGGTACGATGACGCTGACGGCAGCGAACACGTATACGGGCGGTACCACGGTCAACGGCGGCACGCTCCAGCTTGGCTCCCTCGCCAGAGCCGGATCGGTCGTCGGCGCGATCAGCGTCGGCGCCGGAGGCGCGCTCAGCATCGTGAACACCGGTGCGATTTCCGCCATATCGAACGCCGGACTCACGTCCTACAGCAACGGAATGTCGGCCGGTCGCACCGCGATCACCAACAGCGGCACACTTGAGTTCGCCGATACGACAACGGCCGGCAGCGCCCAGATCACCTCCACCGGCACCGTGAACTTCCGGAACACCAGTTCGGCCGGCAACGCGACACTGAACATCAATAGCGGTACCGCCAATTTCTACGACACGAGCACCGCTGGCAGCGCGACCATCACCGTCAATGGTTCATCTCAGTTGCAGTTCAACGGCAATAGTAGCGCCAGCAACGCAACGATCACGAACAATGCCACGACCATCTTTACGATTGGAAGCAGTGCCGGCAGTGCCACCATCAACAACAGCGGTAGTTTGACTTTCGAATACTATAGCACAGCCGGCAATGCCGCCATCACCAACACCAGCGCGACAGCATTGACTCAGTTCTCCTCAATTGGACCTGCCCATGACGGTGTGATCAGCGTCGGTTCGATCGCCGGCGAAGGCACTTTTCTTGTGTACGGCTCGTGGCTCAAGGTCGGTGGCAACAATGCGTCGACCGTCGTGAGCGGGACCATCTCGGTACACGGCGACCTAGAGAAGGTCGGCACGGGCACCCTGACGCTGACCGGGACAGCCACATTTTCCAACGCCAGTGGCTCCACCTCCACCACATTCGTCAGCGGCGGCACGCTTCAGCTCGGCAACGCCAGCACGGCCGCCACATTCGGTGGCGAATCCATCAGCGTTGGCTCCGGCGGAACACTCGATGTCGTCAACACCGGTCCCCTCAATAATCTTTACCAACTGACAAACGCCGGATCCACGATCTTCCGCAACAGCACCGGCATCGACAGCAATTACAGCACCTTCATCAGCAATACCGGCACCTTCTCTTTCCTCGATACCAGCACGGCCGGTACCGCCTATATCGACAACAATGGCACGCTAGCCTTCAGCGACCACAGCTCGGCCGGCGTCGCAACGATCAACAACTACGCTAGCCACACCCTGAGCTTCAACGGTTCAAGCACAGCCAGCAGCGCCACCATCACCAACGATGGCACCCTGTTCTTCAACAATTCGAGCGCGGCCGGAAGCGCAATCATCACCAACAACCACACCGCATACTTCAACGACTCGAGCACGGCGGGAAGCGCAAGCATCACCAACAACATTGGCGGCACCGTAGTCTTCGACGACATGACGACGGCAGGAAGCGCTGGCATCACCAACAGCGGCACGATTTATTTCTACAGCCACAGCACGGCCAGCAGCTCGACCATCACCAACAACGGCAATATCGAGTTCTGGGCCAACAGCACGGCCGGAACGGCCACGATCGTGAACAACGGCCCCCATCTGTGGTTCACCCAGAACTCCAGTGCCGGCAACGCGACGATCACCAACGCCGGCACCGGCACGTTCGAATTCCACGACACCAGTACCGCGGTCAGTGCGACCATCAACAACAACGGCCAGATGCAGTTCATCGACGGCTCGACGGCCGGCAACGCCAGCATCACCAACAATCATCAACTGACGTTCGACGACAACGCCACGGCCGGCAGCGCCACTATCACCAACAACCAACAGGTCCGGTTCACCTCCTCCGCCACGGCCGGCACCGCCACCATTACCAACAACAACCAGCTGACCTTCGACGCCTATGCCAGGGCCGGCAACGCCATCATCGTCAACAACGGCAACGTTCTGTTCGACGGCGACTCGACGCCCGACAACGCGCAGCTCACCAATGTCGCGCCCAGCGCCGTCATCAATTTTTACACCCCCGGCCTGAACAGCGACGGCAAGATCAGCGCCGGCTCAATCGCCGGCAATGGCCGCTTCGACCTCAACGGCGCAGAACTGACGGTCGGCGGCAACAATCTGTCGACCGTTGTCACCGGCGTGCTCACCGGCGACGGGAGCATTACCGGAACATCGCTGGTCAAGGTCGGCACCGGCAGGCTGACGCTGTCGGGCGTGAACACCTACACCGGCGCCACCACGGTCGACGGCGGCACGCTTGCGGTCAATGGCTCGATCGCATCGTCGAGCGGCGTCACCGTGAACAGCGGCGGCATTCTCGGCGGCACCGGCATCGTCGGCAACACCACGATTGCGAGCGGCGGCACGCTCGCGCCCGGCAATTCGATCGGCACGCTCACCGTCAGCGGCAACCTCACCTTCAGTGCCGACAGCTCCTACACGGTCGAGGTCTCCACGACCGCGGCCGACCGCACCAATGTCACGGGGACCGCGACGCTCACTGGCGCCACCGTACAGGCGGTGGCGATCCCCGGCAGCTTCCGCGGCCAGACCTACACCATTCTCACGGCGACCGGCGGCCTCGGTAGAACGCAATTCGCAGGGCTGAGCGTCAGCGGCACGTTCAGCCCTGCCCGCAATCCGCACCTCACCTACGACCTCGACAAGGTCTATCTCGTGCTCGATCCCGGCAAGATCGTGCTGCCGGCGGGCACGAGCGGCAATCAAACCAGCGTCGCCAGCGGCATCAACAAGGCGGTCGAAGGCGGCGCGACGCCGCCGGCCGGGTTCGATACGCTGCTCAACATGAGCGGTGCGCAACTCAAGCGCGCGCTCAGCGAGGTCTCGGGCCGGCCCGGTGCTGCCAGCACGCAGGCGGCGTTCGGCGCCATGCAGCAGTTCATGGGCTTGCTCGATCCGGTCAATGGCGGCATGGACGGCGGACGCAGCACGGGCCACGCCGGCGGCGGAGCGCTGGGTTATGCCCCGGACGACGCCCAAAACCACGACGCCCAAGGTCACGACGCCGGAGTCCGCGAAGCCTATGCCGCGGTGACACCACGTGCGGCGAGCGGCGATGTCATCGACAGCCGCTGGGGCGTGTGGGCCTCCGGCTATGGCGGCGCCAGCAATTTGAACGGCAACGCCGCGACCGGTTCGAGCACCACCACCAGTCGCATCTACGGCACGGCGGTCGGAGCCGATTATCGCCTCTCGCCGGACACGCTGGTCGGCTTCGCGCTGGGCGGTGCCGGCTTCAACTTCTCGGTGGCAGATAGCCTCGGCAGCGGCCGCGCCGATGTCTTCCAGGCCGGCCTCTATGCCCGCCACAACTTTGGCCCCGCCTACATCTCCGCCGCCCTCGCCTATGGCTGGCAGGACGTCACCACCGACCGCACCGTGACGGTGTCAGGCACCGACAGGCTGACTGCGAACTTCAAGGCGAGCACCTTTGCCGGCCGCCTCGAAACAGGCTGGCGCTTCGCACCGGTTCCCGCCTCGAGCTTCGGCGTGACGCCTTACGCGGCGGTGCAGGCCACAACGTTCCACCTGCCCGGTTAGGGCGAGACCGCACTCGCCGGCAGCAACCAGTTCGCCCTGTCCTACAGCGCGCAGGACACCACCAATGTCCGCACCGAGCTCGGCGCGCACACCGACCAGCGCTTCCTGGTCGACGACGGCGTGGTCACTTTGCGCGGCCGGCTGGCCTGGGCCCACGACTCCAACACCAACCGCCTCGTCAACGCCGCCTTCCAGACACTCCCCGGCGCCGCCTTCACGGTCAACGGCGCGCGCCCTGCCGCAGACTCCGCACTCGTCGGTGGTCGCGCGGAAATGAAATGGCGAAACGGTCTCTCGCTTGCGGGCACCATCGAGGGCGAGTTCTCCCGGAGCACGCAGACTTATACGGGTAAGGGTACGGTTCGGTATGAGTGGTAGATGGCGCCCTGCTTTCGCGATGCTTCGCAATGAGAGCGGTGTCTGGACCTGATGGCGACGATGCCATTCTGCCGGTGTTTTGCCCGACGTGTCAAATGGCCGGGGCAAAGCAGCGGTTCTACTGTGCATGGGGTTGTTTTGCGGAAATCAGTTTCCGGGTTGCCCCGGAAACGACTACCGCCCCGTCTTCACCTTGGTCCAGAGCCGATTGATGATGCGCTGGGTCGCCGGATCGCGGGCGGTGATGACGAACAGCTTTGCGAGCGTCGCGTCGTCCGGATAGATATTTTTGTCGTTCAAAATTTTCGGATCGACCAGCTTCTGGCTGGCGAGGTTGCCGTTGGCGTAGGACAGGAAGTCCGAGTTCTTGGCGGCAACGTCGGGGCGGTAGAGATAGTTGATCAGCTCGTAGGCTTCCTTGACGTTCCTGGCATCCGCGGGGATCGCGAGATTGTCGAAAAACATCTGCGCGCCCTCCTTCGGGATCGCATAGCCGATCTCGATGCCGCTGCTATTGTCTTTCCTGGCTTCGGCGGCGCGGGCGCGCGCCTGCATGATGTCGCCGGACCAGCCGACAACGAAACAGATTTCGCCGGTGGCGAGTGCGCTCAGATATTCGGATGAGTGAAATTTTCGAACCGACGGGCGAACCTTGGCGACGACATCGGCGGCTTTCTCCAGATCAGCCTGCTTGGTCGAGTTCGGATCAAGCCCGAGATAGCTCAGCGCCGCCGGAAAGATGTCGTCGGCGGAGTCGAGCATGTGCACGCCGCAGTCTCTGAACTTCGCGAGGTTCTCCGGCTTGAAGACGATGTCCCAGCTGTCGATCCTGGCGTCGGGCCCGAGAATCTGCTTCACCTTGGCGACGTTGTAGCCGATGCCGGTCGTGCCCCACATGTAGTTCACGGCAAACTCGTTGCCGGGATCGTAGGTCGCGAGATTCCTGGTCACCATCGGCCAGGCGTTGGCGAGGTTCGGCAGCTTCGACTTGTCGAGCTTCTGGAAGATGTTCGCCTTGATCTGGCGCTGCAGGAAATAGGCGGTGGGCACCACGACGTCGTAGCCGGACTTGCCGGCCATCAGGCGCGTCTCCAGCGTCTCGTTGGCATCGAACGTGTCGTAGACCACCTTGATGCCGGTCTCCCTGGTGAAGGCCTCCAGGACGTCGGGCGCCATGTAGTTCGACCAGTTGTAGAAGTTGACGACCCGCTCTTCGGCTCCCGCCGGAGGCGAGAGCAATGTCAGCGCTGCGGCGATTGCAAAGCCAAGGCAAAGCCCGACACGGCCGACGTTCGTCATCTTAGGTCTACCTCTTGCGTCCGCGTACCGCGTCCGACAGCCGATCCAGCGCGGTGTCGAGCGTCTGGTCCTTCTTGGCAAAGCAGAAGCGGACCACCGATGTCACCGGGTCCTGCTCGTAGAACGCCGAGACCGGAATCGCGGCGACCTTGTAATCCCTGACGATGCGCCAGCAGAACTCGGCATCGCTCTCGTTGAGCCCGAGCGGCGACAGGTCGACGGTGAGGAAGTAGGTGCCCTGCGACTTCAGCACGGGGAAGCCGAGGCTCTCCAGCCCCTTGGTCAGGCGGTCCCTGCTCCGGGCCAGATCCTGGCGCATCGACAGGAAATACTCGTCGGGCTTGCCGAGGCCATAGGCGACGGCGGCCTGGAGGTTCGGCGCCGTCGTGAAGGTCAGGAACTGGTGCACCTTGGCGGCGACGCGCAAGAGCGGCGGCGCGGCGCAGACGAAGCCGATCTTCCAGCCCGTCAGCGAGAAGATCTTGCCGGCCGAGCCGACCTTGATGGTGCGGTCGCGCATGCCGGGGATGGTGATCAGCGGGATGTGCTTGTGCGCGTCGAAGGTGACGTGCTCCCAGACCTCGTCGCAGATCGCGATGACGTCGAACTCCTGGCAGTAGCGCGCCAAGAGCTCGAGGTCCTCGCGCGGATAGACCACCGCGGAGGGATTCAGGGGATTGTTGAACAGCACCGCCTTGGTCTTTGAATTGAAGACGCTTTTCAGCATGTCCTCATTCAGCCGCCAATGCGGAGGCTCAAGGCGCACGAGCCGCGGAATGCCGCCGGCCTGGCGGATGATCGGCAGATAGGAATCATAGACCGGCTGGAAGCAGACCACCTCGTCGCCGGGCTGCACCACCGACAGGATCGCCGAGGTCAGCGCCTCGGTGCCGCCGGAGGTCACCATCACCTCGCTCATCGGATCGAGCTTGAGGTTGTGCCAATGGCCGTAATGGGTCGCGATCGCCTGGCGCAGCTCCGGGATGCCCATCATCGACGGATACTGGTTGTAGCCGTTGAGCGAGGCGTCGGCGGCGGCGCGGCGGATGTCCTCGGGGCCGGGATCGTCAGGAAAGCCCTGGCCGAGATTGATGGCGTTGTTGTCGCGCGCGGCCTGCGACATCGCCTCGAAGATGGTGACGGGAAGATCGGCGAAGACCTTGTTCAGCGAAGAGCTCTTGGTCATCGCGTCGTTAGCCACCGACCTTGCTGGGAAGGCCCGCCGCCTTCCAGCCGAGCATGCCGCCGGCCAGATGCTTGTCGTAAGCCAGGCCCGCCGCCTGCGCCGCCAGCGAGGCCGTGACCGAGCGCTTGCCCGAGCGGCAGGCAAACACGACCTCTTTGCCCTGCGGATCCGGGATCGTCTTGGGATCGAAGGTCGAGAGCGGCACGACCACGCCATAAGGGTAGGCCTCGGCCTCGACCTCGTTCGGCTCACGGACGTCGACGAGAAGATAGCGCCCTTCCGCGACACCCTTGGAGACTTCGTCCGGGGTCAGATCCTGTACTTGATTTGCCACATCATCCTCCAACGTCGCAGGGCGCCGCCGGGGCGATCCCGGCCGGCGGGCAACCTCGCCTCTCGGACGCCGAAAATCAAGCGCTACAAAGGCTTGAGCTGCCTTGCGCAAGTTAAAGCTAAATTGCAGCGACTTGAAGTGCGCTTTGAATCCCGGTCCATCATCGTCAGCCTAGATCGTGACCTGCGTACCGACCTCGACCACGCGGCCGCTCGGGATCTGGAAATAGTCGGTGGCATCGTTGGCGGAGCGGCTGAGCGAGATGAACAGCCGGTCCTGCCAACGCGGCATGCCGGAATGAGCGGCGGGCTTGAGCGCCCTGCGCGACAGGAAGAACGAGGTCGACATGATGTCGAACTGCCAGCCGAGCTTGCGGGCGATCGCCAGCGCCTTCGGCACGTTGGGCGATTCCATGAAGCCGAACTTCAGCGTCACCTTGGAGAAGGTCGGGCTGATCTGCTCCAGCTTGACGCGCTCGGCCGGATCGATGCGCGGTGTCTGCGCGGTCTCGATGGTGAGAATGACATTCTTCTCGTGAAGCACTTTGTAGTGTTTCAGACTATGCATCAGCGCGGTCGGTGCGCTCAGGGGGTCGCTGGTCAGGAATACGGCGGTACCGGGCACCCGCTGCGGCGGCCGCTTCTCCAGCATCGCCACGAGGTCGGCGAGCGGGAATTCGAGCTTTCGCGACTTCTCGAACAGCAGCCGGCTGCCGCGGCGCCACGTGTACATCATGAGGATCATGAGTGCGCCGAGCGCCAGCGGCACCCAGCCGCCCTCGAACACCTTGAGCAAATTGGCGGCCAGGAAGGTCAGGTCGAGGAACAGGAACGGCGCGATCAGGGCGGCCGCCGACCACGGCGACCACTTCCAGGCCTTCCAGATCACCACAAATCCCATCATCCCCGTGACGACCATCGTGCCGGTCACGGAGATACCGTAGGCGGAGGCGAGCGCGCTGGAGGAGCGGAACAGCAGCACCATCATGATCACCGCGACCAGCAGCAGCTGGTTGATGCGCGGGATGAAGATCTGGCCGGAATGAGCTTCAGAGGTATGGCGAATTTCGAATCGGGGCAGCAGCCCGAGCTGGATCGCTTGCCGCGTCAGCGAATAGGCGCCGGTGATGACGGCCTGGCTCGCGATGACGGTGGCGGCCGTGGCCAGCACGACCATGCAGCCGCGAATAATGCCTTGCGGGAAGAGCTGGAAGAACGGGCTCTCGATCGCGCCGGGATCGCCGAGGACGAGAGCGCCCTGCCCCAGATAATTCAGCGCCAGCGACGGCAGCACGATGAAGAGCCAGGCGGTCTGGATCGGCCGCTTGCCGAAATGGCCGAGATCGGCATAGAGCGCCTCGGCGCCTGTAACGGCCAGGAACACGGCACCCAGCGTCACGAAGCCGATGATGCCGTGGTGGAACATGAAGGACACCGCATAGAACGGGTTCAGCGCCAACAGCACCTGCGGCTGCTCGATGATCGGATGGATCGCCGCGACCGCGATCACCGCGAACCAGACGCACATCACGGGTCCGAAGAACGCCGCAACGCGGGCGGTGCCGCGCGATTGCACGGCGAACAGGACGACCAAGATCACCACGGTCAGCGGAACGATATAGGGCTCGAACCTCAGCGTGACGTCCTTCATGCCTTCGAGGGCCGACAGCACCGAGACCGCCGGCGTGATCACGGCATCGCCGTAGAACAAGGCGCCGGAGATGATGCCGAGCAGGACGATGGTCGCCCCGCCGGTGCCGACAGCGCGCTGGGCCAGCGCCATCAAGGCCAGCGTGCCGCCCTCGCCGTTGTTGTCGGCACGGAGCAGGATCACGACGTATTTGAGCGTCACCACGACGATCAGCGCCCACAGGATCAGGGACACCACGCCGAGAACAGCCGCCGACGTTGGCGCGCCTTCCGCGCCCGAGGCCGCCATCACCGCCTCGCGGAACGCGTAGAGCGGGCTGGTGCCGATGTCGCCGTAGACCACGCCGATGCTGCCGAGCGTGAGCGCACCGAAACCGGCGGTAGTGTGGGCGTCGCCATGCCCATTGGCCGCCGCCGTTTCCGGGGCGGGAACTGCTACGTCACTTGTCATGGGAGAGCCTGGTGGCCTCTAAAAATGCTTCACTGCACAATGGCGGAGGAGCGCGCGCGGCTTATAGTCCTGCGCTGGTGGCATAGCCTAGCCCGATTTTGGGCCCTTGGCATGCAAATCCGCATGGGTCCGCCAATTGCGTCCCTATGGAAGGCTCAAATGGTGACTTGGGTTCCGACTTCAACCACCCGCCCGGTCGGAATCTGGAAATAGTCGGTGGCATCGTTGGCTGAGCGGCTGAGCGCGATGAACAGGTGATCCTGCCAGAGCGGCATGCCCGACTGCGCCGACGCCTTCAGCGAGCGCCGAGACACGAAGAACGACGTCGACATGATGTCGAACTGCCAGCCCTGCTTGCGCGCAATCGCGAGCGCCTTGGGCACGTTCGGTTGCTCCATGAAGCCGAAGCGCAGCCGGACCTTGGAGAACTTCTCGCTGATCTTCTCCATCTTGAAGCGCTCGGAGAGATCGACCCGCGGCGTGTGCGCGGTCTCGATGGTCAGGATCACGTTGTGCTCGTGCAGCACCTTGTTGTGCTTGAGATTGTGCAGGAGCGCGGTCGGCACGAAGGCGGGATCGCTGGTCAAAAACACCGCCGTGCCCTTGACGATGTGCGGCGGCCGCTTCTCCAGGCTGCGGATCAGATCGTCCAGCGGCACCTCGATCCGGCGCGTCTTCTGGATCAGAATTCCCGAGCCGCGCCGCCAGGTCCAGATCGTCCCTGCCATCGCCGCACCGAACAGCAGCGGCACCCAGGCGCCTTCGAGCAGCTTCAGCAGGTTGGCGCTGAAGAAGGTCATGTCGACCATGACGAAGGGCAGGATCACGACCGCGGCCGTCGCCGCGCGCCAGTTCCACAATTTCCAGATCACCACAAAACCCATGATGCCGTCGGCGACCATGGTGGTGGAGACCGCGATGCCATAGGCCGAAGCCAGATTGCTGGGCGTGTGGAACAAGAGCACCAGCAGCATCACGCCGATCAGCAGCAGCCGATTGACGCGCGGCAAATAGATCTGGCCGGCATGGGACTCGGAGGTGTAGCGCACCTCGAAGCGCGGCAGGAGGCCGAGCTGCACCGCCTGATAGACCAGCGAATAGGCGCCGGTGATCACCGCCTGGCTCGCGATCACGGTGGCCGCGGTTGCAAGGCCGACCAGCGGCAGCAACAGATGCTCCGGCACCATGCGATAGAACGAATGCTCGATCGCGCTTGGATCGGACAGCACCAGTGCGCCCTGCCCGAAATAGTTGATCAGCAGCGACGGCAGCACGAAAAACATCCAGGCCGACTGGATCGGCTTGCGGCCGAAATGGCCAAGGTCGGCATAGAGCGCCTCGCCACCGGTTACGGCGAGGAAAACCGCGCCGAGCGTCACCAGGCCGATCGTGCCGTGCGACAGCAGGAATTGGAACGCATAATAGGGATTGATCGCGGCCAGCACGGACGGATCGTCGGCGATGTGAATGACGCCCAGCACCGCCAGGACGGTGAACCAGATGACCATCACCGGCCCGAAGGCCGAGGCCACCAGCGCGGTCCCCTTGCTCTGGACCGCGAACAGCAGCACCAGGATCAGCACCGTCAGCGGCACGACATAGTGCTCGAACGCCGGCGTCGCGAGCTTGAGGCCGTCGACCGCCGACAGTACCGAGATCGCCGGCGTGATCATGGAATCGCCGATGAACATGGAAGCGCCGACCACGCCGAGCGCGAGCAGGAACCAGCTCCGCCGCCCCAGCGCGCGTTGGCCGAGCGCCATCAGCGAGAGGGTGCCGCCCTCCCCGTTATTGTCGGCCCGCAGCAGCAGCAGGACATATTTGGCGGTGACGACGATCAGAAGCGCCCACAGGATCAGCGAGAGCACGCCGAGCACCATGATCCGCGTCACCGGCTCGCCATGGGCCGCGCCCCTGACCGCCTCGTGGAACGCGTAAAGTGGCGAGGTGCCGATGTCGCCGAAGACGACACCGATGCTCCCGAGCGTGAGGGACCAAAAGCCGGAGGTGACCGGCCCTTCCTGGGTCTCGGTCGATGTGATGCTCGCCGTCATGAGGGTGGAAAACGCTTCGTCCCTGGAATTGATCCGGCGCCTTTTGAAGCTTCCGGCGCGCCTGTCAATCGGCCCCCCACCATAGCAGGCGCGGAGCGAGATGCTGTAATGGCGCGGCCACGTTCGTCGTCTTCGCGACGAATAGCCTCAGGTAAAATGGTAGCGCAAGAGGTTTAGGGCTTCAAGTTCGGCGGCAGCGGCGGATCCTCTCGCATCAAGGTGATGGTGACGCGGCGGTTCGCCGCCAGCGACGGATCGTCCGGGAACAGCGGCTGCGTGTCCGCCTTGCCGGAGACGGCGAAGATATGCGACGGCGGCAGGCCCTCGCGCTCGAGGATCTGGCGCACGGCGTTGGCGCGGTCAGCCGACAGGTCGAAGGCACCGTAGTCGCTGCGGGTCGGCACGAAGCCGGCCGCAGTGTGGCCGGCGATCGAGACGCGCAAGGGGGTCGCCTTGAGGGGCACCGCGAGCTTCTCGATCAGGCGGCGGGTGCGGTCGTAGGGCACCTTGGAGCCGTCCGCGAACATCGAGCGGCCGTCCTGGTCGACGATCTCGAGATTGAGGCCCTGCTTGGTCTCCTCGAACATGATGTGCTTGGACATCTCGGTCAGCTCCGGCAGGTCCTGCAAGGCCTGTCGCAGCGAGGCAGCGGCGAGCGCGAAGTTGCGGTCGACCTTGATCTTGGCGCCGGACGTCTTGTCGCGATCCTCCTGGTCCGGTGTCGGCGTGTTGGAGGCCTCCTCAGGCTGGATGTGGTCGACGTTCTTCAGCCGCGCGCGGGTCGGCAGGCCGTCGGATTCGATGATGCCGGCGTAGCGCGCTTCGCTCTGGACGCCGAAGGCCTCGCGCATGGAGCCTGCGACGATCTTCAGCTTGTTGGCGTCCTGGGTGGAGAATGCGACCAGCATCACGAAAAACGCCAGCAGCAACGCCATCAGATCCGCAAACGTCACGAACCAGCCATGGCCGCCATGTGCTTCTTCGCGTTTTTTCTTTGCCATCGGTCAGGTCCCGACGTCCGGCGTTACGCCGGAACCGGCTCGCCTTCGGCGTGGCGGTGCTTCTCGGGCAGATAGGCCAGAAGCATTTCGCGCACCAAAGTCGGGCTCTTGGAGTCGCGAATCATCAGAATGCCGTCGATGATCAGCGTGCGATTGGTTTCCTCGTCGATCAGCTTGCCATGCAGCTTATCAGCGATCGGCAGGCAGAGCAGGTTCGCTACCAACGCACCATAGAGAGTTGCCAGCAGGGCGGTCGCCATGAACGGGCCGAGCTTCGAGGGATCCGACATGTTCGAAAACATCTGCACCATGCCGATCAGCGTCCCGATCATGCCGAATGCAGGCGCGCAGTCGCCGACGGCGCGGTAGATCTTGCTGCCTTCGTTGAGATGCAACAGGAAATTGTCGCGATCGCGCTCCAGATTATCCCTGATGAAATCGAGATCGTAGCCGTCGGCGACGTAGCGGATGCCCTTGGCGAGGAACGGCTCGTCGGTCTCGACCTTTTCCAGGCCGACCGGGCCCTGCTTGCGCGCGATCTCGGCGATGCGGGCGAGCTCGTCGACGAGATCATGGGCCGACAGACGGCTCATCGTGAAGGCGAACTTGGCGCCAAGCGGCAGGCCGTGCATCAGCGCCGAGAGCGGAAAGCGGATCATGGTCGCTGCGGCCGATCCTCCGAAGATGATGATCATCGCATGATCGCTGATGAACATGTGCAGATCGCCGCCGAGAAACACCATCGTCGCGATGACGATCATGCCCGCCAAGAGGCCGGCGCCCGTCATAATATCCATGGGAGTCTCCAAAGCGAACGCAACAACGGCCGTCCTGGCCGGTGGCGCGGTCCAACCCCGAACCGCATCGGAAACCCTAAAGACCCGCCCTTAAAGCCGCGTAAAGGTTAAGTTCAGCCGATGCGACGGAGCGGCGCGGTGCGCGGAAATGACGGCGGCTTTGCCGTTCTGCGACACCAATCTCAACGTTCTGCTAACCATGAATGAGGCGCGTCAGGACGACAGTCCTGTCAGCTCCAGGCTGAGCGCGCGCAGGCGCCTGCGCGCATCGGCGTCATAGGCCTGCGGATTGGCGCGCGCCTCGTTCATGCCGTTGAAGAACAGGCCGCTCTTGCCCGCGACATCGTCGCCCTGGACCAGATGCAGGATGGCAGCACCACCTTGCTCCACCGTCGACATCGGCGTGATGCCGCCGGCGCGTACCATCGTGGTGTTCATATAGGTCGCCGGATGCAACGAATTCACGGTGATGCCGACGTCCTTGAGCTCGGCCGCGAGATCGATGGTGAACATAATCTGCGACAGCTTGCTCTGCGCATAGGCGCGCGAGCCGCTGTAGCCCTTCGTGATCATGACGTCGTCGAAATCGATCGGATGCTGGCCGAGCGACACGACATTGACGATGCGCGAGGGCGGGGCGACTTTCAGCAACGGCAGCAGCAGATGGACGAGCAGAAAACCCGAGAGATAGTTCACGGCAAAGCGCAGTTCGTGACCGTCGCGGCTCTCCTGACGCTGCGGACCGCCGTTCTGCGAGCCGATGCCGGCATTGCTGACGAAGACGTCGAGACGCTGATGATCGCGCGTCACGGCGTCGGCGAGCGCGCGCGTACCTGCCATCGACGACAGATCGGCTTGATAGAAAGTCGGCGCAGTGTGGCCGGCCTTCACGATCTCGTCGATCAGTGATTTTGCACGCTCGTCACTCCGGCCATGGATCAGAACGCGTGCGCCCTCGGCGGCAAGGCGGCTTGCGACATAGCGCCCGACACCATCGGTCGAGCCTGTGATCAGAACCGTCTTGCCGCGCATGTCCATGGAGCTACTCCGAGATTAGTGGATCTCCGCCGAGCGCTTCAGCGCGGCCTTGAGCTTCTCCAGGGAGAAGTCCGGGCTGCGTGCGATCTCGAGGATCGGCGTCTCGCGGCGGCCGCAGAGTTCGGCGGCCTCGGGGAGCTTCGCGGCAATGTCGAGCGGGATCACGATGGCGCCATGCTGGTCGGCGTGGATCAGATCGTCGGACTTCACGGTCATGCCGGCGACGCGCACCTCGCCGCCAAAGCTCTCCGCGTGCACCCATGCATGCGACGGGCCGATCGAGCCCGCGAGCGCCTGGAAGCCCGGGGCCCATTGCGGGATGTCGCGGATCGAGCCGTCGGTGATGACGCCGAGGCAGCCGAGCGCCTTGTGCACGTTGCTCTGCACCTCGCCCCAGAACGCGCCGTAGCCGGCGTCGGGACCGTCGATGTCCTGGATCACCGAGACGCGCGGCCCGTGGCCGGTGCCGACATATTCGTAATATTCGATGCGGCGCTTCGACTGTTCTTCGGCCGGCAGCGACGATTTCAACACCGAGCGGATTGCGACGGTGCGGGCGTAACCGACGATCGGCGGCAAATCCGGGAACGGGCAGACCAGCTGCTTGGTGGTGTAGCCGATCAGGCGGCGCTCGGGCGCCACGATCTCCATGGCGTTGCAGATCGTCGGCGTGTCGTAGCGGCCCAGCGCTTCGAGGACGGAAGCGGGCAGCGGCCCGGTCGCGGTATTGGTCACGGCGTTATCTCCCAGATTGGCGGCTGATTGACGCGATGCCGCCGTCACAGGGCGATATAGCCGAGATCGGGTCTCAACCCAACTCGGGCGCACTCATGGCAGATATCCGCGCGCGATCGCTCAGTGCAGCCGTCCGGGCCGGTCGTCGTCGTGTGGCGGCTCGGACAGGCTTGCCATTGTCGGCGCCGAGGGCGGCGACGAGACCTCGCTCCCCGCAGGGGCGATGGCTTCCATCGCACGCGCCTGGTCGCGATAGGATTTGTAGCCGAGCGGCAGGCCAAGCAGATAGAGTACCGTGCCGATCGAGAGCACGTGCCAGGGATAGGCGATCACAAGCGCGATGAAGAAGATCACCGCGACGAACGCCGGCAGCACCAGCTCCGGCGGCACGCGCATCCGCTTGGTCTTGCCGGAGAACACCGGCAGGCGCGAGACCATCAGGAAGGCAATCAGGAGCGTATAGGCCGCTGTCACCGCCGCCGGTGCGCGACCGAGATCGAGGAAGGCGACGTAGATCGGCAGCAGCACGGTGATAGCGCCGGCCGGCGCGGGCACGCCGGTGAAAAAATTGGCGGCGAAAGCGGGCTTGTTCGGATCGTCCATGGTGGCGTTGAAGCGCGCGAGCCGCAAGCCGCCGGAGATCGCAAACACCATGGCGGCGATCCAGCCGGCATTGCCGAGCTCGTGCAGCTGCCAGAAGTACAGCATCAGGCCGGGCGCGACGCCGAAATTGACGAAGTCGGCAAGGCTGTCGAGCTCGGCACCGAATTTGGACTGCCCCTTGATCAGGCGCGCGACGCGGCCGTCGATGCCGTCGAGCGCGGCCGCGAACACGATGGCGTAGACGGCGAGCGACATACGCCCCTCGATCGAGAGCCGGATCGAGGTCAGGCCGGCGCAGATCGCCAGCAGCGTGATGACGTTGGGCACCAGCATCCGCACCGGGATCGGGCGGAACCGCCGGCGGCGAACATCGGGATCTCTGTAGTCGTAGGGCGTCATTGGCGCGTCCTCACCTGCAGGCGAGATATAGCAAGCCATTTCCCCCTCCGCCATTGCGGCGGAAGGCCCCCGACAGCGGCTTCTTGGTTAATTGGCGCGATAGGAGCGGTTCGGGTCGTCTCCGGTGAGATCGGCCAGGATGGTCTCGCCGGCGATCGCCGTCTGCCCTTCCGAGACCAGCGCCTTGGTGCCGACTGGCAGGTAGACGTCGAGCCGCGAGCCGAAGCGGATCAGGCCGAACCGCTCACCGGCGCCGACCGCCTGCCCTTCCCTAACGAAGCACACGATGCGCTTGGCGATGAGACCAGCGATCTGGATCACGCCGATACGGCCCTGCGGCGTCGAGATCACCAGCGAATTGCGCTCATTGTCCTCGCTCGCCTTGTCGAGCTCGGCATTGATGAACAGGCCCGGCCGATAGGCGATGCGGTCCACCCTGCCCGCCACCGGGCTGCGGTTCACATGGCAGTTGAACACGCTCATGAAGACCGAGATGCGCGGCAGCGGACGGTCGCCGAGCCCGAGCTCGGCCGGCGGCAGCGCCATGGTGATCATCGAGACACGGCCGTCGGCGGGCGACACCACGAGCCCGTCGCGCACCGGCGTCACGCGCACGGGATCGCGGAAGAACAGCGCGCACCATACGGTGAGGATGGTGCCGATCCACCCCAGCGGCGACCACAGCCAGAACAGGACGAGGCTTGCCAGCGCAAAGCCGCCGATGAAGGGATAGCCCTCTTTGTGGATCGGCGGGATCTGACGCTGGATCGAATCGAGAATGGACATCGCTATCTGCCGCTCAGGGGTTGATGGCGCGGGTCGTCTCGCGCACCGGGGTTGTTTAGGCCAGAGTTGGGATCGGAGACAAGCTCACTCCGCGGCCGCTTGCGCCGTGAGGGCGTCCTCGACCGGCGGCGGCTCCCGGTTGGGCGCATCGCTGCTGTCGGCCATCCGGGCCAGTTTCTCGCGTGCGGCCTCGGCCTCGCGCTGCCTGTTCCACATGCTGGCGTAGAGACCGCCCTGTACGAGCAGGCTGGCATGGGTGCCGCGCTCGGCGATGCGGCCCTGGTCCAGCACGATGATCTCGTCGGCACCGACGATGGTCGAGAGCCGGTGGGCAATGACGAGCGAGGTGCGGTTCTTGGCCACACGGTCGAGCGCGCCCTGGATCTCGTGCTCGGTGTGGGTGTCGAGCGCAGAGGTCGCCTCGTCCAGCACCAGGATCGGCGGCGCCTTCAGCACGGTGCGCGCGATCGCGACGCGCTGCTTCTCGCCGCCCGACAGCTTCAGCCCGCGCTCGCCGACCTGGGTCTCGTAGCCCATCGGCGCCATGCGAATGAAATGGTCGATCTGCGCCAGCCGCGCCGCCTCCTCGACCTCGGCATCGCCAGCGTCCCAGCGGCCGTAGCGGATGTTGTAGCGGATAGTGTCGTTGAACAGCACCGTGTCCTGCGGCACCATGCCGATGGAGGCGCGCAAGCTCGCCTGCGTGACCTCGCGGATGTCCTGGCCGTCGATCAGGATCTTTCCGCCGGAGATGTCGTAGAGGCGGAACAGCAGGCGCGAAATGGTCGACTTGCCGGCGCCGGACGGGCCGACGATCGCGACCGTCTTGCCGGCCGGCACCTCGAAGCTGATGCCTTTCAGGATCGGCCGCGCCGGCTCATAGGCAAAGCGCACGTCCTCGAAGCGCACCGTGCCGGCGGAGACGACCAGCGGCTGCGCGCAGGGCTCATCCTTGATCTCGGCCTCGCGGCCGATCACGCCGAACATCTTCTCGATGTCGATGATCGCCTGCTTGATCTCGCGATAGACCATGCCCATGAAGTTCAGGGGTTGGTAGAGCTGGATCATCATGGCGTTGACCAGCACGAAATCGCCGACCGTGTTGGTGCCGTTGCGCACGCCGATCGCGCACATCAGCATGGTCGCGGTCAGGCCCAGCGTGAAGATCACGGCTTGCCCGGTATTGAGCACGGCCAACGAAGTGTAGGCGTGGACGCTCGACTCCTCGTAGCGCGCCACCGAACGGTCGTAGCGCTGCGCCTCTCGCGCCTCGGCGCTGAAATATTTCACGGTCTCATAGTTGAGCAGCGAGTCGATCGCCTTGGTGTTCGCCTCAGTGTCGGAATCGTTCATCTTGCGGCGGATGCCGATCCGCCATTCGGTCGCGACGTAGGTGTAATACATGTAGACCGTGACGGTGATCAGGGTTGCGACCACGTAGCGCCAGTCGAACTGCCACAGCAGCACGGCCAGCAGCAGCGAGACCTCGACGATGGTCGGGATCAGCTGCAGGATCACCATGCGCACGATGACCTCGATGCCCTCGCGGCCGCGCTCGAGCACGCGCGTCAGGCCGCCGGTCTTGCGCTCGAGATGAAAGCGCAGCGACAGCTCGTGCATGTGGACGAAGGTGATGGTGGCGAGCTTGCGCACCGCGTGCATGGCGACGCGCGCGAAAATGCCGTCGCGCCATTGCGTCAGCACCGCCATCACGATGCGCATGACGCCGTAGCTCGCGGTCAGCAGCAATGGCGAGGCGATCACCCAGAGGTGCCAATTGTCAGGCTGCACCGGCGCGGTGTTAGCGCCGGTCAACGCATCCGTCGCCCATTTGAAGCTGAACGGCACCGTCAACGTGATCAGCTTGGCGGCGAGCAGCAGCACCATCGACCAGACCACCCGCATCTTCAGGTCGACGCGGTCGCCCGGCCAGATGTAGGGCCACAGATGCGCCAGTGTGCCTATCAGGGTGGCCCGCTCCAGCGGTCCGCCTGAGGGATCAGGCACGTCGGGGACGTCTGGCGAATGAGGTGGGCTCATCAAGAAACCTGAAGGCCCGCCGGATGCGGGCGCGTTGCGATTAACTGTTTTCGCTCGTCATATAGAAGCTTCCGGGGGCCAGCGCACCCCGCCAGATGGCGAATCTTCGATTGTTTGTCGCCATTTACCGGTAGATTTGCGGGCGGTCCGAATCACCGATTGGGCTTGACGCCCATTCGCTGCAATGCATCATGGCGCCAATGAGCACGATCAAAACCGTCTGTGTCTATTGCGGCTCCGGTCCCGGAACCAATCCCCACTTCACCGAAGGCGCCAAGGCATTCGGCAAGGCGCTCGCCGAGAGCAACATCCGCCTGGTTTATGGCGGCGGCTCGCTTGGCCTGATGGGCTCGGTCGCGACCTCCGTGCTCGATCACGGCGGCACCGTCACCGGCATCATTCCCGAATTCCTGCGAAAGCGCGAGAATGCGCTGACCCGCGTGCAGGAAATGATCGTCACCCCCGACATGCACGAGCGCAAGCGGCTGATGTTCGAGCGCTCCGACGCCTTCGTGGCGCTGCCGGGCGGCGTCGGCACGCTGGAGGAGCTGGTCGAGCAGCTGACCTGGAAGCAACTCGGCCGTCACGCCAAGCCGGTGCTGCTCGCCAATTTCGACAATTTCTGGGAGCCGCTGTTCTCGCTGCTGTCGCATATGCGCCAGACCGAGTTCATCCGCGCCGGCCTCTCGGTCGATATCCTCAAGGCCGATCGCGTCGAGGACATCTTGCCGAAGCTGAAGGCCGCCGTGGCCCAGCTCGCCGAGGCGGAAAAGCAGCTCGCCCCGGAAGTGGCGCGCAAGCTTTAAGCCTCACTCGCTCGGAAACGTCACCGCCTCGATCCGGTTGCCGTCGGGATCAAGGACGAAGGCTGCGTAGTAGCGCACGCGGTCGTGCGGGCGAATGCCCGGCGCGCCATCCGATGCGCCGCCTGTCGCAAGCGCGGCAGCGTGGAATGCATCGACCTCGGCCGTCGTCTTCGCCCGCAGGCAGATGTGCACGCCGCTCTCCGGCGGCACAGGCGGCATGGCCTCGCGCAGATTGATCCAGAACTCGGGATAGGCCTTGCCGAAGCCGACCGTGCGCGGCCGCGTGACGAGGCGGGTGAGGCCGAGGGCGGCGAGCGTGGCTTCATAGAATGCGGCGGAGCGCTCGATATCGCTGACGCCGACGGAGATGTGGTCGATCATTGCTAGCGCTCCCCTCTCTCCTCGTCATTGCGAGCGAAGCGAAGCAATCCAGAGTCTTTCCGCGGTGACAGTCTGGATTGCTTCGCTACGCTCGCAATGACGGCGTTTGTAGCACCGCCGCGCCCTACGCCGGCGCGCCCGACTTCACGAGCTTGTAGATCACCGAATCCATCAGCGCCTGAAACGATGCATCGATGATGTTCGGGGACACGCCGACCGTGGTCCAGCGATCGCCGGTCTCGTCCTCGCTCTCGATCAGGACGCGCGTCACCGCACCGGTGCCGCCGTTGAGGATACGCACGCGGTAATCGATCAGCGTCAGGCCCTCAATGTACTTCTGGTATTTTCCGAGATCCTTGCGCAACGCGACGTCGAGCGCGTTCACCGGGCCGTTGCCCTCGGCTGCCGAGATCAGATGCTCGCCTGCAACGTCGACCTTCACCACGGCCAAGGCGACCGTGACGCGCTCGCCAAGCGCGTTGTAGCGCTGCTCGACATTGACATCGAACTGCTCGACCTCGAAATATTGCGGCACTTTTCCGAGCGTGCGGCGCGCCAGCAGATCGAACGAGGCGTTGGCGGATTCATAGGCGTAGCCGGCAGCCTCCCGCTCTTTCAATTCCTCGACCAGTCGGGTCAGCTTCGGATCTCGCTTCTCGTAAGCGATACCGGCGCGGTCGAGCTCGGCCATGACGTTGGAGCGGCCGGCCTGGTCGGACACCAGCACCTTGCGGTGATTGCCGACGGTCTCCGGCAACACATGCTCGTAGGTCTGCGGATCCTTCATCACGGCGGAGGCGTGAATGCCGGTCTTGGTGACGAAGGCGCTCTCGCCGACATAGGCGGCATGGCGGTTCGGCACGCGGTTGAGCATGTCGTCGAGCGTACGCGAGACCTTGACCAGCGTTGCAAGCTTTTCCGGCGTGACCGAGATATCGAAGGTGTCGGCGAATTCCCGCTTCAGCTTCAAGGTCGGAATCAGCGAGCAGAGGTTGGCGTTGCCGCAGCGCTCGCCGAGTCCGTTCAGCGTGCCCTGGATCTGCCGCGCCCCGGCGCGCACCGCGGCGAGCGAATTCGCCACCGCCTGCTCGGTGTCGTTATGGGCGTGGATGCCGAGATGGTCGCCGGGGATGTGCTTGGTCACCTCGGTGACGATCGCCTCGATCTCGTTCGGCATGGTGCCGCCGTTGGTGTCGCACAACACCACCCAGCGCGCGCCGGCCTCATAGGCGGCCCTGGCGCAGGCGAGCGCGAAGGTCGAATCTTCCTTGTAGCCGTCGAAAAAGTGCTCGCAGTCGAGCATGACCTCGCGGCCGGCGGCCTTTGCCGCTGCGACGCTGTCGCGGATCGAGGCAAGATTTTCCTCTTTCGTCGTCTCCAGCGCGACGCGTACCTGATACGCCGAGGACTTTGCCACGAAGCAGATCGCGTCCGCCTTCGCGTCCAGGAGCCCGGCGACGCCGGGGTCATTGGAGACCGAGCGGCCTGCCCGCCGCGTCATGCCGAAGGCGGTGAAGCGCGCATGGTTCAGCTTCGGCTTGTTGCCGAAAAATTCGGTGTCGAGCGGATTGGCGCCGGGATAACCGCCCTCGACATAGTCGATGCCGAGCTCGTCGAGCATCGCTGCGATGACCTGCTTGTCGGTCAGCGTGAAGTCGACGCCGTTGGTCTGCGCACCGTCGCGCAGCGTGGTGTCGAACAGATACAGACGCTCCTTGCTCATTGCAGCGCTCCCGATGCGGGTCCGGTGCCGAACGTTTTCTGCATGGTGGTGTTGGCGAGCCACTCGTCGTTGACGGTGATGCTATTGCGCTGCATGGCGATATAACCGCGCTTGGCGAAGAAGCCTTCCGCCGTATCGCTGGCGTCGACCGTCAATTTTTCCGCGCCACGGCCGCCGGCGAGCTTTTCCAGCGCGTCGACCAGCATGGTCGCAATGCCCTGCCCCGCCACGGCCGGATGAACGTAGAGCATACGGATGTGATCCTTGCCGCGCAGCGAGGCGAAGCCGACGGGCGAGCCGTCGAGCGTCGCGATCAGCGTCAGGTCGGCCGCCAGCCGCTTGCCGAACTCCTCGTCCTCCGCCGCCGCCATCCAGGCTTCCTGCTGCGCCTCGCTGTAGTCGTCGCCGGTCAGCTCCTGGATGCTGGCGGCGAAGATCGCGGCCAGCATGGGAACGTCATCAGGCAAAAACGGCCGCAAGCCGGGCTTGGGATGCGCTTGTGCCATCACGCGAGCTCCCAGGTCGTCACCGGCTTGCCGTCGGAATCCTTGCCGTCCTTAATGACGACGCCCTTGGCCGCGAGCTCGTCACGGATGCGATCGGATTCCCTGAAGTCTTTTCGCGCCCGCGCAGCCGTGCGCTCCGCGATCAGGCGATCGATCTCGCCGGCATCGATGCCACTCGCCTGGCGCTTGCGACCCTCCCATTGCGCCACACTCTCGGACAGGAAGCCGAGCAGACGCAGCGACGCGGAAAGACCGGCCGCATCGGACGAATTGCGCAGACCATGCAGCGCCGCGATCGCCTGCGGCGTATTGAGGTCGTCGAGCAGGGCTTCGACCACGGACGCCGCCGGCGTTGACGGCGCGACGTCAGCGGCAAAGCGATACCAATCGTTGAGCGTCTTGGCGCTCTCCTCCAGCGACTTCATGGTCCAGTCGATCGGCGAGGTGTAGTGCGTCTTCAGCATGTTGAGGCGCAGCACCTCACCCGGCCAGTCCGCGAGCAGCTCGTGGATGGTGATGAAGTTGCCGAGGCTCTTCGACATCTTCTCGCTCTCGACCTGCAGAAAGCCGTTGTGCATCCAGTAGTTCGCCATGCGCTGCTGGTGAAAGGCGCAACAGGTCTGGGCGACCTCGTTCTCGTGATGCGGAAACACGAGATCGATACCGCCGCCATGGATGTCGAACTGCTCGCCGAGATGCTTCCAGGCCATGGCCGAGCATTCGATGTGCCAGCCCGGACGTCCCTGCGCGGCGATGCCGGCCGGCGACGGCCAGGACGGCTCGCCGGGCTTGGACGGCTTCCACAGCACGAAGTCGGTCGAATCCTTTTTGTAGGGCGCGACCTCGACGCGCGCGCCGGCGATCATTTCGTCAAGCGACCGCTTCGACAGCGCGCCATAGCGCGGCAGCGTGGAATTGGCCGCGTTCATCGCCTGCGGCGAGAACAGCACGTGGTCCTCGGCAGCGTAGGCAAAGCCGCCGGCAATGAGCCTTTCGATGATCTCGCGCATCTCGCCGATATGCTCGGTCGCGCGCGGCTCGACGCTCGGCCGGAGCGCGCCGAGCGCATCGACGTCGGCGTGAAACTGCTTGCCGGTCTGCTCGGTGACCTTGCGGATCGCCTCGTTCAGCGGCAAGCCGGGAAAATCCCGCGCGGCGCGATCGTTGATCTTGTCGTCGACGTCGGTGATGTTGCGGACATACTTCACGTGCGCCTCGCCATAGAGATGGCGGAGCAGCCGAAACAGCACGTCGAACACGATCACCGGCCGCGCATTGCCGATATGGGCGAAGTCATAGACGGTCGGTCCGCAGACATACATGCGGACATTCTTGGGATCGATCGGCTCAAACGGCCGCTTCGTCCTCGTCATCGTATCGTAAAGACGCAATTCCATATGGATACCCGTCGGCTGTTGGCCGGGCGTCCAGTGCTCTCAACGGTTTTGAGAAAAGACGGCTCCAGCCAGCGAATCGCTAGCTCGTAATCTCGCGGCAAATAATGCAGATGGCGAGGAGACCGTTCATGCGGCGACATATGGGCCACGAAGGCGCCTTTCGTCAAGAGAGCCGCGAAAATGCCGCTTTATTTCCGCAATGCGCGGCCGCACCGCCTTGATGGTTCGTCATCCTTAACCTTTTGGGTTTAATTCGGAACCCGGTGGTCCCCCCAGCCCCCGGTGCACCCATGCGATCCCTGCTCGCGCTTGTCTCCTGTGCCTCTCTTCTCGCGGCATCCAGCGCTTTCGCCGAGACCCGCGTCTTCATCATCGCCAACCAGGCCGACGGCTACGGCGTCGACCAGTGCCTGGCCAAGGGCGAGAAGTGCGGCGCGCAGGTCGCCCGCACCTACTGCCAGTCACGGGACTTTGCACAGGCATCAAGCTACCGCCGGGTCGATCCCGACGAAATTACCGGCTCTGTCCCCAAATCCGGCGCAAACTGCTCCCATGGCCATTGCGACGAATATGTCGCAATCACCTGCCAGCGCTGAATTCGCTCGGAGCTGGCGGACCTTAGGACCCGTTTACCGCCCCTGAAACGACGTGACGCTGCCGCAGGAAGCGGCTATTGGAGGGCGCGCTTCGGCCCCCAAATCACATTGAAAAGTCACTTGGGGCCGTGACCTCGCTAGAATGGCGGATATGCCTGAATTTTTGTCCCTGTCCCGTCCCCGCTCCTTCCTTGCCTGCACCGTGCTTCTGAGTGCGATCGTGCTCGCCACTGACGCCTTTGCACAGGCTGGCCCGCCCGGAGCACCGCCGCCTCCGCCCACCCAGGGCGGGCTCGGGCCGAACCCGATGTGCGTGCGGCTCGAAGGACAACTCGCCGCGCTCAACGGTGGGGCGAGCGGCGATCCCGCGCGCGACGACCAGATCCGCCGCTACCAGGATTCCCAGACCCGCCAGCAAGCCGAGCTCGACCGCGTCACCATGCAGGCCAAGCGCATGGGCTGCGATTCCTCCGGCTTCTTCTCGCTGTTCAACGGCCAGTCGGCGCAATGCGGTCCGGTCAACACCCAGATCCAGCAGATGCGTGCCAATCTCGACCAGATCACCGGCAATCTCGAACGCCTGCGCGGCGGCGGTGCCGGCGGCAGCCCTGAGCGCGACAGCCAGCGCCGCTCGGTGCTGATTGCGCTCGCGCAAAACAATTGCGGCCCGCAATACGCCAACGCCGTGCAGTCGCAGGGCGGCAACTTCCTGAGCAATCTGTTCGGCGGCAATAACGCCAACAATCCGCCGGGCGCGCCGCCCTCCGATCTCGGCGGCCCGCAATCCGGCACCTACCGCACTGTCTGCGTGCGCACCTGCGACGGCGCGTATTTCCCGATCTCGTTTGCGACCGTGCCAGCGCGCTTCCCCGATGACGAGAGGACCTGCAAGGCGCTGTGCCCGGCGGCCGAAGCCGCGCTCTACGCCCACCGCAATCCCGGCGAGGACATGAGCTCCGCGGTCTCGATCAGCGGCCAGCCCTACACGGCGCTGCCGACCGCCTTCAAATTCCGCAGCGAGTTCAACCCGTCCTGCTCGTGCAAAGCGGCGGGCCAGACCTGGGCCGATGCGCTGAAATCGGCCGACGACAAGGCGGCCGTCGAGCAGCAGGGTGACATCATCGTCACCGAGGAGAGCGCCAAGAAGATGCAGCAGCGGCAGCTCACCAAGGGCGCGCCGGCGAATGCCAAGAAGGGCGCAGCTCCTGCGCCGACGACGGCCACGGCACCGGCCGCCACGCCGCCTGCGGATGCGAGCACCGCGGCCACGTCGGAGAACAAGCCGATCCGCTCGGTGGGCCCGAGCTTCCTGCCGCAGCAGCAGAAGTAAGCGGCTCCAAACTCAGTGTCATGCCCCGCGAATGCGGGGCATCCAGTACGCCGCAGCAGCAGTCGGTTTTCGCGATTTCCGCCGCGGAGTACTGGATCATCCGCCTTCGCGGATGATGACAGCGGAATGGATCGCCTACCCCTCGAACGCGTCGATCGACGCCTTGCTGCCGGGCGAGACCAGCGTCTCGTCGGGCGCGGGCAACTTCTCGCCTCTGTCGCGAAAGCGGTTGGTGATGGGATAGCGGCGGTCGCGGCCGAAGTTCTTCCGCGTCACCTTCACGCCGGGGGCGGCCTGGCGGCGCTTGTATTCGGCGACGTTGAGAAGATGGTCGATGCGGGTCACCGTCTCGCGGTCGAAGCCCGCGGCGATGATCTGGTCGAGTGGCTCCTCGCGTTCGACCAGACGCTCCAGGATCGCGTCGAGCACCTCGTAAGCCGGCAGTGAGTCCTGATCGGTCTGGTTCTCACGCAGCTCCGCAGTCGGCGGTCGTGTGATGATATCGGGCGGGATCACCTCGCCCGCCGGTCCGAGCGCGCCGTCCGGTTTCCATGCATTGCGCAGCGCCGCCAATCGAAACACCTGCGTCTTGTAGATGTCCTTGATCGGATTGAAGCCGCCGTTCATGTCGCCATAGAGCGTGGCATAGCCGACCGACATTTCCGACTTGTTGCCTGTCGTCACCACCATCAGCCCGGTCTTGTTGGAGATCGCCATCAGCAGCGTGCCGCGCGTCCGGGCCTGGAGGTTTTCCTCGGCGATATCGGGCGGCAGGTTCTTGAAGATGCCGGACAGAATGGTCTCGAAACCATTCACCGCCTCCGCGATCGGCAACACCTCGTAGCGGATGCCGAGATGGCCGGCGAGCTCGCCCGCATCGGCAATCGAGTGTGCCGCCGTGTAGCGATAAGGCAGCATCACGCCGTGCACCTGGTCGGCGCCGAGTGCGTCGACCGCGATCGCCGCACAGAGTGCGGAATCGATGCCGCCCGAGATGCCGAGCAGCACACCGGGAAAGCCGTTTTTGGTAACGTAGTCGCGCAAGCCCAGCACGCAGGCGGCATAGTCGGCCTTATCGCCCTCGGGCTGCTCCGCGATCGGACCCGTGCAACGCCAATCGCCGCCGTTTCTGATGAAGCGCAACGTCGTGACGTTCTCCTCGAACGCGGGCAGTTGCGCGGCAAGCGAGAGATCGCCATTGAGCGCGAAAGACGCGCCGTCGAACACGAGCTCGTCCTGGCCGCAGACCTGGTTGAGATAGACCAGAGGCAGGCCGCTCTCGGTGACCCGCGCGACCGCCACCGACAGACGCACATCGTTCTTGTCGCGGCCATAGGGCGAGCCGTTCGGGACCAGAATGATCTCGGCGCCGGTCTCGGCCAGCGTCTCGATCACGTTCTCGTAGTCCTCGGACTCTTCCAGCCAGATGTCCTCGCAGATCGGCACGCCGATCCGCACGCCGCGCACGGTGACCGGACCAGCAGCTGGCCCGCGCGCAAACAGCCGCTTCTCGTCGAACACACCGTAATTCGGCAGGTTGCATTTGAAGCGCAACGCGGCGATGCGCCCGCCGTCGAGCAGCGCACAGGCATTGTAGAGCTTGCCGTCCTCGACCCAGGGCGTGCCGACCAGCAGCGCCGGGCCGCCGTCGGCGGTCTCGCGCGCTAGCGCTTCGATGACGGAACGGCAGGCGGCCTGGAAGGCAGGCTTCTGCACCAGATCTTCCGGCGGATAACCGGCGATGAACAATTCCGGAAACAGCACCAGATCGGCACCATCGGCGATCGCTCGCTCGCGTGCCGAGCGAACCTTCGCGGCATTGCCCTCGATATCGCCCATGGTCGGATTGAGCTGGGCGAGCGTGACCGCGAATGCGTCGAGACGTTCGGTCATGGCCACCGCACTCCAATTTCGTGGCTAGAGGAATCCCAGACGCTCGATGATCGCGATGATCCAGAACGCGCCGGCCATCAGCAGCGCGACGCCGACCGCGGCCGAGCCCATGTCCTTGACCCGCCCGATCTGCTTGTCGTGATCCATGGTCAGGCGATCGGCGAGCTTCTCGATCGCGGTGTTGAGCAACTCGACCACCAGCACGAAGGCGACCGAGCAGACCAGCTCGACCGCGCGCGTCGCGCTGGCGGCGACGAACCACGCCACCGGCAGCGACAGGAGCAGCGCAAAGATCTCCTCGCGGACGGCCTGCTCCGAGTGGAACGCAAAGGCCAGACCGTTGCGGGAGTTGATCGTGGCCTTCCAGATCCGCAGCAAGGATTTAGAGCCCCGCTGCAGCCGGCATCGGCCTGACCTTGCCGGCGCGTTCCTGCTTCAGCAGTTCGGCGACCAGGAAAGCCATATCGATGGATTGCTCGGCATTGAGGCGGGGATCGCAAACCGTGTGGTAGCGGTCGTTGAGATCCTCGTCCGTGATGGCGCGGGCGCCGCCGATGCACTCGGTGACGTCCTGGCCGGTCATCTCCAGATGCACGCCGCCGGCGTGGGTGCCTTCCGCGGCGTGGATCGTGAAGAACGACTTCACCTCCGACAGCACGCGGTCGAACGGCCGCGTCTTGTAGCCCGACGTCGAGGTGATGGTGTTGCCGTGCATGGGGTCGCACGACCAGACCACCACCCTGCCCTCGCGCTTCACCGCGCGGATCAGGCCCGGCAGATGGTCGGCGACCTTGTCGGAGCCGAAACGGTTGATCAGCGTCAGCCGGCCCGGCTCGTTGTCAGGATTGAGCACGTCGATCAGCTTCAGCAGCTCGTCGGGCTTGAGCGACGGGCCGCACTTCAGGCCGATCGGGTTCTTGATGCCGCGGAAATATTCGATGTGGCCGTGATCGAGCTGGCGGGTGCGGTCGCCGATCCAGATCATGTGGCCCGAGGTCGCGTACCAGTCGCCGGTCGTGGAATCGACGCGGGTCATGGCCTGCTCGTAGCCGAGCAACAGCGCCTCATGGCTGGTGTAGAAATCGGTAGCGCGCAGCTCGGGATGGCTTTCGAGATCGAGGCCGCAGGCACGCATGAAGTTGAGCGCGTCCGAGATGCGGTCGGCCAGTTCCTTGTAGCGGCGGGACTGCGGCGAGTCCTTGAGGAAGCCGAGCATCCACTGATGCACGCTGCCGAGGTTGGCGAAGCCGCCGGTGGCGAAGGCGCGGAGCAGGTTCAGCGTCGCGGCCGACTGGCGATAGGCCATTAGCTGGCGCTGCGGATCCGGCACGCGCGCTTCCCTGGTGAAGGCGATGTCGTTGACGATGTCGCCGCGATAGCTCGGCAGCTCGACGCCGTCGATCTTCTCGGTCGGCGACGAGCGCGGTTTTGCAAACTGGCCGGCGATGCGGCCGACCTTCACCACCGGCACCGCGCCGGCATAGGTCAGCACCACCGCCATCTGCAGCAGCACGCGGAAGAAGTCGCGGATGTTGTTGGCGCCGTGCTCGGCAAAGCTCTCGGCGCAATCGCCGCCCTGCAGCAGGAAGGCGTCGCCGGCCGCAACGCGCCCCAGCGCCTTCTTCAGATTGCGCGCCTCGCCGGCAAACACCAGCGGCGGAAAGGTTGCAAGCTGCGCCTCGACGTCGGCCAAAGCCTTGGCGTCGGGATAATCGGGCACCTGTAGCACCGGCTTGCTGCGCCAGGACTCGGGCGTCCACCGCTCGGACATCGCAATCTCTCCGTGAAGCAAAAAGTGCAACCTGATCTGTGGGTTGCGAGGGCCGCCTTATACACAGGCTGGCGCGACACCGCCAGTTGTAAATCCATTCCGCAATGCAAACCCTTGCGGGCAAAGCCGAATTCGCATTTGCTGGGGGTGGCAGAGGAAACCGGCAAGACAGCTTCGATCCATGGACGCGGCACTGGACGACGTTTTCATCGACGAGATCAGCTTCCCGGCGACCGACGGGTATGCGCTGACCGGCACCCTGTTCCTGCCGCGCGGCGCCAAGCGCCATGCCGTCCTGATCAATTCGGCGACTGCCGTCCCGCGAAAAATCTATCGCGGCTTCGCCTCCTATCTCGCCCACCGCGGCTGTGCGGTCCTCACTTACGACTATCGCGGCATCGGCGACTCCCGCCTGCCGGCCATGGTCGGCTACAACCAGCCGAAATCGCTGGTCGGCTTCAAGGCCTCGATGTCGGACTGGGCCGCGCTCGACATCACCGCCGCGGTGAGCTGGATGCGCGAGCGTTACAACACGCTCCCCCTTGCCTATTTCGGCCATTCCTTCGGTGGCCAGGCGCTCGGGCTGATCGCGAACAACACCGACATCTCGCGCGCCGCGTTCGTGGCCTCGCAGGCCGCGACCTGGCGGCTGATGACGTCGCCGGAGAAATACCGCGTCTTCGCATTCATGAATTTCGTCGGCGTCCCGCTGGTCCACGCACTCGGCTACGCGCCGGGCTGGGTCGGCATCGGCGAGGATCTGCCCAGGGGTGTCTTCCTGCAATGGGCGGACTGGGTCTCGAGCCCGCGCTATCTGTTCGATTCCAAACTGCCGGCGCTGGCGAATTTCGCAAAATTCAAGGGCGAGCTGCGCGCGCTGTGCTTCTCCGACGATCCTTGGGCGACGCGGCCGGCGGTCGAGCTGCTCACGTCAGGCTTCACAGCGATCAAGCCGGAGGTGCTGACGGTGAAGCCGTCCGACGTCGGCGCCAAGGCGATTGGCCATTTCGGTTTCTTCCGCACCGAGCACCGCGACACGCTGTGGCGCGGCCTGGCGGAATGGATTCAGGGGGAGTGATCGTCAGGCGGCCGCGGGCAGTTTGACGACGATCCGCAGCCCTGTTCGTCCAGCCTCCGTCATGTTCACCGCTTCTATCGTCCCACCGAGCCGATCGACGATCCGCTTCACGATCGAGAGGCCGAGACCGACGCCATCGCCTTCCGGACGCTGACCACGGAAGAACGGCTCAAAAATCCGGTCGATCTCGTCGGGGGAAACGCCGGGCCCGGTGTCCTCGATTTGAAGCACGGCCGTCGTGTCGTCCTGGTAAATCGCCACGTCGATCCTGCCACCTTCCGGCGTGAACCGGAGCGCGTTGTCGATGAGATTACGGATCATGGCGGCGAGCATGACAGGCTCACCGCGCACCGGTACAAGCTCAGCTCGTGCGAAGCCGAGATCGACGCCGCGGCCGATCGCCTCCCGCAAGAGATCAGCGATCACCCTTCTCGCCGTGCGATCGAGCTCCACGACCTCCCATTGGACGCGATCGGAGGGCGTTACGTCATGCCGTGCCAGCGCCAGCAACTGTTCCAAGAGATGCTTGCTGCGGCGCATGCCTTGCCGAAGCGCCGCAAGGCGCTCGCGCGCGGCCGGCGGCAGTTCGACTTGATCGAGATTTTCGGCCTGCAAGCTCAGCGCGGTGAGCGGCGTGCGCAGTTCGTGCGCAGCATCGGCGACGAACCTGCGCTGCTGCTCCATCATGTCGTGCACGCGGCGCAGCAAGCCGTTGATCGAGGACACGAACGGGTTGAGTTCGCTCGGGAGGCCGTGAAGCGGGAGCGCCGTCATGTCATCCGCGGGCCGGGCATCGAGTTCGTCTGCCAGACGCACCATCGGGCGCAGCGATCTGGCGATGACGAAGGCGATCACCAGCATCAGGCAGGGGATGAGCGCTGCAATCGGAAGCACGGTACGGAACGCCATGTCGCCCGCGATCTCATCACGAACGCCCGTGCTCTGCGCCACTGCAAAGCGGCTGCCGTCGGACCGCGTCCGCAACACCACGCGGATCGGCTTTCCGTTTCGCGTCGCGTCGCGCATCCCGTCCTGAAGCCGCCACAGCTGGCGCTGCTCGGGCGTGCCTTGCGGCGCCTTGCCCAGCTCCATCAACCAGATTTCGGAATCCTCATCGACCCCATGGAGGTCCTGAGTTCCCGTGAGACCACCGCCCTGAACGAGATCTGCGATCTGGATCAGGACGGAGTCCTGGGTCTCGATGGCTTCGTCGAATGCCCACCGGTGCGCAAACACGCCCCCCACAAGACCTGTCAGCAGGACAATCGTCGTCAAGCTGATGAACAGCCGGCCGCGCAACGACTTAGTCATGGCCCCCGATCCACCATCCATCCCATCCCGCGCACGTTACGGATCGCCTCCGTGCCGAGTTTCTTTCGGATGGAGTGGATCAGGAACTCGACTGCATTGCTTTCGACCTCCTCGTTCCAGCCGTAAAGCTGCCGCTCGAGTTCGCTCCGCGACAGGATAGTCCCGGGCCGCGTCAGCAAGGCCTGGAGCAGCGCGAACTCGCGCGCGGTCAGAATGGACGTCTGGCCGTAGAGCGAGGCTTCGCGGGTCGCAGGATCGAGACTGAGCTTGCCATTGCCAAGCACAGCGGGCGCACCGCTGCCTTCACGGCGAAGCACCGCCCGCATCCGCGCCAGCAGTTCGCGGATCTCGAACGGCTTGACGAGATAATCGTCCGCGCCGAGATCGAGCCCTTCGATCCTGTCGTCAAGCGCATCGCGCGCCGTCACGATGATGACGGGAAGCTTGCGGCCGTCAGCACGCAGCCGCCGCAAAATATCGCGGCCGTCGGTATTCGGCAGACCGAGATCGAGCAGCAGCACCTCGTAGGATTCGCTTTCCGCGGCCAGCAGCGCGGTCTCGCCGTCCCTGACCCAATCGACGGCGTAAGCGGCATCCTTCAGCGCCTGCTCGATCGCCGCGCCAATCATCCTGTCGTCCTCGACCAGCAGAACCCGCAAGACTCGATCCTCAACCGCTGGCCATCCGGCCGTCAAGATCATGGCCATTCCGACTTAGCGCAGAGTTAGCAAACGCCAGCAGGCCCAAATTGCGGCGAAGGCCAGCCTGCCCGGAATTTTCTCATCCCTAAGCCGGGGCTAAGTCCTCTGCGCGACGCTCCGACATCACTTCGGCTTTGGGAGATTTGGGCGTGTCGCAACATTCAGGCTTTGGCGCAAGGCGGATGCTGAACAAGGTTCCGGAGGTCACCGCGACCTTCTGGGTCATCAAGATCCTCTCGACCACGGTCGGCGAGACCGGCGCCGACTATCTCGCGGTGCATGTCGGCCTTGGCGCCAGCCTGACCGCGATCTGCATGACCGGCCTGCTGATTGCCGCGCTGCTGCTGCAACTGAACCGCCGCGCTTATGTACCCTGGATTTACTGGCTCACCGTCGTCCTCGTCAGTATCGTCGGCACGCAGCTCACGGATCTGCTGACAGACAAGCTCGAGATCAGCCTTTATGTCAGCACCGCCGTCTTCGCCTGCGCGCTGGCTGCGACTTTTGCGGTCTGGTTCGGCGTCGAATGCACGCTGTCGATCCGCAGCATCGTCACGACGCGACGCGAGCTGTTCTACTGGACCGCGATCCTGTTCACCTTCGCACTCGGCACCGCCGCCGGCGATCTTGCGACCGAAGCACTCGGTCTCGGCTTTCAGCTCGGCGTCGTCGCCTTCGGCGCGCTGATCGTGGCGGTGGCCCTCTCTTACACCATCGGCGCCAATCCCGTTCTCACCTTCTGGCTCGCCTACATCCTCACTCGCCCGCTCGGCGCCTCGCTCGGCGATCTGCTGTCACAATCGCGCGAGTATGGCGGCATGGGCCTCGGCACGATCCACACCAGCATCGCCTTCCTCACCGTGATCGTCGGCCTCGTTGCCTGGGTGACGTTCGAAGGCGACGGCGCGCGCCGCGCCGGTCCGGCGCAATAACGCCAATCACAGTTTCAACGCAGCCTGCACGGACGCAGGAGCCACACCAGGAGAAACCACATGATGAAACTCATTCCCGCCGTCGTCGTTTGCCTGCTGACGACCTTCACGGGCGAACCGAACATGCATGCGAGCCAACGCTTCACCTTCGTGCCGCTCGCGGAGGCCGCGACCGCCAAGCTCGGCGATCTCACGCCGTTCCGCAGCATCGTCGTCGATGTCGCCGCACTGGTCGACAAGGGCGACCTGCCCGGCGCCAAGACAAGGATCAAGGATCTCGAGACCAAATGGGACGAGGCCGAAGCCGGATTGAAGCCGCGTGCGGCGGCGGACTGGCACACGGTCGACAAGGCGATCGATCGCGCGCTGGAGGCGTTGCGCGCTGGCACGCCGGACGCTGCAAAATGCAAGCAGGCCATCGCCGATCTGCTCGCGATCATGGATAGCGTCGCCAAGGCCTGAGACGACAACGAGGACACCATGCAAGATTACACGAAGAGCAACCTCGTCAGCGAGAGCAAGGTCCCTGAAGTCACACTCGGCTTCTGGATCATCAAGATCGCCGCCACGACTCTCGGCGAGACCGGGGGTGACACCGTCACAATGACGCTGAACTGGGGTTATCTCGCGGGCACCTGCCTGTTCCTGGCGGCGATGATCGTCCTGGTCGCCGCACAGATCCGCGCGCGCAAATTCCATCCATCACTGTACTGGACGACCATCGTGGCCTCGACCACCTTCGGCACCACGATGGCCGACTTCGCCGACCGCTCGCTCGGCATCGGCTATACCGGCGGCGCGACGCTCCTTCTCACCTGCCTCGTGCTGGTGCTTGGTCTCTGGTATCGCACCGAGGGAACGATCTCGGTCAACAGCGTCAGCACGCCGCGGGTCGAGGTCTTCTATTGGGGAGCGATCACCTTCTCGCAGACGCTCGGCACCGCGCTCGGCGACTGGATCGCGGATACCGGCGACATGGGCTATCGCGGCGGCGCGCTGATCTTCGCAACCGGGCTTGCCGTCATCGCCGCACTCTATTTCTGGACCCGCGTCTCTCGCGTCACGTTGTTCTGGGCCGCCTTCATCCTGACGCGACCGCTGGGTGCGACCGTCGGCGACTTCCTCGACAAGCCGCTCGATCATGGCGGCCTCGCGCTGAGCCGGCCGCTGGCCTCGGCCGTGATCGCGGCGTTCATGGTGGGCTGCCTGCTGCTGATCCCGCAACGCGCGGGGCAGCATCCAGGCGATAGTCGAACAGCGGAGCAAACCTGAGAAATCGATTACCGGATGATCGTCGTCAGCGACGAGTAGCGCTTGTTCGGCTTGGCTTCGGCCGCCGAGAACTGCGCGAAGGCTTCGCTGACGCGGGTCGCCGGTGGCGTGTCGCTGGCAAAGCGGAATTCCTTCGGTTTCGGCGCGTAGTAGCTGGCGCTGTAATAGGCGTCGTCGAAGCGCGCCTCGCCGACGCCGAACACTGCGTCGCAGACGAACAGGAGCGCGTAGACTCCTGCGACCGCAGCGACGATCTCCTTGAGAACTGACATGCTGATGCCCCAACCTTTTGCAGGCAGGATGCATGTCGGTTCCAAAGCGGAGGTTTAAGCCGCTTCGGTTCTTGTCCGCAGGGTTTGCCGCGCGTGAGCGGATTGCAGACACTTTTATCGATCCCCGAAAAGAGAGCCCGCCTGACCGGACGGATCAGGCGGGCTCCAGGATTGGCCGCTCGGGAGGTATCAAACGGCCAAATTCATCCAGACAGCCTTCGGCTCAGTGAAATTGTCGAGCGCAGCAGTGCCGTGCTCGCGGCCGAGGCCGGAGTCGCGCTCGCCGCCCCAGGGCAGGCGCACGTCGGTGTAGCCATAGGTGTTCATCCAGACCGTGCCGGCGCGAGCCCGCTTGGCGAAACGCTGCAGCTTGCCGATATCGCGGCTCCAGACGCCGGCGGCGAGGCTGTAGGCCGTGCCGTTAGCGATCCGTAAAGCATCGGCCTCGTCCCTGAACTCGATGACGCTGACGACGGGGCCAAAGATCTCCTCCTGTGAGATCCGCATCTCGTGTTCGACATTCGCGAACACCGCGGGGCTGATGAAATAGCCGCGATCGCCGACCTTCTCGCCACCGGTGACGAGGGTCGCGCCCTCTGCCCGTCCGATATCGACAAAGTCGAGGATCGACTTCATCTGCTTTTCGGAGATCACGGGACCAAGCGCCGTCTTGCGGTCAAGCGGGTCGCCGATTCTGATCGACTTCGCGCGCGCGGCGAGGCGTTCGACGACTTCGTCATAGGCCTTCTCCTGCACCAGCACGCGGGAGCCAGCCGAGCACACCTGGCCGGCATTGAAGAAGATGCCGGAGGCCGCAGCCTTGGAAGCCGCTTCAAGATCCGCATCGTCGAAAATGACGTTGGCCGACTTGCCGCCGAGCTCGAGCGAGACGCGCTTGAAGTTGCTGGCCGCGGCCTTCATGATTCCACGGCCCACGCCGGGCGAGCCGGTGAAGGTGACCTTGTCGACATCGGGGTGATTGACCAGCGCGTCACCAACGACACGTCCGGGCCCGGTGACGACGTTGAAGACGCCCGCCGGCAGGCCCGCTTCGAGCGCGAGCTCCGCAATGCGCAGCGCGGACAGCGAGGTCAGTTCGGCCGGCTTCATCACGATGGTGCAGCCGCAGGCCAGCGCAGGTGCGAGCTTCCACATGCCGATCATCAGCGGGAAATTCCACGGCACGATCGCCGCGACCACGCCGACCGGCTCGCGCACGGTGTAGGTCAGGGCATCATCCCGGACCGGCACGACGTCACCGCTGATCTTGTCGGCCCAGCCGGCGTAGTAGATCAGCGTGTCGACGGCAGCCGGAAAGTCCTGGCGCGCCGTCGCGGAGATCGGCTTGCCGGCGTCGATCGACTCGAGCTCGATGATTTGTTCCGCGTGCTGCTTGAGCAGGTCCGCCCAGCGCAGCAGAATCTGGCCGCGCTCGGAGGCGCGCATCGTGCGCCACGGGCCTTCGAAGGCCCGGCGAGCGGCGGCCACGGCGTGCTCGACATCGGCCTCGTTGCCCTCGGCGATGGTGGCGATGACCCGCCCGGTGGCGGGGTTGAGAGATTTGAAGGTCCGGCCGGAGCTCGCGGGGACGCGGCGGCCGTCGATGAGCAGATGCTGCGGCCGGGACATGAACTCGCTGGCCGGCGAGTGGGCAAAGTCATATGCAGCAGACATCATATTTCCTCCAGTTCTAGTATGCCAAACTAGGCGCCTATTGACCCGATTTAAATATGATATGATGTGCCAATGGACGCCCCACATATGAAGCGTAATTCATAAGGAAGCCGATGCTTCAGATCGAGATCGAAGCTGTCTGGCGGTTTCGCCATGAAGGCAGTCCGCGCACCGCCGTCATCATGATCGGCGTGCTCAACGAGATCCGGAAGACCGGGAAGATCACGAGCGCGGCCAGCGATGCGCAGCTGTCCTACCGGCACGTCTGGAATCTGATCGAGCAGTGGTCCGAGTTCTTCGGCACGCCCCTGGTCGAAACCCGGCGCGGCAAGGGCTCGAAGCTGACGCCATTCGGCGAGCGGCTGGTGTGGGCCGGCGAGCGCATGCAGGCCCGGCTCGGACCGCAGCTCGAAAACCTGGCCCAGGAGCTCGCGAGCGAGATCAAGCCGTTCCTCGAACAGCGGCCTTCCGTGATCCGCGTCCATGCCAGCCACGGCTTTGCGGTCGCCAAGCTGCGCGAATTCCTCGATCGCGAGCCGGGCATCGGCGTCGATCTACGCTATGTCAGCAATCAGCATTCGCTGGTCTCGCTGGCGCAGGGCGCCTGCGACCTCTCCGGCCTGCATCTGCCGCATGGCGCGCTACGCGCCCAGGGCATCAAGGCCGCGCGCGAATGGCTCGATCCGCGCGAGGACCGCATCATCAGTTTTGTGACGCGCGAGATGGGTCTGATGGTCGCGCGCGGCAATCCGCGGCGGATCGCCTCGCTTGATGACCTCACCCGGCCCAACGTCCGCTTCGTCAATCGCGACCATGATTCCGGCACGCGCCTCTTGTTCGACCAATTGCTCGCCGCGCATAGCATCGACGAAAGCAGGATCAACGGCGCGCAGCAGATCGAGTTCACCCATGCGGCGGTCGCAGCCTATGTCGCGAGCGGCATGGCCGATGCAAGCTTCGGTGTCGAGGCGGCCGCCCGCCAGTTCGGCCTCGACTTCATCCGCATCCTCACCGAGGATTATTTCTTCGTCTGCAAGCGCGCCTTCCTTGAGACCGCGCCGATGCAACGCATCCTCGAGATCATGCGCAGCGCCGATTTTCGTGCCGCCGTCGCCACCCTGCCCGGCTACGTGCCATCGGATACCGGTACCGTGACCGGCGTGAAGGCGTTTCTGGAGATGCACGCGGTGCGATGACGAATGGCGCGCTCGCCTTGTCCACGACGGACAACAGTGGCAATCTGCCAAGCCAGAGCACAAGAGACATCATCATGTCGCGCGCGAGCGCCAAATCCCTTCCCCAGCTGAGCCTTCGCATCGACCTCGACGGCGAGGATCGGATCGGGCCCGGCAAGATCGAGCTTCTGGAGCAGATCCGCGCGCAAGGCTCGATCTCCGGGGCCGGCCGCGCCATGGACATGTCGTACAAGCGCGCCTGGGATCTCGTGGACGAGATCAACCGAATCTGCGGACATGCCGCGGTCGAGCCCCAGGCCGGCGGCAAGAACGGCGGCGGCGCAATGCTGACGCCGTTCGGCGAAAAGCTTGTGGCGCGCTACCGGAAGATCGAGCGCGACGCCGCACGCGCGGTGCACAAGGATCTGGAAGCGCTCAAGAGCGACATCGCACGTTCACGAAAATCCTCGTAGAGGTCAGTTGCGAGCGCAGCGCGCTGGAGGCGTGGTGGCACGTTGTCTCGGCCGTCGACACGCAGCCGGACATCGGATCGCATTTCGACAGCCTGCGAGACTCCGAACTATCACGTCCGGTCAGAAGACCGGCTCGTCCTTCAGTGCCGTGATCAGCTGCTCGCCCTGCGCCGTCAGGCGGTAGGTCACCAGCGGACGGCTCGATGGCGGCTTGCGGTCGGTCTCGACGATGTGGCCGCGCACCATCAGCGCTTCGAAGCTGCCATAGTAGCCGTACATGCTGATCTGGTTCTGCCCGAGCAGCTTGAACTCGCGCAGCAGGCGGATCTCGTTGCCCGAGAGCAGCGAGCGGCGGACGCGCTGCACGAAGCTCGCGCGCTGCTCGAACCAGGCTGGATCGGGCAGCTCGCGCGAAGACGGCGCGGCGTCACGATCGCAGGGCCGCGCTTCGACATCGGCTCGCACCGCCGGCGGCGACGGCATGCTGCTGCCGACCGCTTCCCTGGCGTCATCGAGCAACGCGATCGGCCAACGCCGCTTGTTGTCGACCATGACCGGCGGCGGCACGACATTGTCGCGCACCAGCTGCTCGAAGCGGCCGGCGGTCACGCCGACATAGGCGGCAGCGCGGCGGCGATCGACGAGACGGGCGTCCCGCCCGTGCTCCAGCTCGCAAGCGATATTCTCGTTCACCCCAAAATCCCCTGCCGCATCGTTGCGGCGCATCGCCGCGCGGGCCCGAAAGGGCCCGACGGCACATGACACTAGGGTGAAACCAGCGCTCTCAAAAGGCAGAGAAATTCGCACATGTTGCTGCCGTTTCGGCAACGGCTATAGTGCCGCCGGGGGTCCCATGCGCTTTCACTCACCTTCCATCCAATACTTCCATGCCGTCCGCCGCACCGGCTCGATCCGCGCCGCAGCGCGCCTCCTGAACGTCGCCTCGTCCGCCGTCAGCCGCCAGATTCTCAAGCTTGAACAAGAGGTTGGATCGCCCCTGTTCGAGCGGAATGCGCGCGGCCTGACCCTGACGACGGTCGGCGAGATGCTCGCCCGCCACGTCATGAACGTGCTCCAGGACCTCGACCGTTTCCGCTCGGACGTGGCGTCCCTGTCCGGCGCCTGGCACGGCACTGTCAGCATCGCCTGCATCGAGTCCATCACCGAGTCGGTGTTGCCGGATCTGATCGCCTCGCACCGGACCCGTGCCCGGCGCGTCAGCTTCACCGCAGAAATCATGGGATCGTCCGACGTGCTCGAAGCCTTGCGCCGGGGCGAGGCCGATATCGGCATCGCCATCGCGCTCAGGCATCCTCCGGATCTGCGGCAGGTCGCGCTGAAACGGTTTCGCCTCGGCGCGCTCGTTGCGCGCGAGCATCCGCTGGCGCGGCGCAAGACGGTGACGCTGGAGCAGTGTCTCGCCTTCCCCGTCATCCAGGCGCTGCCGGAGCTGTCGATCTACCATCTGCTCCAGCCCTTGATCGCGCAGCTCTCCGAGACGCCGGAGCCTGCGATCCAAGCCAACTCGATCGACCTGATGCGCGAGCTCGCCGCGCGCGGCGTCGGCGTCGCCTTCCAGACCCAGCTCGGCATCGGCCGGCTGTCGCGCGACGCACAGCTCGTGTTCCTGCCGCTCGACAATGCGGGAAGCCCGGTGTGGTCGGATCTCGGCATCTATGTCCGCGCCGAGCGCACCCTGCCGGCTTTCACCGAGTCCTTCCTCCAGGAACTCGTCCGCGAGCTCGGCGAGCGCGAACGGCGCGAGAACGCGGCCTATCCGCAAGGGGCGTGATGAAGCGCCGCTGTCGTTTCCGCTGGCACGGAGCCGGCGTCTCTGATCAGGCCGGGCCACGCCTTCAAGCGTGACCGTTCTCCTTGCGATGTCCGTTCTCGGAGAGGCGGTCGACCCAGGCGATGCCGATCGCGGAGATGATGAAGGTCAGGTGGATCAGCACCTGCCACATCACGCCGGTCTCGGTGAAGTTGCTGCGGGTGGTACCGAGATTGCCTGCCTCGATGAAGGTCCTGAGCAGCGAGATCGAGGAGATGCCGATGATCGCCATCGCCAGCTTGATCTTGAGCACGCTGGCGTTGACGTGACTGAGCCATTCCGGCTCGTCGGGATGGCCGCTCAGGTTGAGCCGGGACACGAACGTCTCGTAGCCGCCGACGATCACCATCACCAGGAGGTTCGAGATCATGACGACGTCGATCAGCCCGAGCACGATCAGCATGATCTGCTGCTCGCTGGCGTCGAACGAGTGCGCAACCAGGTGCCAGAGCTCTTTCAGGAACAGCAGCACATAGACGGCCTGCGCGATGATGAGGCCGACATAGAGCGGCACTTGCAGCCAGCGCGAGCCGAAGATCAGCTGGGCGAACGGGCCGATTTGCGGCTGCGGCGAAGGCGCGACCGAAGCTGCTTGGGGTTCAGACGACATGGATCACTCCCGGGACACAAAGGCAGGAAAACGAAAGCAGGACTTAGAGACTTGCGATAACCGGCGCGAGCTCGAGCGAGCCGCGATAGATCATCTCGATGGCGACGTAGACGATGATGGCGAGGCCGACATAGGCGATCCAGCGCTGCTTCTGAAGCACGCGGCCGAGCAGGTCGGCGGCGACGCCCATCAGCGCGACCGACAGAACCAGGCCGAAGACGAGGATGTAGGGGTGCTCGCGCGCCGCGCCCGCGACCGCGAGCACGTTGTCGAGCGACATCGAGACGTCGGCGGCGACGATCTGCAGCGCCGCCTGCCCGAACGTTTTCCGCGGCGCCGGCGCGGCGGTCGCCCCACCGGCATGGCTGAACGCGGGCCGGTTCGCATGCGCAGCCTGCTCGCGCAGCTCGCGCCACATCTTCCAGCACACCCACAGCAGCAGCACGCCGCCGGCGAGCAGCAGGCCGATCACTTGCAGGAGCTGGGTCGCGACGCCGGCAAAGACGATGCGCAGTACGGTCGCGGCGACGATCCCGACGACGATGGCGCGGCGGCGCTGATCGGCCGGAAGGCCTGCGGCCGCGAGACCGATGACGACGGCATTGTCGCCGGCGAGCACGAGGTCGATCACGACGACCTGCAGCAGCGCGGTTAGCGCGTCGGGGGTGATGAATTCAGTCATGTTCGATCATTTTTCGGTACGGACGGATCCAGCCAGTGCGGCTTGCGGCGCTCGATCCAGTCGAAGACCTTTGAGCGTGACGCACGCAGCGCCGGCACGTCCTCGGCGAGCAGCGCGAGGCCGAGCGGCAGCATCCAGATGCCGAGCACCGGCAGGAAGGACAGCACGCCACCGACGACGAGCAGCGCGCCCGAGGGAATCCGGACCCAGCGGCTGGACGGTTGCAGGAGATAGTCGACGCTGCTCGCAAGGCGCGGCGGCAGCCGCTGAACCAGCGCGTCAAGCCGCGGGTCGCCACCGGCCGGTTGACCGCTGGCGCCCTCGCCTCTCGTCCTTTGCTCGTCCGAAGCAGCACTCATGCTCACGCCTTCTCGGCGGCGCTGACGGCAGCCGGCCCGACCGGCTTCGCGCGCGGCAACACCAGCGTCAGCAGGCGCAACAGCTTGATCGCCTGCACCTCGTGCGGATGCACGTCCTCATCCGCAGCCGCGACGCGCTCCGACAGTTCGAGAAGATGAGAGGACAGCGACTGGTCCGAGACCGGCCGCAGCGTGTCGATCACCACATTGGCGAAATCAGGCTCTTCGAGCCGTTCGGCGAGCTCGTCGAACATCGAAAACAGGCGCTCCTCGCTGGTGTGCGGCGCCAAGCCGCGTTCCCTGATGAAGCGGATCACCTCATCGCGCTCGACCGGCGACACGCGCCGGTCGGCCACGGCGACCAGCGCACCGGCGATCACCAGCGCCACCGCAGCCTGCTCGTTGAAGCTGCGCGGCTCGGTGATCTCGAGTTCGATCGAGTTGGAAGTGTTGGCGTCAGACATCGTCGCTCCCTTATCTTGCGAAATGACCGCGCGGAGCTTCGATGGGGACGATTTGGTCGGAGAGAACTTAAGAGGGCCCGACGATCGGCCGATCCATCGCATTCGCGCGGGACAGGTCATCCGACATCGCGAGGTTTTGCTGACACAGTCAGCGTCCTCGCCAGAGGGGCCCGGATTCTTGTTCTCTCCGGATATAAAGCCCGGTGAGCCGGAATCAAGGTAACAAGAGTGCGACCAGCAGCCGCATCGGGGTTCCGTCCGCGCCGTCATTGCGAGCGCAGCGAAGCAATCCAGAATCCCTCCGCGGAAAGCGTCTGGATTGCTTCGCTGCGCTCGCAATGACGGAGTGTAGGCGCGAGCATCGGTCCTACCCGACGCGCTCCACAAGATGCGCGCGCGATGGTGACGGATCGAACCGGTCGCCGAAGTATTGCGTTTCGTGCGCCACTGATCCGTCGCGGAATTCCATGATGCTGACGACGTAGGACGGCACCCCGTCATAGGTCAGGATGAATTCGCTCACCCAGAGATCACCGCCGCCGACGATCCGCCGGACCGTGAAGCGCTTTCTGTTCGGCTGCACGAAGCGGCTCTCCTGAATGTTGCGGCGGCCGCGAATGCGCTCGCCGGACTGCGGATAATCGAGCACGGCATCCTCGCGATAGATGTCATGCTCGGCCTCGAAATCGTTTGCGTCCGAAGCGTCCCAATGATGCTGGAGCGCCGTCAGCCTCGCCTGATCGTCCATCGAGATCTCCCTCTTGCGGTTCCTGCTCTTTAGGTCGGAGCGCAGACAGACCGCGGCAAGGCGGCCTCGCAACGTCTAACAACGACTAACGTGCAAAAATGGGCCGCAAGGAGAATTTTTATCCCTACGGCAAGGCTTACGTCGAAACACCCGGCGAACGGGATTAGAACCACATTCCGACCCTCGTCGGCCGGACCAATGCCGGCCTGGAATGTGGATGATGCAGAAGAGAACCAACCCCGGCCGCCGCACTGGCCGCATGGGCGCGCGCCAGATCTACGAGGCGCTGCGCGACCAGATCATGTCGCTGGTCTACGGCACTGACGGCCTGCTGCCGTCATCGCGGGCGCTCGCGGACGAGATGGGCGTGGCGCGCTCGACCGTCACGATTGCCTACGAGCAGCTCGCCGCCGAAGGTTTTATCGAGACGCGCCATGGCGCCCGGCCGCGCGTGGCGCGCGCGGTGGTGGAGCGCGGACGCACGCGCGCGACGTCCCGGCCATCGACGCGCAAGGCACGGCTTTCGACCTTCGGCGAGCGGCTGCGCCAGGACCCGCCTCACTGGTCCGCGCCGCCGCGCGGGCTTGTCGCGAACTTTCGTTATGGCGAGCTGTCGCCGTCGGACTTCCCGGTGCTGGCATGGAAGAAGGCCGTGACGGCTGCCATGGCGCGCAAGCCCGAGCGGCTCGCCTATGACGATCCCTGCGGTGCGCTGCGGCTGCGGACCGCGCTACAGGGTTATTTGTGGCGATCGCGCAGCGTCCGCTGCGAGGTCGACCAGATCGTCGTCGTCAACGGCTCGCAGCAGGGCCTCGACATCTGCGCGCGCCTGCTGCTCGATGCCGGCGACCGCTTCGTGATGGAGGATCCCGGCTACCAGATGGCGCGGCACACTTTCGCGGCGACCGGCGCGGTCACGGTGCCTGTCACGGTCGATGCCGAGGGCCTTCAGACCGAACGGCTCGACGGCATCGCGGCCCGTCTCGCCTATGTCACGCCGTCGCATCAATATCCGCTCGGCGGCGTCATGCCGATCGGCCGCCGGCACCAATTGCTGGCCTGGGCCAGACAGAACGACGCTTACGTGATCGAGGACGATTACGACAGCGAGTACCGCTACGACACCAAGCCGATCCCGCCGCTGCATACGCTGGAGAACAGCGATAACGTGATCTATCTCGGCACAGTCTCCAAGACGCTCTCGCCGACCTTGCGGATCGGCTATCTCGTGGTGCCGCAGGCGCTGCGATCGCTGTTCGCTGCCGCCAAGCAGATCATGGACCGGCACACGCCGTTGATCGAGCAGGAGGCGCTTGCGGCGATGCTGGAGAGCGGCGCCTATGACAGCCATGTCAGGCGCGTGCGCCGGCGCAACGCCGAGCGGCAGCAGGCGCTGCTCGACGCCCTTCGCCGCCGCTTCGGCGATCGTGTCAGGATCGAGGGCGCGGCCGCGGGCCTGCATGTGGTGGCGTGGCTCGACGATGTGCCGCAGAAGCGCGAGGATGCATTGATCGAGGCGGCCCGCACCAAGGGCGTCGGCATCTATCCCGTCTCCGCGCTGTTCGCCGGCCCGCGCGGTGCGCGGAAGTCGGTCGGCCTTGTCATGGGTTATTCGGTGCTGGACACCGCGCAAATCGAACGGGGCTGCAGGCTCCTGGCGCAGGCGGTTGCCGAACTGGACTGATATAATCATATAAAACTGGCAGTTTCTTATAGTCCAGATTGCGGCTATCTCTGCAGTCAGAACGGAGACACGCCATGTACATTCCCCCCGCCTTTATCGACGACATCGAGAGCATCCGCGCGACCATCCACGCCTCCCGCCTTGCGAGCCTGGTCACGGCCACCACCGAAGGTCCGGTCGCCACGCCCTTGCCGCTGTTCCTCGACGAGAGCGAAGGCGAGCATGGCGTGCTGTACGGGCACGTAGCGAGGGCCAACCCGCAATGGAAGCAGCCGCCGATCGGCGATGCGCTCGCGATCTTCAGCGGTCCCGACGCCTATGTGACGCCGTCCTGGTACGCGACCAAGCAGGAGACCGAAAAGGTCGTGCCGACCTGGAATTACATCGCCGTGCATGCCTATGGCCCGGTGGAATTCTTCCAGGAGCCGGAGCGCCTGCTCGAAGCCGTGACGCGGCTGACCAAGAAGCACGAAGGCGCGCGTGCAAAGCCGTGGGCGGTCAGTGATGCCCCTGCCGATTTCGTCGCCGCGCAGCTGCGCGGGATCGTCGGCGTGCGCATCCCCGTGGTGCGGTTCGAAGGCAAGCGCAAGATGAGCCAGAACCGGCCCGACGCCGATCGCATCGGCGTCGCGCAAGGTCTCGCGGCAAGCGAGAACCATGGTGATCGCGAGGTCGCAGCCCTGATCCCGCTTCCGGTCTAGTCTCCGGTCTGCTTGCGCAGCCGCTGGGCGTATTCGGCGCCCCATCCGAGGCCGAGCGTCACGGAGATGAGCGAGCCGAGCAGCACGCCGAACTTCGCGGCGTCAAGCAGCCTGTCGTCGGTAAACGCGAGCATGGCGATGAAGATCGACATCGTGAAGCCGATGCCGGCCAGCAGCCCGACGAGGCAGACGCCGCCCCAGGATACGCCCGGCGCCAGCCGGCATCCACCCGCGCGCACCGCAAGCCAGGTCGCACCGATCACGCCGATCGGCTTTCCGGCGCAGAGCGCAAGCCCGATGCCGAGCGCCACGAATTGCGCGCCGCCAGTGAATTCAGTGCTCTTGAGGTCGACGCCGGCATTGGCAAGCGCGAACAGCGGCATGATTGCGTAAGCGACCCAGGGATGCAGCGCCGTCTCCACGCGGATGACGGGCGGCACTGTCTCGGGATCCGCCGAGCGGACCGGCGTGATCAAGCCGAGCACGACACCCGCAAGCGTCGGATGCACGCCGGCCATGAGGAAGCCTGCCCAGACGACGAGGGCTGGCAGGACGTAGGCAAAGGCCGAGCCGAAGCCGAGCCGTTGAAATCCCAGCGCCGTGAGAACACCGAGCAATGCAACAACAAAGCCGTTGAGATCGAGTCCATTGCTGTAGAACAGCGCGATAATGAGAACTGCGATGATGTCGTCGATGATGGCCAGAGCGAGCAGAAAGACCCTGATATTGGCGGGGATTGATCGTCCTAGCAGGGCGAGCACACCGACTGCAAAAGCGACGTCCGTTGCAGTTGGAATCGCCCAGCCTTGAATGCGGTTCGCGACGTTATTGAAGCTCAGGTAGATCAGCGCCGGGACGCCGACACCGCCGACGGCGGCCAGCACCGGCAGAATGGCCTGATCGAACCGGCTCAGCGCGCCCTCGTGGATTTCACGACGGACCTCCATGCCGACGACCAGGAAGAAGACCGTCATCAACGCGTCGTTGATCCAGAAATGCAGAGGTCTGACAAAGCCGAGCTCGCCAAGGCGAAGTGAAATCGGCAGGTTCCAGACGTCGTGATACGAATGGGCGAATGGCGAGTTGGCCCAGAGCAATGCGGCAGCCGCAGCTATCAGCAGCACGACGCCACTGACAGCCTCGACATGCAGGAATTGCTGGAGCGCCGTGAGCGCTCGCTCGACGAAAAACGGGGATCTGGGCAGGTGCCTGCCGGGCAGCTGATCGTTCATGGGCGCACGCATCCTGCGTGGCGGCCCGACCATCGCTTGACCTGTCGCTGCCCAATGCAGCGAGCACCCGGGGCCGTTCTATATCGTGCTGCGATTAACGCAACCCCCGCCCGCTGCCATCCGTGTCAGCGACGGCCGGAACCCCGACGCGGCGCGGATCGTTAGCGCTCCTCACGACACTTTGCAGATGGGAACTCCATGTGCCGCTGGATCGCATACCGGAGACGACCTCGTTCGAACCCCATGTCACCGAGCCCGAGCATTGCTTGATCGCGCAGGAGCATCCGCTCCGCACAAGCTTCGCCAACGAAAATGTCTGTTCTGAACTTGCTACGCCATAGGGGAATGCATGACTGACATCGCCTGGTGCGCCGGTTGCGGCCACAGCCTGGTCCCGATCCTGTCCGAGCAGGGCCTGACAACGCCGAGCTGCTTCTGGTGCGAGGGCATCGACGCGCGGACCATGGAGATGGCGAAGTGGGCGGACAGCCCGGCCGGCAAACCGGATCGGGCCGCGCCGCACTCCATTGATTGAGCCACGCTCTGCGTCAAGCCCTCGCCACCAGGCGTAGACCGAACACAGACGCGACGGTCGGGGCAGCAGCAGCGACCGGCTTTCGCATCGGCCGGCGCCGCGGGATGAAGAAGCTGTTGACGAGGATCGGCTCGTTGTCGCCAAGCGCGGTTCGCTCCTTCACCAGCCCGCTCATGACCAAGCGCATCTTGATGAGGTCCTGCGCCACGAAGCTGCAGTTCTCCTCGCGATTGATCTGCTCATGCATGATCGCTTCAGCCTCGCGCATGCTGACGCGGAGCGCTCTGATCGTTCTGCGGATGTCGTTGATGCGGTTGTCCATGGCTGCCTCTCCATCTCGGTCGCAACATAAGAACAAAACATGAACATATTGTCAATCGCCGTCCTGACGAATTGCGACGCCGCCCCCGATCCACAGAAGGCACAACTGCCCGCGCACTGGCGAGGCTTGCTGACAAATTAGACAAGTCGAGCCGCTCTCCTAGAAGCGCGAGGCGCTGGCGCTGCGCCGGACGGTCAAGCCAATCGGGCGATCTAACCTAGTGTGCAACCACCGGATTTTTTCCTGGCCGGGCTCGCCGCGTCACCGCGCGGGCCCCGTTTGCTGATCCGCAAACCAACTGGCCCAAAATTCGCAGTGACATTGCAAGCTGGCAATGGCGCAGAGCGGAGAACGTCATGAACGTGCATGCTGCGGGCGATCTCAGGACGACCGGCCTCACTCATCCGAATGGCGCGCCGCTCCGCCTCAACACCCGGGATTTTGTGGCGATCGATCGCGACCGGAATGCGAAGTTCGAAGCGACGTATCGTCCGCAAGCCCTCTACAACCGCGCCAACGAAGGCTTTCACGCCAACAACGAAACCTTCCTGCTGCACGAAGTCGCGACCAATCTGCCGATCTACCGCCCCGACACCGGCCCCACCGACTTCCATCTGCATCTGCCGCCGGGCGGGTTTCAGCTCGTGCTGGTCACCTCGGGCGCCTTCACCTTCGACTATGACGGTCGTTTCTATAATGTCGGCCCGGGCGCGGTGATGCTGCAAAGCGCGATCGTGCATCGCCAGCTGTTCTACACCTGGTCGGGCCTGTCGACCGAAGAGAATTTGAAGACGCCGCAGACGGTGGTGCCGGATCCGATCTCGATGGGCTATTCCGGCAAATTCCTCGAAGCCTTCATCACCGATCCCACCACCTTTCCGAATCCGACCATCGTCGGCCCGGATCAGATCGACGAAGCCGAGACGCCGCGCGTGGCCTGGAACCATCCTCTGCACGATCGCCCGGCCGATGGAGGCTTCTGGCTTCAGGATCCCCTCGCACTGGATGCACTGTTCAAGCCGCTCGTCGACGGCCCCATCAAATCCGCGTTGCCGGTCTATGTGCGCGATATCGGGATCGAGACTCCAAGCGGCCATCTCGTCACCGGCCACATCATCGCAACCGACCCGCGCGGCCACTCGCTCTTGCCAAAGAGCACGTCGATCGCCGCGGATGCCGACTGCTTCGCCAAGGGCGAGGTCGTGATCTATCGCGTCATTCGCGGCACGGCGGAATTCAGGAAGAAGGCCGGCGAGACCTTTGAGCTCGCGGCCGGCGATGTGGTGACGGCGGGCAAGGATTCGATCAGCCTCGTCGGCGTCGGCGAAAACACCCAGGTCCTGCGGCTCGGCCTGCTCAAAGGCATGAACGATCTTCGCAGCTGGACGCCGACACAACGCGACGAGATCGATGGCCTGGCCGGTCAGATCATCACGCAGAAGGACATTCGTCCCCTGCGCACCGAAGGCAAGCCGGTCGGCTATCTGTACACGTAGGCACGAGGCCGACGCAACGCATCCGGTTCTCTGCGCCGCAGGTCTTGTCTGCTGAAGAGAGCTTGCCCCTCGGCGAATGCTGCTGGTAGTTCATAGGCGATCGAGATGCGCCTGGAGCACCAGCTTCGCCCGTGAGCCCCGAAATCACCAGAACCTGCGGAAGCTGCACCGCCTGCTGTGATGGCTGGCTGCAGATCGAGGTGCGCGGTCACAAGGTACGCAAGGGGCAACCGTGCCCGTTCAGCATCGCCCAGTGCTGCTCGATCTATCCGGAACGCCCGCAGCATCCCTGCCGCGAATTCATCTGCGGCTGGCTGGTCGCGTCGAGCCCGCTGCCGGATTGGATGCGGCCGGATCAATCCAGCATGATCATGCTGGCCGCCAATTTCTTCTGGCGCGGCTTGCCGGTCGACGTTGTGGTGCCTGTCGGTGAGCAGCCAAAGAAGAAGGCGCTGGATTGGCTGACGCGATTTTGCGCCGAGAACAGACGGCTGCTCGTCTACCAGATCGGCGATGAGTGGTTCGCGTTCGGACCACCCGTGTTCCAGACCGACATCGCCAACCGTCTCGCGCGCGGCGAAACGCCGTGGGGCGATTGACCCAAGGCCCGGAAGCCGCTCGCCTTTTTGACACGGAACCAGTTCGGCGCACCACAATGCGTCAGATCGCCGCGCGACACGCTTTGTCGGGAATAGTTGCTGATCAGACACAGTCGGGCCGGAAAGCGAGCTAAACCACAAGAGCCCCGTTGTATATGGTATCTGGCATACATTAGCTTCCGCTTTATCCCGGGCCCATTGAGAGTCCGCGGCGATAGAGGGGAAACATGATGAGGAAGGCCTTTCTGCTCGGCACAGGCTTTGCGGCCCTTTGTGCAACCACGATTAGCCATCCCTTGAATGCTGCAACCATGGATGACGTCATTGCGCGCCTCGATGCGCTCGAGCGCAGCAACGCCAAGCTCGCGAAGGAGAACACGCAGCTTCGCGAACGCGTCAATCACATCGGCGAGTCGAAGGCCGCGGTGACAGCCGTCGCCCCGGCCTCGCCGAAGGGCAATCCGGTTCTGCACGCGGCGGTCGCGCCCTCACCAGCGCCTGCGCCTGAACACACCGTCGTCAGCATCGGCGGCGCTCCGCTCTACAGCAAGGCGCCCGGCGCCAATCCGTTCATCGACAACACGACCGTGACGCTCTACGGCCACGTCGACCTCTCGGGCGACATCTTCAATGCGGGCGTCTACGACCAGGGGACGAAATTCGGGGTCTCCAGCAACCTCACCTATTTCGGCGTTCGCGCGCGGCACAACCTCGATCCCTATGGCTATCCCGGATGGGCGGCCATCGCGCAATTCGAATCCCTTGTGGAAGTCGCGGCCGTTCCGACCGAGCGCGCAGCGTTCGGCACGCGCGACAGCTTCCTCGGCATGGAAAGCCCCTGGGGCACGATCAAGGCCGGCAAGGCGGACACGCCCTACAAGAAGGCGACGGCGAAGTTCGATCCGTTCTCGGCCACGCTCGGCGACTACAACTCGATCATGGGCAACACCGGCGGCGACCTCCGCGCCGAGTTCGATTGGCGCGCCGCGCATGCGATCTGGTATGAATCGCCGGTGTGGAACGGCTTCCAGGCCACCGTCATGCTATCGCCCGGACAGAACACGGCGAGGGACAACAGCGACTTTGCGCTCGGCGATTTCAACTGTCCTGCGACATCGTCGCGCGGCAGCGGCTCGGGCTTCCCGCTGACATCGGCGCCGGAAGGCTGCACCGACGGCTCCTACGGCAATCTCTACAGCGCGTCGCTGACCTACAATCAGGCCGGGTTCACGGGGGTCGCCGCCTACGAATTCCACGAAGGAACCAACCGAACCGGCGACGAGGCGGTGACACCCCTGAGCAACGGCGGCGTTCTGACCGTGCCGGCGGGCGCAGTCGGCATCGCCAACGAATGGGCAGCGAAAGTCGGCGCGGGCTACAAGTTCAACGACATGATCGGAAGCCTGCAGCTCTACGGCATCTACGAGATCATGCGCCGCGAGCACACGGTTGCCGCCTTCAACGAGCGCTCGCGCGACGGCTACTTCGTGAGCGCGACCCAGACGGTCGACAAATGGGACGTCAGCGCATCATGGGCTCACGCCAATGCGTCGCCTGGCTCGCCGGGCACCGGCGTCCTCAATGCCTATCCCACCCCCGGGGTCACGGTCTCCGCTCCAGCCGGTGCCGCCGACTTCGCGCTCAACAGTGTGGACTCAAGCGCAGACCAGTACGCACTCGGCGTGAAGTATCACTTCAGCCCGTTCGTGAGCTGGTACCTGGTGGGCAGCTATCTCCGCAACGGACCCGGCGCACATTACTGCCTCGGCGTCAGCGGACACGGCTACGGCGTTTGCGGACGCGACGCCAACAACAACGTCGTTGCCGGCAACAAGGCCGAAGCGGTCACCACTGGCATGACGTTCGACTTCTGACCGGAAGAGAAGACAGCGGGGAGCCGGTCGCGGCTCCCCGTCGTGAGCGCCTACTCCGCCGCCAGGCGCACGTGGCGCGCGGTCGGTGTGCGCATCGTCACCAGCTCTTCGGCCGCGGTCGGATGCAGCGCGATGGTCGCATCGAAATCGGCCTTGGTCGCCTTCATCTTCACCGCAATCGCGACCACTTGCGTGACCTCGGCGGCACCATCGCCGACGATGTGACAGCCAAGCACGCGGTCGGTCGAGCCATCGACGACGAGCTTCATCAGCACGCGGGTATCACGGCCCGACATCGTCGCCTTGATCGGGCGGAACGTCGTCTTGTAGATGTCGACGTGGCTGAACTGCGCGCGCGCTTCGGTTTCCGTCAGGCCGACGGTGCCGACCTCCGGCTGCGAGAACACCGCGGTCGGGATGGTGGAATGATCGACCTGCACCGTACGCTTGCCGAACACGGTGTCGGCAAAGGCATGGCCCTCGCGGATCGCGACCGGCGTCAAATTGTGGCGATGGGTGACGTCGCCGATCGCGTAGATGCTGTCGACCGAGCTCTTCGAGAAATGATCGACCGCGATACCGCCATTCCTGGGGTTGATGGCGACGCCGGCCTTCTCCAGGCCGAGATTGGCCACCGCCGGATGACGGCCGATCGCGAACATCACCTGGTCGGACGCGAGGCTCGATCCGTTCGACAGATGCGTGGTGAATTCCTCGCCATTGCGATCGAAATGGCGATCGACCCTGTTCACTGTGCAGCCGGTGAGAATGGTGATGCCCTGCTTCTCCATCTCGCTGCGGACGTGCGCACGGACGTCTTCGTCGAAGCCGCGCAGAATATTGTCGCCGCGATAAATCACGGTGACGTCGGAGCCGAAGCCGGCGAAGATGCCGGCGAACTCCAGCGCGATATAGCCGCCGCCCTGGATCACGATCCGCTTCGGAAGCTTCTTCAGATGAAATGCCTCGTTGGACGAGATCACATGCTCGATGCCCGGGATCGCCGCGCCGTGATTGGGCGCGCCACCGGTGGCGATCAGAATGTATTTTGCGGTGATCTTCCTGTCGTCTGCGAGCAGGCGAATGGTGTGCCTGTCCTCGATCAGCGCCCGACTCTTGACGATCCGCGCGCCCGACTTCTCGACGTTGGCCGTGTAGGCCGCCTCCAGCCGCGCGATTTCCTTGTCCTTGTTGGCAATCAGCGTCGGCCAGTCGAAGGTGGCGGACGGAACGGTCCAGCCGAAGCCGGCGGCATCCTCGAGCTCTTGACGGAAATGCGAGCCGATCACGAACAGCTTCTTCGGCACGCAGCCGCGGATCACGCAGGTGCCGCCCATGCGGTACTCTTCCGCGATCATCACGCGGGCGCCGTATCCGGCCGCGATGCGGGCGGCACGCACGCCGCCCGAACCGCCACCGATGACAAAGAGGTCGACGTCGAATTCAGCCATTGTCCACTCCGACCTCTTCAACCCGAACCGCGACGCGCTTTGGGGCTTCCTGATCAGCTATCCTGTCAGATAGGTATTGTCACATTTCCTTGCCACGCTTCTTCATCTCGGCGCGGAACGCGCTCGCGACGACCTCGGAGAAGTTCTGCGCCCACGCGTTCATGACCTGCATGCTGAGGCTGATGGCCTTGGGCTCGTTGGTGATCAGCTTCTGGCCGAGCGGCGACTTGTAGAACGCGACGAGATCCTTCAGCTCCTGCTCGGTGAACTCGCCGGCATAGACCCCCACCATGCCATCGCCGATCTCCTGCTCGCGGCCGGCAAGCTGCTTGGTGATGATCGGGGCGAGCTCGTTGAGATCCTTCTGATAGTTGAGATTCTGGCCGATCAGCGTGCCCTTGACCTTCTCCACCATGCCGGGCACGGCGTTGGCGTACATCGCGCTGGCGTTCTTCAGCGTCAAAATCTCCCTCGCCGCCGCAATCGACGCCGCAGAGGGTGCTGCCGGCTGCTGCGCGGTCGCAGGCGCTGCCCCCAGTGCGAGCGCGAAGGCGAGGCACGCAGCAGGCACGATCTTCAAAACACTCTTCATTCTAGTCTCCTTTCGGCTTTCGCCGTTCAATCACGCGAATTCCTTCGCCACCCGCCAAAACAGCCGAGCTGGCCAAGCCGATGAACAACCCATGCTCGACCACGCCGGGGATCGCGCTCAACGCCCTGGCGAGGCTGGGCGGATCCACAATACGTCCGAGCTGGGCATCGACGATCCAGTGGCCGCCATCGGTGACGAAAACGTGGCCATCCTTGTCCCCGCCCTTGGCCTTGCGAACCGCCATTTGCCCGGAAACGCCGCATTCCGCAAATGCCTTCTCGATCGCCCGACGCGTCGCGCCGAGCCCGAACGGAATGACCTCGATGGGCAGCGGAAAGCCGCCGAGCGTCGGCACCCATTTGGTGTCGTCGGCAATCACGATCATGCGATCCGAGGCGGCCGCCACGATCTTCTCACGCAGCAGCGCACCGCCACCGCCCTTGATCAGGTTGAGCTCGGGATCGATCTCGTCGGCGCCGTCGACGGTAATGTCGAGATGCTCGATCTCATCCAGCGTCGTCAGCGGCACGCCGCAACGCTCCGCATCGGCGCGGGTCGCCTCCGAGGTCGGCACGCCGATCACCTTGAGTCCGGCGGCGACGCGTTCGCCCAGCAGCTCGACAAAATGCTTGGCGGTCGAGCCGGTGCCGAGGCCGAGCTGCATGCCGTCACGCACCTCTTCCAGCGCGCGCGCCGCAGCCTGCCGCTTCAACTGGTCCATGTTCACGTTTGGGCTCGCCTCTCAAATCAGGAGTGCCGCAGGTATCGTCGGCCGCGGCGGGCCTATGTAGCCTCGTTTTTCCCCGGAGAACAGGGTCTGGGAACAGGCCTATAAGCCGATCTTATGATCCCGCCCCTTGCGCCGGTACGGCCGGGCCGTTAGCGCTGGGACCATGACCTCCCCCTACACCCTCGTCTTCGATCTCGACGGCACGCTTGTGGATACGGCGCCCGACCTGATCACTGCGCTAAATCACGTGCTCGACCGCGAAGGCCTGCCGCCGGTGCCGATGGCCTCGGCCCGCAACATGATCGGCGCCGGCGCCCGCAAGCTGATCGAGCGGGGCCTGGAGGCCGAGGGCCGCACGGTCACGCCGGCCGACATGGACCGGATGACGGCAGATTTCATCGCCTATTACGCCGACCATATCGCGGTCGAATCGCAGCCCTTCGAGGGGCTGCTGGACGCGCTCGACCTGTTTGCGGCTCAGGGCCATCGTCTCGCGGTCTGCACCAACAAGCTGGAATGGCTGTCGAAGCGGCTCCTGGACCAGCTTGACCTGAGCCGGCGGTTCGCGGCGATCTGCGGCGCGGACACTTTTGGGGTCCAGAAGCCCGATCCGACCATTTTCCGCGAGACCGTGGCGCGGGCCGGCGGCGAGGTCAAAGCCAGCATCATGGTCGGCGACGCCGGGACCGATGTCGGCGTCGCCCGGCGCGCCGGGGTGCCCGTGATCGGGGTCAGTTTCGGCTACACGGACGTGCCGATCGCCGATCTGAAGCCGGACCGGCTGATCCATCACATGCGCGACCTGCCGGCCGCCGCCCACAGCCTGATGACGGTTTCGGCGCCAGGCAAGGCCCTGATATAGCTGGGTTATTTCATGGAACCCCGCGTTAACCATCTATTAACTATGCGCGCTCCGCCGGTTGCTTGCCTCAGGCGACGCTCCTAAGGTCCGGACGGGGTAATGTGGCGGTTCGTCGCAGTAAAGTGGATGGTCATGCGTCGTGTCATCGCGATTGCGCTAGCGGGAGCGAGCCTGGGTGGCTGCTCCTCGATGTCTTGGGACATGTTCAAATCGGCACCGCCAACGGTCCAGGTCCGGCTCGAATCCAACCCCCCGGGGGCCGACGCCAGGACGTCGCTCGGACCGGGCTGCAAGACCCCCTGCTCGGTCTCGGTTCCCGCGCCGGAGGCTCCGTTCGCCGTCGACTACGCCCTCAATAAGTACCAGCCGACCAGCGTGCCGGTGAACGTGATCAAGAATCCCGGCGATTTCACCACGCCCGCCTCGGTGACCACCGATCCAAACCCGGTGTTCGCGGAGCTTCAGCCGGCGGTGCCGCCCAAGCCCGCGAAGAAGAAGCCGCACCGGCCGAAGAGGCCGAAACCGGCCGCAGCCGCACCCGCCGCGGCGCCGGCCGATGCTGCAGCGCCCGCAGCCGGTTCTGCGTTCCCCGATCCGAATGCGGGCAAGCGTTAATCCAAGCGTTGTCAATCCAAGCGTTGTTAATCTATGTATACCACCCGATTGTCCTCTGCCTGCGCGATGCTTAGATTGCGTCCGGAGCATCGCTGAAGCAAAGATGCGTCCGTCGCCGTAAGTGACCAGGCAGTTGGCAAGGCAGTTGGTATGAACGGATCTCCCGCGACCTCCCGCACCGCGCTCTCGAGCGCGATGACCGATCCGTTCGGGCGGACCATCACTTACCTGCGCGTCTCCGTCACCGATCGCTGCGATCTGCGCTGCTTCTATTGCATGTCGGAAGACATGACGTTCCTGCCCAAGGCCGATCTGCTGACGCTCGAGGAACTCGACCGGCTCTGTTCCGCCTTCATCGCCAAGGGCGTGAAGAAGCTGCGGCTCACCGGCGGCGAGCCGCTGGTCCGGCGCAACGTGATGTCGCTGGTACGTTCGCTGTCGCGCCATCTCGCCAGCGGCGCGCTGGGCGAGCTGACGCTGACCACCAACGGCACGCAACTCGCAAAACATGCCCGGGAGCTCGCCGATTGTGGCGTTCGCCGCATCAACGTCTCGCTCGACACGCTCGATCCCAGGAAGTTTCGCGAGATCACGCGCTGGGGCGAGATCGACAAGGTGCACGAGGGTATCGAAGCCGCGCGCGCCGCTGGCCTCGCGGTGAAGATCAACGCGGTGGCGCTGAAGAACCTCAACGAGGACGAGCTCCCCGATCTGATGCGCTGGGCCCATGGCAAGGGCATGGGCCTCACCCTGATCGAGGTCATGCCGATGGGCGAGATCGGTTCGGGCCGTATCGACCAGTACCTGCCGCTGTCGCTGGTGCGCGCGCGGCTCGCCCAGCAGTTCACGCTGACGGACCTCGCGGAAAGCACCGGCGGCCCGGCGCGCTACGTCAGTGTCGCCGAGACCGGCGGCAAGCTCGGCTTCATCACGCCGATGACCCATAATTTCTGCGAATCCTGCAACCGGGTGCGCATCACCTGCACGGGCACGCTGCACACCTGCCTGGGCCACGAGGATGCCTCCGATTTGCGCAAACCTCTGCGTGCATCCGACGACGACACGCTGCTTGCGGCTGCGATCGATCGCGCCATCGGGCTGAAGCCCAAGGGCCACGATTTCATCATCGACCGCCGCCACGACCGTCCCAGCGTCTCCCGGCACATGAGCGTGACCGGCGGCTAGTTGACCCGCCGACGCCCGGGCAATTTCCCTTAACTATCAGCAAACTTCCAATTGACGGACGGCACGCCCGCTGGTTTTGTGCGGCGGCCTCATGCCTGCGCGGCGAGACAAGCCGAGCGCGCCGAGTCGGCGCAGACAAGACGGCCGGGGCACAAGCGGGGAGGACCTATCATTGACAGCGCTCCTGAAATTGAGCGGCAGGATCGACGCGTTTACACGCTGGACCGGCAAGCGCCTGGCCTGGCTGATTCTGGTCGCCGTCATCATCTCGGCGGCAAATGCGATCGTGCGCAAGGCCTTCGACACCTCGTCCAATTCCTGGCTCGAGCTACAGTGGGTCCTGTTCAGCATCGTGTTCCTGCTGTGCTCATCCTGGACGCTGCTCGACAACGAGCACATCCGGATCGATATCGTCAACGCCATGCTACCGAAGCCGGTTCGCAACATCATTGACGTGATCGGACACCTTTTCTTCCTGATCCCGCTGACGGTCGTCATGCTTGTCACCGGCGTGCCTTTCTTCCTGCGCTCGTTCCAGATCAACGAGCAATCAGGCAATGCCGGCGGCCTCCCGCAATGGCCGGCCAAGTCACTCGTCATGATCGGCTTCGCGCTGCTGCTCGTGCAGGCCATCTCCGAGGTGATTAAACGGGTCGCCATCATGCGCGGCATGATTCCGGATCCGCACGAGTCGCAGATTTCGGCGCTGGAGGCCGAAGTCGAGCACCTCGTTGAAGCGATCGAAAAAAAGTAGTTGGCGAGCGGCCTTCGTAGGGAGATTCAATGACCGCGTTTATTATCGCCAATATGGCGCCGATCATGTTTGCGTCGCTGGTGTTCGTGCTGCTGCTCGGCTATCCGGCGGCGTTTTCACTCGGTGCCGTAGGCCTGTTCTACGCCGTGATCGGCATCGAGCTCGGTCAATTCCATCCGGACTTTCTCCAGGCCCTGCCCGAGCGCGTCTACGGCGTAATGAACAACGACACGCTGCTAGCTATTCCGTTCTTCACTTTCATGGGGCTGGTGCTGGAGCGTTCCGGCATGGCCGAAGATCTGCTCGATACGATCGGCCAATTGTTCGGCACCATCCGCGGCGGCCTCGCCTATGCCGTCGTTTTCGTCGGCGCGCTGCTCGCGGCCACGACCGGCGTGGTCGCCGCATCGGTGATCTCGATGGGCCTGATCTCGCTGCCGATCATGCTGCGCTACGGCTACGACCGCCGCGTTGCGACCGGCATCATCGCCGCGTCCGGCACGCTGGCGCAGATCATCCCGCCTTCGCTCGTTCTGATCGTGATGGCTGACCAGCTCGGCAAGTCGGTCGGCGACATGTACGAGGGTGCATTCATTCCGGGTCTCGTGCTCGCAGGCCTCTATGCCGGCTACGCTTTTCTCGTCAGCTTGATCTTTCCAAAAGCGGTGCCGGGTCTTCCGAAGGAGGCGATCGGCTTCCGGGAGGACAGCGGCAGCCGCGGCCTGACGTCGCTCGGCGTGCTGTTCCTTGCGAGCTGCGTCTTCGGCTGGTTCATGATGCGGAATTCGGAGACGCATGGCGCCGACTTCGTCGTGCTGAGCATGTTCTTCGGCATCATCTTCGCGTTCGCCGTCGCCGTCGTGAACTGGATCATCGACAAGCTCACGGGCTTCCGTTTCCTTTCGAAAATGGCGCAGCAGACTACCTTCGTGATGGTGCCGCCGCTGTTCCTGATTTTCCTAGTGCTGGGCACGATCTTCATCGGCATCGCTACCCCGACAGAAGGCGGCGCGATGGGGGCCGCCGGCGCCCTGATTCTCGGTGCCGCGAAGCGGCGGCTGAACTGGGACCTGGTTCGCCAGGCCACCGAATCGACGGCCAAGCTGTCTGCCTTCGTCGTTTTCATTCTGGTCGGCGCGCGCGTGTTCTCGCTCACCTTCTACGGCGTCAGCGGCCACGTCTGGGTCGAGCATCTCCTGACCTCGCTGCCCGGCGGTCAGATCGGTTTCCTGCTCTTCGTCAACGCCTTCGTGTTCGTGCTGGCGTTCTTCCTCGACTTCTTCGAGCTCGCCTTCATTGTAATCCCCTTGCTCGGCCCCGCCGCCGAGCATCTCGGCATCGACCTGATCTGGTTCGGCGTCATTCTCGGCGTGAACATGCAGACCTCGTTCATGCACCCGCCGTTCGGCTTCGCATTGTTCTATCTGCGCTCGGTCGCGCCGAAGGAGCGCTATAATGACCGCGTCACCGGCAAGCGCATGGAGCCGGTCACGACCGGCCAGATCTATTGGGGCGCGGTGCCATTCGTGGTGATCCAGGTCATCATGGTCGTGCTCGTGATCATGTTCCCGTCGATGGTGATGCACTACAAGGGCGTGCAGTCGACCGTCGATCCGAACACCATCAAGATCGAGATCCCGCAAATCGATCTGCCGCCACTCGATTTCGGCCAGCCACAGAAGTAGCTGACGCGGACCGTCTGGCCTCTGCGTTCCAGGGCAATCACATATGGGAGCGATTCCCGTGTGGCCATCCTTCGAGACGCCCGCCGTTGGCGGGCCCTCAGGATGAGGACCGGGTGTGCGGCCGTAGTTTTGACGAGCACCGATGCCGCTTAGCCTCATCCTGAGGAGACCGCGAAGCGGTCGTCTCGAAGGACGAGGCGCGCACTCAGCGGCGTGACAAGCGCCGGAAACGCAGGCATACCGGGCCATCCTCCAACAATGGACCGCCCCGCATGTCCCGATCGCTCCCTGCCCCATCGTTCGTTGGTTCGTTGATCGCGTCGCTCTGGCTGGCATGCGCCGCAACCGTCGCGCATGCCGCGCCGGTGGCGGATGTCCATACACTGGCGCAGAAGGAGCAGCAGCCGCTGCTCGACACGCTGCGCGATCTCGTCAGCATCGAATCCGGCAGCAAGGATGTCGAGGGCCTGAACCTGATCGCAGGCCGCGTCGCCGACCAGCTCAAGCAGATCGGCGGCACGGTGGAGATCCTGCAGCCCACCGACATCTATCGCCTCGACGACACGCCGGAGAAGATCGGCCCGGCCGTGCACGCCGTCTTCAAGGGCACCGGAGCTAAGAAGATCATGCTGATCGCCCATATGGACACCGTGTACCTGAAGGGCATGCTGAAGGACCAGCCGTTCCGCATCGACGGCGACAAGGCCTACGGCCTCGGCATTGCCGACGACAAGCAAGGCGTCGCCCTCATTCTCCACACCGTGGCGATGCTGCAGAAGCTCAACTTCAAAGACTACGGCACGCTCACCGTGCTGACCAATGGCGACGAGGAGATCTCCTCGCCCGGCTGGCGCAGCACCATCACCAAATTCGCCGCCGATCAGGACGTCGTGTTCTCGTTCGAGGGCGGCGGCACCGACGGCACGCTGCGGCTCGCCACCAGCGGCATCGGCTCGGCCTATCTCACGGTGACCGGCAAGTCCTCGCATGCGGGCGCGCGGCCGGAGGGCGGCATCAATGCGCTCTATGAGCTCTCGCACCAGGTGCTGCAGATGAAGGACCTGTCAAAGCCCGAGCAGGGCCTGAAGCTGAACTGGACCGTCTCCAAGGCCGGCACCAACCGCAACGTGATCCCCGCCGAGGCCACCGCCCAGGCCGATGCGCGCGCGCTCAAGGTCGCCGATTTCGACGAGCTGGAGAAGGCGCTGCAGGACAAGATCAGGAATCGCCTGCTGCCCGATTCCAAGGTCGAGCTGAAGTTCGAGGTGCGCCGTCCGCCGCTGGAAGCCAACGACGCCTCGCGGCATGTCGCGGCCTACGGCAAGACGATCTATCAGGAGCTCGGGATGCCCCTCAAGGTCGACGAGAAGGCGACAGGCGGCGGCACCGATGCCGCGTTTGCCGCGCTCAAGACCAAGGGCGCCGTGGTCGAAGGAATGGGCCTGTCGGGCTTCGGCGCGCATTCCAACGATGCCGAATATGTGAAGCTCGATACCATCGTGCCGCGTCTCTACCTGACCACGCGAATGATCATGGATCTGTCGACCGGCAAGCTGAAACAGCCGCCCCTTCTTCCTTCTCCCCTTGTGCTATGGGATGCCCGAAAGTG
>NZ_VSSR01000038.1 GCF_008123515.1 Bradyrhizobium cytisi
GGCATTGTGACGCTGTCTCGTGCGGCGTCGGCAAGAGCTGGCTCGCTTGCGCCCTTGGCAACAAGGCTTGCCGAGACGACTTCTCCGTTGCCTACCATCGTGTACCGCGTCTCTTCGCCGCGCTCGCACTCGGCCGCGCCGATGGCCGTTACACCAAGATGCTGCGCGCTATCGCACGACTCGATCTGCTGATCCTGGACGACTGGGGACCAGAACCTCTCGACGCCGACCAACGCCGTGATTTGCTCGAAATCGTCGAGGATCGATACGAATCCCGCTCGATTATCGTCACCAGCCAGCTGCCCGTCGATCGCTGGTACGAAATCATCGGAAACCCCACCATCGCCGACGCGATCCTCGATCGCCTCGTCCACAATGCCTACCGCATCGAACTCAAAGGAGAGAGCCTCAGAAAGCAGAAGCAAACCGCTCAAGATCAACCGGTCTCTTGACCTTCCCAGCCCTCAACGACATCATGAAATTGACCCATGCGAACGACGCCACGGGTGGCCGGCTTCAGATCGGAATACCCGGCCGGCTTCGAATTGGAATGCATGGCCGGCTTCGTCGGAATCCGCACCTTGAATCGCTGCCAGACGACGTCGAAACGCTGAAAGCGGCATTGATCGTTGCTCGCGCGGAGGCTGCGGCCGCCCGCGCTGAGCAGTCCGACAACCGGGCGCTGATCGCCCATCTCAAGCTGCAGATCGAGAAACTTAACCGCGACCGCCATGGTCCGCGCTCGGAGCGTACCGCGCGGCTATTGGATCAGCTTGAACTGACGTTGGAGGAGCTGGAGAGTTCGGCGACGGAGGACGAACTCACCGCCGAAATGGCCACGGCCAAAACCACGAAGGTGGCGTCGTTCACGCGCAAGCGGCCGTCACGCCAGCCGTTCCCGGAGCATCTGCCTCGCGAGCGGGTGATGGTGCCGGGACCTGTGGCGTGCGCCTGCTGTGGCGGCGCACGGCTGTCCAAGCTCGGCGAGGACATCACCGAGACGCTGGAGGTGATCCCGAAATCCTGGAAAGTGATCCAGCACGTCCGCGAGAAGTTTACTTGCCGTGATTGCGAGAAGATCAGCCAGGCTCCGGCGCCATTCCATGTGCTTGCCCGCGGCTGGGCGGGGCCAAGCCTGCTGGCGATGGTGCTGTTCGAGAAGTTTGGTCAACATCAGCCGCTGAACCGGCAAGCGGAGCGCTATGCCAAGGAGGGTGTGCCGATCAGTCTGTCGACCCTCGCCGACCAGGTCGGCGGTTGTACGGCCGCGTTGATGCCCTTGTTCCGGCGCCTCGAGGCCCATGTGCTGAGCGCCGAGCGATTGCACGGGGACGACACTACGATCCCGGTCCTGGCCAAAGCCAAGACCGACACCGGCCGGATCTGGGTCTATGTGCGCGACGACAAGCCTTTTGGAGGGCAGGCCCCGCCAGGGGCGGTGTTCTATTACTCGCGCGATCGGGCCGGCGAGCATCCCCAGGCTCACTTGGCCAACTACAGCGGAATCTTCCAGGCCGATGCCTATGGCGGCTATGGCAGGCTTTACGAACCGGGCCGCAACGCAGGTCCGATCCTGGAAGCCGCGTGCTGGGTCCATGCCCGGCGGCCGTTCTTCGTGATGGCTGATCTGGCCGAGAATGCGCGTCGCAAGGCTCAGGGCAAGAAGCCGGCAGTGATCTCGCCGCTGGCGCTGGAAACAGTCCGCCGGATCGACGCCCTGTTCGAGATCGAGCGAGGCATCAACGGCGAGACGCCCGAACGGCGCCGGGCCGTCCGCCAGGAATTGAGCGCGCCGCTGATCGCCGATTTAGAAGCCTGGATGCGCGAGCAACGCGCCAAGCTCTCGCGCAGCAACGATGTCGCCAAGGCCATGGACTACATGCTCAAGCGTTGGAGCGCATTTACCCGCTTCCTCGATGACGGCCGCATCTGCCTGTCCAACAATGCGGCGGAGCGTGGCGTGCGCGGCATCGCTTTAGGTCGGAAGTCGTGGTTGTTCTGCGGCTCGGATCGCGGCGGCGAGCGGGCGGCCGTGATGTACAGCCTGATCGTCACCGCCAAGATGAACGACGTCGATCCGCAAGCCTGGCTCGCCGACGCTCTGGCGCGCATCGCGGAGCATCCCGTCCAAAGGCTCGACGAACTGCTGCCATGGAATTGGCGCTCTGCCATCCGGAACGTTGATCAAGCCGCCTGAGCCGAAAATGACCCGCGCGCGGTCTTCGCCGGATGCTTACCGTAAGCCTCCGGTGGAGCTTTCAATTACCCACATTTGGTCGAACGGGCTGAGGGAGCGCACAAACCATTGCATCGCAGGAATCGACCGTGATTCCTTGTCTGGCACCGATTCGCAGGGGGCGGTGCCAATGGACGAAGAAGCCGACGCATGGTTTGATCGCGAGCTCGCTGGCTGCAGCCTTGCCGACGAGCGCCTGAACAAGCGGCTCCGCAAACTGGTAGCGCAGATCGGCAGCGCCATGGGCGAAAGTATTCCGCTGGTGTGCCAGGACTGGGCCAACACCAAGGCTGCGTATCGTTTTTTCTCCAATGACCGGGTCAGTGAGGCGGACATTCTGGCCAGCCACTTTCAATCAACGCGTGAGCGCACGATTGCCACCGACGGTCCCGTTCTAGTGCTCCATGATACGACCGAGTTCAGCTATCAAAGAGAGAACTCAGACGCGATCGGGATCACCAAGAGCATAAACAGCGGCCGGGACAAGGCGGGCCGCCTGAGATCGCACACGGTTTGCGGCATCCTGATGCACTCGAGCCTGGCGGTGACGACCGAAGGGCTGCCGCTTGGACTGACGGCCGTCAAACTTTGGACCCGGAAGAAATTCAAGGGGACCGCCGCGCTTAAGAAGAAGATCAATCCGACGCGTGTTCCCATCGAGAAGAAGGAGAGCATTCGCTGGCTGGACAATGTCCGTCAATCCACGGAGCTGCTGGGCGATCCGGGACGATTCGTCCATGTCGGTGATCGCGAGAGCGACATCTATGAGCTGTTCTGCGCGGCTCGAGAAGCCGGAACGCATTTCGTGATTAGGACTTGCGTTGATCGTTTGGCTGGGGATGGAGATCACACGATCGCCGACGAAATGGACGAGGTCGCCGTCAAAGGGCTGCATTGCATCGACGTCAGAAACAACAACGGTGATCCCGATGAAGCCGTCCTCGAGATCAGATATCGCAAGATTCGCGTCTTGCCACCGATCGGAAAGCAGAAGCGCTACCCGGCGCTGACCTTGACGGTGATCCATGCCGAAGAGCGCGTGACGCCGAAGAACAGAAAGAAAATCGAGTGGAAGCTGATCACAGATCTGCCTGTTAGCTCCCGCCCCGACGCCATTGAGAAGCTCGAATGGTATGCTTTGAGATGGAAGATCGAGGTGTTCCACAAGATACTCAAATCAGGCTGCAAAGCCGAGGAGTCGAAGCTTAGGACCGCCCAGCGTCTGACCAATCTGATCTCGCTCTTTTGCATCCTGAGTTGGCGGGTCTTCTGGATGACGATGCTCAACCGTTCCGCTCCAGACGCGCCACCAACCCTCGCGTTGACGGCGACCGAAATCGGCGTGCTCGATCGCCTCGTCAACGACAAACCAAAAGCGAGAAAGACGCTTTCGCACTATCTCACCAAGATCGCCCGGCTCGGCGGTTATCTCGCCCGTGCCAGCGATCCGCCCCCTGGCAATACGGTCATGTGGCGCGGGCTGTCGCGCCTCACCGACATCGCGTTAGGCGCCTTGGTCGGAGGAGAATTTGTGGGTAATTGAAAGCCGGTGGAGGCCGCCTTCCCGGATCGGGTTCGAGCGTGAGATGATTTGCTCATTAATTCGCAAGCAAATGAGCAAACGTGACGACGGTTACGGTTCTGTCCGGTCCAGAGCGGCGACGGCGGTGGACGAGTGCCGAGAAGCTTCGGATCGTGGAGGAGAGTCTGGCGCCTGGAGCCAGTGTTGTCGAGGTTGCTCGGCGACCTGACGTTCACCGCAATCTGGTTACGGCCTGGCGGCGGCAGGCGCGCACAGGCGTCCTCGCTTGCGGGCCCGAGCCGATGCACCGGCAGGATGGCGAAGTCCGTTTTGCGGCAGTCTCCATTGCGCCCGACCGGCAATCGTTGACGGCGCCCTCCAGAAGCTGCGGTGCGATCGAGATTGAGTTCTCGGCCGGGGCTCGGATGCGGATCACGGGCGCGGTTGACGCGGCGACGCTGAGCGCAGTCGTGGCCGCGCTGACTGATGGACGGCCACGATGATCCCGTTGCCGGCCGGCGTGCGGGTATGGCTCGCGACCGGCTATACCGACATGCGGAAGGGCTTTCCGTCGCTGGCATTGCAGGTTCAGGAGATCTTGCACCGCGACCCGCTGGGCGGCCACCTGTTTTGCTTCCGCGGTCGTCGCGGCAACCTGCTGAAGGTGATCTGGCATGACGGCCAGGGCGCGTGCCTGTTCACAAAACGCCTGGAGCGGGGTCGCTTCATCTGGCCGAGCCCGGCCGAGGGTGTGGTGACGATCTCGTCGGCGCAACTCGGTTGTCTCTTGTCCGGGATCGACTGGCGGCACGCACAAGAGACGTGGCGGCCGACTATAGCGCGACAATCTGGATGGGGAGCGCGCGACAATCAGGATGGCGAGTCGGTGTCGCGGCGACGTGATGATTGCCGCGATGATTGTCGCGCGCAAGAGTTTTGTTCGCTCTGATTGTCGCGGAGCGTCAATCAGCGAGTGTTTTTGGTGTCGCGTGCGAGGGGGGGCGCCCTGGACCACGCTTCCGTTCGAGCGCGGTGCGCCTGCGATAGCTTTCGACGTTCATCTCGACGATGGTGGCGTGGTGAACGAGGCGATCGATGGCGGCGAGCGTCATAGCAGGGTCCGGGAAGACCCTGTTCCACTCTCCGAAGGGCTGATTGGCGGTGATCAGCATGGAACGCCGCTCGTAGCGTGAACTGATGAGCTCGAACAGCACGCTGGTCTCGGCCTGGTCCTTGGTGACGTAGGCAAGATCATCGCAGATCAGCAGGTCGAAGCGATCGAGGCGGTTAATGGCGGCCTCGAGATTGAGCTCGCGGCGCGCCACCTGAAGCTTCTGCACGAGATCGGTGGTGCGGGTGAAGAGAATGCGCCATCCGTTCTCGATAAGGGCGAGGCCGATCGCTGCCGCCAAGTGACTCTTGCCGCCGCCGGGCGGGCCGAACAGCAGCAGATTCGCGCCCTTGCCGAGCCAACCGTCGCCGGCGGCGAGCGCGGTCACCTGCGCCTTGGAGATCATCGGCACAGCCTCAAAGTCGAAGTTGTCGAAGGTCTTTCCAGCGGGCAGCCGAGCCTCGAGGAGATGGCGCTCGACGCGGCGGCGGCCGCGTTCGGCGATCTCGTGCTCGGCAATGCTGGCGAGGAAGCGGGCCGCCGGCCAGCCTTCCTTGTCGGACTGCTCGGCAAATTGCGGCCACAGCACCTTGATGGCGGGCAGCCGCAACTCGTTGAGCAACAGATTAAGGCGCGCGGTGTCGACTGTGTTGGCCGTGCTCATGCGGCACCTCCGATCTCGCCGGCACCGATGAGGCACTCATAGCTGGCGAGCGGCGCGAGCTGCACCACGACCTGCGGCACGCAGGCTGGATCGGGCGCGAAGTAAGCGCGCAGCCGTCCGAGGTCGGGTAGTTGGCCAGCATTAAGGTCAGCCGCGAGCTGATCGGCGAGTTCGGCCTCGCAGCCGCGCTCATGGGCCAGTGCGAGCAGATCGACCATGATCCGGCAGGCTTTCTTGTCCGGCAGCCGCTCGCGCAAGGAATCGAAGGTTCGGCGATAGGCATCACGCGGGAACAGCCGATCACGGTAGACGAGATTGAGCAGCGCCATTGGCTTGCGCCGCAAGGAATGGATCACGTGCCGATAATCCACGACCTGGTCGTGCTTGCCGTTGGGATGCGGCCGCCCACGCGGCAGGGTGACGAGAGGGGTGCCGCCGACGAACACGTCGAGACGATCGTCGTAAAGGCGTACCCGCAGTTGGTGCCCGATCAAACGCGACGGCACGGTGTAGAACACCTTGCGCAAGGTGAAGCCGGCGCTTGACGTCACGCGGACAATCACCTCCTCGTAGTCCGAGGTGCGGCGATCTGGCAGCGCCTGCAGGCTGGCGCGCTCGTGGTCGATGCGCTTGGTGTTGCGGGCATTGCGGCGGCTGACGATCTCGTCGATGAAGCCGCGATACGCGGCGAGATCATCGAAGGCGGCAGTGCCGCGCAACAGCAGCGCATCGGCGATCGTGCGCTTGAGATGGCCATGCGAGCTCTCGATCGCCCCGTTCTCGTGGGCGATGCCGCGATTGTTGCGGGAAGGCCGCATGCTATAGTGGGCGGAGGTCCTCGTACCGCCGGGTCAGATCGTCCCTCGCATTGCGGTCGAGATTGCAGAAGGCGGCCGACAGGCTGTCGGTCCGATGCTCCCGCGGTGCCCCACCGAGCGACCACAGGGCATTCTGCAGCCCTTCGGCCAATGCGACGAAGCTCTCGCCACCGAGCACGACATGGGCGTGTTCAAACCCGCAATAGGCCAACCGGAAGTGATAGAGGCGATGATCGAGCGGCACGCCCGCGATGGCGACCCCAAGCTCTCCCATATCGGTGAAGTCGGACAGGCCGACCTGGCCCACTTCGTGGGTCTGGCGGAAGATGACCTCCTGCTCCTCGCCGTGGATCGCCCGCCAGGCGCGGATCCGGCGCTCGAGCGTGCGGCGGATTCCGGCCCCCAGCTCAGGATGGCGTCGGAGTATCTCCTCGAAGATAGCCACGGGCCGCACGCCGGGAGCCGCTTTCAGCATCGGCACGACCTCCAGGTCGAAGACGTTGGCCAAGGGATCCGGCCGGCGCCTTTGCCGCGGTGACTTCTTTTGCGACGGAAGACGCAGATCTTTCTCGAGCCGATAAGCGGTCGACGAACTGAACGACACCTTCGCGGCCGCCACTGGCGGCGAATTGGTTTGACGGAACTTCATGTAGAGCCTCATCTGGTGATCGGTGAGATGGCAGCCTGGCAACGGGTGATTCCTCTTTGGCGAGAAGAACCATCCATCACCGGCCAGCCGCGATCACCAGACGGCGCGGTCCGCTCGGATCGCGCCGTCGCCGGGCTCGTAACTCCGGTCGGGCTACGCCCTCCCTACGTCACGAGCCCGGCGAAGCTCTCTCATCCTGATTGACGCTGCACTTCCATCCTGATTGCCGCGCCGCAGGCCGACATCGGTCGGATGAGGCTTTGAGCTTGCGGATCGTGATGGATGTGATTCCATCATCGTCGTGACCGCATCTGAATCTCTGAATCGCTACCCACCGATCTTGCCGCCGCGCATGCGATGATCCTCGCAGAGCGCGCCGCGCGGCTGGAAGCGGAAGCGGTTGCGGCGAGCGCCAAAGCGGAAGCTGCCGACGCGAAGGCGGCCGAGGCCCTGATCAGTTACCTCAAGCTCGAGATCGAGAAGCTGCGTCGCCAGATTTATGGCAGCCGCTCGGAGCGCAAGGCACGGCTCCTGGAACAGATGGAGCTTGAGCTCGAAGAGTTGGAAGCAACCGCGACCGAAGACGAACTCGCAGCCGAGAGGGCGGCGGCCAAGACGCAGACCGTACAATCCTTCGGGCGTAAGCGCCCGTCGCGCAAACCGTTCCCCGATCATCTGCCGCGCGAGCGGGTCGTCGTTGCCGCACCGGAGAGTTGCCCTTGCTGTGGCTCATCGAAGCTGTCAAAGCTGGGCGAGGACATCACCGAGACGCTAGAGGTCATTCCCCGGCACAATGAAAGGTGATCCAGACGGTGCGGGAGAAGTTCTCGTGCCGGAACTGCGAGACGATCACCGAGCCGCCAGCGCCCTTCCACGTGACGCCGCGCGGCTTTGCCGGGCCGAACCTGCTGGCAATGATCCTGTTCGAGAAGTTCGGCCAGCATCAGCCCTTGAACCGGCAAAGCGAGCGCTACGCCCGGGAGGGCATCGATCTGAGCCTGTCGACAATGGCCGACCAGGTCGGCGCCTGTGCGACGGCCCTGCATCCGCTTTATGGGTTGATCGAGCGCCACGTCTTGGCCGCCGAGCGGTTGCTGCACGGCGATGACACCACGGTGCCGATCCTGGCCAAGGGCCAGACGGTGAAGGGGCATATCTGGACCTATGTCCGCGACGACCGGCCGTTTGGTGGCCAGACGCCGCCAGCGGCGCTCTATTATGCCTCACGCGACCGACGGCAAGAGCATCCCACACGGCATCTCCAAAGCTTCACCGGCATCCTGCAGGCCGACGCCTATAGCGGCTATAATGAGCTGTATGACGCTTCGCGCGCGCAAGGGCCGATCACGCCCGTACACTGTTGGGCCCATGCCAGGCGGCAGTTCTTCGAGCTGGCGGACATCGCCACCAATGCGAGGCGGGACAAGAACGCCGCGGCGATCTCGCCGATCGCCCTGGAGGCGGTCAAGCGCATCGATGCGCTGTTCGATATTGAGCGCGGTATCAACGGACAAAGCGCCGAAGAGCGGCTGCGGGTGCGTAAAGAACAAAGCGCCCCGCTTGTGATTGCATTGGAAGGATGGCTGCGCGAGCAGCGCGCTCGGCTATCGAACTCGTCCGCGGTCGCCAAGCCAATCGACTACATGCTGCGCCGCTGGGACCGGTTCGCCCGCTTCGTCGATGACGGACGGATCTGCCTGACAAACAATGCGGCGGAGCGTGCGCTGCGCGGCTTTGCCCTCGGCCGCAAGTCTTGGCTCTTCGCCGGCTCCGAACGCGGTGCCGACCGGGCCGCCCTCATGGCGACGCTGACCATGACGGCAAAGCTCAACGACGTCGATCCGCAAGCCTGGTTGGCGGACGCCTTGGCCCGCATCGCCGGCATCCCGCAAGGCCGGATCAATGAGGTGCTGCCTTAGGAATGGAAGAAAATCCCAGCTCAGTTCGCTGTCTGATCGGACCAGCGCGCTACGCCACTATCCCGCGGCCCTCATCGGACGGTTACCGGAGTGCCCACCCGAACTCAAGTAGGCCCTCTACTCAGTAGGCCCTTTACTCACAAGTTGAGCGCTGCCGCCTGCGACGTCTGCTATGCCCTTAGCAGCGGCGCAAAACGCCATATGGCCGGAAGGCGGAGTCGGGCCAACAGCGGTCATGGCACGCTTGGCTTTAGAGTGCAATTAATGGTTATGCTTCAAAGATTAAGGTCAACTGGGCGTCGTGTTGAGCCGCTGAATTTTCCTTAGGTTCGACGAGCGCTTGTCTCCCCTTTGAACCAAAGTGAGGAGTTCGCCATGAAATCGACCCGACGATCATTCGTAAACGGCGCGGCTGCAGCCAGTTTGGCATTCACAGTCCTCAACGGAATGTCCCTGCCTGCAAACGCACAAGCAGTCACTCCTGAGGAAGCGCGGCAAATCGCCGAGGGCGCATATATCTACGGCTATTCGCTCATCACGACCAATGTCACCCGGGTTCAGATGAGCAATGTGCCAAAGGTTGAAGGGCTTACGGCGCCGACCGGACAGTTCATCAACATTCCGCGCTATCCGCCGGCCGATTATCGTGGCGTTTCGGCGCCAAATGCGGACACACTTTATTCTCTGGGTTGGCTCGACCTCACTGAACCGCAGGTGTTCAGTCACCCAGATATGGGCAATCGTTTCTATTTGTTCGAGCTGACCGACCTTTGGATGTCGGACTCCGAGTCATCGCCGAGCAAACGCACGGCTGACGGCAAGGCCGCCAACTACCTGTTCACCGGGCCTGGCTGGAAGGGCGAGGTACCGGCAGGCATGACGCAGTTTCCCATGGCGACGCGCTACATGGTTATTCTGGGCCGAACTTATGCCGATGGCACCGAACAGGATTACAAGGCAGTAAACGAGTTGCAGGCACAGTACAAGATCACGCCGCTTTCTTCATGGGGCAAGCCGTATACACCTGTCGCGCCGCCGGTCAATCCAAACCCCGGCTTCAGCATGACCGACAAGCCGCAACCGGTCATCATAGCTATGGGAACAGAGGGGTATTTCAATCTCATGGCGAAGCTAATGGGTGGGGATGCACCGCCAGCGGCGGGAGATGGCCCCATCCTCGCGAGCATGGCGAAGATCGGTATCGTACCCGGCAAGCCGTTTGAGATGAGCAAGCTCGATCCCGCTGTGCAAGCTGCACTGAAAGACATTCCGCAATCAGCCCTGAAGAAAATCGAAGACAACAAGGCAGCCTTGGGCGGGATCATGGATGGCTGGGTCGTGACAAAGGGACTAGGTACCTACGGCTCCGACAGCTACATGAAGCGCGCTGTGGTGGCGGCATTCGGTTGGCCCGCCAACCAGCAGCGGGATGCGGTCTATCCCTACACGGAGACTGATTCGACGGGACAGAAGCTGACGGGCGCAAACAAGTACACCTTGACCTTCGCCAAGGACGCGACGCCGCCGGTCAACGGCTTCTGGTCGATCACCATGTACATGATCGACCAGGGCTGGTGGTTCGTTCCCAACCCGCTGAACAAATTTACCGCCAGCCTGCGCGACAATCCAAAGTTCAATGCCGATGGTTCGCTGACGCTTTACTTCCAGAATGAATCGCCGGGTAAGGACAAAGAGGCGAACTGGCTTCCGGCTCCGAAGGGCGAGTTCATTCCGATGCTGAGGATGTACTGGCCGAAGAATGAGTCGCCTTCGATCCTGAACGGCTCGTGGAAGCCCCCGGCGGTGCAAAAAGCGAGCTAAACTTATACCGCGCCGGCGCAAACGCACCGGTGCGTTTTTTCCCAACTGCGCAGTTAAATCGGAGACAAGTTCAACGTCCGAGTTGGGTCAAAACGCGAAAAACTCAACGTGAGAAAATCTGGTCCGCCATGCCTCGGTGAGCGGACCTCGTGGGGGATGCCGCCACTTCGCCAGGGGCAATTGCAGACATTAGACAGCGGCGCAGGATCGGATTTCTCAACGGCTGAAAGCCGTAGCTTGCTTGTTCCTAGTATTTTCTGACGACGGGCTTTGTTGTCGGAGGCGCTCCGGGCGCGGGGGGGGAGAAATTGAGAAGGTAACCCAGGTATTCCAGCCCGATGGTCGGTTTTCTGCGGCGAACTCTGCGTAAGCCTTCAGATTGAGATAGCCCTGCATGTCGCCGACCGGAAAAAGGAAACCGATCTGGGGACCGACGCCAGCTACCTGGGACTGGAAGCAACCGACGCGGTCCCCTGCACCGCTATCGCAACCCAGTCCCTTGTAGACATAGCCCACGAGGCCGACCATGACCTGCTTCGACAAGAACTGCGATGCACCCCAGTCGAAGTGCATGTCAACGCCGCTTTGATACTGCGTGGCAGTGTTTTTGAAATTATAGGTGAAGCCAAGCACGCCGGAGAATTCGTGACCAGTCTGCGGATTGAAATAGGTGTAGCCGCCGCCGGCGTCGATCGCTCCGTGTCCGATGCCCAGGTTCGACAAACGATCGGATTGGTAAGCGCCGACAGGGATGTCACCCGTGATGTAGGTCATGTAGTTGTGGACGCCGGCGTTCCAGCGGCGCCAGATCCCCAAAGCCCCACGTCGTGTCGCTGATCGCGTCGGACCGCGCGAAGGGAACATTGCCGAACGGCGTCGCGATCACACCGGACAAGGTCCCCGCCAGGCTGGTGCCGACGACGCCATAGGCTGCCAGGAGGGACATTGACGCCTGGCCGCCGAGCACCGGCGTTGCAAATACATAACTCGGAAGCACAAGGCCAAGATCGCCGGTGGCATTGACATTCAAATTCAGATTCGCGTTTACGTTGAGGTTGGCCGGAACCCTGCCGAGCGTGAACTCACGCGCCCGCGCGACGTCGTCGCCGGCAGATACGGAGGTGTGGTAGTAGATATTTGCCAGGGACCAACCCGGCTGCTGCGGCGTGGCCGCGAGGCTTCCGAAGAGGCCGGGGATCCAGAAACTGATGCCGTTTTCGTCGGCGAAGGCAGACGGGGCAGAAAGCAATAGAGTGGACGTCAGGAGGCCTGCAGAAATAACTCTGCGTCGATGTGCTGGGATTGGCCGCGCACCTTTAGCCGAGGCCAGTGCAATTCTCGCCGTCATAGCCGTCCCCGCAGGATGTGTCGCCTCCAAATACAACTCGGCGATACTGTAACCCTGGAGCAAGCAGGACTGGTATGTAAAATTCGCTCAGGATTGATTTGCCAGAAAAAGGTGAAAACTGCGACGAAAGAGCAACAGCCTCGCCGGCGCGGCCTCCTGGCCCATGCTCCGACGCAGCGGCGCCATCGCGTTCTCGCGGACCGAAGTCCATCCAGCGGCGACTGCGCTGTTGATGTTCACGGAAACGGCAATCCGCTTCCCATGCCCTTCATGGTCGTGCTGATTTTCTGGCTGACCATGATCTTCGTGAGCTTTGGCCTGTTTGCCCAGCCCAGCGTAACCGTCGCCGGCCTGCTCGTCGCCTTCGCGCCGTCGGCCGCCGGAGCGATCTACCTTGTCCTGGAGCTCGGCCAGCCATTCGCAGGCCTGATGCAGATCTCGAGCGCACCGCTTCGCCAGGCGCTTTCGCCGCTGAGCCTTTGGCCATCGACCAGGGGCGGTTCAGCTACTTGGCTTGCTTGGCGAACTGCAGGCAGGTCAGCAAGCTGACATAGCTTCGCGTGATGTTTTCCATCCCGGCGCAGCTTACTCGGCTCGAGCTGGTAAATGTTGACCACTGGCTTTCGAGCTGGCGCTGCGCGTCCTGCTCGTCGCTTATGCACCGCTTGACCGGCTGGTCCTCGGACATGCCAGCCGCCGCACTGGCAGTGGCCTTGCAGCTACCTCCGATGTCGAATTTCGGGACCGTATCGGCCGCCGCGACGACCAATTGCGAGCTCAGAATTATCAGCGAAATCGAGAGAAGCATCTGCAATCTCCTACTCACCAGTGCCAAGGCAGTAATGGCGCCCCGAAGAACCTGCCCTCATCGAACAGATTCGACCTTCGCGGCCATATCGGGGGCGCGTCCGATCCGGTATGTCCCGTTGCTGCATTTCAGTGTCCAGACGGCGTAGTCCGGCCTGGAGCGCTTTTTGTCCCTCACCGCCCCAAGCAGCTTGTCGCATGCGAACCCCTGCATACGTATCTGCGCGGCCAGCGCCTCCTCCGGATTGTCGGCCCCCGCAAGCGGCTGCGCCTGCGCAACCGGGCTGAAAAGAATAACGACGGCCAGCATCATCGGTCCAAGCGATCTACCCATGATGTCGTCCTTCTCGCCGTCCCTACCGCTCGCATGGCCAAGCCCCGTCCGACCATTGTTCAATCTGGTCGCGCGAGGCCTACTTGGTCACTATTCGCCGCAAATGGCTTGAGATCAATTCGAGCTGTTTGCAGCCCCCTCAACTCATCTTCTTCGCCAACGGAAGCTTCCAAGAACTGTCGATGATCAAGGGATCGTTTTCGCTCGGCCAGTACAGCCGCATCATCAGGACGAAATCGCCGCAAGGGGCCGAAAAACCTCAGCTACCTTAACGAGTATTACCCTAGCACGGAACGCAAGCGCCAGCCATGGCTATTATGCGCCTCCACGTCCATGTGGCCCGTCCGCAACATTCCGGCTGGTGCGAGGGGTCGAAACGGGCCAATCAAACGACTTCCCGCTGCGGCCCGTCTGTCATGATGTCGATTTTCCAGGAATTTCGTGCGGCACGACGGAGGACCAGGTCCGTCGGCTACTCGCTGAGATCTTCCATCTCCACCTGATCGCCGCTTCGATTTCACAGTCTCAGACGAGTGATTTGGTCTCTCGTCATCGGGCGTCTCCGCATTGTCATACAGCGAAAACCCATCTCGGACACAGCGTCCGATCAAACCTCTGCCGTTTTGGCATAGCCAACCATCGCAACCCGCGGTAGTGTCCACGCATTCGGTTCAGGCTTAAAAAACGGAGACGATATTGTGAAGCTCCTTCTTAGGCGCCTTGCAGTCACTGCCCCGAGTCGTCCTGGGCCAACATGCTTTGGGAAGGCGGCGCCAACTTCGAAACGCCGCCGCCGATGATCACCAAAGAGGGCCTCTTCAAACCCTTGCCGCCGACAGGAGCGCGAACGCTCGACTCAAAGACCACGTTCTACTACGCCTATACGCTGGACTCGCCCGGCATGATCATGCGGCTTCCCCGCGTTGGCTCGCAGTATCTCATGGGCTTTCTGGACGCCAATAAGAACCCGTTCGGCGGCAAGACGTACAAGCTGATGCTGCCGAAAGGGATTCCCGCGGCTGCGTTCTGGTCGTTCACGATATACGACAATCAGTCGCGCTCGATGCTCGATACGCCGCAACGCTATCCGCGCGCCGGCAGCCAAAGCTATTCCTCGCCCGCCGCCGAAGCGGACGCCGACGGCTCCCACTGTCTTCTTCGCTTCCACCCAACCGGCGGACGTGAAACGCGGCAACTGGATCCAGACCATGCCGGGCAAGGGCTGGTTCACGCTGCTTCGCCTCTACAGCCCGCTCGAACCTTTTTTCACGAAGGAGTGGCGGCTAAGCGAGATCGAGTTGGCCAGATGAGGCAATACCCTTCGCGACGCAATCTCGCGCCTACTTGGGCATAGCCGACATCGGCCGACAGTTCTGATATATAATGCGCTGCGCTTTGAGCAGGGGGCGCTGCAAAGGCATGCAGCGATGTCCATCGGACGACGCGTCTGGAGTGGCGAGTGATGTCGAGAAAATTACCGCTCTGGCTTCGTTTCTTCGCGCTCGTTGGCTTGGTCATCTTTGCAACAGGCGCAGGTCTCCTTGCCTATCGCTACTACGCTCGCCCGGTCACGCTGACCGTGGCGGTCGGCTCGATCGACGGCGAGGCAGCCAAGGCAATGTCGGCGATGGCGAGCGAACTCATTCCGCGGCAACGTCGGCCCGACGCAGTTCAACACTGCTCGGGACATCCGCAAGAATGACTACGTCTCGGTGATCGAGCGAGTTTGACCGTCGTCGACGAAGCGCCCCCATACGTCGCCAGAATGAGCGAATTGAAACCTAGCCATCTCGTCCAGTGCTTTGACTTTACGTTGTGGATGTTGGTCGTCCCTGCACCGCGACCGCTTCCCCATTGCGCAGCTTCGAGATGAAGGCGACGACTTCCTCGTAGGGCATGGTAGCATGGTGGCCGCGAGCTGGCTTGGAGGGCCTTGGCAGAAGGTGGTCAAGATGGCCGCGCTACCTAGCCGGATTGTCGTCGCGTCGAGTCCCTTGGCTTTGGCCGCGTCGAGAACCTTCTCAATTCGGCCCAGCACCCGGGAGGCGGTCTCGGACTTCTTGAGCCAGATCGGTTTGAGCACGGCCAGCACGTCGTCGGTATTGATGGTATCTATCCGCTTTCCGGATCCCCGTGCGATCTTGAGCGGATCGGCCGCGAGACCCATTCCGATGTCAGAAAGCAGGAAGAAGACTCCCGCAGGGGTAGAAGCTCGGCCCTTCTGGGCCGAGAGTGGTCACGGTAGCTGAAGGCTTACTTTGATCGCCGCCGCGCACGCATCGAGGCGTTGCCAGAATCGCGGTGCATCATATGGCTTCGGGCCACAGGCGTTCTTTCAGGCGGGATCCCACTTCTTCTGCTGCGGCGCGAGCATCAGCATTAATTACGCCGATATGATCGCGACCATCCCACCGCGAGGCGTAGCCATTACATAATCGCTCGAGAAGCGGCTCAAGCTCTTTCGCGAGCTTGATCGCTGTGATCCGATTGGTCAAAGGGTCGATTCTCCACCGGAGGGAGTGTCCAAGCGTGACGTACATCGGCTCCGGTGTTAAAATCCCAACACGTGAAGGTGACCACGCGATCCTCAAGATCGAGTTCGATGTAAGCAGGAAGAGGAAGCTCCCCGAGCCGTTGAAACGATAGTGGATATTTCGAGCCCCTTTTGGGAGCTAGGATTGTAAGCATGGGCTTCTCCTAGTGCTAACCGCACGTGCTGGGCGGCGCAGGTTGCAGCGTGCCGCGCTCCTGGGACATCAGAGCGTTGCATCTCCAACCACCCCAAGTAGGGGTCTGAACGAGCGGAAGGAGGAGGCCGCTCGTCGACATAGGCCAATGTTGCAGATCCAAACTATCAAAGAGATAGCACGGCGATACAATTCTTCAGCGCAAACATAGTTAATCACGAACCGACATCACGGCAACCAATGCCCAGTCACCCGTCAGCGAGCCGTTCCCAGCACCTAACAGGCAATTCCGTCGCGTCGCGTGATCGCTAAGCCATCCGGCAGCGCTCCTGCGGCCCTCAAATCCCTGAGATCTCAAGGATGCTCGAACGATGATCGAGCAGGCTGTTCCGTCTTGGGGCGGCTAGCACGCGCAAGTTCCGCGAGCACGGGGAAGATGCTTCCCGACGACTACCGGGGGCCGCAGCCGCGCTAAGTCATCGAGATTCCGTCCGGGAATGTCGCGGCTGCAGGCAACTGTAGCAGGTGGCCGACGGGCGGGCGACTTGCTGCAGCGGAGCCGGCTGGCGAGGTCATGGACGAACGTGACCGGCGGGTGACGCAGCACAGCCATGTAGACGTCCCGCTTCGCCTTGCAACTAATCGACAGTCGGGGAGGGCTCGAGTGACTCACCAATCGCCCACATGCGTGCGTTCCAGCGCTCACACAGGAGGCGATCGGCACGCTTGACCAATGCTTCGCCTTCAGCGGGAGCCACTGCGCTGCCAGAATGATGGTCACCGCGCGTGCCTTGCCGAGCTCCTTGCCGAGGGCCTTCGGTCCCACCAGAGAGCGGCCGCGGATGATGCCTCGGAGCCAGGCAGGACGCGGGTCATCATTTCAGACAGGCTCCAAGGCTGGCCAGTGACTGTCTTGCTCATAGTGGCCGTTCCGGCTTTGGCAGGTGTTGTTCGGCAAGCGTGGTCCGACCTCTTCCAGATGGCGTGTTGGCATACAGGCGGACGGCGCCCGCCACCTGGCTACTTCTTCTCGTCTTTCGGCGCCGGTGCACCGTCCTTCTCTCTTTTGACATTGCCCTTGGTCGCACTCATCCCGGTGGTATCCATCGCGCCATTCTCTTTGGCACCCTGAGTTATTCCAGGTTTTTCCATGCCGGTCTGTGGCGCAGGGCCGGTGTTTTGAGCAAGAGCCGAACCCCACAGCAGCGTAACAGCGGCGACTGTGATCAAACCTTTCATGGATTTTCTCCATCGATGGCCGTGAACAACTCGAGACTGAAAGCGCTGTTCCGGAATTGTGACCGTCCGCGATACCGCGCCGTTCAAATATCCTTGCGGTGGCCGCAGCATTGGCGGCCTTGTCCTCCGTCGCGCTGTTCCACCAGGATCAGTTCCTCGAGGCGCGAATGTCGCGCTCACGCAGGACCGCTTCGACGATGCGGCGCAGACGGCGCACCGAGCCTCCCGGCCAGTGTCGTGCGACGGCCTCGCGCTCAATGCCGTCGAGCGGCGGCACCCAGCTCCGGTTGACGCCGCGCTCATTGGCTAGATCCGCGATCACTGCCGGCAGCAGTGCGTCCAGGTCTTTCGCGGTCGGCTTCGGGAAAGTCACGATTCGAAAGCGGTCACGGATTGGGCTCGGCAGAGGATCGAGTCTGTTGGCGGTGGCGATGTACGACACTTGCGACAGGTCAAGATTGGTCTGCAACGCGGGATCTGGGTAGCGGCAATTTGTTTCGGCTTCGAGAAAACCGAGCAGGCAGTCCCATAGCCGGCCGTAGTCGGATCTCGTTGCAGCCTTCTCCAGTTCATCTAGGAGGACGAGTACGTTTGCCATTTTGCCGTGCGCGATCGCGAGAAGGGGATGGCAAGGCTCGCTCGAGTACCAGCGCCGGTCGGTCCCCCCGAACACCGCGCCGTCGGAACGACTGGCGTCGGTCCGCCAAACGTGGAGACCCAGCACCTCACCGAGCCGGCGGGCAAACCGGCTCTTGCCGCCGCCGGGTTCGCCGACAATCAGAAGCGGCCGCAAATGGACCGTTGCGCGCCCGACGAGATCGGCCAGCGCGAAGTCAATGACGTCAACAGCGTACGGGAACTCGAACAGCAGAGCATTGCGCGCGTCGTGTAGTGCCGGCGTCTGAACGAGCGGCAACGCGATGTTGATGGCGTTCTTCAGCGGGCCGATGATATCCTTGAGCTTCTGGCTCTTCATGTCCAGGTCGGACAGGCGCACGACTACGAGATGATGGTCGGGAGTGGATTCCGCCACCGCGCTGGGCTCTTGCTGGACAGTTTCGGCCCGATCCTCGGACTCCTGCCTCTTTCTGCGCTCTTCTTCCTCCAGAAACTTGCGCCGTATTGCTGCCCTGGCTGCGATGATTCGATGTTCCGCCATACGGTATCCAAGCTGAGCGGCGTTCGCAGCTGCCGGGACCTTCTTCGGCAGAAGGTCGGTGCAGGCGGGAAGCGCGGCCCAACCATAGGTGAACTGCTCGAGATCGCAGCGGAGCTGTTCCTCAACGTGTTGGGAGCTTACGTTAAACGCCTGCACCAATGCCTTGCCGACCCTGCGGTACACCTCGAAGAATTCGTCATTGCGCGGTGTCGGCAAGCTTACGAGCCGGACGCTATCGGCAAGGCTCCTGAGAGCCGGCTCGTTCTGAGCGGCGGCGCGGCGGTCGAGTTCATCTGCGAGTACCAATGCGGCGGCTAACGATCCGCCAGTGGCCCATGCGACAGCGTGGGGCAACTGCGGACATAGCTCGTCGATTTCTGCGACGAGCCTTTCCTGAATGAAACTAGCCCCATCGACGAGAAGCATCGCGTAGCGCAGAAGGCGGGGCAGACCCTTGAGGCGTTCGTTCGGATCGGCCGAGTCGGCCGCCGCGCCGGTCGAGACGGCATCCTCGGGGGCCGGCAAATCGAGATCATCGGTATCGTCGCTCTTGGCACTCATGCGTCGCCCTCCGAATCGTCGCCCCCGAGCGTGTATCTGTCGGTGATTGAGACGGCGTCTTGCTGGTGGATCGCCGAGAGCGCCGCCTGCTCTTCGGAGGTGAAGCGGCGCTGATCCTTCGTGCAATGCAGGTGATGCGCGTACCATGATGCCGACAGCTCGGTCGCGAGATCATGGCCAAGCTCGACGCGATGGAGGAGGTTGGCCAAGACGAGAGCGGCCGTGGCGTCGCCGCCGAGGGCGCATCGCAACAGCGCCTTCATGGCGATGGCGACCGCGACTGTCACCTCCAGGATGGGCAGCAGTGAGAGGGCCACTCCGATTGCAGCGGCCGCATCGCCGCGCCGTGCCGCGGCAAATTCCTCGCGACGTTCAATCACGCTGACCGTGGCGAGCGTATCGATCACCAGCAGGAGCTCGGCATCACGGAAGAAACCGGACGGCAGCGTCCGCCACCACGCCAACGGCGAAACGTCCCGAGAGGTGAAGGGCCAGTCGGAGGCGAGCCTGGAAATCTTCTGGGCCGAACCGCCGACGCCGCTCATTTGGACGGCAGGTACTTCATGCCGGAGCTCGTGCTTCGGCATCCTGATCTTCTTGGACATGATTGGTCTCTCCTAGCCCGCGATCAAGATCGGCTTCGGATAGCGGCGGTTTACCCACTTGCCGCTGTTGACGTGGGCGCCGGTCACGACCTTCGCTGCGATTGCAGCCGAAGGGAAGCAGACGGCTACACGGAGGCGCAGCCGGTCTTGGATGCCGGTGATGGGTGCGAGCGCCTCAGCCGCAGCGAGCTCGGCACGGCGGGTGTGCAGGATCGGGTTGACGCTCTGGTTGACGAGGCTGCGTACCTCCGAGCCGGCCGTCACCACGAAGCCGTCGCGCACCGGATAACCTCTGGCCCAGAGGTCGCAATAGTCGAGTTCGAGTTCATTGCCCAGCGGGGGCAAATCCGTCACGTCGATCTGCATCGGTCCGTCATCCGGCCCGATCGTCATGTCGGTTTCGGTCGTTTCCAATTTGCGGCGCTGGCTCGCGAAGTTGCTGCGGAGCACGCGGCAGCCGGCGTCGAATAGGAGACGCTCACCGTGCTCGACGAGTTGATCGAGCGAGGCACGCTTATGACTGGGGAGTTCCAGCACCTGCGGGTTCGTCCCCTTCATGACGTCGACCAGGCCGGCTTCTTCCGCGATTTGCGTCAGGCGGTATTGGAGATAGATGGCGGCGGTCTTGTCGAACCAGGCGCTCACGTACCCCGAGATGACGTAGACTTCACGGGCGAAGGCTTTCGAGGGATGGGCGGAATGCTCGGAGAGCCTGCGGCCAACATTACGGGTCTCGCCGATGTAGGCGGTCGCATGATCGGCGAGGATGTAGCAGGCGGGGACAGCGCCGAGGGGGGACGGGACGTCTTTCACCATCGCGAACGGGAAGGCCGAGACGGTGAGGCGGCCGACGTCGTCGTGGACCTCGCGAAGGCCGGCGATACCGCCCATCGGTCGGTGGACATTGCTGGTGCAGGCGGGCTGCGCGGAGTTATTGTTGAAGAACAGGGACATCATATCTCTCTGGGGTTGAGAGATCACGAGTCCAACGTCGACAGACCAATCTTCTTTGCCGCGCTCGCCTCCCTTGCAGGGAGGGTGTTCGGCATCATCGGCAGTGTCGTCCGGTCGAGCTGGCAGATGCCCTGCATCTGCTCCGACGGCGGTGAGACTCCAGCCACGCGGATTGGACCGTGTGGCGTGCGCGCCACACGACGTCGGTCCTCGCGATCAGATCTAGCCGATGAACAACTGGACGATGGGGCAGGTCGTGTCGGTCGCCCAGGCCTCCGCATTGGCGGTGGTGGGCAGGGGGGCGACGTCGGTCAAATCGGACCGAACCTGAAGCAACAGAGATGATAGAGGTAGCGGTGCCGAATCGGCGATATAGTCGAAGTTAGCCATGATCGATTCCTTACAATCGGTTGCGGTCAGGCTGTCGTCTGGTGTTCCAGCACCGGGCGGCAGCCGCTTCTAATATGCTTATATGCGCGTCGAGACGCCAGTCTCAGCACGATTGCATGGTTAATGCGGCGTCGGTATTCGGCCGTGCGCTGACCAGTGAAAACTAGGGCTTCGGGACAGTGCGCCTGGCGCCGAGCGCCGTCGAGTAGCGCTTGCGGACGCGCGCGACTTCGGCCGGGTCGGGCGTCGGCGTCGGAAATCTGCCATGCGCCTCACCCGCTCGTGCGTAGTGTCGGGTTGCAGTCTCGTCCGTAGCGTGCCCCAACAACGCCGCGACGATCGCAAGTCCGAGCTCTTTGTCTTCCGCCGAGCGGGCGGAGACCACGTAGTTCATCTTCCACCGCGCGGTCGCGGCATGTCGCGCCGACGATAGCGTGGGGCGGCGCTTCCGTGTCGGGAAAAGCTGCTTTGTCAGCCGCCGCATCAGCGATTCAAGGGTCGTGATGAGGGTCTCATAGGATCCATTAGCGGCTGCTTCGCGTGCTGCGAATATCCAGGCTTTCGTCTGGTCGACAAGCTCCTCGGGCAGCCATTCCCACCTTAGTACGCGCGTTTCGCCATGCGCCCGTCCGTTTCCCTGCTTGCCGTTTACGAGCGTCAATTGCCACGTATAGTCGGGATCGTCCGAGCGCCCGAATCTGGCGGTTGGCCACTCGACGAGCCGCGCACCGGTCAGCGATCCTACCGTCAGGCAATCCACCAAAGCGCTCGCATTTGGGCTCGTAGTGGCCAGCGCGCCGTGGGAGATGCGGTCCAAATCGTCGTCCAAGCGCTTCTGCTTCCGCGCCGAGGTGCGCGGCACCCCGTCGTCGGGCCTATCGACCGATTCCACATCTTTGAGCATCGCGATCACCGCGCGTGTTTCGGGCTCCAAGGCGGGCTGGTCCTTCGCGACTTCGTTCATCATGAAGGTGATGGCCGCGCGGTTCTGCCGAAAGGTTGATGGTGCGAGCTCCGCGCGCCTTGCAATCAGATTTTGGGCGAGTTCAGTCGGCGATACGCGGCGGCGTGCCTTCTTCTTGGCCGAATTGGCGAGTTGCGCCGCACGCTTGCGGTACGCATCCTCGGTTTTGTCGTTTCGGGTGGCCATCTTGTGGGTGGTCATCGTCAGTGTCTCAAAGCCAGGGAGGGGAAAGGATGTTGTGGCGCTTCGTGTGCGAGGCGATTTCCCGCACGAACGCTTCGACCGCTGCCTTCGCGTTGAGCAGGTAGTCGGGGGCGAATGGGCTGTAGACGAGCGTCGTCTCGATCGAATCCGGCGGGCGAACGTGACCAAGAAACAGCGAGATCTCGAGCGGCTCAGTGCCTTTCTTCAGCATGTAGCGACCGAGGGCATGGCGAATGGAGTACGTATTTTCGTCGCCCGGCAGCTTTGCGCGGCGGCAAGCCGCCGCGAACCCGGTGTCGATTTCACCCACCGCTTCGCCGCGCCAATTGACGATGAAGCCGGGCGGCAGGTCGCGCGTCCAGGGCTCGAGCGTGGCGGTGATGGGAAGCGTGGGACGCCACTTGACCGTCTGAACGCGGTCGCGCGCATTGAGATGGATCAGACCGTAAATCCGGTCGATCTGCGCGGCCGTTGCCTCGAGGATGGCGCCGATCCGGCTGGCCGTGTTGATGAGGTACACGACCGCGATCAGGAGATGGAGAAAGTCGATGGCATCTATAGCTGAAGCGATCTCACGTGGCGTCATCACCCGGCCCTTGGGCTCGGCGCTGCGGGCGTGATTCTTGGTGTAGTAGTAGGGAACCGCGGGCACGTGATGGCGCGGCAGGCGCCGCTCGTTGGCTGCCAGCTTGCAGGCGCTGCGCAGAACCGTGAGCGTACGATGCACAGTCGAAAGAGAAACATCTTCTGCCAAAGCTGCATTGCAAAATTCGTCGAAGTTCGACTTCACCATACTCTGCAGGGCTTGAGCGCCCATCAAGCGTGTCATGCGATCAATGGCGCCCCTACCGAATTCCACGGAAACCTGCTTTTCAACAGTGGGGCGATAGAAGTCGAGCACCTCGGCGACCGTGCGGAGGGGCTTCTGCACCAGCGCCTCTGCGGGGTCGCCAGTCACGCCGCGGTCGACGAGGCTGCGTACCTGAACGCAGGCGTCCTCGAGGTTAGTCGTTCGGAGCGACCTATAAACCATGCTCCCCTGTTCGGGGAGATAAGCGGACACGTAGAAGTTCGGCGTGCCCTTATCTTGACACACGCCGAATTCGCCGATTTTGGTGAGGGTGATGTAAGCCATTAGCGGAGCTGCCCGTCGATCTCGGTCTCGTCGGTGGCGTCCGCATTAGCGCTGGTCCGCTGGGCGTCTTTGCTCACCGAGGCGGTGCCAGTCTCGCCGCGCGCGAAGGCCCGCACCGCGATGGCCGGAAAATATAACACGCGGAAGCCACCGATCGCGCGGAGGCGTCCCTCCTTTGCCGCCTTGCGTACCGCGCCGGCGCTGATGCCGAGGGCCTCGGCGACCTCGGCCGTCGAGAGCAGCGCGTAGTCGCTGCAGCTTTCAAGATCGATCATTGGTACGTTACTCCATTTACCATATCACTGGCTCGATTGGTTGCCTTGAGAACCAACGCCATGCGATCCAACGTCTTTCGTACCCCGGCAAGGGTCAATGACCCGGGTCCACAAGACCCGGGAAAACCTGTTGAGAGCCGGAAGTCCGAGGAGGTGTTCGAGTTCGCCCTGGACCCGGATACGTCGGACGGTCGCGATGGGCAGGAGGACCGTCACGTATCCCGGCGGAAGCCGGCGGTGACGGCGGTAGAAATCGAGCGCGAAGGTCGCTGCTTCGACTTTGATCCACCGTCGCCGCCGGACAAGGTAGGCGATCCGCTCCTGGAGCCTATGCGGGGACACCTGCATGCTTCACTTCCAATACCTTGCGCAGCTCTGATCCCGTGCGCTGCCACCAGAGGGCGATCTCTGAAACGCAGGCCGACGCCCGGAAGACGTGGACTCCCAGCCGGACAGCAAGTTCGTCGAAGTTCATCAAGAGCGCCGAGGCCACATCCAGTCCCGCGTCCGCGCAGACTTGCAGGGCGCGCCCCGTGACCAGCGGGATGCGGAGGGTGGGGATGTCTCCCGCCGCGGTCTTCAGTCGGGTGAGCGCTTCGGCCGGTTCCGAACCGGCCGGCCAGTCAAACGGTCCCGCCCGACCGGAAAGGGCGAGTGCGCGCGGCAGGCGGGGCGCGATCTGCTCGAGGTTCTTCAGGTGGCGTTCGGCCTGGCCCATGTGTTCGCTCGAACAGGTGGTCAGGACCATCGACAGGGCGCGCACGTTCAGCGAATTGATCGTCTGATCGAACGCAGTTGCCGCCAGCACCTCGAGGCGATGACCGGCCGTACCGCCGGGCCAATCGACGACCACCGCACTGCCGGACCTGGGGATCTGCAGGATGGCCTCGAACATCGGGGCGAGAACCCCGACCAATCCGCCGGTGCGGGTAGCTACGGTCGTGAAATCTTCGAGGGGAACGAAGATATTGCGATCGGCGACCTTGCTGTCGTGCTCGCGCCGGCGGCTGCTCTCAATCCGGACTCGCGTCACCGGGCGACCGGTCTCGCGATAGAGATGGCAGATCCGGTTGGCGAGCGTCGTCTTTCCGAGCGACGTGCCGTCGGCGCAAACCTCCACCAAATCCAATAGAGGGGCCTGGGTATCCTTCTTAGATGTCTTCATCGTCTTCACTCCTGAGTTGACCGAGTAGCGCCGCTGAGCGGCGGGTGTTTGTCGGCAGGTCGAAACCGGCCGACGATCCGTTCAGCGGGTGCCGAAGGGAGCTGTTGGCACGCGTGAGCGTTCGCGCGTCTTGAAGTGGAGGGCGGTTGAGCGGGCTCTGGACCGTCGCTTCGCCAAGCGCTGCACTGGCCTGCGGCGTCCTGCAGGGCTCTGCAGCGGCCTGCAGATCCCTGCCGGGCACGGCAGGGATCTGCCGCATGGCGGGCGCACGGGCGGCGCGTTCGCGCGCCCGGCTGAGCGCGCTGGTCACCGTGCCGGGAGGCAGCGGGGTGCCATCCTCGCGGACGATGCCCACCTCAGCGAGGAGGCTCCCGATCATCACTGCGGTGGCTCCGGCCGCGGCGAGATAGTCGAAAAGGCTGAAATTGGCTTCGAAAATGCTCTGGAAGCGGGTCACCCCGAAGACACCCCGGCCCTCGCTGCCGATCTGCAGCAGGCGCTGGCGGGGTTCGGGAGGCAGCCGGTCGAGCAGGCGTCCAGTCGGATAGGAAGGCACTCTGCTCATGCGAGCACCTTCCGGGTGGCCGGATGTCTTCCACGTGCTTTCCACGTCGGGCCCAAAACGCCGGAAAACGACGCTGAACCAAGCTTCATAAGGTTGAATGAAAACGATTTGAGATCAACGAGATACGCCGGCGGGACCTTCCTTGACATGGTAGGGGTCACAGGTTCGATCCCTGTCGTGCCCACCATCCTTCGCTCGCGACAGCGAGAGACGGATGCCGCGCCGAAGCCCAAAGGGCGCAGGCGGGCTACCGCCGCGAGCTACGGCTTCAGTAAGCCACGATATTCTCTCGCGGCAGTCAAATCCATCTCGGCGAAGCGTGTAGGGCTCAACTTGAGCCTGGAACGTCCGGATGCCGCTCGGCATTGGTTCGCTATGCCCAAGATGTTCAAGCGCGGCGATCACGTCAGCTGGAATTCCGAGGCCGGCCGCGTGAGCGGCCATATCCTGCGCGTGCACGTCAAGGACGTCGACTACAAAGGATACGTCCACCACGCGACGGCGGACGATCCGCAATACGAGATCAAGAGCGACAAGACCGATCACGTCGCTCTGCATAAGGGCCGGGCACTGCGGCTGCTGCGCTCCTGATCTCACACAGCCGCGCGCCACTCACGTCAGCGGCAACAGATGCTCCGGGATCGGCACCGGGGCTGCCGGCACCAGCGAGGCGACGGAGACGTGTGGCCAGGTCAGGCCGTTGAAATCCAGCATCACCTTCTGCGAATACTGGATCTGCGTCGTTGCCACCCGGACGCGGCCGCCGGCAAAAGCCTTGTTCGGTACGAACGGGAGCGTGGCGACGAAGCTCGGCACCAGCGGCACCGTGCCCTTCTGCAGCGGCTGGAGGATGATCGGCGGCTCGCCCGACGCGATGCGCGGCACGTCGATGTCGTAGATGACCGTCTCGATCCAGAACACGGCATCCATCTGCAATGCATTGGCGTTGGCACCATTGCCGCCCGGCGGCGGCACCGGCACGCCCAGCAGGAATGCGATGTTCGCGGTACCACCGGCGAAGTTCGGCGCCTGCGGATGCGGTCCGGCCGAAGCGACGGCCGGCAACGGACCGCCTGACAGCGGCGTGCCGGGCCTGGTCGAGGTCTCGATGATGATGGTCTGGCTGATGGTCTGATGCGCGATCTGGTTGCGCAGCACCGTGTTCGGATCGGTGATCATGGCCTGGGTGAGCTTGCCGGAGGCGATCAGCGTGGTGAGATCCTGCGGCAGCCTTCGCGTTGTCTTGTTGGCCGCGGTCTGATTCTGGAACGTGAACTTGTTGGCCGGATTGCCGCCGAAGAACGGCGTGATGTCGACCGCCGCGATGGTCGGCTTGCCGGCGACGGCCGGCAGCGCGGTGCCTTGCGCCGTGATCGTCGTGCCGTGCGGGATCGAGGCCATGCGCGCCACGGTGAACGGTTCGTGCGGATTGGTGCTGGACGGCACCGCGAGCCAGATGCCGGGCTCGAAGTGAATGCCGACGGGCGTCCCCGTGGTCACGTCGTTGATGGTCTGCAGATAGGGCACGCCGTCCAAGAAGGCATCCGCCTGCGGCCCCGAGCCGCGATTGGGAATCGAGCCAAGACTGTTCGAGAACGACAGCGTCTCGTCGGTGAGGTTCAACTCCAGAACATTGTCGGGCGGGTCGGTGGTGTTGATCGGCCCCGGCATCTGGGTCGGCGTCGTCGCGCTGTCGGGCCGGAAGATCGTGTTGAAGCCCTGTCCAGTGAACGTGCCGGTGAAGGCCGACAGCGGCCCGAGCGTCGGGGGCACGGTGACCGGCACGGCAGCGGGGACGGCAGCAGCATGTGCGGCAGCCCTGAACACGGTGTCGACCTGGTGGATGGAGAAGTTTGCGGTTCTGTTGAAGGCGCTGGTAAGCGGCTTGGGTTCGTCCATGGGCGTTCCTTTCGATGGCTGCAGGCGAGACCGTCGCTGCCGGTGCACTCCCGGGCCGGCGTTCCGGGCTGATCGATGGCCTCTCCGTGTCAGGCCGTGCGACGCGCACGCGCGAGGTCGCTGTCGCATCGCCTGGTTCGGCGAGACGTCGGAGATTTTTGAAACCGATTGCGATATCTAAGCTCGTCGTCCGTCGCGGGATCGTCCGCGTCACCCCTGCGCGAAACGACGCTTTGTAAGGGTGTTCAAAAATGAAATGATCAAAAGATATGGGGTCGTACGCCCCATTCGCCTTGGTTACATCTTGAGAATGATACAACCTGAAGGGTGTTTCAAGTGTGTTCCATTTCACAAGCGAAAGAGTCGCTGTTACGCAAACGATCGGCGTGAACGGCATGATCTGCACCGGCGCGTTGCGGATAGGTCAAAGGGAAGGGAAAGTGAATGATGCGGACGATTAGTCTTGCCGTGGCGGTATCGGCCCTGATGGTATCGGGCGCCGACGCTGCGATCATCGACTGGCAGGCCGAGCTGCAACGCTGCCGCGCGCTGCGCGAGAGCGTGGCGCCGCTGCTTCAGGCCGGCGAGGGGATCTCCGCGGTGGGGCGCTCCAATCGATCCGTCCGTCGCTGCATCTGGATACAGCGCATCGCCGTGCGCAAGAAAATCCCCGGCGCGGAGACGTGGTAAGGCCGGCGTGAGACCCGCGTCGCAGCTCCACACCCCGTCATTGCGAGCGCAGCGAAGCAATCCAGAATCGAGGCGCGGGTCGGAAGCTTCATGATGTCAGCCTTTGACGGCGCCGGCCGTGAGCCCGGAGACGAGATAGCGGCGCACCGCGAGCGAGAAGATCAGCACCGGCGCCATCACCAGCGAGCCGCCGGCGGCGATCTTGCCCCATTCCCAGCCCTCGTAGTTCATGAAGTTGACGACGGCGACCGGCGCGGTGCGCGCATTGGTGCGGGTCAGGATCAGCGCGAAGAAGAAGTCGTTCCAGGCGTAGAGGAAGCAGAGGATCGCGGTCGCGGCGATGCCAGGTGTCACCATCGGCAGCACGATCCTGGTGAACACTGTGCGCGTCCGCGCGCCGTCGACGAGGGCCGCCTCTTCCAGCGAGACCGGGATGGTGTCGAAGAACGGCTGCATCATCCAGATCACCAGCGGCAGGTTGAAGCTGGTGTAGACCAGCACCAGGCCGGTGATGGTGTCGAGCAGGCCGATCCAGCGATAGAACAGGAAAAAGGGGATGGTGAACGCGATCGGCGGCGCCATGCGCGTCACCAGGATCGCAAAGGAGAGCGCATGCTTGCCGCGTCCGGCCCAGCGCGACAGTGCGTAGGCCGCTGGCACGCCGAACAGCAGCGCGAGAGCGGTGGAGAGCGAGGCGCTCAACAGGCTGTTGACGAAGGAGGCCGAGAACGCGCTGTGCCAGAGCGAGATGTAATTCTCCAGCGTCGGCGTGAAGATCAAAGGCGGCGGGAATTGCAAGATCTGGTCGTTGGATTTGAAGCTCATCTGCAACAGCCAGAGGAATGGCGAGAGCAGGATCATCAGCGTCAGCGTGATCGCGACCAGCCGGCCCGGCGTGGCTTTGCGGAGGGACGACTCGCTCATGCCAGTGCTTTCTTGCGCTGGCCCATCCAGACCAACCCTAAGCTGATGCCGCAGACCAGGAGCAGCATCACCACGGTGACCGCGCTGGAATAGCCGATCTCGTTGGTGTCGAAAGCGAGGAGGTACGCATAGTAGTTCGTCACCTCGGTGAGCGTGCCGGGGCCGCCGCCGGTCAGGAGGAAGATCAGCGGGAACGCCTTCACGCTGTCGATCAGGCGGAACATGCCTGAAATGACGAGGATCGGTGTGATGAAAGGCAGCGTCACGTACCAGAAGATCTGCAGCTTGCTGGCGCCGTCGACGAGGGCCGCTTCCGAATATTCGTCCGGAATCGTCTGCAGCGCCGCCAGCACCATCAGGAAGGTGAAGGGCAGCCACTCCCAGGTGTCGGCGATGACGATCGAGGTCAGCGCGAAATCGACGCTGGAGGTCAGCGCCGGCAGGGTGACATGCAGCGCCTGCGCGGCGTAGTAGAGCGGGCTGATGTCGGGCGCGTAGATCAGCTTCCAGATCACCGCGACCACGATCGGCGGCAGCACCATCGGGATCAGGAAGAAGGTTCGCGCGAATTCGACGAAGCGCGACGGCACGTTCAGGAGCAGCGCCAGCCCCATGCCGAGCAGCACCTGAAACAGCACGCTCGCGACCGACAGCTTGGCCTGCACGGCCAGCGAGTTGACGAAGCGGGGGTCGCCCGGCAACAGGCCATAATTGCGCAACGGCTCGCTGAAATCGGTGGCCGAGCCCGGCGTCGTCAGTTGGAACGGCGTCAGGCTGGTCACGATGAGATAGATCGCCGGCAGCACGGCGACTGCGAACAGCACGATCAGGCTCGGTGTGAGCGCGAAGGCGATGAACCTGCGGCGCTCTCCGTCAATTCCGCTCTCGCTCAAAGTTTTGTCCCGGCGCGGCGGAGTGCGGCGATCGCCTGGTCCTGGGCTGCGTTCATCGCGTCCTTGGCGGGGAGCTGGCCGGTCGCGACCTGCTCGAACGCCTTGTTGAGGACGTCGCCGACGATCGGGAACTCCTTCGAGGTGCGATAGGCCATGTAGTTCTCGCCCTTGCCCGGCAGCTCCAGCACCTCGAGATAGAGCGCGCCGAGGTCCTGGCCGTTCACCGTGTTGAGCTTCCGATAGTCTTCGCTGGTGATGATCGAGCGGCGGCACACCGAGGAGTGTCCGTGCTCCCTCACAAGCTTCATCGAGATCTCAGGGCTGAGCGCCCATTTGATGAATTCCCACGCGGCCTTCTGATTCTTGGCGTTCCTGGGGATGCCGAGGCCCTGGCTGTTCGAGGCCGGGTAGTCATGCACCGGACCGGCAGGCGAACGCACCACGCGCGAGGTGTCCTTCACCTTGCTCTCGTCGGAAAGCAGGATCGGCGTCACCCAGGCGCTGGAGTGGATGAAGATGTTGGAGCGGCCGGTCAGCATCGACTGCCGCGCCTGGTCCTCGGTGTAGGTCAGGACGCCCTTCGGCGCGCTCTTCAGCAGGTTCGCATAGAACTCGACGCCCTGGATCGCCTCGGGCGTATTCAGCGCCGGCATGACGTCGCCGGGCGGATTCTTGAAGACGTTGCCGCCAAAGCCCTGGATATAGGGCGGCAGATTCCAGTTGTGGAGGAACCACGACACCATGCCGTTGACGCCGTCGGTGCCGTTGATTTCGGCGCAGACCTGCGCAAGCTCGGCGAAGGTCTTTGGGATCTTCAGCCCCTTCTTCTCCATCAGATCCATGCGCGACAGCCCCATCAGCATCGCGCCGCCTTCCCAGGAATAGCCGTAGGTCGCCCCCTTGCCGTCGCGATAGGGCACCTGCGCGCCGTCGACGAAGTCTTTCGGATTCCACTCGACCGGCGTCAAATTGGCATCACCCGTGAACTCGTCGAGATTGGCGAGCAGGCCCGCCGCGATCCAGCGGGTCGCGAGCGTGAAGGTGACATTGACGAAGTCATAGGCCGAGCCGCCCGAGGACAGTTCGAGATTGGCCTGCTGGTTGTAGACCGGCAGGGCCGAGAGCTGGAGGTCGACCTTCATGCCGGTCTTTTCCTCGAACTCGGGAATATATTTCTGCAGCAGCGTGAAGAAGCGGTGCTGAAACGAGGCGCCGTGCAGGGTCACGCCGGCAAACGGCTTGGTCTGCGCGATCAGCGGCGCGGGGAATGCCGCGAGCGCCGCGCCTGCGGCGCTTGTTTTCAGCAGTTTGCGACGAGTGATCGAGCTCGCGCGCGATGCGGTCTTCATCATCTTTAACCTCCCTCACTATTGTTTTGCAGGCTTCAACGCGTCCGTCTGGTGCGAACGTTCTCGTCCTCGGCGTCCTATTTCTTTTGGCGCGACATGGCCGAGACGATGTTCTGTTCGGTGAGATCCATCAGCTTGTGCATGGCCTGGCGCGCGCCGTCGGCATTGCGCGCCCAGATCTCGTCGAGCACGGCGCGGTGATAGGGCAGGCTCTTCCGCGGCGCGCCCGGATTTGTGCTCGACAGGTTGAACGACATCCGCAAGGCAGCTGCGACCGTCGCGCCAAAGGCGATCAGGAAATCGTTGCCGGTAGCGATGAGAATGCCGCGGTGGAATTGCAGATCGGGCTCGGCATAGGCGACGCGGTCCATGCCGGCCGCATCCATGCCGCGATAGGCGCGTTCGATCCGCGCGAAATCCTCGTCCGTGCCGCGCACCGCGCAGATGGCGCACGCCTCCGGCTCGACGATGCGGCGGACCTCCGTGATCTGCTTGGCGAACTCCTGCGTCGGCAGTGCCGCCAGCGTCCAGTTCAGCAATTCCTCGTCGAGCATGTTCCAGTCGAAGCGCGCGCGCACATGGGTGCCGGCCTTCTGCTTCGAGGCGATCAGCCCCTTGCCCTTGAGCAGCGACAGCGCCTCGCGGATCGAGGCGCGGCTGACATCGAAGCGGGACGCCAGCTCGATCTCGCGCGGCAACGTCGTGCCCTCGCGCCAGACGCCTGTCAGGATCAGCCGCGCCACCTCGCGGGCGATCGATTGCGGGCTGTCCTTGCTAGCCGATTTTGCCACGTTGATCCCGGTCTCGTAGAATAAAATGTCTGATTTATCGCGGATGCTGACGAAAGTATGCGCTGAATTAGGCCACTGATCGCAATTAATCAAATCCGGTCCTGTTTGACAAGAATTATTATGTCAGACATATTTCCTCCTGAGCGAATTCCGCGCAGGACAAAACAACCGTGACAAAGCCCCACATCATCCTGGTCATGACCGACCAGCAACGCTTCGACACGATCGCGGCAACGGGCCATCCCTACATGAAGACGCCGAATCTCGATCGTCTGGTGCGCGAGGGCGTCTATTTCGACAATTGCTTCATCAACGCGCCGAGCTGCGTGCCCTCGCGCGCGGCACTGTTCTCCGGCCTCTACCCGCATGCCTCGGGCGTGCTGAAGAACGGGCAGCACTGGCAGAAGACGTGGGTGAGCAAGCTCGGCGACGCCGGCTATCACTGCGTCAATGTCGGCAAGATGCACACCATCCCCTATGACGCGAAGGCCGGCTTCCACGAGCGCTTCGTGGTCGAGAACAAGGACCGCTTCCTCGAGGGGCGCTGGTTCGCCGACGAACTCGACAAGGCCTTTGCGGCACACAAGCTGACAAAGCCGTCGCGCGCCGGCTATCGCAGCCTGCCTGATTATGGCGACCGCATGGGCGCCTTCACATGGGAAATGCCGAAATCGCTGCACCCGGACATCTTCGTCGCGGAAACCGCGATGTGGTGGCTCGAGACGCGCCCCAGGCCCGGCGCGCTCTTCATGCAGATCGGCCTCCCCGGCCCGCATCCACCCTATGATCCGCTGCCCGAATATCTCGAGCACTATCTCGCCCGCAACGACCTGCCGGTGCCGCAACCGACCGAGGCCGAGATCGAGGGCTTGCCGGCGTACCTCAAAGAGAAGCGACGCCACGACACCGAGGTCGACCACGATGCCGTGTCATGGAAGCTCGCGCCGACGCATGAAGAGATGCGTCGCCTGCGCGCGCATTACTATGCCAACGTCACCATGATCGACGAGCAGATCGGCCGCCTGCTGCAGACGCTCGAGGACAAGGGCTATCTCGACAATTGCGTCGTCATCTTCATGTCTGACCATGGCGACAATCTCGGCGAGCACGGCCTCAGCCAGAAATGGTCGATGTACGAGCCCGTCACCCGCATCCCGCTGCTGTTCTGGTCGCCCGGCCTGTTCTCCGGCGGCCACCGCATCCGCGAAAAGTGCCAGCTGTTCGATCTTGCGCCCACCATTCTGGATCTCGCCGGCGCAGAGCATCCAAAGCCGTTCCAGGCCCGCAGCCTGCTGCCGGCGCTGAAAGGCGAGGAGTGGGCCGGCCGCGGCTTCGTGTTCTCCGAGCAGGCCGGCGACGTTGCCATGACCGGGGCGCGGCTGATCACCATGGTGCGCGATGACCGCTGGAAGGTCGTGTTCATTCACGGCGCCGAGGATGGCCAATTGTTCGATCTCGCCAACGACCCGCTCGAGCAGCGCAATCTCTGGGGCGTGCCCGAGTATGCTGGCGAGATCAACCGCCTCAAGGACGCCTTCATCGACTGGCGCCAGAACAGCCTGCTGGAGACGATGGATTTGAACGCCGCGGCGCGGTGAACGGACCCTGACATCGGGCGAGCCGGGTTGGCGCAGGCCCCCCTCCAAGTCCATGTGAGATCGGCATCGGTCCATGTGCGAAAAGACATGGACGTTGGCGCGACGGGCTCCATAATCGGCGCAGAAACAGGATTGCTGCGACAGCCAGCCAATCCAAAAGCGCCAGGGATGGAGAAGCCTGATGTCTGGAAGCCTGATGACAAGGTCGTTGATAGCGCTTGCCGTTGTCGTCGGCCTCGCGGCCTCGACGGCCCGCGCGGATTCGTTGTTGCCGGTCGGACCGAAGGAGGGCGACCAGGCCCTGTCGCCATTCTATCGCTGGTCCGAAACCTTGCCCGAGAGCCCCGGCGTGATGCTGCGCAAGGAGCCGATGCTCGCGCAGTCCGAGATCACAAGCGCAGCCCTCGCCGAACGCATTCTCTACACATCGAGCGATCTGCGCTGGCACGCCGGCATCGTACCGGTCAGCGGCACGCTTTATCTGCCCAAGGGCGAGCCGCCGGCCGGAGGCTGGCCCTTGGTCGCGTGGGCGCACGGCACGCTCGGCATTTCAGATGCATGTGCGCCTTCCTGGACCGGTCACAAGCCGCGCGATGCCACCTACATCCAGCGCTGGCTGGAGAACGGCTTCGCGGTCGTCGCCACCGATTATCAAGGACTCGGCGGACCTGGTCCGCATCCGTATTTGATCTGGCAGGCGGAAGGCCGCTCGGTGCTCGACGGCGTGCGTGCCGCGCTCTCAGCGTATCGGGACAGGCTCGCGTCAAAAGTCTTCGTCACCGGGCAGTCGCAGGGCTCGGGTGCCGCCATGGGCGCGACCGTGATTGCGGAGAGCTACGCGCCGGAGGTGCCACTCGTCGCCACCGTCGCGACGGGGCTCGTTTCGACCTTCCCGGACGGTCCTTACAAGCCGCCGCAGACCACCTCGATCGGTTCACCGATCTACACGTCGCTCATGCTGCTGGGCGGTTCGCTGCCCGACGGCGCACCCTCCGCTGATGATCTCGTCTCCGAAAAGGGCAAGCCGATCCTGAAGGCGGCGCGCGAGAGCTGCACCACCGAGATGCGCAATGTGGCACGTAGGGACGACATCACTGTCGACAACGTCTATGTCGAACCGATCGACAAGGTGCTGACGCGGTTGACTGCGGTCACGGACATGAAGGCGGTGCGGCTCAAGGTGCCGTTGCTGCTCGGCACCGGCCTTGCCGATTCCACGCTGGTCCCGACCCGGCAATATGCGGAAGTCGCGGCCCTCTGCGCCGCTGGAAACGAATTGGTCTGGAAGACCTATCCCGGCGCCACGCATAATGGTGGCCTGAACGCCGCTTTTCCGGATGCGCTGGCCTTTTTCCGCGGCATGCTCGCTGGCCAGAAGCCGCAGAGCAATTGCGCCGAGATCACGGAGCCCGGCGCGCCCGGTGAAGTCGCGCAAGGGGTAGCCTTCAACGACTAGCCGACCAGATATTTCCTCACCGCCGCCTCGTCCCATTCGATCCCGTTGCCGGGCTCCTCGCCCGGCAACGCAAAGCCGTCCTTGATCTTGAGCCGTGTCGCCAGCACCGCGTCGGCCCAGTCGACATATTCCAGCCAATGCGCGGTCGGCGTCACGCAGAGCACGTGCGCGCTGACCTCCGAGAACAGATGGGTTGACATCTCGATGCCGGCGGCGTGCGCGAGCGCGGCGGCGCGCAGCCAGCCGGAGACGCCGCCGATGCGCTGCACGTCGGGCATCACGTAGTCGCAGGCCTCCGCTGACAGTGCGGCCTGCATCGAAAACGCGCTGTCGAAATTCTCACCGATCTGGACCGGTGTGCGCAGCGCGTCCGCAATGCGGGCGCAGCCCTCATAGTCGTCATGGCGGATCGGCTCCTCGATCCAGGTCAGGCCTTCATCGTCGAGCATCTCGCCGCGGCGAATGGCTTCGGTCACCGTCAGTGCCTGGTTGTAGTCGCACATCAGCGTGACTTCGTCGCCAACCGCCTTGCGCACTGCGCGCACGACGGCGAGGTCGTCCCGCGCATCGGGCCGGCCGACGCGGATTTTTGCGGCATGAAAACCCTCGGCCAGCAGCTTGTGGGCTTCCTCCACCGCGGCGCCCGCCGGCATGATGCCGAGCCCCTTCGAATTGTAGGCCTTCACCGGTTTCGGCGCGCCGCCGAGCAGGCGGGCTAGCGGCAGGCCGCGCGCGCGGGCCAGCGCGTCCCACGCCGCCATGTCGATGCCGGATTGCGCCAGCCGTTGCAGCCCGGCGAGCCCGAGCAGCGTGAAACGCTGGGTCAGCTTGCGCTCGATCTCGAACGGCAGCAGCTCGTCGCCGGCGAGCAGCTCCGACATTTCCGTGACCATCGCGGTCAGCGGCTTCAGGGCCGACGGCGTGATCGAGAACAGATAGGCGTGCCCCACCGCCCCCTGGTCCGTCTCGCAGTCGATCAGCACCAGCGGCGCTTTCCCGACCGCGCCGGTCGAGGTCTTGAGCGGCAAATTCATCGGCACGATCACGGGGCGCGCGTTGAAGCGCTTGATGCGGATGGTCTCGGTCATGGGATCTCCCGGCGGAGCGAATGCAGGTTCAAGCCCGATCTTAAACATTCGCCATGAAACGAAAAGATGGCCTGAGTCCGCTCACCGCCCCGCACCTTCTGAAAACGCCGTCTCGATCACCGCGCCGAAGGGCTGCCAGGAGCGGCCGTCGAACTGGACCAGCCGCATCTGCTTGATCGGCAGATAGCTGTCGGGCGACGTATTCATCCCGATATTGGGCAGCGCGACGGAGGGGTGATAATCCTGCAGCGACGCTGCCTGGCGCATGATGTTCTCGCGCGAAAGGTCGTCGCCGCATTGCTTCAGCACCTGCGTCAGCGCCTCGGCCGCGGCATAGCCATAGAGTGCGGCACTGTTGTTCGTGCTTTCGACGTGATGATATTTATCCATGAAGGCGAACCAGTCCTTCATGGCGGGATCGTCTTTCCATGCCGGATCGCTCGGATCCTTCAGAAAAGCCGTCGAGATCACCCCGGCCGAATTCTGCAGGCCGGCAGGCGCCATCGCGTTGGCGATCGAGGCGGAGGCATCGTTCACGATCACGACCGGGTGCCAGTTGAGCGAGGCGGCCAGCTTGATCACCTGGGCCGCCGTCGACGGCACGCCGAGAAAGACGAAAACATCGGCACCCGCGCGCTTGAGGATCGAGACGTGCCCTTCGAGATGCTCATCTGAGATGTCGAAGGCGATGTCGACGAGGATCAGGCGGTTCAGGTTGCCAAGACCTTCCTCGATACCCTTGAGGAGCGCGCGTCCGAACTGGTCGTTCTGCCACAGCACCACGATCTTGCGATGCGGATAATAGGCCTGGATGTAGTTGGCGTAGATGCGCCCTTCCGACCGGAACGGCGGCTGCCAGCCCATGGTCCAGGGAAACGCCTTGGCCTGGCTCAGCTCCTCGTCGCCGGAGGCGACGAACAGCTGCGGGACCTTCTTCTCGTTCAGGTACCAGCGCGTGGCGAGATTGCCGGGCGTGCCGAATGATCCGAACATCAGGTGCACGTCGTCCTTCTCGACGAGATTGCGAGTCAGATCGAGCGCGACCGTGGGATCGGAATTGTCGTCGCGGCTGATGAAGCGGACCTTGCGGCCGTTGATCCCGCCATGATCGTTGACCATGTCGAAATAGGCGGCCTCCGCCTGGCCGATCGCGCCGAATTCCGAGAGCGGTCCCGAATACGGCATGAGATTGCCGATGCGGATTTCGCTGTCGGAAGTGGGCTGATCCGAACGCTGCTCCGACATCGCCCCGAGCGAGGCGAGAGCGACGATCAAAACGAACAGCAGCCTGCCGGTGACGCGCATGCTCGACACCTTGTCGTTGTTGGCCCCCAACGAACTCGGCTCGTTCTGCACCCAAGGGAGTTGATTTACGTCAAGCGTTTGGCAATCCTGTGGCTGGGCGGCGCGATAGAAGCGGCAGGCGTGCTGACGCGCTGCACTTGCCTAGCCGTCCTTAGTCGCCCGCAACGCGGCCATGGCGGCCTAATCTCCGAACCAGGTCGCGAGAGCCTCCACGAGACCTTCGCATTTGCCCGTGCTGATCCAGGCGACATGTCCGTCGGGCCGGACGAGAACGGCGGCAGGGGTCGGAACGACACCGATCACCGGCATCTCGCAGATGCCCGCGAACGTCGCGCTGACTTGCCTGACGCGTTCGTCCCATCGCTCGGGGACAGCGCAGCCGGGCGGGCCGAGATTGAGCAAGAGCGGCCGCGCATCTCGCATCAGCTCGAATACGCGCGTCGGGCCATCAGCGGTGACAAGGTCCAGGTCGGGCATGCGTCTGCCGAGCAGAGGGTGGCATCCTTCCTCGCCATAGCGGATGTCGAGGCCCGACACCTTGGCGGAATACCATCTCCTCGGCTCATCCATCTTCATAGTGTTGGCGACGAACCCGCGGAGCGCCGTGGTGTGCTCGTCGCCACGGTTGAGAGCGGTGAGCGCCAGCGTCAACTCGAGCAGCGCGGCCCCAACCGGTTGCCGCTCCGCGTGATAGGTGTCGAGCAGGGCATCGGGTGAGATCCCCTTCACGACCTGGGCGAGCTTCCACCCGAGATTCACGGCATCCTGCAGCCCGACGTTCAGGCCCTGTCCTCCCACGGGGGAGTGGATGTGCGCGGCATCGCCCGCGAGCAGGACGCGGCTCTTCCGATACGCTTCCGCTTGCCGCGCAGCGTCCGTGAACCGCGACATCCACGTGACCTCATGGATGCCCAGATCCGATCCGTAGGCGGTTTGGAGCGCTGCCCTGAGATCTGCTTCGGTGGGGCTGCCGCCCCGCTCGAGCCGCTGCTCCGTCACGATGCCGCGCACGCGCGGGCCGCTGTCCAGCCGTCCCAGGGCATACAGCCCCCGGTTCCCGTAGCGGATGCCAAGCGGCGGCTCGTCCGTCATGTCGGCTTCGAAGATGAGATAGCTCGCCTGTGGCTCGGATCCGGGAAATCCGATGCCCGCGGTCTTGCGCACGAGGCTGCGGCCGCCGTCGCAGCCGACGAGATAGCGTGAACCGAGCCTGCGCCCGTCCGTCAGGTGAACGTCGACCCGCTCCGTGGTTTCGACAAAGGTCGCCATCTCGCAGCCTCGATAGAAGGTCACGGCGAGTTCAGAGACCCAGTCGGCGAGACCGCGCTCGATTTTTTCCTGCCAGAGCCCGAGCGTGTAGTTGTGGCGGCTAGGCCGGTCGCGGGCCTCGAGGACGATGCCGGCGAGCGCGACGGCGTAGTGCTTGGTCCCTTGCGGCAGGAACCTTTCCGCTATGCCCCGCTGATCGAGAAGCTCGATCGCCCGTGGATGCAGACCGCTCGCGCGCGAGCCCTCCACGTCCTGGTTCGGACGCTTCTCGACGATCGCGGCGTTCACGCCGGCCACGGCCAGCTCCCCAGCCAGCATCAATCCAGTTGGACCGCCGCCGACGATGATCACGTCATGTTCCGTCATGTGCCACCCCTGACTCGGTAGGAGGCCTGACTTCTACGGGGGAGGCGGGGTCTTGAAGCAAGAGCATTGTGCTCCACATATATGAACTGAAAGCAGCGCATGGCCTGGCACGCGCCTTCGCCCGCTGCATCGCTCCCGATAGTATTGCGCTTCTCTGGCGTCGTGCCGCCCCGACACAGGCGGCGTGAGTCCATCATCGTCCGGCATATTGGCTTGGCGACGAATTCGGGCGTCCCGCTGATGCTTACGGCAGCCCGCGCGCCTCCAGCTGATGCACCAGCAGCAGCGTCGGCTCGGCGAGGCTGTCACCGGAGCCGTCCAGCCCAAATGCGGCAGCGATGCCGTCGCGGCTGCGCAGCAGCGTGGTGCGCGGGCAGTGGCCGGCGCCGCACAGCGTCTTCTTCAGGGTCTCGCCCTGCGCGACCAGGTTCGCGGGATCGTTGGCGGCCCAGGCCAGCACGATCGGCGCATCGACATTGAGGATGCCGGGAAACACCGAGCGCTTGTCATATTGAGCGGCGTCAGTGCCGAAATACGCCTTCTCGCTGTCGCTGGCGTCCTTGCCGGCGCGGTAGATACCGGATACCAGCACGACCGCCGCGACATCGGCGCGGTCGGCCTGGAGCTCGGGATGCGCCAGCAGGCTAGCGACATGGAAGGCGCCGGCGCCGTAGCCGACCGCGACGATCTCGCGGGCGTCGCCGTTGAACAGGTCGATATTGCCGTGGATCCAGGACAGCGCCGCTGCGACATCGGTCGCGCCCATCGGCCAGGTCGCGGCGGGCGCCAGGCGGTAGTTCACGCGCACCCCGATCATCCCGTTGCGCGCGGCAAAGCACATCGCCTCGTCCTGGATGTCGCGGGACAGGTCCGGAGCGCCGCGGTCACCGGTAAACGTGTCGCCCGCCACGAACAGCAGCACCGGTCGCGGCGTATCCGCCTTGGTGGTCTCGCTGATCGCGACGTCGAGCACATTGGCCCCGCCGTCGCCATAGCGCAGGCCGCGCGAGAAGGTGACCTGCTCGCACAGGCGCGCGACGCCGCCGGCGGTCGTGTCGTTATCGGTGAGGCCGACCGGCACGAGATCGGACGGCGCGGTCAGTCGCGCCGGCAACGGGCCATGTGCGGAGGCCGCTGTCACGCTCAGAACAAGCAAAAATGCGAGACAATTCTTCATCATCGTGGTGCCGGCCTTGAGCGCTTCGGTTTGGTGCGCCGATTTGGCCTGTCTTTTCAATTCGCCTTGCTACTTGGTCTTGTCAGTTCATCTTGCGGCGATTTCACGGCACCGTTGGTTCGCCCCGTCACGCCTTGTTCAATCGGCCGACTGGAACGTGCAATCCGCCCCGCTGCCGTCCTTCTGCCTGACGGCATTGGGGTCGATCGTGCAGCTCAGCTTGCTCAGGCTCTCGAAATTCGATCCCGCCGCACCGTCGGGCGGAATGCCGGCCAGCGCCTCGGTCGCGAAAATCTCGTTGGCCGTGGAGCCGTTCACGGTCTTGACCTTCTTGCCGAACGAGACCTCGCAGTTGCGCAAGGTGATGTCGACATTGCTGGTGCGGCAGACGATCCTGTCCGCGGTCACGACGATCGGCTTCTTGTAGGGAATATCGGCGTTGACGGCGAACAGCATCGCAACCGCCTTCTTCTCGGCGCCCGACAGGATCGGCGACAGCGGCGCGATCACCCCCGCCAGCGCCAGCGCCGTGGAGCCGGAGATTTTCGAAGGCGTGGCGCCGGATGCGCCCGCGACAGGGAACGCACCGGCCACGAGGATTGCACCGGCGCGGCAGGCGGACATCGTGAGTTTCATGGGCGTTTTTCCTCTCCGGTCACGGCTTTGCCGCCAAATGACAGTCGCAGCCTATGACAGATTTCCCATTAGGGGGAGGGCTATAGTCTTAGTCCCGGGAGAGTTGAACGCGACGAGGTCACTTGTTGAATAAGAACGTGTACTCATGAGGGCACGGACGGAAGGCCGCTTCCGAGAGCGCAGCGGGCCAATTGTGCTCGAATTGAATTCTTCGGCCTTTGACCCGAAACAGAGGTTTCCTGATGCAACGCCGAAAATGTTAGGAGATGCTGAATACGCTCTCAGAGCAACTCGGGCGACCCGGCACTTGATAGGGCAAAGTTATGACCGAAACCGAAAAGAAGCTTCTGATCGCGCTCGTAGCCATGGTTCACCAACATCAGTACGAGTACGAGGATGACGTTGACACTCTCGCGGAGAGCGCCGGACAACTTGCAATTCAGGCACTCGCGGACTTTGGACTGATGGAAATTGTGGACACCCGCTTTGGGCGCTGGACGGAAGCGGGTAGGAAGTTCTCCGAAGAAATCGGGTATGTGAAGCACAAGACAGCCTATCCAGGTTCGATCAGATTGACCGGAAGGTCTGAGCCAGAAAAATGAAAGCCCGATGTCCGGTTGTGGCCCAACGCTTCCGTTGACGCCGTACAGCTACACGTCGGTTCATTGGGGCAGACCTGAACTTGGTAGCCGAGCGCCAAGCCGACGCTTTTGACCCGTTGCAGACATCCGCCGGAAACGATGTGATTTGAACTATGTTCTTTAATCAGAGCGAAAGGGTGCCTACGTTGTTGTCGTAGTAGCCCACTATCGAGGCGCGCGAGTTATGCCGAAATGGCTTGTCGTAATCGTTGGCCTTGTCACCGCCGCGTCCTGCATTCCTGAAGTGCGCAACCGGGTGATATATTCGCTTAAGAGGCACCCTGCGCTCGTCGGTCCCGCTTTGACGTTGCTGGCAATAGCGGCAGTCTTGTATCTATTTATCGATCCTATCTCGGTCCTGTTTGTCGCGGTGATTGCACTCGTCGCCGGTCTGGCTGCACTCTTTGACCCAAAGACATACTCCCGAAGGCCACCAGCTTAGATCAGGTGAGGAGAACCTACCGATTATGAGCGAAAATCTTGATATATCTGAGCGATGTGCTCAGATTTCTCGGACAGCGGATGACACGACGCTCCGGTCGATATTTGCCCGGATGTCTCAGCTGTATCGTCAGTTGCATGAGGAAGAGGAGAAGCTTGCTGACTGGAAGAGGCAGCAAGACCCTTCGTCAACATTAGAATTCATTTTTAAGAAGCCGTGAGATCTGTCCGGATGTGAGGTCTCCTTGTGGCCCAAATGCGAAGTGCCGACCGCACCGAGCAATGTCTGAGTTCGGAGCCGAAGCGGAAAACATCTGCTCGCGCAGAGTTCTTCGCATCTTGACCCAAAGCCGACTCCCGTGTCCCGCGTGATCCCGTCAGTGGTCAGGATCTCTTGCGGACCTGGACGATGGTGGGCTTCCGCCACCGGTCATCACGTACGACCGTGCGGCGAATCGATCTTCTCAATGCGCTCTCGGGCTTCATGCGCCGCAGCCGGCCCGGTTTCAGCAGGTAATGTGAAAAAGGCCGATCTTCTTTGCGCGCGAGTCGTTGAACGTATGAATCGCCTTGGGGGTCGGCTCCAGCAGGACCTTGCAACCCTTTCTCGCAAAATACGTCTCAGCTTCCGGCGATAGGTGCACATTGCCCATCTGGCCCGAGCCAAGAATCAGCTGCTCGCATCCGTCCTCATAGAGGAACTTCGCTTCGTCTTTCGAGAGGACATGCGAGGTGCCGTAGTACTTCTTCGACAGTTTTTTCTTCCGCCTTGCCACTTCACCGGAGAGACGAATGATCACGTCGTGTTCATAGGTCTTTCCGTCAATCGTGATGGTGCCGAATGTCGTGCGTTCGATCTCCATGGCCTGACTCCTTCATGATCTCGGCACGAGGTCCTGACTCCGCGTCGGCAGACCCATCTGGCCGGGCAGCACTTCCGAGGCTGCCCCATACGAGACGTTCTTGGGGTTGCCACCTGCCACCCCCCTATGACGCGCGGTTGAGAAAGATCGGCAGCCCCCGCTTGTTGGCGTAGATGGGGCGGTAGCGCTCCGTGTTGTACGTGCTGGCGACGTCCAATTTGCGGGGGCCGAGCTTGGCGTCAGGGATGGGCACCAGGTCGTAGCGGCCCTCTACCAGCGCCGACATAAGGCCGGTCTTGCCTTCCAGGATGGCATCGTATGCCATGTTACCGAAAGTCAGGGCCACAAGCTTGTCGATAAAGTCCGGATCGCCCGATCGCAGGTCGTAGGTGAGATCAGAGACGATGGTCTCCTCGCCGGCGCGCAGCTTGATCTCGTCGGCAAGCACTTCGGCCACGCTCGTCCTCTTTCGGTGACCGTAGGCGTCAGGCTCGCCGTATTCCTGCAGCCTGAAGCCCTCCCACTCGGCACCTTCGCTGAGAACGATCAGCGCGTAGTTGCTTGGGTTCGCACGCTTCTCCTCGATGAGCAGTTGGATCAGTTTGTCGAGGTTGACCTTGTACTCCGGTATGACGCACCGTATCGAGGTCACGTACGCGGTGTAGAGAGCTGTAAATCCGGCATCGCGACCAAAGATGCGGAAAATGCCAATTCGCTCGTGTGAGCCGACAGTGGTGCGCTGCCGCTGGATTGCATCGCTGGCGCGGGTGATCGCGGTCGAGAAGCCGATGCAGTATTCGGTGTTGCGGACGTCGTTATCCATCGTCTTCGGGATGGCGATAATCTTGACGCCGAGCCCGTTGAGCTTGTCCGCATAGCTGAGTGTGTCGTCGCCGCCGATGGCGATGAGGTGCTCGATGCCCAGCCTGGAGAGGTTCGCCAATACCTGGCCGGTGAGATCCCAAGTCTTGGTTGCGATGCCGCTCTTGGTACTCTCCGAGACTGGAAGGTCTTCGCCAGCGAGATGATCGGGCAGTTTCTTCATTTTGGAGGGATTGGTGCGGCTCGAGTGCAGCACGGTGCCGCCGCGTCGGTCGATGATGCGCGTGTTTTCGCGGTTGAGCGGGATAAGGTAGTGCGATTTGCTGGCGGGGGCGTCGAGGTCAAGGTGCGTGAGGGCTTCCCAACCGCGGCGCAGACCGACGACCTCAATGTCGTCCTCGCTGCCGCGATAGGTCACGGTCTTGATGATCGCGTTGAGGCCGGGGACGTCGCCACCGCCAGTGAGAATGCCTATGCGTTTCCTCGCCACACCTACCTCCCAGTATTGGCATGTCAATAGCGCCCGCGTCGCACGTTCTCTACTCGGCCGCTTCCGGTTTGCGCTCCCCGCGCAGCCGAAAACGCTTCAGCAGTGCGGACACGGTGTCGCGGAAGCCGCCATACTCCAGCTCGGAATAGGGCAGCATCGCGGCGCCAGACCAGCCTTGGCTGCGCATCTCGATTGCCTTGCGCTGGGCGCGCCGGCGGACCTCGTCCCACGCCGGGTTGTCGAAGAAATCGGTATAGGACTCCGAAAAACGGCCGTTCTTGTCGATCGAAAAGCCAGCGCAGGAGACAATTGGCAGGCAGTACATGCCTGTCACCGGTGTATTAAGTGGCACCGGCATGAGCGGCATCACGTGCGAGCCGCGCGCATCGCCGCCTACGAAGTGCGCCTTCGCGAACGGCGAGACGATTTCTTCCGGCGCTGGGAAAATCCCTTGGTTCCTGACGATCGCGACCGGATCGTCCTTGCCGGTGTACTTGCCTGCGATCGAGTGAAGACGCTGCGCCGAAACAGCGACGGCAACCTCGTCATACGTTCGGGAAACGATGCGATCGATCCCAAAGCGCTCATTGTCGCGGAGCAGCGCGGCAATGTGGTAGCCGTCCGCGGGCGCGTCGAGTTCGATCACGCTGTCGCCAGCCGTGTGGTCCATGTCGATGACATGAAAACGGAAACCCTTGATCATCGGAGGCAGCATCAGCCCGGCGCAGTACATGGGATCGGCAAAGGTGAGGTAGAGCGGCAGGTTGTAGGCGCCGGGGCCGCACTTGTCGGCGGCGAACACCATGAAGGACTCCGCGGGCCTCGAACCCGAGAGGCTGTGTTCGAAGCTGAGCTCCGCGACGCCCGGTCCGGCGCCGCGAACGTTTCCGGAAGGCGCGTCGACCAGAAGATCCTGGCCGGCGCCGTAGAGGCCAGAGTTTTTCGCAACCGCCGTGGCCGCAAGAAACGCCTTCCAGGCGAATTGATGTACCTCAGAGCTCCCCTCGCCCCGTGTGTGCGTCATGATGATCGCAATGTCGTCGCCGGTGTGGCAGATGAAACCGTCGATCAAGAGACCATTGCAGATCGCCTTCGCGACCTCGCCCTCGACAGCCGCCATCATGCGTGTAGACGGTTTCGTGTGCCCGCCGACGGAGCCAACGTCAGCCTTGATGACTGAAAGGGTGAGTCTCATGAGCATTCCCTCCGATCAGCGCAGCTCCGCGCCTCGGCGGTTGCTGCGCCGGGGCGACGGCGCTGCTCACTCGCGGAAAAGAACGTCTGATGTTCCGTTACGTTCCATACTGCCTTTCTTTCTCGAAAAGCTCGGGCTCATTCGGGTAGCCGGCATCATCGATCCACCGCAAATGTCCCGCTAGAAGCGATGCGCCCTCATTGGCTGCGGTGCACGAGTCCGGTGTTGGCCCGCAACGGACCTCCCGGCATCTCTGCTATTGCGCCGCTGTTGGGAGACAACGGGACACCAACGGTGATCTGCGCCGATTGCTTTCGTTTTTCACTCCCATTCTGGCGCCTGCAAGACGCGACCGGCCGCGTCGGACGGACGCGGCCGGGTGTCTCTGTCGGGTGTCCCTGTCTCGCACAGGCGGATGATCGCCCGCCTGTGCAAGCGCGGATCGGCTAGCTGGCCGGGCCGCCCTGAAGCGCTACGAGAAGCTTGCCGCCATCCGGCACGCCCCAGCCGGTGCAGGCGTCCCATCCCGGGCCCGCCTTGTACTGTCCGCCGAGCAGACCGCCGGTGTCATTGTTGCCGACCGTGATGTCGCGCAGCACGCCGGCCGGGCCGAATTTGGAATAGAGCAGGGCGTTGAAATTGCCGGATCGTGCGCCGAGCGCGGCGTTGATCCGTGCGATCAGGCTTGCCCAGAGCGGTGCGGAGGCGCTGGTGCCGCCGACAATGCCGAGCTTGCCGCCCGACATCGTCAGATAGCCCGTTGCCGGATCGGCATTGGCCGCAACGTCCGGAATTGCACGTCCGGCAAAATGCCTGGGATTGATCGACTTCGGCACGATGCCTTTCTGCCAGGCCGGGGCCGGCGTGATGTCGCTGACACCACCGCCGGTGCCGCTTCCCGGTCCGTCATTCCAGACCGCCTCGGTGATCTGCACCTGCTTCCTGGCGTTCGCACGCGCGTGCAAGGTCGTTCCGCCCACCGCGAGGACGTAAGGACTGGTCGCGGGGAAGTTCACGTGCGCCCGGCCGTCCTGCATCTGTGCTTCCGAGCCGTCGTCGCCGGTGGACACGCAGAACGTGATGCCGAGATGGGCCGCCGCGAGGAAGCTATGGTTGCAATGGTCGATCGCAGCCGGTGACCAGATCACGCCGCTGTTGTTGAAGGCCTGGTTCTCGTCCCAGCCCCAGCTGATCGAGACGACGGAGGGGTCGTTGACGGAGTCGCTGACGACCTTGGCGAGGCAATCGACCAGACCCTTCTCGTCGAAGGTCGAGAAATAGGTGGCGATCTTGGCGCCGCCGCCGAGCGCGCCGGCGACATCGACGTCCAGCATCACCTCGCCGGTCGATTCCGGGTCGTCGGCCGGATTGGTCGAGACACCGTCGACCGCGATGACGGCGACCTCCGGCGCGGGAACGCCGATCTTGCTGAAATAGGCCGCGACATCGGGGGTCTCCACGCCGCCGCCGAATTCGAGCAGGCCGATGCATTGCTTGCTCGCGTCGATCTGGGGGAATTTGTAGATGGCGCCGAGCTCGGTCGGAACGAACCAGTGCCGCACCGAGCTTGCGAAATCCGGCGCCGCGGCGCGTGCCGAATGGCGCGAGCGCCTGAGCACACGGTGGTTGTTCAACCCGAACACGCCGGTGATGGCATCGCCGACCTCGGCCGGGATGTGCACCGGGCCGGTGCGGGCGTGGAAGTCGCCGAGATGCGGATGCGAATAATCGAACAGCGTGACGCCGAAGGCGTCGCTGACGTCGTCGACCGTGCCTGCGATTCCGAGCCGTGCGGCGGCGGGCTCGTTGCGGGTCACGACGAGCTTGTGCGCCTTGGCAAAATCCTCGATCGACTTGATGGCCTTGGGATCGGAGCCGTATTGGCTCTCGAGCTTGTCGCGCGTCATGTATTTGCGCGCCTTGGGGAGCTTGTCGTCCAGATCGGACAGATCAGGCAGATCGGCGGATCGCTTGACGCCGAGCGTCAGCTCGATCCAGCGCTGGCCGTTGGTGCGGCGCATCGCCTTCGAGCCTGTCGGCAGTTGATGGACAGAGTTGGGAAGTTCGACCATGTGGGGTGTTGCACTAGGGGACATAGTATTTCCTCCTTGTACGGGGTTGGCGCGCTGGAAAGCTGGAATTGCGATGGTGGGTGCTGTTTGTCCGAAACTGTTCAGGTGTTCGAAAATCAATTGTGGTGTGCCGGCAAGAAAATTGCCGATACGTCAGTGAACCAAACCTAAAATAGAAAAATGCCGGCAATGCATCCTAACAGCGGGGTGCCGCTGCGGCAAAGCCGATCACGCCGCGCGCCTCTCACAATCGCGTCAAAGCTTTGTCACGCGCGGCTGCGCCTCATGCCGAGGCCAGCGTTCTACTGTGCATGGGGTTGTTTTTGCGTTTTTGTGTCCCTCGCATTTCCGTGATGGAACCTAATGGCGGCTGAAGCGACTTATCCATGACGCGGGACGTAACATGCGAGGCCGTCATGGCAGAGAAGCATACCGCCGACCCGGCAGAGATCATGCGGGCAACTGGTCATCCTGAGCTGGAATATGCCGCCGGCTGGACCATCGCCGGTCTCATCACCATCGGCACCATCGTCGCCGCCTGGGTATTCGCGATCTAGGCATCGCGTGTTGTGGCGCAGCTACGGCGTCACCGCACCGCGTGCGACCGCGCGCGGGGCGGTCAGCTCCTTCCAGGTGGAATTCGCCACATGCACCGGTGAGAACGCCGGACGCTCGACATAGTGCCCGTCGCCCGCCTCGGCGCGGAGATCGCCATCCTTCCACACGATACGACCGCGCGAGAGCGTCGCGGCGGGCCCGCCGGCGCAGGCAAAGCCTTCGAACACATTGTAGTCGATCCGGCTCATCTGCCGCTTCGCGCTGATGGTCTTCGTCGCCTTGGGATCCCACACCACGATGTCGGCGTCTGAGCCGACGGCGACCGCGCCCTTGCGCGGATAGATGTTGAGGATGCGGGCGATATTCGCCGAGGTCACCGCGACGAATTCCTCCTTGGTCAGCCGCCCCGTCGCGACGCCCGCGGTCCATAGCAGCGCGAGGCGATCTTCCAGGCCGCCGGTGCCGTTCGGGATCTTTCTGAAGTCTCCGAGGCCGAACCGCTTCTGCTCGGTGGTGAAGGCACAATGGTCGGTCGCGACCACCTGCAGCGAGCCGGACTGCAGGCCAGCCCAAAGACTATCCTGATGCGACTTGTCGCGGAACGGCGGCGACATCACGCGCTGCGCGGAATAATTCCAGTCCTTGCTCTGATATTCACGCTCATCGAGCAGCAGGTGCTGGATCAGCGGCTCGCCATAGACGCGTTTTCCCGCGGCCCGCGCTCGCGCGATCGCCTGATGCGCCTCGCGGCAGCTGGTGTGGACGATATAGACCGGCGTGCCGGTCATGTCCGCGATCATGATGGCGCGGTTGGTGGCTTCGCCCTCGACCTCCGGCGGTCGTGAATAGGCGTGGCCCTCGGGGCCGGTGACGCCACGCGCGATCAGCGCCTCCTGCATCAGGGCAACGACGTCACCATTCTCCGCGTGCACGACCGGCATCGCGCCGAGATGGGCGCAGCGCGCGAACGAGTTGTAGAGCTCATCGTCGTTCACCATCAACGCGCCCTTGTAGGCCATGAAGTGCTTGAAGGTGTTGATGCCGTAGGTTTTGACCACGGTTGCCATCTCGTCATGGATCTGCTTCGACCATGACGTCACCGCCATGTGGAAGCCGTAGTCGGTCGCCGCCTTCTCGGATTTGTGGCGCCATTCCTGATAGGCCGCGAGCATCGACTGGCCGGGATCGGGCAGGCAGAAATCCACCACCATGGTGGTGCCGCCGCTCAGCGCCGCTTTGGTGCCGGACTCGAAATCATCCGCGGTAACCGTGCCCATGAACGGCATTTCGAGATGGGTGTGCGGATCGATCCCGCCCGGAATGACATAGGCGCCGCCGGCATCGATGATCTCCGCCCCCGTTGGCGCCGCGATCGCTGCGTCGACCGCGACGATGGTGTCGCCCTCGATCAACACGTCCGCACGGCGCGAATGATCATGATTGACGACAGTGCCGCCGCGGATGAGGAGGGACATGGGAACTCCGGAAGAGCAAAGAGGACGGTACGCAGCCGAAGCTAAGCGTGTCGGCTGCGATGCGATAGACGAAATTTTAATCAGCCGCCGATCCCGCCACCGAGACCGCGATTGCGCTGGATGCATCGGCCCGACCTGATATCGCGCCTGCGAAATGCAACCGAGCCATGACGGATCGCGCTGGTCTGCGCCCTTGCGCGTCGGCATAGGCCGGCGCACTCTGTGTGGGCGGCGCACAAAGAACGCCGCCAATAAGGCGTACGTACAAGATCTTGGCGAGGAAGCATCCATGTCGGTGACGCGGATCGACTGCGACATCCACCCGGCGGTTGGTGGCACGCGCACGACGCTGCTTCCTTATCTCAGTGATCACTGGAAAGAGCAGGTGGTGAGCCGTGCTATCGACGGCCTCGACCTCACCTCCTATCCGCCGAGCATGCCGTTTTCTGGCCGCGCCGACTGGCGGCCGGCCAATGGCACGAAGCCGGGCTCTGATCTGGCGATGGTGCAGAAGGGCGCCTTCGACCAATTGGGCGCGAGCCATGCGATCCTCAACGTGCTCTACGGCGCGCAAGCCGTGTTCGATTCCTACATGGCGGCGGACTTCTGCAAGGCGATCAACGACTGGATTGCCGCCGAATGGCTATCGCGTGACCCGCGCCTGCGCGCCTCCATCGTGGTGCCGATGCAGGCGCCGGATCTCGCCATCGAAGAGATCGAGCGCCGCGCGAGCGACAATCGCTTCGTCTCCATCCTGGTGCTGGCGCAGGGCGAGACGCTGCTGGGGCGACGGCATTTCTGGCCGGTCTACCAGCTCGCCGAAAAGCACAAGCTGCCGCTCGCGATCCATGCCGGCACGCAATATCGGCAGGCGCCAAGCTCGGCTGGCTGGCCGTCGCACCGCTACGAATATTACTTCGTCGAAGCGCAGGCGTTTCAGGCGCAGATTCTGAGCTTGATCTATGAGGGCGTGTTCGGCAAATATCCGGACCTCAAGGTCGTGCTGATGGAATCCGGCGTGAGCTGGCTGCCGGCCTTCATGTGGCGCGCCAACAAGACCTGGCGCGGCGTGCGCGTCGAGGTGCCCTGGGTCGGGCGCGAGCCCGCCGCGATCGTCCGCGACAATTTTCGCGTCACCATGCAGCCGTTCGATGCGCCGGGCGATGCCAAAAGCGTCGAGGAGATCATCGACCAGATCGGCTCCGACAAGATGTTCCTGTTCGCGTCCGACTATCCACACTGGCAGTTCGACGGCGACGATCCGATACCGCCGAACCTGCCGAAGAGCATCATCGCAAAGATGTGCGTCGATAATCCGCTGGAGACATTTCCGCGGTTGTCGATCAACTAATCCTGGAGGTTCGCATGAGTGAAGTCATCGACCGTCCGCTGCGTGACGACGAGAAGCCCGCCGCGAGCCGGCTGCGCATCGTCGATTGCGACGTGCACCCGAGCCTGCATTCGCTCGACGACCTCAACGAGTTCTTGCCGAAACGCTGGCAGCGGCATCTGAAGGAATATGGCAGCCATCTGCGCACGCCCTATCTGTTTACGACCCCCTATCCGCGGTCCTCGCCAATGATCGCGCGGCGCGATGCCTGGCCGCCGACCGGAGGGCCGCCCGGCTCCGACCTTGCTTTCATGCAGAAGCAGCATCTCGATCCGCTCGATGTCGAGTTCGGGATCTTGCAGGTGCTCGATCTCTTCATCTTCTCGCAGCAGAACTTGGAATTCGGCGCGGCGATCCAGCGCGCCATCAACGATTGGCAGCTGGCGTTCTGGTCGCACAGGGATCCGCGCCTGAAGGCTTCGATCCTGGTCGGGCAGGACGGCACGGATCTCGCGATCGCCGAGATCGAGCGCTGCGCCAGAAGCGGCGAGTACATCCAGATCAACGTCTCGCCGCGCGCCAACGAGCCGCTCGGCCGCCGCCGCTACTGGCCGATCTATGAGCGCGCGCAGGCGCTGGACCTGCCGCTCGGCATCCATGTCGGCGGCTATGGCGGCCACGCGCCGACAGGCGGCGGCTGGCCGTCCTATTATGTCGAGGAGCACCAGTCCAACGCGCACACCATCGCGGCGCAGCTTGCCAGCCTTGTCATTGAGGGTGTGCTGGAGCGGTTTCCAAAGCTGAAGATCGTCTTCATCGAGGGCGGCTTCGGCTGGATCCCGTCGGCGGTGTGGCGGATGGATCAGCATTTCGAGCGGTTCCGCAGCGAGGTGCCGCATCTCAAGCGCAAGCCGTCGGAATACGTCCGCGAGCACTTCTGGTTCACGACCCAGCCGATCGACGAGCCCGATGAGGCGCGGTATCTGCGCTCGCTGATCGAATGGGTCGGCGTCGATCGCCTCCTGTTCTCGTCGGACTATCCGCACTGGGATTTCGACGATCCGCGCTTCGCCTTCAAGACACCGCTGACGGAGGCCGAGCGGACAAAGATCTTCAGCACCAATGCGCGTGCGGTCTACAAGTTCTGATCAACATGGCCCGTCACATTGTCGCGCGAACGACCGAGATCCCGCCCGGCGGCAACAAGGTCGTCGACGTCGCGGGCCGCGATATCGTCGTGTTCCATGTCAATGGCGAGTTCTTTGCGCTGCTGAACCGCTGTCCGCATGAAGGCGCACCGCTGGAGAAGGCCGCTTGCGTGGCGCGGCTGACCTCGCCTGAGCCCGGCGTCTATGAGCGCTCTCGGGTCGGGGAGATGCTGCGCTGTCCCTGGCACGGCTGGGAATTCGACATGCGCAACGGCCAGTCCTGGTTCGATCCGAAGCGCGTCAGGATCCGGTCATATCCGGTCGCGGTGGAACGCGGCGACGAATTGCAGAAAGGCCCGTATGTCGCCGAGACGTTTCCGGTGCATGTCGAGGATAGTTATGTGATTGTCGAGGTCTGAGCCGGCATTGCCGATTGAGATTCCACCGCAGGTGCGATATGGCTCTCGCGCTTTCTAAAGGCGGAGACGAGCTTTGTCGAAACAATCCCTGCGTGAGGAGGCCGAGCGCCTGATCCGCGAGTCGATGGAAAAGAAGACCATCGTCGTCAAGCACGGCACGACCCGCATCGAGGCCGTCTGCGGCAAGTGCGGCGCGCCGAACCGGGTTCAGGCGGAAAAAGGCCAGAGCCGCGTCAAGTTCGCCTGCAAGAATTGCGGGCACCAGCAAGAGACGCTGTAAAGCGCTCAGGCCGACCGGCGCCGGCCGGCGCGTTTGGTCGCCCTCAGGATCGCCGACCCTGCCTTCAGGCCGGACTGCAACGCGCCCTCCATGTAGCCGTAATAGGCAAAGCAGGTGTGCTCGCCGGCAAAATACATCCGCTTGTGAAATGCGCTGTTGAGCAGCGGCCCGGCGCGCGTGACTTCGCCGGGCGCGGGACAGGAATAGCCGGCACCGGTCCAGGGATCGGCGGGCCACGCAATGAAGTCCGGCGGCTGGGACAGATTGTCTTCATAGCCGCGATAGACCTGGCCGATCCGCGACGCATAAAAGGCATCGACGGCGGTCTTGCCGCCGCGCTCCCATTGTCGAATGGCCTGCTGCGCCGGTTTGCTGCCGGCGAACAGGCTGAGCTCGACCTCGCGGCCGCGCGGCGCGATCTGATTGTCGGTGCCTTCCCATGTGACGCCAAAGCGGCTCGAGGTCGCGGCCGGCGCCAGCCCATGGTCGATCCAGAAACGTCGCTTGACCGGACTGAGGTATTTCACGGCCGTCCCCATCGAGATGTAATGGTCGGGCGTGAGTTGCGGCGTGATCTCGATCTTGGCAAAGCGTCCGCCCGGCCACAGGCTCGGCGGAATCGCAAGCACGACGTAATCGGCGAGATGGGAAGCAGCCCCCTCCGGCGTGATCGTCACGCCCTCCTTGTCGATGTCGATCGCGACGACGGGCGAGGACAGATGGACCACTCCTCCGACCCTCCTGATTTCCTCGGCAAGGTGCTCGGCCAGCGACTGATTGCCCTCCGAGCAGCGTAGCGTCTCGGTCTGGGTGAAGTAGGCGGCCGGGTGTCCCTTGAGTGCGCCGCCATGGACCACCGCGAAATTGGCGAGCAGGCTTTGTCGCTCGACGGGCTGGCCCGCGTCGTTGCTGAACTGCTCCTTCATTGCGAGCCTGGCGAGACGCGAGCTAGGTTCGTCCCGAATCCAGTCCGCCATGGATTGCCGGTCCAGCGCGTCGGCGTCGGACGTGAGCCAGGGCGCATGCTTGTGCACGTGCCGCGCGCGCCTTGCCATCCGCCCGAAGGCCGCCTCCATCTGCTCGAACAGGGTCTGGAGCGCGAACGGGTTCGAGATCTTTCGACCGTCGAGATAGATCGGCATATCGAGATCGAGCGCGTCGAAATTCGAGTCCAGCGTGAACAGCGAGAGTCCCAGCCGGAACTGGCGCGCCAGGGCCAGCCACAGCGGATGATTGTAGCCGATCAGCTCGCCGCCCGCTTCGACCACGCCGCTCGACTTGTTCTTGCTCCAGACACGGCCGCCGACGCGTTCGCGCGCCTCGAAAATCGTCACGTCGCAGCAATGAGCGAGCGTGTAGCCGGCCATCAGGCCGCCGAGTCCCGCTCCGACGATCGTGACACGCGGCCGTCGTACCGCCCGCGCAGGGCGTGGCATGTCGCGGGGAGGTGTGGCCGCCGTGACGACCATTGCGTTGGCGAGGGTCGAGCTGACGAGCTTCTGACGGTCGAAGCCGATGAACTTCCTGCCGTAACGGCGATTGAGCCGTGCGAAAATCGAGCGCATGATCGAAATCCTCGGATTGAAATCAAAAATCGAAAAACAATCTCGGACGGTCGAGGACCGGTCCCAAGCGAGCGGCGAAAGTCGCCCGGCGGGCCTCAGATTTGACGGGTCCGGGGATCGACGATAACCTGCAACCTTTGGTCGTGTCGAGGGCGGGGGCCCGGCTATGGCATCAAAGGCTAAGGCGCGTACCGGCCGCAGGGCGGCCACCAATCGCAAGGCAGCAAAGCGTGACGACAAGACCGGATCGGCAGGCGCGGCAAAGCGCCCTGTCGTTGTGTCCGGCAGCGCGCGCCCACCCACGGCGGGGGCCAGGCGTCTGCGCGACGAGAATCCGCGTCAGCACGTCGAGATCACGCTGACATTGCGTGGACCCAAGTTGCCGGACGCCGACAAGCTCGGAGGTCGAGCGATGTCGCGAGCCCGGTTCAGGGCACGGTACAGCGCCTCGAAGAGCGACGCCGACAAGGTGTCACAGGTTCTGCGCAAATTCGGCCTCAAGGTCGTGGATGTGTCGCTTGAGACGCGCAGCATGCGCGTGAGCGGGACTGTCGCGCAGATGGAGAAGGCGTTTCAGCCGCGCCTCGGCGTCTATTGGAGCGAGGATCAGGGGCAATTCCGCGATCGGGAGGACGACTACAAGATTCCCGCTTCGCTGAAGAAGATCGTCACTGCGTTGATCGGATTCGGCCAGCGGCGTGTCATGTGGCGGAGCAGGGCGAGGATCGGTGCCGGCTTGACGCCGCTCAGCCCATCTTCCCTGGAAGCGCTGTATCATTTTCCGCCCGGGGACGGCGCCGGACAGAAGATCGCAATTGCCGAGTTCGGTGGCGGCTATTTTGCCGGGGACCTCGCACTCCACTGCAAGACATTCGGTCGCAAGAGGCCCAAGGTTGAGATCGTCTCGATCAACTGGCCGGTACGCAACCGCAGGCAAATCGAGCAATTGCCAAAGGACGATCGTCAGGACGCACTCGACGATACCGGCGAAGTGATGATGGACGTCGAGGTGGCTGCAGGCCTGGCTCCCGGTGCCAAGCTGTCCGTCTATTTTGCGACTTTCGATCAGAAAGGCTGGGTCGATTTATTGAACCGCGTCATCAAGGACAGGCCGGTGGCACTGTCGGTGAGCTGGGGGTCCGCAGAGGATTCCAGTGATTGGTCGCCCGCGGCACGTACGGCCATCAACGAGCGGCTCCAGGCGGCTGCCGCGCTGGGCATCACGATCTGCGGCGCCTCGGGCGACGATGGCGCCGGCGACGAGGAGACGGACGGCGCTGCCCATGTGGACTTTCCGAGCTGCAGCCCGTTCGTTCTCGCGGTCGGCGGCACGATGATCATGCGGCTCGGCGGTGAGGTCACGGAGCAAGTGTGGTGGGAGACGCCGGGGCGGCGCATGAAAGCGGGAGGAGGGGCAACGGGTGGAGGCGTCAGTGAGGTATTTCGTCGTCCTGCGTGGCAGCGCGGAATCGATATTGCTTCCCTGAACGGCTCCGGTCATTGGGGGCGCATCGTGCCTGATCTTGCGGCGCTTGCCGGCCCACCCGGCTACGCGATGATCTTCCGCGGCAAGCCGGATTATGGCGGCGGGACCAGCGCGTCTGCGCCGCTCCTGGCTGCGCTCATCGCGCGCGTCAATGCGCTTCTGCCGTCGGAGAAGCGGCAGCGCTTCCTCGCTCCATTGCTCTATCGCAAATCGCCGCTTGGCCGGCCGATAGGAGATCTTGTCTGCTACGACATCACCATCGGCCACAACGCGTCCAAGCCAAAGCCCGGCGTCGGATACGAAGCGCGGCGCGGGTTCGATGCGGTGTCCGGCTGGGGCGCGCCGATCGGCACCGCGCTCCTGCTTGCGCTGAGCTGATCGTCTCGGTTAGCTCCGATCGACGAACTTCTTGAACGCATCCGCGTAATCCGGATGCCAGCGCGACAGCGGCGGCCGGTTCTCGACGATATCGCCGGCGGCCCAGAGCAGGCGCTTCTCGTCGAGCGCGCGCGGCACGTCGTTGTCCGGGCAGAGGATGTAGAAGTCGCCGGCCTCGAGTCGCGCAAGCATGAAATCGACCGTCTGCTCCGGTGTCCACGCGCCGGCCGGCTTTTCGGTGCGGCCCTTGGCGGTGAGCCCGGTGAACACGAAGCCGGGAATGATGCGCGGTGACGTGGCAATCCCTGGTGTTGCGCAGCTCATGCTGGAGCGCTTCGGTAAACGCCTTCACGCCGGCCTTGGAGACGTTGTAGGCGGGATCGCCGGGCGGGGTGGTGATGCCCTGCTTGGAGCCGGTGTTGATGATCAGCCCGGCCTTGCCGCGCGCGATCATGTTGGGCGCGAAGATGCGCGCGCCGTTGATGATGCCCCACATGTTGACGCCAATGATGCGCTGCCAATTGTCTGATACGCCGAACAATGTGCTGCCCGGCTGGATGCCGGCATTGTTCATCAGCAGGTCCGTGCCGCCGAAATGCGCGCCCACGGCGCGTTCCAGTTCCGTCACGCTTTCGACCCGGCTGACGTCGACAACTGATGTCATCACATTTGTGGCAGCCGTAACGGATGACAGTTTTGTTGCGGCCTCTGCCAGCCGTCCCTCGTCGACGTCGGCGATGCACACCTTCATCCCGGCGCGCGCAAACGCTGTTGCCGCCGCAAGACCGATGCCGGAGGCACCCCCGGTGATCACGGCGACATTGCCCTTGGCGATGACAGGATGCGGCATGGCTATTCTCCGGGAAGGGACGTTGCGCTCGGTCGAGCTATAACATGGCGCTCGCGCGACCCTGCACAAGTCGGCATGGCAGGGCTTCGTTCTACGCCGACTTTACGCCCTTCCGGCGCCGCTGTATTCTGTTTGACCTAACGATCCCGCCCAGATCGAACCCAATCAATCACCTACCTAGGGAGTGCAGCCATGGCTGTGTCGCAGGCTATTCCGATCACGCGCCATCCGTTCGCCAACGGGTCCTACAAGCAGATGCTGATCGACGGGAAGTGGGTGGATGCCGCGTCCGGCAAGCGCTTCGAGACCCACAATCCCGCGACTGGGGAACTGCTCGCGACCGTTGCCGAGGGCGACAAGGAAGACATCGACCGTGCGGTCGCCGCCGCCCGCCGTGCCTTCGAGGGTCCCTGGAGCAAGGTCAAGCCGTTCGAGCGGCAGAACCTGCTGCTCAAGCTCGCCGATCTTGTCGAGAAGAATTTCGACGAATTGTCGCAGCTCGACACACTCGACATGGGCGCACCGCTCAGCCGCACCCGCGCCTATCGCCTGCGCGCCGTCGGCATGCTGCGCTACTACGCCGGCCAGACCACCGCGATCCACGGCGAGACCATCGAGAACTCGCTGCCCGGCGAGATCTTCTCCTACACGCTGAAGGAGCCGGTCGGTGTCGTCGGCGCCATCATTCCCTGGAACGGCCCGCTCACCGCGACGCTCTGGAAGATTGGCCCGGCGATCGCGACCGGCTGCACCGTGGTGCTCAAGCCCGCCGAAGAAGCGCCGCTGACCTCGCTGCGCATCGCCGAGCTCGCGATGGAAGCCGGCATTCCACCCGGCGTCGTCAACGTCGTCCCCGGCTATGGCGAGACCGCGGGTGCTGCGCTGGCCTCGCATCATGACGTCGACAAGGTTGCCTTCACCGGCTCGCATGTCACGGGTCAGTCGATCATCCGTGCCTCGGCCGGCAACCTCAAGCGCGTGTCGCTCGAGCTCGGCGGCAAGTCGCCGGACATCGTGTTTGCCGACGCCGACCTCGATGCCGCCGTGCCGGGTGCCGCGATGGCGGTGTTCGCCAATTCCGGCCAGATCTGCAGCGCCGGCACCCGCCTGTTCGTCGAACAGTCGATCTACGAGGAGTTCGTCGGCCGCGTCGCCGAGTTCGGCAAGAAGCTGCAGGTCGGCAACGGTCTCGATCCGAACACCCAGATCGGCCCGCTGGTCTCCGAACAACAGCTTGAGCGCGTGACCGGCTATCTCGACATCGGCCAGAAGGAAGGCGCGCGAGCACTTGCCGGCGGCGGCCGCGTCACCGAAGGTGCGTTGTCGAAGGGCTTTTTCGTCTCGCCGACGGTGTTCGCGGGCGTCCAGGACAACATGCGCATCGCGCAGGAGGAGATCTTTGGTCCCGTCATCTCCGCGATCGCGTTCAAGGACATGGACGAGCTGGTCAAGCGCGCCAACAACACCACGTTCGGACTCGGCTCGGGCCTGTGGACGCGGGACGTCACCAAGGCGCATGCAGTCGCGAAACGCTTGCGTGCCGGCTCGGTGTGGGTCAATTGCTATCAGGCGATGGACCCCGCCGTGCCGTTCGGCGGCTATAAGATGAGCGGCTACGGCCGCGAGTCCGGCAAGCAGCATGTCGAGGAATATCTCAACGTGAAGGCCGTCTGGATCAAGACGGCGTAACATCTGTCCTCTGCCGCGTTCCGCGCTGGGGAATATCTGCTTTTAGAGGGGGCGGCGCCTTTTTCCGGCGGCCGCCCTCGCTATATGATCCGCATCCTTTCAAAGAAATCCGGGGCCCACATGAAATTCGAGGCGTTGTTTAGACCGTTGCAGGTCGGTCCGTACAAGCTCGCGCATCGCGTCGCGATGGCGCCGCTGACGCGCATGCGCGCCGAGCGCGAGAGCTTTTCGCCGCGGCCGCTCAATGCCGAATATTACGGCCAGCGCGCCACGCCGGGCGGTCTGCTGATCGCTGAAGCGTCGCCCGTGCTCTCGCACGGCCGCGGCAATCCGGCGACGCCCGGCATCTATTCGGAGGCGCAGATTGCCGGCTGGCGCAAGGTGACGGATGCCGTGCACGCCAAGGGCGGCATCATCTTCCTCCAGCTCTGGCATGTCGGCCGCGTCTCGCATTCGACCTATCATGGTGGTGCGCTGCCGGTCTCGGCCTCGGCGATCGCGATCAAGGCCGAAGGCATGAAGGCGATGACCGCCGACGGCAAACTCGCCGACTACGAGACGCCGCGCGCGCTGGAGACGGAAGAGGTCAAGGGCATCGTCGAGGCTTTTAGGCAGGCCGCGAAGAACGCGCTCGCCGCCGGTTTCGACGGCGTCGAGATCCACGGCGCCAACGGCTATCTGCTCGAGCAGTTCTTGCAGTCGCGCAGCAACCAGCGCACCGATCAATACGGCGGCCCGATCGAGAACCGCGCACGGCTTCTGATGGACGTCACCCAGGCCGCGATCGAGATCTGGGGCGCCAACCGCGTCGGCGTGCGACTGTCGCCGCACGGCATCGCCAACGATTCCGGCGAGCCCGATCCGATGCCGCTCTACACCCACGTGGTGAAGGCGCTCGACAAGCTCGGCCTTGCCTATCTGCACTTCATCGAGCCGCGCTCCAGTGGCGCGGGCCGTGCCGATGTTCACTGGGAGAACGTGCCGTCAGCCATGGTGCTGTTCCGCCCGCACTACAGCGGCGTGCTGATGACCGCCGGCGGCTTCACCGGCGAGACTGCGAATGCCGCGATTGCCGACGGTCACGCCGACATCATCGCATTCGGCCGCATCTTCATCTCCAACCCCGATCTGCCGCGGCGGCTCGAGCACGACCACCCGATCACCCCGTACAACCGCGCGACCTTCTATGGCGGCGAGGAGAAGGGGTACACGGACTATCCTGTTTATGACGAGCTGGCGCCGGCGTAGACTCTTTCCGTCATTCCGGAGCGATGCGAAGCATCGAACCCGGAATCCATTTCACGTCCTGGCTTGCCGCTCGATGGATTCCGGGCCCGCGCCTTTCGGCGCGTCCCGGAATGACGAGCTTGATTTGTCACGCGATCGCACCACAAACTCCGTCATTGCGAGCGTAGCGAAGCAATCCAGGCTCTTTCCGCAGAGGCAGTCTGGATTGCTTCGCTACGCTCGCAATGACGCCGGGGAGAGACAATGGCCAAAGCCGCACTCGCCGCAGGAATCGCCACCGGCCAATGCCTTTGCGGCAAGGTCACCTTCGAGATCGACGTCCCCGCGCGCTGGGCCTGGCACGATCACTCTGCCAATAGCCGCCGCGCCCATGGCGCGGCCTACGCCACCTATGTCGGCAGCTGGAAGAAGCGCTTTCGCATCACTTCGGGCAAGACCGCGCTCACCCGCTACGAGGACAAGGCGACCAAGACCGCGCGCAGCTTCTGCGCCCATTGCGGCACGCCGATCGCCTATGAGCGCCCCCGCAGCCCGCACATGGTCAACATTCCCCGTGCGCTGTTCAAGGAGCGCACCGGACGCCAGCCACTCTATCACATCGCCATCGAGGAGCTGCAGGAATGGGCCTATACCGGCGAGCCGCTGGTGCCGCTGAAGGGTTTTCCGGGCGTGGTCTGGCAGCGCTCAAAAAAGAAGAAGCGCGCTAGCGGCGAGGACCCGTTCGAATTGGGGCGCGAGGAGGCGCTTTAGCCTTCGCGTTGGCCGCCGCCGTGCGCGGCGCAGCCTTCCTCGCTGGCGGCTTGGTCGGCATCGTCGCCACGAAATCGAGCGCGCGCTTCACCCAGAGCTTGAGCCTGGCATCGGTTCGCGTGCCCTCATCAGAGACCCGCACGAACCCGGTCATGATGCGCCCGCGCATTTCCATCGGACTCGTGTGTGGCTCCTTCAGCATCCGCGCATGCGCCTCGGGGCCGACGCGAAACAGCATGCCGCCGCGGCCGCTGATGGTGCAGCACATGACGTTGTCCACCATGAAACAAAGCCCGCCCATCATCTTCTTCTCCGCGACGTGGCGTTGGCCCGCCAGCAACCTGCGAACCCGTGCGGCGGTGCCTTCGTCGTAGGCCATGACGGTCCCTCCGGCTTCGACCTATCTTTCCAGCTTCTCCTCGCGCGCGCAAGGCAGCCATGAGCGCGCTTCCTTGCGCGCATCCTCCGACTTCGGTCATCATGCGGCTCCCCCGCGGCAACGCCTGCGAGGCCTGGAGGAAACATGAAGAACAAGATCACCGGCCGTTCCGCCTTTCTCGCGTTGCTCAAGGACGAGGGCATCACGCATCTGTTCGGCAATCCCGGCACCACCGAGTTGCCGATCATGCACGCGCTGAAGGAACATCCCGATCTCACCTATGTGATGGCGATGCAGGAGAGCCTGGTGGTGGCGATCGCGGACGGTTACAGCCGCGCCTCCGGCAAGCTCGTCGCCTGCAACGTCCATGTCGCGCCCGGCCTCGGCAACGCGATGGGCTCGCTCTACAATGCCCGGTTCACGGGCACGCCTATGATTTTGACCGCGGGCCAGCAGGAGCAGGGCCACGGGCTGATGGAGCCGGTGCTCTACGGCCCGCTGGTGCGCATGGCCGAGCCGCTGGTGAAATGGGCGGTCGAGGTGACGCGGCTGGAGGATTTGCCGCGGATCGTGCGCCGTGCCGCCAAGGTCGCGATGACGCCGCCGACCGGGCCGGTGTTCATCTCGCTGCCGGGCGATATCCTAAACAGCGAGGCCGGCATTGATCTCGGCCGCTCCACCCGCATCGACGCGCGCACCAAACCGTCGGATGAGGCGCTCAGGGCTTTTGCTGCACGCCTGCTGAAGGCCGAGCACCCGGTGATCGTCACCATGGACGAGGTCGTCAAGAGCGATGCGTTGAAGGAGACAGCCGAACTTGCCGAACTGCTCGGCGCTGCCGCCTATCAATCCTCGACGCCCTATGGCTCGCACTTCCTTTCGGAGAGCCCAAGCTTCGTCGGTGCGCTGGCCCGCGTGCAGAAGGTCGCGCGCGATATGCTCGCGCCCTACGATCTCCTGGTCGCGCTCGGCGGCGATCCCCTGCGGATGTCGGTCTATAGCGAGGTCGATGCGCTGCCTGACGGACTCGGCATTGTGCAAGTCGGTCTCGCCGATTGGGAGATCGCCAAGAACTACGGCGCCGAGATAGCACTGAAGGCGGATGTGAAGGAGACGCTGCGCGCGCTGATCCCGGTGCTGAAGGAGATGGGTGGTGCCGCATTGGCGCAACGCGCAAAACAGCGGCTCGCCGAGCTTGCGCCGAAGAACTGGAGCGCGCGCCGCGCTGCGCTGGTCGAGCAGATCGGCAAGAGCGCCAGCCGCACGCCGATTGATCCCGACTATCTCGTACTGCAAATGGTCGAGGCAATGCCCGACCATGCGATCCTGGTCGACGAAGGCCTCACCTCCAGCCGCCAGATCACTGCGCTGCGTCCGCACCGCGATCGCTATGACTATCACGGTCTCGCCTCGGGCGGCATCGGCTGGGGCCTGCCGGCCTCGGTCGGTGCCAGCATCGCCAATCCGGATCGGCCCGTCGTGTGCTTCTCCGGCGACGGCAGCGCGATGTATTCGATCCAGGCGCTGTGGACGGCCGCACATCACAAGCTGCCGCTCAACGTCGTCATCGCCAACAATGGCGGCTATCGCATCATCAAGCAGCGCTTGCTCGCCTTCCATGGCGACGACAATTATGTCGGCATGGACTTTGTCGATCCGCCCGTGGATTTCGCCGGCGTGGCGAAGGCACTCGGCTGCGAGGCGATCAAGCTCAGCGATCCCCGCGAGCTGAAGGCAACGCTGGCATCGGCGTTTGGCCGGCCCGGAACGAAGCTGATCGAGGTAATGGTGGACGGGAAGGTGTAGGGCGACCCCGGGCCTACCCCTTTGTCCCCACCCGATATCCCGCCGCCGGATGCGGCGCGTCGAGCCTCGCGCGGCCGCCGCCGAACAGCTTCTCCCGCAGCGTGCCCTCGGCATATTCCGGCTTGTACCGTCCGCGCCTGGTCAGCTCCGGCACCAGCATGTCGGCGATGTCCTCGAAATCGCCGGGCGAGATCGCAAACGCGACATTGAGGCCGTCGACGTCGGTCTTCTCGAACCAATCCTCGATCTTGTCAGCAACGCTCTCCGGCGTGCCGACCACGACCGGGCCGGCGCCGCCGATGCCGACATGCTCGATGACGTCGCGCACGGTCCAGACGCGGTCGGGGTCGCCGCGGGTGACGTTGTCGAGTGCGCTGCGACCGGCATCGTTTTGAACGTGCCGGACCTGCTGGTCGAGCTCGTAGCCGGAGAAGTCGATGCCGGTCCATCCCGACATCAGCGCGAGCGCGCCTTCGGGATTGATATGCGACCGGTAGTCGGCGTATTTCGCCGCGGCTTCGGCTTCGGTATTGCCGAGGATGATCGTCATCATGTTGAACATGAGGATCTCTGCCGGGTTGCGGCCGAGCGCTGCGGCCTCCTGGCGGATCGCCGAGACGCGCGGTGCAATGATCTTGGCCGAGGGTCCCGACATGAACACGCATTCGGCATGCTTGGCCGCGAACTGCCGCCCGCGCGGCGAGGTGCCGGCCTGGTACAGCACCGGCGTGCGCTGCGGCGACGGCTCGCTGAGGTGAATGGTGTTGTTGATGCGGTAATTCGCACTCTCATGATTAACGCGATGAACTTTTGTGGGATCGGTGAAGATGCCGCGCTTGCGGTCCCGCAGCATCGCGCCGTCCTCCCAGCTTCCTTCCCAGAGCTTGTAGACCACTTCCATATATTCATCGGCGATGTCGTAGCGGTCGTCATGCCCGGCCTGCTTGTCCTTGCCGGCGCCGCGCGCGGCGCTGTCGAGATAGCCGGTGACGACGTTCCAGCCGATCCGACCCTCGGTCAGATGGTCGAGCGTCGACATCCGCCGCGCGAACGGGTAGGGCGGCTCGAACGAGAGATTGCTGGTGACGCCGAATCCCAGGTTCTTGGTGACCGCGGCCATCGCCGAGAGCAGAAGCAGCGGCTCGTTCGACGGCGTCTGCGCTGCATTGCGCAAGGCTGCGTCGGGGCTGTTGCCATAGACATCGTAGACGCCGAGCACGTCGGCCAGGAACAGTCCGTCGAAACGGCCGCGTTCCAGCGTCTTGGCGAGATCGATCCAGTAGGGCAGGCGGTTATATTCGGCGGTGCGGTCACGCGGATGGGTCCACAGGCCCGGTGATTGATGCGCGACGCAATTCATCGCAAAGGCGTTGAGCCTGATCTGCTTGGCCATATGGTCTCCCGGCGCCCTGTACTGAGCGCTCTTCGAATGATAGATGTGCGCCCCAACTTGGCGAAGTTCTTGCATATATCGCGACCTTGGCAAGGCCAAAATCAGCAGCGCTGCCGCCCTTGGCAAGCCAATCTCAAGAGAGCAAGAAGCAAATCCCAAGAGCGATCCAAGCCCCGCCACTTCCGAGCGCCAGTGTAGCCCGCTAAGCTCGCCCGCCTCGAGACCTTGAAAAAGCAAGTCATGACCAGAGCCGACGCCATCGCCCGCGCCCGCGACGATTTCAAATCCGGCGGGTTCCTCGCCGAACTCGATCGTCGCGTCGCCTTCAAGACCGAAAGCCAGAATCCATCGCGCGGCCCCGAGCTGCGCGCCTATCTGGAGCAGGAGATGCAACCGGCTTTTGCCGCGCTCGACTTCACCAGCCGCATCGTCGAATCCCCCAGCGGCAAGGCGCCGTTCCTGTTTGCCGAGCATATCGAGAGCACGTCGCTGCCGACTGTGCTGGTCTATGGCCATGGCGACGTCGTCGACGGCATGGAGGGCGAGTGGCGCGATGGCCGCGATCCCTGGCGCACGACGGTTGTGGGCACGCGCCTCTATGGCCGCGGCACCGCGGACAACAAGGGGCAGCACAGCATCAACATGGCCGCGCTCCGCGCGGTGCGGGAGGCCCGCGGCGGCAAGCTCGGCTTCAATGCCAAATTCATCGTCGAGATGGGCGAGGAGATCGGCTCGCCCGATCTCGGCAAGGTCTGCGACCTCAACCGCGACGCGCTGAAGGCCGATCTGTTCATGGCCTCCGATGGGCCGCGGCTGTCCGCCGATCGGCCGACGCTGTTCCTGGGTTGCCGTGGCGGCATCCGCATCCATCTCGACGTGAACCTGCGCGACGGCGGCCATCATTCCGGCAATTGGGGCGGCGTGCTCGCCAACCCCGCGACCATTCTGGTCAATGCGATTTCGACGCTGGTCGATGGCCACGGCCGGCTTCAACTCGACGCGCTGAAGCCCCCGCGGCTCACCAACCAGATCCGCAGCTATCTTGCCGATGTGCAGGTGGTGCCGACCGAGGACGAGCCCGCGCTTGCGGAGAACTGGGGTGAGGACGGTCTGTCCGCGGCCGAACGGCTCTATGCCTGGAACACGCTGGAAGTGCTGGCGATGTCGTCGGGCAATATCGAGAAGCCGGCGAACGCCATTCCCGGCCACGCCAATGCCGTGCTGCAGCTGCGTTTCGTGGTCGGCACAAGGGTTGATGGCCTGATCGACGCCGTCCGCGGCCATCTGGTTGCAAAGGGCTTTCCGATGGTCGAGGTGCGGGCGGCCCAGAGCTTTGCCGCCTCGCGCACCGATTTCGACAGCCCCTGGATCAAATGGGCGGCGGATTCAGTCCAAAACACCACCGGCAAGGTGCCGGCCGTGCTGCCGAACTTCGGCGGCTCGCTGCCGAACGACGTATTTTCCGAGATTCTGGGCCTGCCGACGATCTGGGTCCCGCACTCCTATCCCGGCTGCTCCCAGCATGCGCCCAATGAGCACATCCTGCTGCCATTGACCGAAGAGGCCTTGACGGTGATGGCCGGGCTGTTCTGGGATCTCGGGGAATTGCCAAAGCCGCTGACCCGAGGCCAATTAACCTGAGCCGGCATCCAGCCGAAAGTCACATTCTAATCCGGGCCGAGATGTGCTTGCATCCGGCCGCATCATCCTGAAAGGGGAGAAAAAGTGAAACATTTCCGTTACATCGGCCTTGCGCTCGCTGCGACCTTCGTCGTCAGCCAGGCCGGCGCCGAAGAGCTGACCGGCACGCTGAAGAACATCAAGGACACCGGCGCCATCACGCTCGGCTTCCGCGATTCCTCGATCCCGTTCTCCTATCTCGACGACAATCAGAAGCCCGTCGGGTTCGCGATGGACATCTGCTACAAGATCGTCGATGCCGTGAAGAAGGAGCTCAAGCTCGACAAGCTCGAGGTGAAGCTCAATCCGGTGACGTCGGCGACCCGTATCCCGCTGATGGCCAACGGCACCATCGACCTCGAATGCGGCTCCACCACCAACAATGCCGAGCGCCAGAAGCAGGTCGCCTTCACCAACACCCATTATCTGACCGCCAGCCGCTACGTCTTCAAGAAGTCGAGCGGGCTGAAGTCGATCGACGATCTCAAGGGCAAGACGGTGGTCTCCACCGCCGGCACCACCAACATCAAGCAGCTCACCGAGGCCAATGTCGCGAAGGGACTGGGTGCCAACATCATCCCGGCCAAGGACCATGCCGAGGCCTTCCTGATGGTCGAAACCGACCGCGCGGTCGCCTTCGTGATGGACGACGTTCTGCTCGCGAGCCTCGTTGCCGGCTCGAAGTCGCCGGATGACTACGTCATCTCCAAGGATGCGTTCTCCAAGCCCGAGCCCTACGGCATCATGCTGCGCAAGGACGATGCGCCGTTCAAGAAGGTGGTCGATGCGGCGACCGCTGCGGTCTACACCTCCGGCGAGGCCCAGAAGATCTACGACAAGTGGTTCACCGCCAAGATCCCGCCGAAGGGCCTCAACCTCAACACGCCGATCTCGGCCGAGCTGAAGAACGAATTTGCCAAGCCTTCGGACTCACCGAACCCGGACGACTATAAGTAGGATGCTATTTGCCTCTCCCCGCTTGCGGGGAGAGGCCGGATTCAAGCGCAGCTTGAATTCCGGGTGAGGGGGACTCTCCACGAGTCCGACTATCACCTCCCTCGCGGAGAGCCCCCCTCACCCTAACCCTCTCCCCGCAAGCGGGGAGAGGGAATTCCGCAGGAGAGTGGCCGGACATTTGCATACACGGCCAAGACCTATTTTCGAGACCTACTCAAGACGCCTGTGATTGGCGCGTTCGCGCGGGGGACACGTGAACTACCACTGGAACTGGGGAATTTTCTTCGAGCCGAACCCGATGGGGACCGGCACCTATCTCGACATGCTGCTGTCGGGACTGGTGCTGACCCTGAAGACGGCGGTGCTCGCCTGGATCATCGCGCTGGTCTTCGGCTCGATCGTCGGCGTCATGCGGACGCTGCCGTCCAAGGCCGCCGGCTGGTTCGGCTTCTGCTGGGTTGAGTTCTTTCGCAACATGCCGCTGCTGGTGCAGCTGTTCCTGTGGTACTTCGTGCTGCCGGAATTGTTGCCGAAGTCGACCGGCACCTGGCTGAAGCAACTGCCGAACGCGCCGTTCTGGACGGCGGCCATCGGCATCGGATTTTTCATGTCAGCCCGCGTCGCGATACAATTGCAGGCCGGCATCGGCTCGCTGCCGCGCGGTCAAAAGATGGCGGCGACGGCGCTCGGTCTCACGACCTTTCAGGGCTATCGATATATCCTGCTGCCGATGGCATTCCGCATCATCCTGCCGCCGCTGACCTCGGAGTTCCTCAACACCATCAAGAATACAGCGGTCGCCATCACCATCGGTCTGCTCGAGCTGACCGGCCAGGCGCGCTCGATGCAGGAGTTCTCTTTTCAGGTGTTCGAGGCCTTTACCGCTGCAACGCTCCTCTACCTCCTCGTCAACGCCGTCGTCGTGACAGCGATGCGCTTCCTCGAGCGCTGGGTCGCGATCCCCGGCTACATCACGGGGAAATAGCGCCATGTTCAGCAATTTCGATTTCGGGGTTATCATCCGCGCGTTGCCCTATCTGTTCTATGAGGGCATGACGTTCACGCTGATGCTGACGGGGCTCGCGGCACTTGGCGGCCTCGTCTTCGGCACCGCGATCGCCCTGATGCGGCTGTCCGGGTACAAGACGCTCGGCCGTATCGCCGGCGTCTATGTCGACTTCATGCGCTCGCTGCCGCTGGTGCTGGTGATCTTCTGGTTCTATTTCCTGGTACCCTATATCGGGCAGTGGCTGACCGGCGCCTTGCGGCCGATCAGCGTCGGTGCGTTCGCCTCCTCACTGATCACCTTCATCATGTTCGAGGCGGCGTACTTCTCCGAGATCATGCGCGCCGGCATCCAGTCGATCTCGCGGGGACAGCCGGCCGCGGCCAATGCGCTCGGCCTGACCTATGCGCAGACCATGCGCTACGTCGTGCTGCCGCAGGCGTTCCGCAACATGCTGCCGGTGCTGATCACGCAGACCATCGTGCTGTTCCAGGACACCTCGCTGGTCTACGTGCTGTCGATCACCGATTTCCTCGGTGCGGCCAGCAAGGTCGCGCAGCGCGACGGCCGTCTGGTCGAGATGTACCTGTTTGCCGCCGTCGTCTACTTCACCATTTCCTGTATCGCATCCTTTGGCGTGCGCCGCCTCCAGGCGCGCATCGCCATCATCCGCTAGAGCAAGTCGGTCATGATTGAAATCAGCCACGTCAACAAATGGTACAGCCCGACCTTCCAGGTGCTGACCGACTGCACCACCAGCGTCACCAAGGGCGAGGTCGTGGTGGTCTGCGGACCCTCAGGCTCGGGCAAGTCGACGCTGATCAAATGCGTCAACGCGCTGGAGCCGTTCCAGGAAGGCGACATCAGCGTCGACGGCACCAAAGTCAACGATCCCAAGACCAACCTGCCGAAGCTGCGCTCGCGCGTCGGCATGGTGTTCCAGCATTTCGAGCTGTTCCCGCATCTGAAGATCATCGACAATCTCTGCCTCGCCCAGCAGAAGGTGCTGGGGCGGTCGTCCGACAAGGCGGTGGCGAAGGGCATGCAGCTCCTGGACCGCGTCGGCCTGAATGAGCAGGCGCAGAAATTTCCGGCGCAGCTTTCCGGCGGTCAGCAGCAGCGTGTCGCGATCGCGCGCGCGCTCGCGATGGATCCGATCGTGATGCTGTTCGACGAGCCGACCTCGGCGCTCGACCCTGAAATGGTCAGCGAGGTGCTCGACGTCATGGTCGATCTCGCGCGCGAGGGCATGACCATGATGGTCGTGACCCACGAAATGGGCTTTGCCCGCAAGGTCGCCAACCGCGTGATCTTCATGGACCGCGGCGAGATCGTCGAGGATGCGCCGAAGGACGATTTCTTCGGCAAGACGCGCAGCGACCGCGCGCAGAAGTTCTTGTCGAAGATCTTGTCGCATTAGCCTCCGCCGTCATTCCGGGATGGCCCGAAGGGCCAGGCCCGGAATCCATCGGGCCGCAGTACATGAGGTGAGATGGATCCCGGGCTCGCGCTACGCGCGCCCCGGGATGACGAAGAGCGGGGTTTATCGCGCTCATCAAATCCCCTATACAGGTCGATAAATCCCCCTTTCCCGCCAGGAGACCAGCCTTGGATTCGACCGCCTACGTCAACGGCTCATTCGTCCCGCTCTCGGACGCGAAGATCTCGGTGCTCGACCGCGGCTTCCTGTTTGCCGACGGCATCTACGAGGTCTCGGCCGTGCTCGACGGCAAGCTGGTCGACAACGCCTCGCATCTGGCGCGGCTGGAGCGCTCGGTCGGCGAGATCAGCTTGAGGCTGCCGGAGACGGTCGAGCGCATCACCGAGATCCAGAAGGAATTGATCGCCCGCAACAAGGTCGTGAACGGCCTGGTCTATCTCCAGGTCACCCGCGGCGCCGACAAGGGCCGCGACTTCGCCTTCCCCAAGGGCGACGTCAAGTCGAGCCTGGTGATGTTCACCTCCGAAAAGGACATCATCAACGCGGCTTCCGCCAAGACCGGCATCAACGTGATCACGGTGCCCGACATCCGCTGGGAGCGGCGGGACATCAAGAGCGTGGCGCTGCTGGCGCAGGTGCTGGCGAAGCAGGCGGCGGCCGAAGCCGGCGCCGGCGAGGCCTGGATGCTGCAAGACGGCTACGTCACCGAAGGCGGCTCGTCGTCGGCGTTCATTCTCACCAAGGATGACGTCATCGTCACCCGCAAGAACTCCAACGCGATCCTGCCCGGTTGCACCCGCAAGGCCGTGGTCGCGCTCGCCGAAGAGCGTCAGCTCCGCGTCGAGGAGCGTTCCTTCACTGTGGAAGAGGCACTCGCGGCGAAGGAAGCCTTTGCGACGTCGGCCTCGCTGTTTGTCCAGCCGGTGGTGGCGATCGACGGCAAAAAGGTCGGCGACGGCAAGCCCGGCCCGCTTGCCGCGCGGCTTCGCGAGATTTATGTGGAGTTCGCCAGGGCGACGGCGGTCTGAGCCACACCCACCGCCGTCGTCGCCCGCGAAGGCGGGCGATCCAGTACGCCGCGGCGGTTGTTATAAACTTCGCTGTCTCTGGAATACTGGATGCCCCGCCTTCGCGGGGCATGACAGTTGCCCGCGAGGGCGCGTCGCACCCCTACGCCACCGATGCCTTCACCTTCACCGGATGAACCGCGCGGAACGCGATCGCGATCCTGTTCCAGGCATTGATGGCGCCGATCAGCATGGTCAGGTTCACCGTCTCTGCGTCGGAGAACTGCGCGCGGACCTCGGCGTAGACGTCGTCGGGCGCGCGCGTTTCCGCGATCAGCGTCACCGACTCGGTCCAGGCCAGCGCGGCGCGCTCGCGGTCGGTATAGAGCGGGGATTCGCGCCAGGCGTTGAGCAGATAGATGCGCTGCTCGGTCTCGCCGCGCTTGCGGGCATCCTCGGTGTGCATGTTGATGCAGAAGGCGCAGCCGTTGATCTGCGAGGCGCGGATCTTGACGAGCTCGATCAGCGATTTCTCCAGACCCGTCGACTGAATCTGCTCTTCCAGCGCCATCAGCGCCTTCATCGTGTCGGGGGCGGCCTGGTAGAAATTCATGCGGGGCTTCATGGTCGTTCTCCTTTGCTGGGTTGATTCAGTGAGTTCCGCCGGCCGAGGCCTGGCCGGGCTTCTTCAGGAAGAATACGGCGATCAGGGCCACGATCAGCGCCATGCCGAGCAGGTAGAAGGTGTCGCTAAAGGCAAAGATGTAAGCCTGCTTCTGAACGGTATGGCCGATCGCGACATAGGCGCGATGCGCTGCGTCGGCACGGTCGAGCACGCCGTGGTTGATGAAATACTGCGTGAGCTGTTCCAGCCGCATGCGGGTGGCCTGCTCGAACACCGAAACCGACTGCATCAGCACGTTGGAGTGATACTGCTCGCGCTTGGTCAGCACGGTCTGGAGCAGCGCTATGCCGACGGCGCCGCCGAGATTGCGCATCATGTTGAACAGGCCGGAGGCCGATCCCGCGTTCTCCGGCTCGATGCCGGCGGTTGCCACGGCCGACAGCGGCGCCATCACCAGCGCCTGGCCGATGGCGCGTACGACGTTGGGCCACAACAGCTGGTCGGCGGCGTAGTCGTTGGTCATATAGATGTTCATGAAGTTTGAGCCTGCGAACAGCACGAAGCCGACGCCGATGATGATCCGCGCGTCGAACTTCTGCATCAGGCGCGGAACCAGTGGGATCAGCACGAGCTGCGGCAATCCGGTCCAGGCCAGCACTGCGCCGATCTGCTCGGCATTGTAGCCCTGGATGCGCGACAGATATTGCGGCAGGATGAACACCGAACCGTAGAGCGCGACGCCGAGCAGGAAATTGGCGAGCATGCCGAAGCCAAAATTGCGGCGGACCAGCAGGCGCAGGTTCAACAGCGGCTTCTTGACCGTGAGCTCGATGATCAGGAACGCGCCTAGCGCCACGACTGCGATGACGGACAGCTTGACGATGAAGGGCGAGCCGAACCAGTCGTCCTTGTTACCTTCCTCCAGCACGGTCTGGAGCGCGGACAGGCCGATCGCCATGGTGATGATGCCGGCCCAGTCGCCGTCCGCGAGCAACGACAGCTTCATGGGCCTGGCGTCGAGTGCGTACCAGAGCATGCCGACCATGATCGCGCCGGGCGCGAGGTTGACGTAGAAAATGTACTGCCAGCCGAAATTCTCGGTGAGATAGCCGCCGATAGTCGGGCCGATCGCCGGCGCAAACGTCGCTGACAGCGCGAACAACGCAAGACCCACCGGTTGCTTGGCACGCGGCAGCAGCGTGATGATCAGCGTGAAAGCCATCGGGATCAGCACGCCGCCGGTAAAGCCTTGCACGGCGCGCAGCACGATCATCTGCGGCAGGTCCTGCGCCAGCGCGCAGGCTGCGGAGAGAATCAGGAACAGGATCGCGTTGGTGAGCAGATAGATCCGGATCGAGAACACCTGCGCGAGCCAGCCGGACAGCGGGATCACCACGATCTCGGCGATCAGGTAGGAGGTCGAGATCCAGCCGCCGTCGTCGATGCCGGCGCCGATCGCGCCCTGGATGTCGGCGAGCGAGGCGTTGACGATCTGGATGTTCAGCACTGCCATGAAGGCGCCGAGCGTGGCACCGACCACCGCGATCCAGGTTTTGGCAGAGACGGCCGGCGCTGCGGGAGCTGCAGCCAGAGCGGGGAGATTGGCGGCGGAAGCGGCGTTGAGGGTCGGTTGAAGCGTGCTCATGGAAGCCTCTCTCGGTTACAGAGACAGGATGCATTAGGCGGATGGTTTGGATAATCAGCGTCAGCCGCCGTTCGGTCGCGTCGCGTTGTCGGCGACGCTCCTGATCGTCTCGCGTTCGGCCACCACGGTTGCCTTGGTGTCGACGGTCGGCACCGCCGACATGCCGGGCCGCAACAGGCCCGCGAGGCTGTGATCGTCGAGCACGATCTTCACCGGCACGCGCTGCACGATCTTGGTGAAGTTACCCGTTGCATTGTCGGGAGGCAGCAGCGCGAATTCAAGTCCGCTGGCCGGCGAAAGGCTGTCGACATGACCGTGCAGCGTGCGATTGCGAAAACTGTCGACACGCAGCTCGACCGGCTGGCCGGCGCGCACATGCGTGAGCTGGGTCTCCTTGAAATTCGCGACCACATAGACCGCATCAAGCGGCACCACCGCCATCAATTGCGTGCCGGCCTGCACGTACTGGCCGACTCGCAAGCTGCGGGCGCCGACCGTGCCGTCAACCGGCGCGGTGATCTCGGTGTAGGACAGGTTCAGCTCGGCCTGGTCCGCGACCGCGCGAGCGTGATCGAGCTGCGCGGTGGCCTGCGCGCGCTGGGTGGTCAGCACGTCGATCTTGCGCTGCGCGGCGACCAGGCCCGACTTGGCGTGCTGCAATTGCGCGTTGCTGGCGCGGAGCGCCGCATCGGTCTGCTGTGCGCGCTGGATCGTGCCTGAGCCCGACTTCATGAGGTCGTCGTAGCGGGCGCGCTCTTCCTGCGCGAATTTCAGATTGGCGTCGGCAGCCGTGACGTCGGCGGTGCTCTGCTCGATGATCGGCTGTTGCAGCTGGAGCTGGGCATCGAGGTTGCGAACCGAGGCTTCGGCTGCGGCGACGTCGGCGCGGGACTGGCCGAGCGCGGCCTTGAAGTCGCGGTCGTCGATCCTGGCCAGCACCTGGCCCGCTCTCACCTTTTCATTGTCGCCGACCAGCACCTGGGCGATGTAGCCCGACACCTTCGGGGCGATGATGGTGGAATCGGCCTTCACATAGGCGTCATCGGTCGATTCCAGGTAGCGGCCGGTCGTCAGGTAATCGTAGCCAAAATCGCCGGCCACAGCGACGCCAAGGGCCAGCGCCAGCCCGAGCGCCGCGCGCTTGATCGCCTGCCGGGACGGCTTCAGGCTGATTTTATCAGTAGTTTCAGCAGTATAAGCCGCGTTCGACATGACATCCTCCGGATTCCCCAGACGTCCCGTTCCGAAGGGGCGCTGTTGTCTGGGCAGAAGATGCGCTGTTCCGGCGCTTGTGATAATCCGCCAAAAAGCAAAATGATTGTCCACTCATACTGCATAATCCGAGGCGCCCCATGGACCGGCTGACTAGCCTGACCGCTTTCGTCCGGGTCGTTGATACCGGCGGGTTCTCCGCCGCCGCCCGCAAGCTCAATATGTCCACGACGATGGTCAGCAACCACATCCAGGCGCTCGAGGAGCGGCTCGGCGCGCGCCTGCTCAATCGCACCACCCGCAAAGTCAGCGTCACGGAAATCGGCAAGGCCTATTACGACCGCTGCGTCCAGATTCTGTCCGACATCGAGCAGGCCGACGACATCGCCGGCGCGTTGCAGTCGGTGCCGCGGGGCACGCTGCGGATTCATTCCGCTACGCACATGGTGCCTTTCGTGGCGGGCGTGGTGGCAAAGCTGCTGTCGACCTATCCGGACGTGAAGGTCGATCTGCGCATGGGCGAAGCCAATGTCGACCTCATCGAGGAGGGATATGACGTTGCGCTGCGCATGACCCCGCCGCCGGATTCAAGCCTGATCGTCCGCAGCCTCGCCACCTGGCGTCACGTGCTGTGCTGCTCGCACGATTATCTCGAAAAGCACGGCCGGCTGCAGCAACTCGCCGAGCTCACCGGCCACAATTGCGGCCGTCACCTCAACTATCCCTTCGGCGACGAGTGGCGCTTCTTCGATCGCAGGGGTGCGCCGGCATCGGTGCGCATCTCGGGTAGCCTTGTCACCAACAGCGGTGAAGCGCTGCGACGGATGGTGATCGAGGGCGCCGGCATCGGCCTGCTCGCAGGATTCCTGGTGAGCGACGATCTCGATGCCGGCCGACTGGTGCGCCTGCTGCCGGAATACCGGCCGGTCGAGATGTCGATGAACGCGGTTTATCCGCATCGCCATCACCTGTCGGCCAAGGTCAGGACCTTCATTGACATGCTCGTGCATCACAGCGCCGAGCAGCAGAAGCTGATCAATCCGTATTCTTAGCTGGCGCGGTGGGCAAAGGCGCCCTTGCGCCGTGCCCACCACCTTTCGTCATTGCGAGCGAAGCGAAGCAATCCAGAATCTTTCCGCAGTAAGACTCTGGATTGCTTCGTCGCAAGCGCTCCTCGCAATGACGAGGGTCTTTGGTCTAGGCAAGAAGCTACGATCGCGTCAACGCGGCGCGGGAAGCCGCCCAAACACGGCATCGAGCGCGATGCCGATGGCGAGCAGCCGTTTGTCGCTGCCCGCGGGGCCGTCGAGCTCCAGTCCGATCGGCAGTTTGCTGGTCTCGCCAAGCGCAATCGGAATCTGGATCCCGGGAATGCCGGCATTGCTGCCGGGATCGGTGTTTTGGATGAACAGGCCGAAATTCTCGAGACTGCTGGATTCCGGATTCGAAGCGATCGCAACCCTGGGTGTGGTCGGGAACGCGATCGCATCGATCCCATTGCTTGCAAAGGTCTGCTGGTAGAGCGCCTGAAGCGCCGGCCTCGCGACATTGATGGCTTCGACGTAAAGCGGCTTTGCATCGACAAGGCTGCCGTCGGGCGCCGGCAATTTGCGCGGCAGCACCAACCCTTCATAGGTGCCCTTGACGTCGGGGCTCGCGATCCTCGCGACCATGGCCTCGATGGTCACGCCTGTGCCGGTGCGGTTGAGATAGGCAACCATGTCGTCATAGGCCTCGTAGAGCGCGACCGGAAATCCGACCCGGCCGTTGAGCTGGGTCAGCTCAGGCATCTCGATGTCGACCACGGTCACGCCTTGCGCTTTCAATCGGGCGAGCGCGGCCTGAAAGGCGGTTTCAGTATCCCCGTCGAGGTTCGCCAGCATGCTCTTCACGAGGCCGATACGGACCCGCCGCAGATCGGCCGGCCGAACGATATCACCGCCCGCGATAACGCTGTCTAGCAGCGCAACGTCTGCCATCGTCGCCGCCATCGGCCCTGCGGTATCGCGGGTATGCGAGATCGGCGCGATGCCGGCTTGCGGATAGCGTCCGACGGTCGGCCGCAGCGAGGCGCAGCCATTCAGTGCGCCGGGGACGCGCACCGATCCGCCGGTGTCGGTGCCGAGCCCGCCTGCAACGATCCGGGCGCCGATCGCGGCGCCCGTTCCGGACGAAGAACCACCGGCAATCAAGGCACGATCATAGGCGTTACGCACGCCGAACTCCGCGCCGGTCTTGAATGCGGTGTTGTAGCCGGAGATACCGAACGCAAGCTCGTGCATGCTGGTTTTGCCGATGATGACCGCGCCGGCGGCGCGCAGCTTTGCGACCACGGGTGCATCGGCCTTCGGAACGTAATCCTTCAGCGCAGGCGTGCCGGCGCTACAGGGCAGTCCTGCGACCTCGATATTGTCCTTGATCACGATGGGGACGCCGCCGAGCGGCCTGCTCCCGGCGCCCGCACCTTGCGTATCGAACGCGACGGCAGCCTTCAGGGCGCCTTCTTCGTCCAGGGTGACGAAGGCGTTGAGGTCGGCATTGGCCTTGGCGCGGGCGAGCGCCTCGGAGGTGAGCGCGTGGCTCGTGCTTTTTCCGGCGGCGAGCTCGGCCACGGCCTGGATCAGGGTCAACTGGTCGAAATCCATGATGCGTCACCTGATTGCAGGGGCGCCAACAGGGCACCCACTTAGGCCTGGAGGCTGAAGCCTTGCCGGAGCCACGTCAACCGTAAGCGTGCATCTTTGGCGACGCTGAATTTGCCAAATCCGTGAGCAGCGTTTCGGTCTCGGATCGCACCTTGTGGATCGCGGCATCTTTCACCGGGCCGTAGCCGCGGATCTCCATCGGGGCCTTCGCGATGGTGATGAGATCGGGGAGATGCGCCGCTTCGAGCCCGTCGAGCATCCGTTCGATCAAGCCTTCATACCAGACGATCAGCTCCCGCTCGGCGCGCCGTTCTGCCGTGTAGCCGAATGGATCGAACCGCGTTCCGCGCAATCCCTTCAGCCGCGCCAGCATGGCGAGCGGCATCTGAATCCACTGACCGAAGGCGCGCTTGCGCGGCCGATCGCGGGCGTCGTGCCTGGATGGCAGGAACGGTGGGGCGAGATGATACTGGACGCTGAAGCCATCCTCGAACTCGCGCTTCAATTCGTCGAGAAAGCCGGTCTGCATGTGCAGGCGCGCGACCTCGTATTCGTCCTTGTAGGCCATCAGCTTGAAGAGTGCGCGGGCGACGGCCTCGGTCAGGGCCTCGCTGTTCAGCGCGGCTTCGGCAGCACGAACTTTTGCGACGCGTGCACGATAGCGCGCCGCATAAGCCCCATCCTGATAGGCGGTGAGGAAATCGCCCCGGCGAGCAATGAGCTGGTCGAGCGTCTCTGCTTTTGGCGTCTCGTTCGCCTCCGGCAATAGGCCCGGATCAGCAGCGGCGATCCTGCCCCAGGCAAAAGCTTGCTTGTTGCGTTCGACCGCGACGCCATTGAGCTCGATCGCGCGCAGCAGCGCCGAGAGAGAAACCGGCACCAGTCCACGCTGCCAGGCAAAGCCCAGCATGATGATATTGGCATAGACGGCGTCTCCGAGCAGCCGCTCGGCCAGGGCATTGACGTTGATGCTGTCGAGATTGTCGTTGCCGATGACACGGCCGATCGCGCTCAGGCGGGCAGGGGAAGCGAGATCGGCGTCGCGGAAGCGGACGACGTCGCCGGTCGGCATCTCCGCGGTGTTGATGGTCGCGCGCGTGCCGCGGCGATAGGTGCCGGACGCCTTCGGCGAGGAGCTGACGACGAGGTCGCAACCGATCAGCGCATCGGCCGCGCCCTGGTCGATGCGGACCTGGTGCAGCGCCTCGGGACTTGAAGCGAGGCGGATGTAGCTCAGCACCGGGCCAAATTTCTGCGCAAAGCCGGTAAAATCCAGCACCGAGACGCCGCGTCGTTCCAGATGCGCGGCCGTCCCGATCAGCGCGCCGATCGTGATCACGCCGGTGCCGCCGACGCCGGTCACGAGCAGATCGTAGGGACGGTCGAGCGTGGCGGGGGCGGGGAGGGGGAGCGTGGCTGCGCGACCGATTGCATCGAACTGGGTCGCGCTCTTCTTCCGGCGCGTCGCGCCTTCGACGGTGACAAAGCTCGGGCAAAAGCCGTTGAGGCAGGAGAAATCCTTGTTGCACGCCGACAGATTGATCTGGCGCTTGCGGCCGAAGGGCGTCTCCTTCGGCTCGACGCTGAGGCAGTTGGACTCGACCGAGCAGTCGCCGCAGCCCTCGCAGACGAGATCGTTGACGTAGGCAAAGCGCTTGGGATCGGCCATCTGGCCGCGCTTGCGCCGGCGCCGCTTCTCGGTTGCGCAGGTTTGCTGGTAGATCAGCACCGATACGCCGGAGATGTCGCGCAGCTCGCGCTGCACGGCGTCCATCTCCTCGCGTGGATGAATGGTGACGCCGCCGGGCAGATCCGCGGACAGGAATTGCGCGGGATCGTCCGACACCACCGCGATGCGGGCCACGCCTTCGGCGCGGACGCTGTGCGCGATGGCATGCACGCTGATGGGACCGTCGACCGGCTGGCCGCCGGTCATGGCCACCGCATCGTTGAACAGGATCTTGTAGGTGATGTTGGCCTTGGCGGCGATCGCCTGCCGGATCGCCATCGAGCCGGAGTGATAATAAGTGCCTTCGCCGAGATTCTGGAAGACGTGCTTGTGGCCGGTGAAGCGAGACGAGGCGGCCCAGTTCACGCCTTCGCCGCCCATCTGGATCAGCGAGGAGGTCTCGCGGTCCATCCAGCTCGCCATGAAATGGCAGCCGATGCCGGCCAGCGCCTTCGATCCCTCGGGCACCTTTGTCGAGGTGTTGTGCGGGCACCCGGAGCAGAAATAGGGCGTACGCGTCGCGCCTGCGACGTTGATCGTGCGCTCGGCTTCCGGCAGCAGTGCGGCTGCACGCGCCGCAAGATTGAGGCCCGGAAAAATCGGATCGAGCCGGCGAGCGAGCACGGACGCCAAGGCGCGCGGCGACAATTCGCCGATCCAGGAGATCAGCCGCGCGCCGGTTTCGTCGTGCTTGCCGACCATGCGCTCGGGTTTTGCGCCGGGATAGTCGTAAAAATATTCCTTGAACTGGCTCTCGATGATGCCGCGCTTCTCCTCGACCACGAGGATCTCGCGCTTGCCCTTCACGAAATCCATGGCGTCGTGCAGTGCCAGCGGCCAGACCATGCCGACCTTGTAGATGTCGATGCCGATGCTGCGGCAGGCGGCTTCATCGAGGCCCATCAGCCGCAGGGCTTCCATCAGATCGAGATGCGCCTTGCCTGTGGTGACGATGCCGTAGGTGGCGTTTGGAATGTCGTAGATATGTCGATCGATCGGATTGGCTTTGGCGAAGGCGTAGACCGCGTGCTTTTTCGCTTCCAGCCGCTCCTCGATCTGCGGGCCCGGCAGATCGGGCCAGCGATAGTGCAGTCCGCCTGGTGGTGGCGTGAAGTCGGGCGTGCGGAACATGCGCGGTGGGCGCAGCGCGACGGATGCGCCAGACTCGACGATCTCCGAGATCGCCTTGAAGCCGACCCACATGCCGGAGAAGCGGCTCAGCGCGTAGCCATATTCGCCGAACTCCAGATATTCGCTGACGCTTGCGGGATGCAGCGTCGGCATGAACCAGCTCATGAAGGCGACGTCGGACTGGTGCGGCATCGAGGATGACACGCAGCCATGGTCGTCGCCGGCAACCACCAGCACGCCGCCATGCGGCGACGAGCCGTAGGCATTGCCGTGCTTGAGCGCATCGCCGGAGCGATCGACGCCGGGGCCCTTGCCGTACCAGAGCCCGAACACGCCATCGACTTCGCGGTCGGCTTGGGTTTCGACCTGCTGCGAGCCGAGCACCGCGGTTGCCGCGAGGTCCTCGTTCACGGCGGGGAGGAATTCGATGTGGTTGCGCTTGAGGCGCTCCTGGATGCGCCACAGCTCGAGATCGATGCCGCCGAGCGGTGAGCCGCGATAGCCGGAGATGAAGCCGGCGGTATTGAGCCCCGCGGCGCGGTCGCGCCTGATCTGGTCGAGCGCGATGCGGACGATGGCTTGCGTGCCCGTGAGGAAGGCGCGGCCGTCCTCGCGGTCGTAGCGGTCTGAGAGCTCGTAGCTGTCGAGTGACGGAATGGCGTCCATGGCGGGCCTCGCGCGGCATCCTGCCGAATAGGCCAAGGTTAGGCTTGGGGCGTTGGTAGGTCTTACCTATTCATCCCCGCGGTGCGCGTTAATTCGGTAGAATTTTGCAATGAAAGCGAGAATCTGGTAGATTTAATCGTTTTTTGAGGTACCGATGATCGAAGATCAGGACACGCGGATTCTCGCCCACCTCCAGAAGGACGGCCGCGCCACCAACCAGCAGCTCGCTGACGAGGTCGGCATGTCAACCTCGGCCTGCTGGCGCCGGGTGCGTGCACTCGAGGACAGCGGAGTTATTCGTGGCTATGCGGCACTGGTTGCGCGCGAGCAGGCAGGGTTCGCAATGTCCGCCATCCTCCACGTCTCGCTGGAGCGGCACGACGCTAAATTCGTCGACGAGTTCGTGTCCCGCGTCACCGGCCGCCGTGAGGTGTTGGAGTGTTTTGCGACGACGGGCGACGCCGACTATCATCTGCGCGTCGTCGTGCAGGACATGGCGGCCTACAACCGCTTCCTCGATGAGTTCATGTTCCGCATTCCCGGCATCCGCTACGTCCGCAGCAATGTGGTGCTGAAGGAAATCAAGACCAGCGTGGCGCTGCCGTTTTGAGACCGCGGCTTACACCGTCTCCGCCCGGCTGCGCCGGATCAGTTGGCGCAGCGACAGCGCGTGCAATAGGATCGAGCTTGGCACGACGAAGGCGGGGGTCAGCACGTTCGGAAAGGTGTCCAGGGCCATGCTCGGGCCGTATGGAACGATCAGCTGGAACGGGCCGGGCGACATGATCATTCCCAGGGTGATCGCGACGGCGAGATCTGCGAGGCCGAAGATGTTCCAAAGGATAGCCCCTTTCCGCCCCGCAGCCGTTCCAGCTGCGAGCGCAAGGGCCGCCGGCACGGCGAAGAGACCGGTCAGCACATCGCCAATTCCTGCCGGGAGCGCCCATAGGCCTGGCTGCATCCCACTCAGCCAGTAGACGAGCCATTGGGTGCCAAAAATGCGGTAAAGCTGAAGGGCAATGAGCCAGGTCGGCGGCATCGCATCAAGCAGCTGCCCCACTCGTTTTGACCACAGCAGCACCGGAGCACCGAAGATCACCGGCAGCAGGATCGCCACTGGCAGCAGCGGCAAGGGAGAGGTGCCCGTGCGAAATGCGCCGTTGATGGCTGCCGTCCAGGCGACGGCAGCCCAGAGCGTGAAAGGCACCATGAAGACCAGCCAGGTTGCTTGGCGTTGCCTTGCTGTCAAGTCGGTGCCTTCGAGGCCGAGCCACAAGCCAACCGCTATGAGCCCATGAGCCATCAGCCGAACGCCCAGCGCAGGAAAGCCGCTCTCCGCAAGTGCGGGTAGCGAGTAGATCAACCAGGTCCACAGCATCGCGAATGAAACGGTCCATATCAGGCTGAGCCGGACGGGACGCGGGACGATCACAGCAACGGAAACAGCATCGGTGTTCATTGGCATTCCTTCGGGAGAGGAGATCCCGGTCGCGGACAGACGCAAGGCATCTCGGACGGCATGTCGCGGATTGCGATCCGCTCGCGGTGTCACGGTGTCTGTTCTTCCGGTCCGGACCTCAACAGAATCATGAAGACCAGAACGTGGCTGACCAGCAGCAGAGGCACATAAAGGGCCGGGATATAAATGCCGGCGCCGAAGAGGCCGGGATTCTGGATCTTCGTCGCGCCCATGTAGTACGCATTCAGAAGATCCAGCGTGCCCCAGACGTTGAATATCCAGACCATCGGAACGGCGATGGACCATCGCCAGGAGAGCGCCGCCATTGAAACAAGCGCGAGAGTGGCGGCGATGAGGTCTCCCCATCCGACTTCGCTGGCGAAATCCGGGCTCAACTCCGAAGACACGAACCCGGCAACCAGGAAGTTCCCCAAGAACCTGAACGCATGGAAAGCCGCGAGAAGTCTCAAGGCGTCGTGACGCGGCATCGTGCGGACCACCGGCCAAACATAGACGATGGCCACCACCGAGCTTGCCAGGAAGGCGCCGGCGACGCTGAGGACGAACGGAAGGTTGAAGCTCGGTGGCACGTTCGGGTGTCCTTGATTGTCCGACATGTCGGGTGGGGTTCGAATCCGGTTCTGCGCCGGCGGGTGCTCAGGGTTTGGTCATGAGCAGGCGGAGTGGCATGAGCGGACCGACCGCGATGTATTCGTGGTCGATGAGATCCTGCTTGGCGAGCGGCAGGCCATCCATGATCGCGTGCCCTTCGGCGACATCCTTGACATCCAGCAGGAAGACGGTTCCGCGCCCATCGGACCGCGAATACCATTCGCGAACTTTTCCGTTGAGATAGAGCTGCACGGTCTGCCTGATTTCATCGGGCATGACGGCCATGACCTGTTCGCGTGTGACGCCGGCCTTGACGGTCAGGATGACCATGACCCCGGAGGTCGGCGGCGTGGCTTGTGCTTGGGCAAGGGATGGATCGGCCATGGAAATAGCGCCTGTCAGTGTGAGGGTGAGTGCCAGGATGACGTTGCGGATTGCCTTCATCGGTTTTCTCCGATCACGGCGGTCGCCGCGATGTCGCAGGTGTCGGGCGCGTGCAACGGTGCGGCCCATTTGCAATTCGGATGTAAGGCCGCTTTCCGCGCGCGACTATTCGCGATAATGTTGACGGGCTATGAAGCAGAACTTCACAGTCAGGCACGGCGCGCTCGACGGCGTGGAGGCGTTTCTGAGTGTCGCCCAGCATCGCAGTTTCCGCCGGGCGGCCGCTGAACTCGGGGTAACGCCATCGGCCATCAGTCAGGCGATACGAGCGCTAGAGGCGCGCGTCGGCGCAGCGCTGTTCATCCGCACGACCCGCAGCGTCGGGCTGACCGAAGCCGGCGAGAGATTCCTTGCGCGCGCAAGACCGGCCTTCGAGGAACTGATCGCGGCAAGCGGGGCGGCCCGTGAGCTCGGACAGCGGCCGGCCGGTCTCCTGCGTCTCACCGTACCGCGCTCGGTCGTGCCGATCCTGCTCGAGCCGGTGGTCGCGTCGTTCTGCCGGGCGTTTCCCGAGATTGAGGTGGAGCTTGCCGCAAGCGAAGAACTGGTCGACCTCGCAGCCGGAGGTTTTGATGCCGGCATCAGGATGGGGCAGTTCATTACACCTGACATGGTTGCGGTGCGGCTGACGAAGCCGCTACCCCTCATCATCGTCGGCAGCCCGGTTTACCTTGCCCACCGCGGCCGGCCCGAGCGCCCGGACGATCTGCGCGAGCACGCCTGCTTGAGACTGCGACGATCGAACGGTGCGCTCGCATCATGGTCGCTCAACGATAACGGCCGTTCGATCGAGATTGCCGTTTCGGGACCTTTCATCGCCTATGACTTTCCCACGATGCTCGGGGCCGCCGTCGAAGGTGTGGGTCTTGCGCAAGTGCCCGCACCACTGGCCGCCGGCGCCATGGCGAGCGGAAAGCTCGTCCATGTGCTGGAGCAATTCGCGCCGATGACACCGGGTGTGTTCCTGTACTATCCCGGCCACCGACAAATCATGCCGAAGCTGCGGGCCTTTATCGACCATGTGAAGGGCCGCTCAGGCGCCATAAGCTGATCTACCGCTCCTCCCGCACAAACCGATTGCGCAGCGTGCCAATGCCGAGCGTGTGCGCGACGTCCACTGCCATTCACTGAGCGGATCGCCTTCGACCAGGCCCCAGGAGGTTTTGCCGGAGGCGGTGAACTTCAGCCACCGCATGTCTTGTCCTCGTTGTTATTCCGCGGCGTCGCGCGGCTGTACTTTCCAGGCGCCGGCAGCCGGCCGCTTCAGCCCGAGATTGTCCCGCAGTGTCTTGCCGCGATATTCCTTCTGGAACAGCCCGCGCCGCTGCAATTCCGGCACGATATGCCGCACGAAGTCCGCGTAGGAACCGGGCACGTAGGTCGCGGCGATGACAAAGCCGTCGCAACCGCGCTCGACGAACATCTCTTCGAGCTTGTCCGCGATCTCCCTGGGGCCGCCGACCATGGCATCGTGCACTTGGCCGCGGCCGGAGAAGGTGACGAAGTCGTGCGCGCTCGGATTGCTCTTGCCGGAATTCTTCAGCACGCCGTCGCGGATGCCCAGGATGCCCTGCATGCTCTTCAAGTCGTCCGTCGTCAAAGGTTCGTCGAGATCCTTGGAGGCGAAGTCGTAATTGAGCGCTTCGGCGAGCAGCGACAGCGCGTCGATCTCCAGCGGCAGCTTGTTGATCAGCGCCATCTTGTCCTCGGCTTCCGCCTTGGTCGCGGCGCAGACCGGCGTCGTCAGATTGCAAAGTCGCATCTGGTCGGGATCGCGGCCGGCTTTCGCGGCCTCGTTGCGCACGGCGACATAGCCTTCCTTGGCGCCGGCGAGATTGCGCGCGGCGGTGAAAATTACCTCGCCCCAACGGCCGGCAAAGCGCTGGCCGCGGCCGGATGCGCCGGCCTGGATGATGACGGGATGGCCCTGGTCCGAGCGCGGCACGGTGAACGGCCCGCGCGATTTGTAGGCTGGCCCCTTGTGATCGAGCCGCTTCACCTTGCTCGGATCGGCGAAGCGGCCGCTCGTTTTGTCCATGATGAGCGCGCCGTCTTCCCATGTGTCCCAATGGCCGAGCACGACCTCCATGAATTCGTCGGCCTTGTCGTAGCGGGAATCGTGTTCGGGATGGGAGTCGCGCCCCATGTTGAGCGCCTCGCCGTCGTTCAGCGACGTCACGACGTTCCAGCCTGCGCGCCCGCCCGACATCAGATCGAGCGTCGCGAAGCGGCGGGCGACGTCGAAGGGCTCGTAGTATGTGGTCGAGCAGGTCGCGCCCAGCCCGAGCTTGTCGGTGACCAGGCCCATCGTGGTCAGCACGATCAGCGGATCCATCTTCACGCAACGGATGCCGTATTCGACGGTGTGGGCGTGGTCGTTACCGTAGCGGTCCGGCATCGCCAGCCGATCATCGAAGAACGCCATGTGGAGTTTGCCGGATTCGAGGATTCTGGCGATCTCCTGGTAATAATCCGCCGACATCGAATCTGAGCGCGAGTCCGGATGCCGCCACGAGCTTGGCAGGTTCGTGCAGTTCTGCGCCTGAAGGAAGCCGACCAGGACCATCTGCCGATTCATGCTGCTGTTCTCCGGATGGGGTCAGGCGAGATCAAGGACGGTGTCGAGCCTGTATTCGCGCGCCAGCGCGCGCAGCTTCTTGGCGTTGACGCAGCCGACGGCAACAGCGTCGGCTTCTTCCTCGGAGGCTCCAGCGGCGCGGAGCAGCGCAGCGCTGACGCGCGCGAGGCGATCGGCCTTGACGATGGGCATGGCGTTCCCTCGGCTTGGTGCCCTTAACGGGCTGCTTGTTGGGAGCCATCGTCTCAAAGCGGGGCTCCGATATCAATCTCCCGTAAACCAATACAGGGCTGCAAATTCGTGAAGAGAGCGCGGCTTTGGTCGTCAATTCCTGCCGCGCGGCGGTATTCCCGACAGTTTCGTGGCGGTCATTCGCAGCTCGTTCACTTTGATCGGCGGTTTCCCGTGCGCAATAACGACCACTTAGCCGATCCCCGTTCATAAAGCACCCGGGAGAAATCGGCAGAAATGCCCGGGAGTTAAGATCGTGCAGACGACCCTCGCGCGCACCTTTGCAGCGTTGAGTGCCATCAACGAAGCGATCCTCTACGCGAAATCGCCGGACGAGCTGCACCAGAAGGTCTGCGACGCCGGGTTCGCGAGTGGAGACTTCATGGCTGTTGCCGTGTTCCTAGTGGAGCCGGATGGCCAGCGCTTGCGCTTTGCGGCCGGCTGCGGCGACGACGTGGCGCGGCTGCGCGCAATCGAGATCACCACGGAAGCCGGCACCCCCGAAGGCATGGGCGTCGGTGGCGAAGCGTTTCGCAGCCAGAAGCTCTGCATCAGCAACGACTATCTGAATGACCCGCGCTCGCTGGCGTGGCGCGAGGGGGCGGCCAAGGCGCATATCGGCGCGGCCGCGGCCCTGCCGCTGCTGTGCAACGGCAAGAGCGTCGGCGTCCTGTTCGTGACCCGCAGCGAGGCCGGCTCGCTGACCGAGCAAATGGTGTCGCTGTTCGAGCGCATGTCGGCCAACATTTCCTATGCGCTGGAGAATTTCACGCGCGAGACCGCGCGGCAGACCAGCGAGCGGGCGACACGACGTCTCAACCGAATGTTCGGCGCGCTCAGCGCGACCAACGAAGCCATTCTGCGTGCGAAAAACGAGCAAGAGCTGTACCAGCTTGTGTGCGATGCCTCCGTGCACGGCGGCAAGTCGCTGGTGACATTCGTCTTGCTGAAGGAGCGGGGCTCGCATTGGCTCAAGCCTGTCGCCGGTACCGGTGAGAACGTGGAGATCGTCGCCCAGACGAGCTATTCGGTCGATCCCGAGAACCCCTATGGCCGTGGTATTTCCGGCGAGGTGTTTCGGACCCAGAAGCCCATCGTCGAGCGCGATCTCGCGCGTCGCACCAGGGGTACGCCGTGGGAGCAGGCCAACGTCAACACTGGCGTCGCCGCCTGTGTCGCGGCCCCCCTGATCAAGCACGGCCAAAGCATTGGCGTGATCCTGGCCTTCCTCAGCCAGTCCTGGGCCAAGGACGAGGAAATCGTCGGGCTGATGCTGCGCATCGCCGAGAACGTCTGCTTTGCCATCGACAATTTCGACCGCGAGGCTGAGAAGGCACGGATCGCCGAGGAAGAGGAGCGCCTGGCGCGCATGTATGCGGCGCTGAGCGCGACCAATGAGGCGATCCTGCGCGCACACTCGCGGGCCGAGCTGTTCGACCTCGTTTGCGAAGCAACAGCGAAGGGCGCGAAGTTTACTTCCGCCGCCATCGCGCTGGTCGATCATCAAGCCGAGCTGCTCCGCGTTACCGCCTGCTACGGGCCAAACGCGGATACGGTCCGCAACTTCAAATTCTCCACCTCCGACCAGGTGCCCGAAGGGCGCGGGTTGACCGGAACAGCCTTCCGCACGCGCCAGCCCTGCATCAGCAACGACGTGCTGTCCGACGACCGGATCACGCCTTGGGTAGCCAACGCCCGCAGCAACGGTATCGGATCCTCCGCGGCGCTGCCGCTGCTGAACGGCGATCGTGTCGAAGGCGTATTTCTCTTCAACTCGCCGGAGTGCGGCACGTTCACGCCGGAATTCGTCGAGCTGCTGCAACGGCTCCAGGCCAATGTCGCCTTCGCGCTCGACAATTTCGACCGGGCCGAGGAGCGGTCGCGGACCGAGGAGCAGAAGGAGCGCCTGACGCGCATGTTCGCGGCGCTGAGCGCCACCAACGAAGCGATCGTGCGCGCCAAGTCACGCACCGAGCTGTTTGAGCTCGTGTGTCAGGCCGCGTCCACCGGCGGCAAGTTCACCTCGACGACCATTGCGCTCGCCAAGGCCGACAACGACCAGCTCGAGATCGTCGCGGCCGCGGGGCCGTCGGCCGAGACCACGCGGAACGTTCGTCTCTCCATCGATGCCGACCGGCCCGAAGGCCGCGGCATGAGCGGCACCGCGTTCCGCACCCGGCAGCCCTGTGTCAGCAACGACTATGTCAATGATAGCCGTGTGAGCGCCTTCCATGGCGTGCTGCAGGGCGATGGCGCGCGCTCTGGCGCGGCGTTCCCGCTGATCACGCACGACAAGCCGGTCGGCGTCATGATCTACATGTCGACCGAGCAGGATACCTTCACATCCGAGTTCGTCGAGCTGTTGCAGCGTCTCGCCGACAACGTCTCCTTCGCGATCGAGAATTTCGATCGCGCCGACGAGAAGAACGAGGCGGACGAGCGCATCGAATATCTGGCGTCGCATGACAGTCTGACCGATCTGCCGAACCGCGAGACCTTCAACGGGCTGCTGCGCGAGGCGATCGACGCGGCGCAGCGCCACGATCACCGCTTCGCGGTGCTGTTCATCGATCTCGACCGCTTCAAGGTCATCAACGATTCGCTGGGTCATGAGGCTGGCGATTTGCTCCTGCTCGAGGTGGCGAACCGCTTGCGCGGCGCGCTGCGGGAAAGCGACGTGGTGGCTCGCCTCGGCGGCGACGAGTTCGTGGTGATCCTCGACCAGTGCGGCGAGATCGACGACGTCCAGCGCATCGCCACCGGGCTGTTGACGGCGCTCGCCGAGCCCATGGAGCTCGCCGGCCACGAGTGCCACACCACCGCCTCGATCGGCATCGCGATGTATCCGGCCAACGGCGCCGACGCGCAGACGCTGACCAAGAACGCCGACATGGCGATGTATCTCGCCAAGGAAGACGGCAAGAACGGCTATCGCTTCTTCTCCAAGGAAGTGAAGACGCAGTCGATCGAACGGCTATCGCTCGAAAGCGCGCTGCGCCGGGCGCTGGAGCGCGAGCAGTTCTCGCTGAATTATCAGCCCAAGGTCGACATGGAGACCGGACAGATCACCGGCGTGGAAGCGCTGTTGCGCTGGAGCCATCCCGATCTCGGCAATATCTCGCCGGCGCAATTCATTCCGCTTGCGGAAGAGACCGGTCTGATCGTGCCGATCGGCCGCTGGGTGGTGAAGGAGGCCTGCGCGCAGGCGATGGCCTGGCAGCGCCGCGGCCTGCTGCCGGTGTCGATGGCGGTCAATCTGTCACCGCGGCAGTTCGTCGACGAGCATCTGTTGCAGGACGTCGACGAGGCGCTGGCGGCCTCCGGCATGTCGCCGGTGCTGCTCCAGCTCGAGGTCACCGAGAGCATGATGATGCGCAACGTCGGACGCGCGCTGAAGGTGCTCGACGCCATCCAGAGCCGCGGCATCCGGCTTGCCATCGACGATTTCGGCACCGGCTATTCGTCGATGTCGCTGATGAAGCATTTTCCGATCGACACCATCAAGATCGACCGCTCCTTCGTGCGCGACCTGCCGCAGGATTCGGAAGACCAGGCGATCGCGCAGGCGATCATCAGCATGGGCAAGGCGCTCGGCATGACAGTGGTTGCCGAGGGCGTCGAGAACGCCGAGCAGGAGGCCTTCCTGCGGACCCATGGCTGCGACGAGATGCAGGGTTTTCTGATCTCCAAGCCGGTGCCGGCGCGGCAGATGGCCGAGCTGCTGCGGCCGATGGAGGCGCTCGTCGCGCCGCCGCTCCAACCGGAGGCGGATCCGACTGCGGACGAATCCGCGGCACTACGGCTGAAACGCGCTGTCGTCTGACGGCTGCGGGTGCAGCTCGCGGATGTCCGCTTCCTTCACTTTCGCTTTGCGCGGAAAATTATCCGGCCAGGACGGCGAGGTTTGCTCGGCGAACAGCTCGAAAATGGCATGTGCGCCTTCGGCGAAGCTCGAGCCGTCGCCGAGGCCCAGCTCGCAACACCACGCGTGTCGCATCGGCTCGTGCGCGTCGAGCACGGCCATCGCGGGTCCCCACCACCAAGCCGGTGCCGGCGAGCGTTCGTCCTCCGGCACGGCGTGCCAGAGGACGAGCTCGCCCATCACGCGCTCGAATTGCAGGCTTGCGGCCTGATGCATTCGTGCTCCTTGGACCGCGCCAGATAGCGGGCCGATGCGCGGACTCGATTGTCGCCTTCGCTGTGAAAAATCGGCTCGCGCTGTCGGTCGAGCCACGTGCGCCGCTTCCATTGGCGGCCATGCGGCGGCCGGCTTGGTCGCCGCCGCTGACTGTAACAATCTCTTTAGCCGCTCGGAGTTCCGGTCGGCAAGATAATACGACGCCTAGCGCGATTTGAGCGGATGCGCCTTCTGGTGCCAGGCCCAGGCGGTGCGGATCACGGTCGGCAGGTCGGAATGGCGCGGCACGAAGTCCAGCACTTTTCGGGCGGCCGAAGGGTCGGCGACCAGATAGGTGGGATCGCCGGCGCGGCGCGGCTTGACGGTGTGCGGCACCTCGCGCCCGGTTTCCTGCCTGATAGCAGTGAGGATCTCGCGCACGGAGAAGCCCGCGCCGGTGCCGAGATTGAAGCTGCCGCCGGTATGTCCCGTTTCCAGCAGCTTCAAAGCCGCGACATGCGCAGCAGCGAGATCAGTGACGTGGATATAGTCACGGATCGCAGTGCCGTCGGGTGTGTCATAGTCGCCGCCGAACACGGCGAACTCGACATGACCCTGCAGCGCCATCATGGCGCGCGGAATGAGATGCGTCTCGTTGTCACGCAATTCGCCGATGCCGCCGGCCGGATCGGCGCCGCTGGCATTGAAATAGCGCAGGCAGAACGCGCCGAAGCCGTAGGCCGCGCGATAATCGGCGAGCATGCGCTCGATCATCCACTTCGAAGCACCGTAAGGATTGATCGGCGCGCAGGGAAAATCCTCCGGCAGCGCCTTGGAATCGGCGTTGCCATAGACCGCGCCGCTCGAGGAGAACACGATGCGGTGGCAGCCGGCGTTGCGCATCGCCTGGAGTAGCGACAGCGTGCCCTGGACGTTGTTGATGTAATATTTCTGCGGGTCGGTCATGGATTCGCCGACAAGGCTCGCCGCCGCGAAATGCATCACCGCCGTCGCCTTATGGTCGGCAAAGGCGCGCGCCAGCGTCGCGCCGTCGAGCAGATCGCCCGTCACCAGCTCCCCGGCCACGAAGCTGCGATGACCCGTTGTGAGATTGTCATAGACGACGGGCCGATAGCCGGCAGCGGAAAGGGCACGGCAGGCATGCGAGCCGATATAGCCCGCGCCTCCTGTGACGAGGACAGTCGGCTGGTCATTCATGTCGTTCTACCTTCTCAGCGATTGAACGGCCGATTGCGGCTGAAGAGAAGATAGATCGCGCGGGGGTTGGTGGTCAAATAGCGCCAGAACAGGCGGCGCGGCTCGAGCCAGGTGCGCCAAGCCCATTCGAGTCCGATCCGCTGCATCCATTGCGGTGCGCGCGAGCGGCTGCCCGACAGGAAATTGAACAGGCCGCCTGACGTCTTGATAACGCCGACATTGGTCAGCAGCGGCGTGTATTTCTCGACGAAGGCCTGTTCAGAAGGTACGCCGAGCGCGACCCACAGGCAATCCGGCGCGAGGGCGTTGATCTCCTCGACCTTGGCCCGCAGTGCGTCGCCATCGAGATAGCCGTGACTGTGCCCGACGATCTTGAGCTTCGGATACATGTTCTGGACCCGTCTGACCGCCGCAGCGTTCTCTTCCTCGCTGGCGCCGAGCATGTAGAAGGTGCGGCCGGCAACCTCAGCCTTGCGCGCGACGATATGGAACAGGTCCGTGGTGGCAACGCGCTCCGGCAGCGGAAACCAGGACTGCAGCTTTGACGCCGCCACCAGCGGCTGGCCGTCGGCATTGATCAGATCGGCGGCGCGGAACAGGCGTTCGGTCTGCGGCTCGGTCGAGCAGCGCGCCAGCACCTCGCCATTGGCCGACGTCATATACAACGGGCGGCCAATGCGATGACGCGGATCCGTCGCCTCGATCATGAAATCGGCGGTGGCTTCCAGGTCGAGTGCGGCCATGCGAAGGCCGCCGACGGTGATCCGTGGCACCTCGGCAGTCGCGGCCCGGCCGTCCAGATTGACGCGGCGCTCAAGCATATTGTTTGCCTCGCTGGCGCGTTTGGGTCGCGGGGGCGAGCTCGTCGAGCACCACGCCGACGAGCTTGCGCTGGGCACTGCCGAGTGCGGCCAGAATCTCTTCCATGCTGTCATTGATGTCGAGGCTGGTCGGCAGCACCGCCACCAGCGCATCGGCGCTATCGAGCAGCTTGCGGCCGGCGGCAGAAAGCGGCATCGCGGGGCCGTCGAGAATGACGACGTCATAACCGCCGGCCGAGCGCGCCTGCGCGATCGCCTTGCGGATGGCATCAGCGGCCTTGCCGGCATCGCTCTCGGCCGCCGGCAACACCGAGATGCCGTTGACGGTCTTGATCTCGCGCGCAGTTTTGGCTCCGATCGAGAGCCAGCCAAGCTTGCTCGGCTCGCTCTTGCCGGGACGATTGACCTTGCTCGAGAGCCTGTGCGCCTGATGGTCCGCGTCGATCATCAGCACGCGGCTGCCGTCGCGCGCGGCTGCGAGCGCGAAATTCAGTGCGGCCACACTGCGCCCGGTGGTGTCGCCGGCGCCGACCAGCGCCATCACCGGCATGGTTTTGCCGCCGGCTCGACGAGCCATCGCCGCCCGCATATCGCGCAAGGCGTTGAGCAGCGTCGTCAGCGGAAATCCGGGGCGCAGCGTCGGCCAGCCGACGCGGGTCAGATCGACGCCACCGCCGGTGGCGAGAATGGCGCCGAGCGTGCGGATCACGTCGGCTTCCTGAAGGCGGGCGATCAGTGGTTTCTCGACCAGCGCGAGCGCAGGTGGAGGCGCGGCCGCTTCGGGCTGAGGTCTCGTAAGATCCTGCGCGGGCGTGCGCTCGCGGCGGCTCGGTTCGGGCGCGGTCGCGCCGTTGAACAGATGCTCGGCCGCGACGAACCAGGAGGCGGCGGCAAGTGCGCCGAAGATGAAGCCGATCATGGCGAACAGGCTCATCGCCGGCGGGAACGAGCGCCGTTGCGGCACCGTGGCCTCGCCGATAACCCGGGCCGCGGAGGTGTTCAGGGTCTCCTGCTCCTCGGTCTCGCGCGAGCGCTTGAGGAAGGATTGATAGACGTCGCGGCTGGCTTCGGCCTCGCGCTCGAGCTCGCGCAGGCGCACGGCGGCCTGGCTGAGCTGCACGCTCTGCCGCTTCTGCACCTCCAGCGCCCGGTTGAGCGACGCCTCATAGTCGCGGGCACGGGTCAGATCGTTCTTGGCCGATTGCGCAAAGCGCTCGATCTCCTCGCTGATGGTGCGCTTGAGATCCTCGACCTGCTTTTCGGTCTGGCGCAGTGCCGGGTGGCGCGGGCCGAGCTCGGCGGTCTGCTCCGCATATTTCTTGCGGGCGTCGGCATATTGCGCGCGCAGGTTCGCGATCGTCGGCGATTGCAGCGCTTCGGGAATGGCGCCGGCATCCGCGGCGGTCCGCTTGTTTGCCTCGATCTGGTCCAGCCGTGCCTGCGCGTCCATCGTCGCCGCGCGAGCCGCGGAGAGCCGCTGGTTGCTGGAGGAGAGCTGCTGATCAGATATCAGCGCGTCCTGGGTGCCGACAAAATTGTTTTGCGCCTTGTAGGTGGCAAGTGCTGTTTCGGCGTTGCGCAGCCGTTCGCGCAGCTCCTTCAGCCGGCCGGACAGTTCGCTGGTCGCGCGCCGCGCCGCCAGGGCCTGCGAGTTGCGGGACTCTGTCAGATAGACGTTGGTCAAGGTGTTGGCGAGCATCGCCGCTTTGGCGGGGTCGGTCGACCAGACCTCGATATCGACGATGAAGCTCTTTTCGGTCTTGCGGATGGTGATGTGCTTGTTCAGCGCGTCGAGGGCGGCGAGTTGCACGTCCTTGATGTCCGCAGCGGAGGGAGCACGGGGCTGGAGACCGATCAGGCCGAGCAGTGACGACATCGGGCTATTGCCATCACCACCGCTGCCGAATTCGGGATCCTTGTCGAGATTGGCTTGCTGGATCACTCGCAGCAATACGCTGTTGGACGTGATCAGGCGTGCCTGGCTTTCGATCACCATCGACATGCCGGAGAGATCTTGCGCGCGCGGCGTGAGCTCGCGATCGACGAGCTGGAGCTCGCGAGGATCGACGTAAAGCTGGGCGGTCGCGGTGTAGCGGGGCGTCAGGCTCTTGCCGACGGTGACGGCGAGGCACGCGCCGATCAGCGCGGCAGAAGCAATCGCAATCTTGCGCCGCCATAGCAGGCGGACGAGCTCCAGCACGTTGAAGCTGGCCTCGGATGTCCGCTGCGGGGCCTCCGACATGGTCGGATGTCTGGCCCGGTCGATCGGCTGGTTATAGTCAAGCATAATCCCCAGCTTTCATTCCAACGCCCGCGCGCTGAGGGGTTACTCTTCGCTTTACGCCTCGCACCGGGGAAATAGGTGCGCAATCAACGCAACAGGGAAAATTAACCATACTCATTGAGGGACTATTCACCGAAATGGCAAACAAAGCGTTTAAGCGCAGGTCGCCATTTGCCGCGTCGTCGTGACGCCCCGGCGGCAGCGCTCCCTCAGTGATTAACGGTTCGTTACCGTGCGTACCTCGCGGCGCGCGCGCGTGCGGCTTCGCAGCGTGACAGCCGGCCAGCGCGCGCATGACCGTCAGCGCTTTCGCAGGATGACGTGATAGTCGCCGCGGCGGACGTCGGTGCCGCGAGGAAGCACGGCGTTCATCATCGCGGCGCCGGCGTCGACGAGGGCGGCGAACAGCGGCTTGCGCTGGCGCATCTCGGGATAGCGCGGGCTCTCGACCTCGCGGCGGTAGATCATCTCCAGGCCATGGTCCACGGCGAACGCTTCGAGTTTCGACAGCGTCACCAGCGGGTGGAAGAAGGTCGGGAACGGCGCCTCGCCGGGCAGGCCGGCGGTCCTGATGCCGCGGATAGTGCGGTAGAACCAGACATGAAACCAGTGCGGCGAATATTTGGTGACGACGCCGGACAGCGAGCGTGGATTGGGCGCCCCGATCAGGATCATGCCGCCGCGCTTGAGCGCATCGCGGAAGTTTAGGAGCGCCGCCTCGACGTCGGGCAAGTGCTCGATCACGTTGTAGCAGATCACGACGTCGAACGTTTCCGGGCCGAAACGATAGGTCTGGACGTCGCCGAGGATCGCCTCGTCGGCGTAGGTGTTGTTGCGGACCTGGTCTTCGTCGATATCGACGACGATCACACGGCTGCGGCCGAGCACGTCCATGGGCAGGAAGCTCGAGGAGCCGCCGCCGGCCTCGTAGATTGCAAGCCGGCCCTGCGGCAGCTCGCGGCGCAGCACCTCGTGAACGCCGAGCAGGCTGTCGCGGGCTTCGCCGGCGACGAGGTCGAGCAGAGCCTGGGTGTGCGCGGGACTTGTGAGGTTTTGGGCACTGGTAGGCGTCGCGAGATCGATCGTGGCTGACTTGTTCATGTTTTTCTGACCGCGCTTGTTCGACTCAAATTTACAGGAAAAATATCTCGTGCCCGAAGAGCAAATCTGATGCCGCAGGCCTTCACCGGTCGCGGTGCTTACGGCCGGGTTAATCCGGCCATGCGTTAACTACGGCATTGTCCATGTTACGCTGTTGGCGGGTGATGGACTGCAAATTGCAGTACCACGCGCGCAGGAATTCGCAGGGAAAACACGCGAAAGCGGTTAAGCGCATGATAGGACGCGTCATAGCGGGCACACTAGCGTCGCGGTGCAGCTTGAGCGCTGCAGCAGGCCGTTCATCTTGGGACGTATCTGTCCCGCCCGGCCGTATCGCCTTGGGACTATGGACGCAGGGCTTTTTCAACATATCTCGGTCATCTAGAACGCCATGACGCTGATCCCGATCGATTTGTCCGCCAGCCGGATCTCGGATGCCGTGCGCGATCCCAACCGGGAGATCGCCGCGAGCTCGCGCGTCATCGATCTCTCGGTCGGCATCGTCGTCTGCATTCCCTGCTTCCGTCGCCCCGACCATCTGCGGCTGACGCTGGACTCGCTCGTCAACCAGCGCACCCCGCGCGCCTTTGCGGTGGTCATGGTCGAGAACGACGCGGCCGGGCGCGCGAGCGCGCCGGTGGCCGCGGAGTATCTCACTTCGGGCAAGCTCCAGGGCATCTGCCTGGTCGAGAAGCGGCAGGGCAATTGCCAGGCGATCAACGCCGCGTTCGAGACGGCGCAGGCGCTGTTTCCGGCTGCGACCCGCTTCCTGATGATCGATGATGACGAGATCGCTTCGCCCGACTGGCTCGAGCTGATGGTTCGCACTGCGGAGGCGACCGGTGCCGACGTGGTCGGCGGTCCGGTGCTTCCGGTGTTCGACGACCACAGCCGGCCCTGGCTCGCTCGCCATCCCGCCTTCTGTCCCGCTTACGACTACACCGGTGCGGTGCCGCTGATCTACGGCTGCGGCAACTGCCTGATCACCCGCGCGGCGTTCGAGCGGCTCGGCAGCCCTGCCTTCGATCTACAATTCAATTTCCTTGGCGGCGGAGACTGCGACTTCTTCTATCGCGGCCGCAATGCCGGCATGAATTTCCATTGGACCGCGGAGGCCGTCATCACCGAGACCGTGCCGCAAGACCGCACCAGCCTCGGTTGGATTGCCAGGCGCGGCCTGCGCATCGGCGCGATCAACTATCGTGTGCAGATCAAGGCTGCGCCAGGCGCGGCGGCGCGGGCGCGGGTGTTTGCGCGGATGCTCGGGCGGTTGCCGCTGTCGCTGGTCCGCTCGGCTCGCCTGCTGACGTCATCGAAAGCCGTCGTCGCGATGCACCCCGTATTGGTGGCCGTCGGTTCTGCGCTCGCGGCTTTTGGTTTTGATCCGAAGCCCTACAAGGCCTCGACGACCGTCTCCTGACGTGTTCGCGCCGGGGCGTCAGATTCCAAAATAAGACAGAGCGATCCTGATCGCGGACCGCGGCATCGCCTTGAGCGAGCGCCGGCCGACCATGCCGAGATAACCGAGCGCTTCGCGATATCTCCCGAAGCGGACGGCTTGCGTCGCCGCATAGGTCACGAGGTGGATTTCCGCTGCCTGCCGCAAACGGGGCGCAGTGCCGGCCGGCAGCTTGCCGAGGATCAACTCATCGTCGAACACGCGCGCGACCGCTGGAAAGAAGTCTTGCGGCGTCCGCACCGCCGCGTTCATCGTGTTGGCCGTGTGCAGGCGATAATCGAGCAAGAGTTCTGGCACGTAGGCGAAGTCACCGAGTGCGGCGAGGCGGCACCAGCAATGCCAGTCCTCGCAGTAGCGGAGCGAGACGTCGAAGCCGCCGGTGGCGCGGAAGGCGTCGGCGCGAACGAGCATGATGCCGCCGTTGACGATGAAATTGCCGCCGGCGAGCGGCTCCAGCACGTTGCCGGACGGCTTGCGGCGTCCCTTCAGGAGGCCGCGGCGGCCGATCGTCTGTCCCGCGCTGTCGATCGTGTTGTAGTCGCCATAGACCAGCATCGCGCGGGGCGCAGCCTTCGCCGCCGTCAGCAGCGTCGTCACGGCATTGGGCCGCAGCCGATCATCGGCATCGAGGAACATCAACCAGTCCCCGCGCGCGCTTCGTGCGCCGAGATTTCGCGCAGCCGATACGCCGCTGGCGTCGTTCATCATCAGACATAGCCGCGGATCGCGGATGGCATGGACGATCGCCACAGTATCATCGGTCGAGCCGTCATCGACGACGATCACCTCGGAGACATCGGCCTGCGCCAGCGCGCTTGCGATGGTCTCGCCGATATAGGCCGCGGCATTCTTCGCAGGGACGATCACGGAAACCACAGGCGACGTTGCGCGCGCATCCGCGGCCGCGGCGGCCGGTGCATCGAGCGTGGCGTCGGTGAGGGTCAAGCGATGGCTCGTCGTGTTTAAGAATCTGTTAACCAGGCCGTCGGCAATCGCGGTCTGAGCTGGCGCGGATGATACCCGCATAACGATCAAATCGTTGCTGCGAAGGCCGTCTCGTCGTCGGTTTCGTAGATTAGCGTTAAACCTGCTGCGTTAAGTCTGTCGCTGCATTTTCAGAGGTGCGACAGCGGGTCTCATGCGAGAATGCAGGCCCGATTGCCGCGGATGGATCCAGTGCCCGCAAAGACATTCGACTACGATCCGGACGACATGATCCTCAACCTGTTCTACGAGGATAAGGACGATCGCTGGGTTCCCGGCGACCGGCATCTGCGGCGCATGGCACGCAAGATGTTGTTCGGCGAGCCGCGCATGAGCGGACAGCTGCGCGTGTTCCTCAATCTCTGCGCCGGGCTCGACCGGCTCGGCATCCGCTATCGTGTCAACGACTACGGCTACATCGGGCAGCATCCCGAGGAAGTCGCCTGCATCATCGGCCGCACCTTCCTGCTCGACAAGTTTGCGTGGAAGAACCCGATCCTGCTTGGCGTTGCCGCCCACAATCATCCGCTCGACGATCCCGATCTGTTCAAGCGCCTTCCGGTCAAGAAGGTCGTGGTGCCCGGCGACTGGTATGCCGACATGTACCGGCCTTATTGGCCGGAGACCGAAGCCTGGCCGGTTGGCATCGACACCGATCTGTGGGCGCCGTCGCGCCCGCGCGACAAGACCGTCGACGTTCTCCTCTATGACAAGGTCAGCTGGGATCGTGACCGCTACGTGCCGGAGCTGGTCGAGCCGGTTCGCGCGCGGCTGATCAAGGAAGGCCGCTCGTTCACCGAGCTGCGTTACGGCGGCTACAACGAGGAAGACTATCAGGCCGCGCTGGCGCGTTCGCGCGCGATGATCTTCTTGTGCCAGAACGAGAGCCAGGGCATCGCCTATCAGCAGGCGCTGTCCTGCGGCGTGCCGGTGTTTGCCTGGGATCCCGGCGGCCCCTGGCCCGATCCCGATTATTATCCGCACCGCGTCCAGTTCGAGCCGGTGTCGTCGGTGCCCTATTGGGACGATCGCTGCGGTCTCAAATTCGTCGACCGCGCCGGCTTCGAGGACCGCTGGACCGATTTCTGGGCCGGCTGCACCTCGGGCAAATTCGATCCGCGCGGCTACATCATGGACAACCTGACGCTGGAGGAGCGCGCGCTGCAATATTACGAGATCGCGCGCAGCGTCGCGCGGCAGCAGCGGGTCGCCGCCACCTCCGGCATGCTGGTTGACGGATGGTTAACGGGGATGGGCTAGACCTCTGAGGTCCCCCATCCTCCCACCCGGCCTAGAGGCATGGATCGCAGCGCCGCAGACATGACTGACGTCGAGGCCCGTTCGCTCGGCCATGCGCTGCGCGACGAGCTCGCCAAGCTGAATGTCGTCCAGGTGGCGCGCTGCCTCATTATGGTGGCGGCCCTGCTGCTGGTCATGATCACGCTCGATCCGTTTCCGGACCTGCGCAGCGAGGACGTCGCCACCGTCGTCGGCGGGCGCATGGCGCTGAACTACATTACCTTCGGCCTGCTCGGCGCAATCGGCGTGATGCTCGTTCTCACCACCGATGCGCCCTCGCTGAAGACCCTGGTGACGCCGCTGCATCTCTGCCTGGTCGGCTGGATGCTGATCAACGTCGTTCTGTCGGAGAGCCGCGAGGTCTCGATCCAGCGCTTCGTGCTCGCAGCCAGCGTCACCTCGCTCGCGGTGATCCTGCCGCTGCTGCCGCCGACGCAGCGGAGCTTTAACCTCTGCCTCGGCGGCGCCGCGCTGGTGCTGCTGGCGCTGTGCTTTCTCGGGGTCTTTCTCGCCCCGCAATATTCGATCCATAGCGCGCTCGACATCACCGAGCCGCAGCTCGCCGGCGACTGGCGCGGCAGCTTTGGCCACAAGAACGTCGCCTCGCCGGTGATGACCATCCTGGTCTATGTCGGTATCTACCTGTCTGCCGTCGGCTCCTTCGTGATGGGGCCCGCGGTCGCCCTGCTGGCCGGCATCTTCCTGATCTTCACCGGCGGCAAGACATCGTCGGTGCTGTGCCTGGCGATTTATGCGCTGGCGTCGCTGGTCTACGTCACGCGCAGCCTGTGGCTAAAGCGGATCATCTGCTTCGCGCCGCTGATCGTGATGAATCTGCTGACGGTCGGCAGCGTCCTGAGCCCGGCGCTTGGCAGCATCACGCGAGCGCTTCCGGTCGATCCCACCTTCACCGGCCGTTCCGACATCTGGGAATTCGCGCTGGCAGCGGTGGCGGAAAAGCCGATCACCGGCCATGGCTATGCGGCATTCTGGGACGACGTGACCGCGCGGCAGACCGCAAAAGGCTCCGAATGGGCGGTGACTGCGGCGCACAGCCACAACAGCTATCTCGATCTCGCCGTCACCATCGGCCTGCCGGGCCTGTTGCTGGTCGTCCTCATCTTCGTCCTGGCGCCGCTTCGCAATTTCCAGGAGACCCAGGCTCACAACCGCAGCAACGCGCTGGGCAAGCTGTTCCTGACCATCTGGCTGTTCGGCCTGTATTTCGGGACGACCGAGACCTTCTTGCTCGAGCGGCAGAACCCGGTCTGGTTCATGTTCGCGCTCGCGGCCGCCGGGTTGCATTTCCTGGCCCGGTTCCAATGCGTCGCGCAAATGGAACCCGATCGCTGACAGCTTGTCGCAGTCGTGCGTTTCATATCGGGACACGGGGGCGTTGCGCGCGCTGCGACGGTATCGGCTTAACGATAAGCATCGACGTAACTTGTGGTCTGCGACAAAACATAATCTATCTGGACACGTTCAGTAACCGTATGCCCCCGCAAATGGCGTTTCTCAGCCTCGAGCAACTAGATGGTCGGGTGTCCAGCACATCGGGAATCTCAGTCGATTTCTTGCGTGACTGGCGACAGGCCGCATTGCGCCTGAATGCGGGCTATCGCACCGCATTCCAGCATGGTTACTGGCTCGGTGCCTGGTACGAAGCCTTTCATGGCGTAGCGCCGCTGATCGCAATCATCGCAGATCCGGCGACCGGCAAGGACATCGCGATGGTGCCGATGTTCAGCCACTTCAGGCGCGGCATCCGCGTCGTCGAGTTTGCCGATCTCGGTGTCTCCGACAACAACGCTCCGATCCTGGCCTGCGACGCGACCTTCGATGCGGTCGGCGCGCAGGCGATCGGCGCGGCGCTGGTGGATGCGTTGCGCGCCTTGCCTGACGGCTTCGACCTGCTGCGGCTGAAGAAGATGCCGGCCTATGTCGGCGCCAAGCCGAACCCGCTGCTGTCGCTGGGCCGTTCCGGCTCCTGCTCGCTCAACGGCAATCTCGTGCTGACCGGCGACGACTATGCGGACTATCAGGCGTCGATCAAGCGCATGCAGATGCCGCGCTGCTGGCGCGTGTTCAGCCGTCATGCCGGCGCGCGGTTCGAGATTGCCAACGATGTTGCCCGCGCGCACGAGCTTCTCGACGTGATGGATGTCCAGCAGCAGGAGCGCATGCAGAAGCTCGGCTCGCGGTTCGTCCTCAACGACGAGGCCCATGCTGCTTTCTATCGCGAGGTGGCTCGCCAAGGCGTTGTGGAAGGTTATGCCGTGATCTCGGCATTGGTCTGCGACGAGGGCGTCGTCGCCACCACGCTCGGCGTCAGATATGGTGCGACCTATTATTTGCTGCGGATCGGCCATGCCGGCAAGACGTGGGCGAATTGCTCGCCGGGGCTGCTCGTGACCGAGCGCACCATGGCAGCGCTGCATGCGCAGGGCGTGCGGCGCTTCGATCTCAGCATCGGCAATCACGATTACAAGCGCCGCTTCGGCGCGGAGCAGGTCGCCCTGACCGATGTCAGCGTCGCCCTGTCATGGCGCGGGCTGCCCTATGTGCTGCGCGACCATGCTGCCCAGGGCTTGCGCCGCCATCCGAGGCTCGCCGCCTTCGCGGCGCGGGCGATCGGCAAGGGTACGCGCTAGAGCCGTCCACGTTCGCGGGTTGCACGGTCACTCGAATATCGCAATGATTGTGCTATCGTCGCCGCCGCCAGGAGGCGACATGGACGATCGTTCGGACAAATTTCGCGCGTTCTATGCGCAGTTGATCTGCGCTGCAGCCAAGACCACGGACCCGCGTCTCGAGCAGGCGTTTCGCAACGTGAGGCGCGAACCCTTCGCCGGGCCCGGGCCGTGGTCGATCTCGTTCGGCGGCCATCGTTACGTCGAGACGCCCGACGACGATCCCGCCTTTCTCTATCAGAACGCGCTGCTGGCGCTGGATTCGGCGCGTGGCGTCAACATCGGCATGCCCGGCGCGCACGCCTATTGGCTCAGTGGCTGCGGCGTCAGGGAAGGCGAGACCGTGCTGCAGATCGGCGCGGGCAGCGGCTATTACACCGCCATTCTCGCCGAGCTCGCCGGTCGCAATGGCCGCGTCTATGCCTATGAGATCGACGAACGCCTGGCGGCGCTTGCACGCGAGAATTTAAAGCACTTCGCCACAGTCGAGCTGCGCGAGCGCTCGGGCATTGCGTCCGATCTGCCTGATGTCGACGTGATTTATGTCTGCGCGGGCGCCGCGCAGCCGGCCACGGAATGGCTCGCGGCGTTGCGGCCCGGCGGGCGGCTGGTGTTTCCGCTGGCGCCGGAAGGCGTGCTCGGCGGCATGCTGATGATCACGCGCCCGGAGCAGGGCGCGGCCTGGCCGGCCAAATTCCTGGGGCGGGCCCAGTTCATCGGTTGCGCCGGACTTCAGGATGCGGATGCCGGCCGCCGATTGGCCGAGGCGTTTGCGAAGGGATGGGAGAGCGTGCAGTCGCTGCGGCGAGGAGACGTGCCCGACGATACCTGCTGGTTCGCCGGCGACGGCTGGTGGCTTTCAACGGCGCCCGCATCGGCGCCGGCGGTTACCATCCCGCCGCACGCAGACATCACTCAGGCTTGACCGATGCCGGCCTAATCGCATCTGCCATGCAGCTGGTTGTGCAGCTGAAGCTTAGCCGTGCAGCTTAGCCGTGCAGTTTTCTGGCGGTCTCCGCGATCTGGCGTCCCTGATAGCGCGCGCCGGCCAGCTCATTGGCGCTGGGCTGGCGGCTGCCGTCGCCGCCGGTGATCGTGGTGGCACCGTAGGGCGCGCCACCGGTGACCTCGTCGAGCTTCATCTGGCCGGCAAAGCCATAGTTCAAGCCGACCACGACCATGCCGAAATGCAGCAGGTTGGTGATGATCGAGAACAGCGTGGTCTCCTGGCCGCCATGCTGGGTTGCGCTCGCGGTGAAGGCGCCGCCGACCTTGCCGTGCAGCGCGCCCTTGGCCCAGAGTCCGCCGGCCTGGTCCAGAAAGTTCGCCATCTGCGAGGCCATGCGGCCGAAGCGGGTGCCGGTGCCGACGATGATCGCGTCGTAATTGGCGAGGTCCTCGATCTTTGCGACCGGGGCGGCCTGATCGACCTTGTAATACGAGGCCTTTGCGACTTCGGCCGGAACGAGTTCTGGCACGCGCTTGATGTCGACGGTGGCGCCGGCTTCGCGCGCGCCTTCGGCAACGGCATTGGCCATCGCTTCGATGTGGCCATAGGCGGAATAATACAGGACGAGAACTTTGGTCATGGTGGTCTCCGTTGGGATCGGTTGAGATGATGGGTTGCTTGGATTGTTTAGGCCGCGTCCACGAGCACGAGCTCGGTGTCTTCCAGCGCGGTGATCGTCAGCCTGGCCTCGTCGCGGATCGCGGCGCCGTCGCGGGCATTGACGCGCACGCCGTTGATCTCGACTGCGCCCGCCGCGGGCACCAGGTAGAGGTGCCGCGCCTTTTGCGGCTCGTACTCGGCGCTCTCGCCGGCCTTCAGCGTGGTGGCGAGCACCCGCGCATCGGCGCGGATCGGCAGCGCGTCGGTGTCGCCTTCGATGCCGCTCGCAATGGTGACGAGCTTGCCGGAGCGACCCGACTTCGGAAACGGTTTTGAGCCCCAGGTAGGCTGACCGCCGCGCAGCGTCGGCTCGATCCAGATCTGGAAGATCCGCGTCTTGGTCGGCTCGAGATTGTACTCGGAGTGGCGGATGCCGCTGCCGGCGCTCATCACCTGCACGTCGCCCGCTTCGGTGCGGCCCTCGTTGCCGAGGCTGTCCTGATGGGTGATCGCGCCCTCGCGCACATAGGTGATGATTTCCATGTTGGCGTGGGGATGGGCGGGAAAGCCGGTGTTCGGCGCGATCTCGTCGTCGTTCCACACCCGCAAGGCGCCGTGGCCCATGTTGCTCGGGTCATAATGGCTTGCGAACGAGAAATGATGCTTGGCCTTGAGCCAGCCGTGATCGGCGCCGCCGAGTTTTGCAAAAGGTCTGAGTTCGATCATGGAAGTGGTTCCCTGATTGGAGGGGCGGGTTTGGCGTTATGCGCCAAACCCGCCGTCGACGTTGAGCACGGTGCCGGTGACGAAGGAGGCTTCCGGGCTTGCGAGGAAGACCACGCCGGCGGCAACCTCCTCAGGCCGTCCGAAGCGCTGCAGCGCGTGCTGCTTGCGCTGCGTCTCGGCGAACTCGCCGCCATCCTTCGGGTTCATGTCGGTGTCGATCGAGCCGGGCTGCACCACATTCACGGTGATGCCGCGCGGGCCGAGGTCGCGCGCCGCGCCCTTGGTGTAACCAACGACCGCCGACTTGGTGGCGACGTAGTCGGCCAGGCCGGGGAACGAGGCACGGTCGGCGAGCATCGAGCCGAAGGTGACGATGCGGCCGCCTTCACCCATCAACTGCGAGGCGGCGCGGATCGCCGCAATCACGCCATGCACGTTGACCTGGTCCTGCCGCTCCAGCGCGGCTGTGTCGGCGTTGGCGTCGTCGATCGCGCCACCATTGGCGACACCGGCGTTGTTGACGAGGATGTCGAGATGGCCGAATTCCCTGGCGACATCGTTGACGAGCTTCGTCACGTCCTTGGCGGAGGCCTGGTCTGCCCTGAAGGCGCGGGCTTTGACGCCCCGGGCCTTCAGTTCGCCGACGACGGCTTCGGCTTTTTCGGGCGAGGCGACGTAGCTGATGGCGACGTCTGCGCCTTCATCGGCGAGAGCGCGGGCCGAGGCCGCGCCGATGCCGCGCGAACCGCCGGTGACGAGAGCAACCTTGCCTGAGAGCTTCTTGGTCATTGGATTTCTCCAGTCCTGAATTTCCGATGACCCTTGGATAAGCCTCCGCCTGTGGTATAGAAATAGAAACTGTCGAAACACATTGTTTCCCTAAATATCCTGATTGGGACCGTTGCCATGGCAAAACTCCCCGATTTCGAGGCGCTCGCGATTTTCGCAAAAGTCGTGGAATTGCGGTCGTTTGCGGGGGCAGCAGGCGAGCTCACGATGTCCAAGGCCACGGTGTCGAAGGCCGTGACCCGCCTGGAGGAGCGGCTCGGCGCCCGCCTGTTCAACCGCACCTCGCGCCGGCTGGCGCTGACCGATGCCGGCCACAAGCTCGCCGACCGCGCGACGCGCCTGCTCGCCGACGGCGAGGCGGCCGAGAACGAGGCGCTGGCGCAATCGGTGGCGCCGCGCGGCCTGGTGCGGCTCGCGGTGCCGATGACGTTCGGGATCAAGGCGGTGGCGCCGCTGCTGCCGGAGTTTTTCGAAACCTATCCGGAGGTCTCGGTCGATCTGCATTTGAGCGACGCGACCATCGACCTGATCGGCGAGGGCTTTGACATGGCGGTGCGGATCGCGCGGCTGCCGGACTCGTCACTGATCGCGCGGCGGCTCTTCACCATGCCGCGCTTCACCGTGGCCGCGCCGTCCTACCTCACGAAGCACGGCCGGCCGACGCATCCGATGCATCTCGCCGAGCACAAATGCTTCAGCTACGCCTATCTCTCGACGGCGAACGTCTGGCACTACACCAATTCCGCCGGCGAGCAGGCCAGCGTCCGCCCCGGCGGCCTGCTTCGCGTCAACAATGGCGAAGCCGTGATGCCGTCGCTGATCGCCGGCCTCGGCATCGCCGAGCTCCCAGAGTTCATCGTCGGCGATGCCATTTCGTCCGGTGAAGTCGAAGTGATCCTGAAGGACTGGAAGCAGGCCGAAGGCGCCGTGCACCTCGTGACCCCACCGGGCGGCCCCCGCCCCGCGCGCGTCGAAGCGCTCGGCGACTTTCTCGCAGCGAAGCTGCCGGGCACATGCAAGCGGCAGTCGAAGAAGGGTGGGAAGGCGGGGTAGCCGTCGCAAGATAGGCACGGCTTCATCCGCTCGTCATTGCGAGCGCAGCGAAGCAATCCAGAATCGCTCCGCAGAGACACTCTGGATTGCTTCGCTACGCTCGCAATGACGACTTCGGACTACGACACCTTCACGCCGTCGATTGCGACAATGCGCAAGCTCGGCTTTACGGTCTGCTCGAGCTGCGACTTCAAATCGTGAACACGCGGGTCGGTCGAACGTGCGGCGCACACTGCGTATTGATGCACCGATTGCGCCAGGGCACGCCGCGCTTCCGGCGTTCGCGTCACTTCGGGCTTTGAAAGCCGCAGGACGATCGCTGCGAGGTTCACCAGCATCTCGTCCAGCGCCACGTCGATGGTCGCGAATTTTCCCATGGCACTCTCCCTGGCAAGACCTTCTGAAGGCAACGGAGGGTGCCGCGATGCGTTCCGGAGCGGGGCGAACATGGATAACGCTTCGTAAACAGCTTGTTCTTGCCGATCGCCGCGCTAGGCTGGGAGCGAAACAAGAAAATAAGAGGAGGGGGCTGCCATGGATCGACGCGACGTCTTGCGCGCCGTTGCCGCATTGCCGTTGTTGCGGGCCGCGTTGTCAGAACAGGCCTTCGCGCAAAGCTACCCCGCCCGCAACATCACCATGATCGTGCCGTTCCCGGCCGGCGGCCAGGCCGATCTTGCGGCACGTCCCGTCGCGCAGGCGCTGGAGCGGATCCTCGGCAAGTCCGTCATCGTCGACAACCGCGCCGGCGGCGCCGGCGGATCGGTCGGCAACGCTGCAGCCGCGCGCGCCGAGCCCGACGGTTACACGCTGCTGATGACATTGTCCTCGCTCGCGGTCCTGCCCGAGGCCGACCGGCTGTTCGATCGTCCGGTCGCGTATGAAGTGTCGCAGTTCATGCCGATCGCGCGCGTGCTGGCCGATCCCACGCTGCTTGCGGTGCCGACTTCGGCGCCATGGAAGACTGCGCAGGAATTCGTCGAGGACGCGAAGAAGCGCCCGGGCCAGATCACCTATGGTTCATCCGGACCTTACGGCACGCTGCATGTGGCAATGGAGATGTTCGCCAACAGCGCGGCCATCAAGCTGCTGCACGTGCCGTTTCGCGGCGCGGGGCCGGCATTGACCGCGCTGCTCAGCGGCACCGTGCAGGCGATCGCAGCGGCACCGGGCACGCTGAAGCCGCAGGTCGACGACGGCAAGCTGCGCGTGCTCGGCAATTGCGGTGCGCAACGTGTTGCGAGCTTTCCCGACGTGCCGACCTTCCAGGAGCTCGGCTACAAGGATGTCGAGATGTACATCTGGGCCGGGCTGTTTGCGCAGAGCGCTCTTCCCGCGCCGATCGCAAGCCGCTTGCGCGAGGCGATGGCGCAGGTGATGACGAGCCCTGACGTGCTCAAGACCTTCGATGCTTCGGGCAGTCTGGTCGCCTATCAGGATGCGCCAGCGTTCTCCGATTTCGTGGCGACCGACAGTGCGCGGCTGATCGCGGCGGTCAGGAAGATCGGCAGGGTCGAGTAGGTTCCTACCCGAATTTTCACATTTTTTTGTTGGGCCAGAACCTGACCGCGTCTCATTGATTCAGGACAAATCGAGGGATTCGAGAAGGAATTGGGACCATGCGAACAGAGCGAATTGCGCTGGGTGCGGCGCTTGCGATCAGCGGCATCGTCGCGCAAAGCGCCGCGTCCGCCGAGGAATATCGCGGCACCATGGAGCAGCAGATGGCCTGCACGCCGGATGTCTGGCGCCTGTGCAGCGATCAGATCCCGGATGTGAGCCGCATCACCGCCTGCCTGCGGCAGAACACGCCGCAACTCTCCAGCGGCTGTCGCGCGGTGTTCCAGTCCAACAACCAGATGCCACCACAGCAGCCGGTTCCGCGCGGCCGGGCTGTGCCGCAGCCTCGCTATAACAATGCGCCGCCGCCACCTCCGCAGGCGCAGCCGCGGCCCTATGACGATGGCGACGATCAGCGCTTCTGAGAACATGATCCGGAAAGATGCGCAGCGGCAGGCGTGAAGACGCGGTCATGCCGCCTCATTCAGCGGTTCCTCTTGCCGTCCGACTCAGGTCGACGCCCGAGCGCTGTCCGCATGAGGACGCCGAAGAGTATCGCTGCAACTGGCCAATGGAACCAGATCCTGTGCATCCCAGTGAAAACATTGATCAGGATCAGGAAGGCCGACACCGTGAGGGCCACTGCGACCGGGCGGGGCAGCTTTGCAAGCCCATCCGAAACGAAGCGCATCCACGTGGATTGCTGGTATCTGTCGCGGTGTACGGCGCCAGTCTCCGAACCCGCAACAGCGCCCTGAGACGTCAGGCGTTCGCCAGGCGGAAAGCTCCGTGCTTGAGCGGTTTGGCCGCTCATGGTCACACGATAGCTGGTCATGGGAGCAATGTTTTTCATGGGACGCTGGCCGAGACAGTCGAAGCCAACAGATAATTTGTTGTGCACTTGGTCATAGGCGGAGCTGGAGATCACGATGCCGCCGGGTTCGGCGAGTTCTTGCAGACGCGCCGCGATATTGACCCCGTCTCCATAAAGATCGGAACCATCCACCATCACATCGCCGAGATTGACGCCGATGCGAAACCGCATCGGGTTTGCGTCAGGTGGGCCCGAATCCTGGTTGGAAATTTCCTGCTGAATCTCGACCGCGCATTGCACGGCCTCGACGACGCTGGCGAACTCGGCGATGATAGCATCGCCCCAGGTATTCACGATGCGGCCGTCATGACGCTCCACCAATCCCGCAATGGCCGTGCGGTAGCGGCGGAGCGTTTCCAGCGTTCCCGCCTCGTCTGCTTCCATGAGGCGAGAATAGCCGTGCACATCGGCACACAGCACAGTGGTCAGTCGTCGTTTCACCTTGTCGTCGGGCATGGTCCAGACATTAGCCTCCCTGACCGGCAAATGCATCAGGCATCAGTACCGGCTGTAGCCGCTTTACGGCCTGACCTCGCAGACATCGATCCATTCGGCCGCGGTCAGCTCGGCCATCCGCCCCGGCGTGATGCGCACGGCGCTGTGGGTCGAGCCTGCGGCCGGCACCACCACGTCGAACTCTTTCAGCGAGACGTCGCAATAGATCGGCAGTGGCGACTTCAGCCCGAACGGGCAGACGCCGCCGACCTCGTGGCCGGTGATCTCGGCGACCTCTTCCAGGCCGAGCATCTTCGGCTTGCCGCCGAAAGCAGCCTTGATCTTCTTGTTGTCCATCCGCGAGGTGCCGGCGGCGACGATCAGGATCACGCGCTCGCCGACGCGTAGCGACAATGTCTTGGCGATCATGCCGGGCTCGACACCGTAGGCTTCCGCAGCCAGCGTCACGGTCGCCGAGCTGATCGGGGATTCCATGACTGTGATGTCGGGGGCTTTCTCGGCGAAGAAGGCGCGAACGGATTCCAGGCTCATTCCAGTCAGCTCATCGAGGACTTACGGGGGGCGGCGATACTCAGGCGATGCTTGATTCAGGCGATTCTTGCCAGCTCCGAGAGCGAGCGGACGCGATGATCCGGCGCAAAGCCGAGCTCGTCCATCTGTGTGCGGATCGCCTTGAATAGCGTCAGCGGTGCCACGAGTTCGTTCTCGACGCAAGCCAACGCCATGGCCTCCGGCGTCACCCGTTCGATCCAGGCAACGTTGAGCCCGAACGCTTTCGCGCCGGCCACGTCCCAGGGATTGGAGGAGACGAACAGCACCTCGTCTGGTTTGGTGCCGAGCACCTCGCCGATCAGCTCATAGGCCTGCGGGCTCGGCTTGAAGATCTTCTTCGCGTCCACGCTGATGGTGGCATCGAGCAGGCGGTCGAGGCCTGAATTGCGCACCAGCGTAGTCAGCATGTCCGGGCTGCCGTTGGACAGGATCGCGAGCTTTCGCGGTTTCAGCGCGGTAAGCGCTGCGGTCGCATCCGGATAGAGATCGAGATGCAGATATTTCTCGATGACGCGCTCGAAGGCCTCGCGCTCGTAGGTAAGCCCGAGCACGCGCAGCGTATAGGCCAGCGAGTCGCGCGTGACGGTGGAAAAATCCTGGTAGCGCCGCATCAGCGAGCGCAACCAGGTATATTCGAGCTGCTTGATCCGCCAGACCTGCGTGATGATCTCGCCATAGCCCGGAAACGCATCCTCGGTGATCTCTGCGACCGACTGGATGTCGTAGAGCGTCCCGTAGGCATCGAAGACGACGGCTTTGAGGGGCAATTGACCGGTCCTCCGGGGTCGTAGGGGCGCAAGGACTATACAAGGCGTCCGGATGGCGATCCATGCGCCCGGGGCGAGAACATTGAACCCGGATCACCCCTCGGGGGCGGCCCACCTCTGGACGCTGACATCCGCCAGCGCCTTGAATACAGCCGGCGTGCGCTCCAGGCGGGCGATCGTTCGCGCGCCTTCGACGGCGGCTACCAATGCGGCTGCGGTAGAGGATGCGCGCGCGGGAGCGAAACCGCACCCCCTGAAATGCTCCGCAACAATCTCGGTTGAATCGGCAAATCCGCGCGCTACCCGTTTGGTCAGCTCAGCGTCGAGCGCGGGCAGCTCATTCGCCAGATTTTGCATCAGACATCCATACTGGAAATCAGAGGCGACCATTTCGGCCGCGAATGTACCGAAAATCTGGCGAACGAAATTCAGAGCATCGCCCGTCGTATTCGCCGAGATAGTCCGCAATACCGCAATTCTAGTCGCAACGTAATGATCGATGGCCTCCTCTGCGAGCTGCGCCTTGCCGCGTGGAAAGTGGAAGTAGAACGATCCTTTGGGCGCGCCGCTTTCTTCAATGATCTGGGTCAATCCAGTCGCAGTGTAGCCCTGGATGCGAAACAGGCGTTCGGCCGTGGCAATCGCGCGAGCGCGGGCATCAGTCTTACGTGGCATGCCGTGAACCTAACACGATCCGCTTGACGCGACTATGGTGATCGCCATACTATGGCGATCACCATAGAAAGAGCCCGGCTGATGAGTCGTCCATGTAGTTTCAAGCCATCAGTGTCCCGACGAGCCGTCTTAGCGATGGGCGCGGCCAGCCTGATTGCGGCTTCGCTTTTCCCGGCCCGCGCAAACCCTATTGGAGGAAGTGATTTGACCACATCATCATACGGCGGGCGAACGCTTCCCAAGGGGGTGCGCTCGCGCATGATCCATGGGGTCAACGGCCTCGATGTCCATATTCTCGAAGCCGGTTACGAAAGCTCCGGCCGACCGCTCGCGCTGCTTCTGCACGGCTTTCCGGATTTGGCTTACGGCTGGCGACACCTGATCCCAATTCTGGCTGACGCCGGGTACCATGTCGTGGCGCCCGACCAGCGGGGTTTTGGTCGCACCACCGGTTGGGTGAACGGCTATGACGCCCCGCTAGAGCCTTTCAGCTTGTTGAATATGACGCGTGACGCCCTCGGATTGGTTTCGGCGTTGGGGTATCGAAACACGGCAATGCTCGTCGGGCACGACTTCGGCTCACCCGTGGCGGCCTATTGTGCGTTGGCCCGACCCGACGTCTTTCCCTCGGTGGTGCTGATGAGCGCACCGTTCCCCGGTCCGCCGGCGTTTCCGTTCAACATTGCGGAAAGCGAGGCATCGTCGGCTCAACCGAACACTGGAAATCAAAAGTTGGCGGCCGCGCTGGCGGCGCTCGATCCGCCGCGAAAGCATTATCAGCAATATCTGAGCACGCGGGAGGCGAACGATGATCTGTGGCACCCGCCTCAAGGCTTACACGCGTTTCTTCGTGCATTTTTCTACGCCAAGAGCGCTGACTGGCCGGGAAATAAGCCGCATCCGTTGAAGGCGCCGACCGCCATCGAACTTGCACAAATGCCCACCTACTACGTCATGGATCTCGGTAAGACGATGCCGCAGACCGTCGCTCCATTCCAACCTTCCGCCGCGGAGGTGGAGGCCTGCAAATGGCTCACCGAGCCGGAGCTTGCCGTGTACACGGAGGAGTATGGCCGCACCGGGTTTCAAGGCGCCCTGCAGGCTTATCGCGTCTTTTCCGACCCCGACCTGAACGCTGAGTTGCGCCTGTTTTCGGGCAAGACGATCGACGTCCCGTCGCTCTTCATTGGCGGGAAAAGCGATTGGGGCACCTATGCGGCGCCGGGCGCGATCGATCTCATGAGGACGAAGGCGGCAACGAGGATGCGTGACATCGAGCTGATCGACGGCGCCGGTCACTGGATCCAACAGGAGCAACCGGTTCGGCTCAGCACGCTCCTGCTCGCCTTCACCAAGGAGGTGGGTGGGGCGGATCACACCAGCCGTTAGGTCGGGGAATGCGTATCGCCGCTCTGCAGAGCGGCAATGCGCTGCGCTGACGCGTACCTGCCTAGATCCCCAGAATCTTGCGCGCGTTGGCCTTCAACACCTTCAGGCGGATCTCGTCGCGGATCTCGATCTTGGCAAAGTCCGACAGCCAGCGGTCCGGCGTGATCACCGGCCAGTCCGAGCCGAACAGCATCTTGTCCTGCAGGATCGAGTTGATATAGCGCACCAGGATCGGCGGGAAGTATTTCGGCGACCAGCCGGAGAGGTCGATGTAGACGTTCGGCTTGTGGGTCGCGACCGACAGCGCCTCCTCCTGCCAGGGGAAGGAGGGGTGGGCGAGGATGATCTTGAGGTCGGGGAAGTCGGCTGCGACGTCGTCCATGTACATCGGGTTGGAATATTTCAGCCGCATGCCCATGCCGCCCGGCATGCCCGAGCCGACGCCGGTCTGGCCGGTATGGAACAGCGCGATCGCGCCGCCATTGTTGATCTCCTCGTAGAGTGGGTAGGCCATGCGGTCGTTGGCGTAGAAGCCCTGCATGGTCGGATGGAATTTGAAGCCGCGCACGCCGTATTCCTCGATCAGCTTGCGCGCCTCGCGGGCGCCGAGCTTGCCCTTGTGCGGGTCGATCGAGACGAAGGGGATGAGCACGTCGAGATGGTCGGAGGCGGCCTCGATCATCTCGTAATTGTTGTAGCGGCGGAAGCCGGTCTCGCGCTCGGCGTCGACCGGGAAGATCACCGCGGCGATGTTCTTGGAGCGATAATAGGCCGCGGTCTCCGGCACGGTCGGCGGATGCTTGTTCGGCGACTTGAAGTAGTCGGCCATTTGCGCCTGGAAATCGTCGTAGCCGTCGTCTGGATGGCAGCCGCAGGGCTCCTCGGCATGGGTGTGGATGTCGATGGCGACGACATCGTCAATGTTCGGCAGCTTCAGCTTAGGCATGGGTGTCCTCCCGACGGGTTGCCAAATTGATTATATGATATAACGAACTTGGCAAGCGAACCTTGGTTGGGCGGAGCGGTCAGAATCGGGCCGGTCCGGCCGTTTCTACTGTGCATGGGGTTGTTTTCACGAATTTGCCGGTTCGGAACCGGGCAGTTAACATTGACATCACCTCCCGCCATGCCTTAAGAACCGCCCCGTCCCGGGCGGTCAGTCCGCCAGCGGGAAAGATCTCATTTTGCCACATTCGCGCGTGCCGAAACGGTAGTGCCGAACACGGCCTTTCGAACGTTCAGGATTCTGCCATGAAGGTCCGTAACTCGTTGAAGTCGCTGCGCGGTCGCCATCGCGCCAACCGCTTGGTCCGCCGCAAGGGCCGGGTCTATGTGATCAACAAGGTGCAGCGCCGCTTCAAGGCTCGCCAGGGCTGATCCGGGCGGGCTGATCCGGGCGGCTGATCGCCTTCGCGCTCGCCTCGCGCACGCGCCCCGCAAGACCACGGTCTCACACGAGTTTGACGCCGCCCTGCTTTGCAAGGGCGGCTTTACGCGTTTAGACTTTGATGATGGCAGTGAGATTCCCTTTCGCGCGCACGCTGTGCCTGGTTCTGGTTCTCGGGACCGCCGGCTTCGCGCCCGTGTTGGCGCAGGATGATCCGGCCCCTCCGGCGAAGCAGCAGAAGAAGCTGCCGGAAGCGCCGGCCAAGCTGCCCAAGGCCGAGCGCACCAAGAATCTCGATTTCCTGTTCGGCGCGCTGAAGGCCGCCCCCGACGAAGACAGCGCCAAGCATGTCGAGGCGCGGATCTGGGCGATCTGGCTCCAGACCCCGAGCGACACCGCAGCATTGTTGATGGCGCGGGCCAAGGCGGCCGTCGATGCGAAGAAGATCGACGTCGCGATCAAGCTGCTGGATTCGGTCATCAAGCTCCGCCCCGACTACATCGAAGCCTGGAATCGGCGCGCCACGCTCTACTACATGCAGAACGATTATGCCCGCTCGCTCGCCGACATCCGCGAGGTGCTCACCAGGGAGCCCCGTCATTTCGGCGCGCTCGCGGGGCTCGGCATGATCATGCAGGACGTCGGCGACGAGAAGCGCGCGCTCGAGGCCTATCGCAAGGCGCTCGCCGTCAATCCGCACCTCGAGAAGATTCCCGATCAGGTGAAGGCTTTGACCGAGAAGGTCGAAGGCCGCGACATCTAGAGCGTTCGCCCATCTG
>NZ_VSSR01000004.1 GCF_008123515.1 Bradyrhizobium cytisi
ACCAATCCATCCGCTGGACAGGCGGGGGTGTCTCCGCGTTGGGAGTGTTTGAGGGCTGCGGAGAGTATCCCCGCGAGGAGGGAGCCCCCACCCGGCGCTTCGCGCCGACCTCCCCCGCAAGCGGGAGAGGTTGAGGGAGCCCGCGGCTCGATCGAGCGAATCTAGAACGGACCTCGTGCTTTACCAAGTGTGCAAAATGAAAACTGTGCAAAATGAAAGCGGGCACGCCTTCGTGCGAAGGCATGCCCGCTCAAAACTCTATTCGTGCGACGTGCGTGCGTCAGTGCACGCTCACCGCTTGCAGCTCGTTGCTCCAGGCATTGGCGACTGCGGCTTCGCGGCTGTCGGTCAGCATGATCGGCGTGCCGTCGGCGGCGTGGAGCGCGAACAGCTTGAGGCCGGGCGCAATCTTCGGGGCCTCGGGAAACAGGCCGGGCACGTCCTCGGAGCGGATCTGCTTCACATAGGCGATGTGGCCTTCGCCGAGGCTTGCCAGCGTCTCCGGAGAGACCGTCTTGGCTTCGTATTCGAACGCAACATGACCTTCACTCATGGTCTCGACTCCTTCACAGAAACTAAGCGGTCGAGTCCGCTACTCGTTCCATTATTCGTGCTCATTGATAGCGATTGTCTTAACGATCCTCTCCGGTTCTGGCCGGGCAAGATCAATCGACAACAACCCGTTCTTCAGATCCGCACCCAGCACCAGCATCCCCTCCGCCAGCACAAAGGTGCGCTGGAAGTGGCGCGCGGCGATGCCGCGATGGATGTATTGCCGGGTCTTGTCGTCCTGCTGTCGTCCGCGGATCACGAGCTGGTTTTCCTCAATGGTTACATCGAGTTGGTCGCGGGTAAATCCGGCGACCGCCAGCGTGATGCGCAACCGCTCGGGCTGGCCGTCCGACCGGTCGCACCTCTCGATATTGTAGGGAGGATAACCGTCGGCGCCTTTGACGACGCGATCGAGCACGCGCTCAATCTCGTCGAAGCCCAGAAGGAACGGACTGGATAACGTGGGAACACGAGACATAGTTTACAAAGTCCTCTCGAAGCGACTTTGGCATTTCAGGGCCCGGAAGCGGCGCCCCTTGGTCAGCAATATGGGCATATCCCCGTGTGGGTTCAAGGACGTAGCAGGGGCTGTGGATTCACTGCTTCCGCCGTCGCCCCGCCGTGACGAATTTGCGGGCGATTTATCCCAATGAAAACAGGCCCCGTTCTACTGTGCATGGGGTTGTTTTGGGTCTTTAGTCGGCCGTTCTGTCGGACCCGTCAGGCCTCGATCCGCGTCCGCCCGTCGCCGCTGAACAAATGCAGCTTTTGGCGCACTGCCGCGACGCGGATTTTCTCACCGATCGCCGGGGCCTCGGTCCCGGGAATGCGGACGATGACTTCGCCCGGCGGCAGCTCACCCGGAGTGGCGGCGACGCGCTGCTCGTCCTGGGCGCGCGAGCCGTAAATAAAAGTTTCGGCGCCGACGCGCTCGATCGCTTCGATCGTCAGCGGTAATGCGACGCCGCCGGCCGGGGTCTGGTCGGTGATGACAAAATCTTCCGGACGGATGCCGAGGATGCCTGCCTCGCCCGCGCTGCCGCCAAGCTGCGACTTGATCTCCTCGGTGCGCATCGACATCAGATTCATCGGCGGCGCGCCGATGAAGGAGGCGACGAAGGTCGTGGCCGGCTTCTCGTAGATCGCGAGGGGATTGCCGATCTGCTCGACCTGGCCGCCATTCATCACGACGAGGATGTCGGCGAGCGTCATCGCCTCGAGCTGGTCATGGGTGACGTAGACCGACGTCGTCTTGAGGCGGCGCTGCAATTTGCGGATCTCGACGCGCATCGCGATGCGTAGCTTGGCGTCGAGGTTCGACAGCGGCTCGTCGAACAGAAACACTTTTGGCTGGCGCACGATGGCGCGGCCCATGGCGACGCGCTGGCGCTGACCGCCGGAGAGCTGGCGCGGCTTGCGCTCCAGCATCGCCGAGAGCTCGAGCACGCGCGCGGCTTCCTCGACGCGGGTCTTGATCTCGGCTTCCTTCATGCCGCGATTGCGCAGGCCGTAAGCCATGTTGTTGAACACGCTCATATGCGGATAGAGCGCGTAGTTCTGGAACACCATCGCGATGTCGCGATCGGCGGGCTCGACCTGGTTGACGACGCGGCCGCCGATGTCGATCTCGCCGCCGGTGACGGTCTCGAGCCCCGCGACCATGCGAAGCAGCGTGGACTTGCCGCAGCCGGAGGGGCCGACCAGCACGCAGAACTGGCCGTCGCCGACATCGACGTTGACGCCCTTGATGGCCTCGAAGCCGCCGGGATAGGTCTTGCGGACGTTGCGCAGGGTGACGTTGGCCATGACTCTCTACTTCTCCGTCTCGACCAGGCCGCGCACGAACAGTTTCTGCATGGCGACGACGACGAACACCGGCGGCAGCATGGCCAGCACGGCGGTCGCCATCACGATCGGCCATTCGGTCAGCGCATCGTTGGTGGTCATCATCTTGCGAATGCCGATCTGGATGGTCTGCATGTCGTCGCGGGTGGTGATCAGCAGCGGCCAGAGATATTGATTCCAGCCGAGGATGAAGAGGATCACGAACAGCGCGGCCATGTTGGTGCGCGACAGCGGCAACAGCGTATCCCAGAAGAAGCGCAAGGGGCCGGCGCCGTCGATGCGCGAGGCCTCCAGCAATTCATCCGGCACGGTCATGAAGAACTGGCGGAACAGCAGCGTTGCCGTGGCCGACGCGATCAGCGGCAGCGCGAGGCCGGCGTAGCTGTCGAGCATGTGCAGGTCGGCGACGATCTTGTAGGTCGGATAGATGCGGACCTCGACCGGCAGCATCAGCGTGATGAAGATGATCCAGAAGATCGGCATCCGAAAGGGAAAACGGAAATAGACGATCGCATAGGCGGAGATGATCGAGATCGCGATCTTGCCGATCGCGATCGCCAACGCCATCACCAGCGAGTTCAGCATCATGTTGCCGACGGGCTCGCGGGTCGAGCCGCTCGTGCCGACGAAGATGGTCTGGTAGTAGACCTCGAAGAAATGTCCGCCGGGCAACAGCGACATCTGCCCGTTGGCGATCAGCGCGTTGTCCTGGGTCGAGGCGACGAAGGCGACGTAGACCGGGAAGGCGACGATCGCGATCCCGATCCAGAGGATGATGTGGGCGATGTAGCGTCGAAAGCCCTCTTGCTCGACCATCAGTAGGTCACCTTGCGTTCGACGAAGCGGAACTGGATTCCGGTCAGCACGATGACCATGACCATCAGGATCACCGACTGCGCCGCGGAGCTGCCGAGGTTTCCGCCGATCAGGCCGTCGTTGTAGACCTTGTAGACCAGGGTCTCCGTCGACTTGCCGGGACCGCCGCGGGTCATGGTGTCGATGATGCCGAAGGTGTCGAAGAAGGCGTAGACGATGTTGACGACCAGCAGGAAGAAGATGGTCGGGGACAGCAGCGGGAAGGTCACGGTCCAGAACCGGCGCATCGGGCGCGCGCCGTCGATCGCGGCGGCCTCGAGCACGCTCTTCGGAATGCTCGCGAGACCTGCGAGGAAGAACAGGAAATTATAGGAGATCTGCTTCCACGCGGCGGCAAGGATGACCAGTGTCGCGGCCTGATTGCCGTCGAGCAGCGGATTCCATTCGATGCCGGCGGCGCGCAGATAGCGCGAGAGCACGCCGAGCGAGGGATGCAGCATGAAGACCCAGAGCACGCCGACCACGGGCGGCGCCACGGCATAGGGCCAGATCAGCAGCGTGCGGTAGACAGCGCCGCCGCGCATCGGCTTGTCCGCCATCACCGCGAGCAGCAGCGCCACGGAGAGCGAGGACGCCGCGATCGCAAACGAGAAGAAGAAGGTTCGGACGATCGTCTCGAAATAGGCGGGATCGCTCAACAGCTCGACATAATTCTCGAACCACACGAAGCTCGTCGAGAGGCCGAAAGCGTCCTGCAGCAGGAAGGACTGAATGACGGCCTGCACGGCCGGCCAGTAGAAGAAAATCAGAACGATCGCGAGTTGCGGCGCAACCAGCGCGTAGGGCAGCAGCTTTGATTGGAAAATGGCTTGCTTTTGCATGATGGGGGTGGCGCCGGCGGGCCGCTCGTCGAGCGGTTCCGCCGGCGCCTTCGCCTTATTTTACGGCGGTCTTCTCGAACTGACGCAGCATCGTGTTGCCGCGCTCGACGGAGGCATCGAGCGCCTGCTTGGCGGTCTTCTTGCCGGCCAGTGCCTGCTCGATCTCTTCGGCCCAGACGTCACGGAGCTGAACCATGTTGCCAAGGCGCAGGCCGCGCGAGTTCTCGGTCGGCTCCTTGTTGGTCAGCTCGAGCAGCGGGGTCTCGAGATAGGGCTGATCCTTGTAGAAGCCCTCGGCCTTGGCCTTTTCGTAGGCCGCCTTGGTGATCGGCAGATAGCCCGAAGCCTTGTGGATGTAGACCTGACGATCGGTGTCCGAGAGGAAGGTCAGGAATTTGGCGATGCCCTTGTATTCGTCGGCCGACTTGCCGCCCATGACCCAGAGCGAAGCGCCGCCGATGATCGAGTTCTGCGGTGCGCCCTTGACGTCAGGATAATACGGCATCGGCGCAGCGGTGAAGTTGAACTTGGCCTGCGCCTTGACGTTGCCGAAGAAGGCCGACGAGGTCAGGTAGATCGCGCACTCACCCGAGGTGAAGCGGCCTTCGCCCTGGTTGGTGCGGCCGGCGTAGTCGTAGGTCTTGTCCTTCTGCAGCTCGACCAGCTTCTCGAGATGCTTCTCCTGCAGCGGCGCATTGAACTCGAGCTTGGTGTCGAAGCCGTCGAGGCCGTTCGCCTTGCTGGCAAGCGGCACGTTGTGCCAGGCGGAGAGCTGCTCGAGATTGACCCAGGTGACCCAGGAGTTGGAGAAGCCGCAGGTCGGATGGCCGTTGTCGTGCAGCTTCTTGGCGACCTCGAACACTTCGGGCCAGGTCTTCGGGATCTCTGCGTTGACCTTCTTCAGCTCGTCGAGGTTGACCCACATGACGGTCGACGACGAGTTGAAGGGGAAGGACAGCATCTCGCCCTTCGAGGTCGAATAGTAGCCGGTGATCGCGGACAGATAATTCTTCGGATCGAACTTCTCGCCGGCATCGGTCATCAGCTTGTAGACGGGCTTCACGGCGCCGGTCGCGGCCATCATGGTCGCGGTGCCGACTTCGAACACCTGCATGATGTGCGGGGCGTTGCCGGCGCGGAACGCGGCGATGCCGGCGTTCATGGTGTCGGGATAGCTGCCCTTGTAGGTCGGGATGACCTTGTAGTCGCTCTGCGACGCATTGAAGTCGTTGGCGAGCTTGACGATGACGTCGTTATTCGCGCCTGTCATCGCGTGCCACCACTGGATTTCAGTCACGGCCAGCGCCGGCGAAGCCGTCATGCCAACCGCAAATGCAACAGCGGCAGCCGCCCCAAAATATCGAAGAGCCATCAAGTACCTCCCTTGGCCGTCAAAAAGAAGCGCTTGCGCTAGCAGCGCCACATGACGTTCACATGACTGTGTAAGCGGCCGAAACGAAAGCAGCAAGCGCTGCCAAAAGGGAAGCCATCAAATAGGCGAAGACGCGCGCTCGGGCAGCCTCCTCCGTCCGCAGTGTACATGCGTGCCCGTGCCGCACTGCGGCATTTGCTTGGGTGACGAGGCGAGGGCCCTAGCGCTTGCGCTCGGGCCCGCAGACTACGCCGCTCTCGACCATCGCGTCGATCTCCGCCTTTGAGTAGCCGAACTCGCCTAGCACCTCCTGGGAGTGCTGGCTGAATTTCGGCGGCAGGCGGCGCAGGCTCGGCTTGTTGCGATCGAGTCGGATCGGCGAGGCCACGCCCTTGTACCAGTCCTTCTCGATGACATCGCCGCGCGCGATCGTGTGCGGGTTGGTCAATGCCTGGTCGATCTTCTGCACCGGGCCCGCGGGCAGGCCCGCGGCCAGCAGGCGATTGCACAGCGGCTCGGCCTCGTGCTGGCTGAACACCGCGGCAAGCTCTACGCGCAGCGCGTCGCGGTTGGCGATGCGGTCCTTGTTGCGGGCAAAGCGCGGATCGGTGCCGAGCTCGGGCTTACCGATCTCCTTGGCGAGCTTGCGGAAGGTGCCGTCATTGCCGACGCCGATGAAGATGTCGTCGGTCCTGGTCGGGAAGATCGCGTAGGGCACGAGGTTCGGATGCTCGTTGCCGGTGAGGCCGGGCGGCCTGCCATGCATGAAATAATTCGCGGTGTGCGGATGCATGATGGCGAGGCCGGTCTCGTACAGCGTCGTCTCCAGGAACTGGCCCTTGCCGGAGCGCTGCCGCTCGGACAGCGCCATCAGGATGCCGATCGCTGCGTAAAGACCGGTGGTGATGTCGACCAGCGGCACGCCGATCCGCATCGGCCCGCTCTCCGGCGAGCCGGTCGCCGCGATCATGCCGGTCATGGCCTGGATGATGGCGTCATAGCCGGGATTGCCGCCGCGCGGCCCGTCGGCGCCGAAGCCGCAGATCCGGCAATGCACCAGGCGCGGGAATTTCTGGCTGAGCACGTCGTTGCCGATGCCCCATTTCTCCAGCGTGCCCGGCTTGAAATTCTCGATCAGCACGTCGGCCGTCTCCAGCATCTTGAGCAGCACGACACGGCCGCCTTCGGAGGCGAGGTCGAGGCCGATGGAGCGCTTGTTGCGGTTGATGCCGACGAAATAGGCCGCGTCTTCCTCGTGGAAGGGAGGGCCCCAGTCGCGCACCTCGTCGCCTGCCGGCGGCTCGACCTTGATCACGTCGGCGCCATGGTCGGCGAGGATCTGGGTGCAGTAGGGACCGCCGAGCACGCGCGTGAGATCGACGACGCGCAGTCCGCTCATTGCGCCCAAAACGGCTTCAGTCATGCCTTCGCTTCCCCTGTGTCGACGTCTGATCACAGGCCTAGCGAGGTTCGTCCAGGCCAGCAATGGCTTGCCGCGTGGGGGCGTATGCGTCGCCGCGCAATCCCGCGGCGCGGCAGATCTGGCGGAAGCGGCCGGCCCAAGGGGGATCTCGGGCCAGCCAAATCCACCGTCAGATCAGACGACCGTCAGGCGGACGTCGACATTGCCGCGCGTCGCGTTGGAGTACGGGCACACCTGATGTGCCTTCTCGACCAGCGCCTCGGCGTCGGCGCGGGATAGCCCCGGCAGCGAGACGGCCAGATCGATGTCGAGGCCGAAGCCGCCTTCCGAGCGCGGGCCGATGCCGACGGTCGAGGTGACGGAGGCGTCGGCGGGAACCTTCGGGCCGCCCTGCGACGACACGAACTTCATCGCGCCGATGAAGCAGGCGGCATAGCCGGCCGCAAACAGCTGCTCGGGATTGTTGCCGGCGCCGCCGCCGCCGCCGAGCTCCTTCGGTGTGGTGAGCTTGACGTCGAGTGCGCCGTCGAGGGTCGCGGCGTGGCCGTCACGGCCGCCGGTGGCTTTTGCGCTGGTCTTGTAGAGGACGTTCACGGACATTTTCGTCTCCTCAGGGGTCTTCGGGTTGGGGTGGGGCCTGTATCGCAAACAATTAGATTGTGCGCAATTGAAATTTGCATGCCTCACATTTAATTGTTCGCAATTGAATGTCGGCCCGCCCGGTCCCACAATGCGGGTCAATCACGTGAGATTCTCTATGGCCCGGAAATTATCGACCCTGGATCCGCAACGCCTCGACAACCAGATCTGCTTCGCCGTCTATTCAGCCGCGCATGCCTTCAACCGCGTCTACAAGCCGCTTCTCGACCGGCTCGGCCTGACCTATCCGCAATATCTGGTGATGCTGGTGCTGTGGGAACGCGACGACGTGCCACTGAAGGATATCGGCGAAAAGCTGTTTCTGGATTCGGGCACGCTAACGCCGCTGCTCAAGCGACTCGAAGCCGCGCACCTCGTCAAGCGCACGCGCTCCAGCGAGGATGAGCGTCAGGTCCTGATCGCGCTGACGCCGCAGGGGCACGCCCTGAAGGACAAGGCGCGCAGCGTGCCGCAGTCGATCCTGGCCGCGTCGGACTGCTCGGTGCCGGAGCTGGTCGCAATGAAGGACGAGATCGTCGCGCTGCGCGATCGGCTGAATGCGGTGATTGGGGAGTAGGTCGCTAAAGCCCGGCCTCGCTACGAGGGACTTCCCGGGCTTGCCCAGCCGAAGCTCGCGAAGCGAGCGAAGGCTGGTGGAGCCAGGCGGGATCGAACCGCCGACCTCTTGCATGCCATGCAAGCGCTCTCCCAGCTGAGCTATGGCCCCTTAAGTCCTGGGACGATCCTGGTGGATCACTCCCGACCGGCGAGCCTGGTGACTCGCGCGGTGCACCCTTTTTCACAGATCAGGGCTGATCTCAAGTCTCTTCATCGCCTCCGACATCACCAATGATGTCGGTCACGTCCTCATCGCCTTCTTCTTCGTCGGCAATGAAGGTCGAATCATCGTCATCGTCGTCGTCGATGGTCTCGTCGACCTCGATATCGTCCTCGGATTCGGGGACGACGGCCTTGACCTTGCCGGTGTTCTCCTCGGCATCGGCCTCCTCGAGGGAGACCTCTTCGACCTCGGCCGGCTCCGGCGTGGTGTCCGCCGCTGCTGCAGCGTGGCGGGCTTCGGCGCCGCGCGGTACACGCGCCGGCGCCACGGGCGCGATCGGGACCACTTCGCCGGTATAGGGCGAGATCACCGGAGTCTTGTTGAGGTCGTAGAACTTCTTGCCCGTAGTCGGGCAAATACGTTTGGTTCCGAGTTCGGACTTGGCCACGGCAGAGGAATCCTGGGATGTCTGAAAAGCGGTGTTTCACTTGGCTAGTTGGCGGCCCGCTGTCAATAGCGCATTACGAGAGAAAGACATGCTCGTGACGGCGGAGGGACCATGTGGTACCTGCCCGCAGCCTCTTCGGACGCATTCGAGGACACAATCTTGACCCATTCCGACAAGCCGACGCCGCTCAAGTCGCGCGCAAGCGGTCCCCTGACCGGAAAAGTACGGGTGCCCGGGGACAAGTCGATCTCCCACCGCGCCCTCATCCTGGGCGCGCTGGCTGTCGGCGAGACCCGGATTTCAGGCCTTTTGGAGGGCGAGGACGTCCTCAACACCGCCAAATCCATGCAGGCGCTCGGCGCCAAGGTCGAGCGCACCGGCGATTTCGCCTGGAAGGTGCAGGGCGTCGGCGTCGGAGGCTTTGCCCAGCCCAAGGCCGCGCTGGATTTCGGCAACTCCGGCACCGGCTGCCGGCTGGTCATGGGCGCCGTCGCCGGTTGCCCGATCTCGGCGGTGTTCGACGGCGATGCCTCGCTGCGCAGCCGCCCGATGCGCCGGATCCTCGATCCGCTGGAAAAAATGGGCGCCAGGGTCGCTTCTACCGCTGAGGGTGGCCGCCTGCCGCTGACCGTCCAGGGCGCGCGTGATCCGCTGCCGATCACCTACAAGACTCCGGTCGCCTCGGCCCAGATCAAGTCGGCGGTGCTGCTGGCGGGCTTGTCTGCGCCGGGCACCACCACCGTGATCGAGAGCGAGGCCAGCCGCGATCACACCGAGCTGATGCTGAAGCATTTTGGCGCGGATATCACCTCGGTCTTCGAGGGCGCTCACGGCCGCCGCATCACGCTGGTCGGCCAGCCCGAGCTGCATGGCGCCACCGTCATCGTGCCCGCCGATCCGTCCTCGGCGGCGTTTCCGGTCGTCGCGGCGCTGATCGTCGAAGGCTCCGATGTCGTTCTTTCGGACGTGATGACCAATCCGCTTCGGACTGGCCTTTTTACGACGCTGCGTGAAATGGGCGCTTCCATCGAGGAAAGCAAAGCGCGCGGTGACGCCGGTGAGCCGATGGCGCAGTTGCGTGTGCGCGCGTCAAAACTGCGCGGCGTCGAGGTGCCGCCGGAACGCGCGCCCTCGATGATCGATGAATATCTGGTGCTGGCGGTCGCGGCTTCGTTCGCCGAAGGCACGACCATCATGCGTGGCCTGCAGGAGCTGCGCGTCAAGGAATCCGATCGACTCGAGGCCACCGCGGACATGCTCCGCGTCAACGGCGTGAAAGTCACGGTCTCCGGCGACGATCTGATCGTCGAGGGCCGCGGCCACGTCCCCGGCGGCGGCACGGTCGCCACGCATATGGACCACCGTATCGCGATGTCGGCGCTGGTGATGGGCTGCGCGTCCGATCAGCCGGTGACGGTCGACGACACCGCTTTCATCGCCACCAGTTTTCCGGACTTCATTCCGATGATGCGGTCGCTAGGGGCCGAGTTTTCATGATCATCGCCATTGATGGACCCGCGGCCTCGGGCAAGGGCACGCTCGGCAAGCGCCTCGCCCATCATTACGGCTATCGTCACCTCGATACCGGCGTGATCTATCGTGCGGTCGCCTACGCCCTGATGCAGTCCGGCCATGATCTCCGGGACGAGGCGGCTGCAGTGCAGGCCGCGCTGGAACTCGATCCCGAAAAGTTCGGCAATCCCGCCCTCAAGACCCAGGCGGCCGGCGAAGGCGCCTCCATCGTTTCGGCGATCCCCAGGGTTCGCGAGGTCCTGCTCAATTTCCAGCGGCAATTCGCCGCCGGTCCGCCCGGCGCGGTGCTGGATGGCCGGGACATTGGAACCGTGATCTGCCCCGATGCCGACGTGAAGATTTTCGTCGTGGCTGATCCAAAAGTCCGCGCCCGCCGCCGCACCATGGAGGCGAGGGCGCGGGGCGAGGAGGCGGACGAGGCTGCGGTGCTCGCCGACATCATCCAGCGCGACGAACGGGACAAGAACAGGTCAATTGCGCCTTTGAAACCGGCCGCGGATGCTTACTTGCTAGATAACTCCCAACTGGATATAGAAGGCGGCGTCCGGGCCGCCATCGACATTATCGAGGCCGTCCGAGCGGGCCGGTCGCGGGGTTAAGCCGCAGCCGTCATTGGAGGAAGCGCCCGCTCCCGCTCTTTGAGGTCGATACTCTCGGTCCCTGTTTGGGGCCGACGTGATCCAGGCTCCGGACAAAAGATTCCACGTATCGCACGTGCGGGCCCAGCCGGCCCGCTTCCGCTGTTCCGGCTTCAGGCCGGAGCAGCGAGCGGTCGCCCGAAGGTTTTGTGGACCTTCCGACACTGCACGTCCGATACGCCCAAAAACCCAACGGCCGGCAAGACATCCGCAACTGGAGAACAAATGGCTTCGATTTCCGCTGATACCTATAGCCCCTCGCGTGACGATTTCGCCGCGATGCTCGACGAGTCCTTTGCAGGTGGCAACCTGCAGGAGAGCTCCGTCGTCAAGGGCAAGGTGGTTGCAATTGAAAAGGACATGGCCGTCATCGACGTCGGCCTGAAGACCGAAGGCCGCGTTGCGCTGCGCGAATTTTCCGGCCCCGGCCGTGACAGCGAGATCAAGGTTGGCGACGAGGTGGAAGTGTTCCTCGATCGCATCGAGAACGCCCTCGGCGAGGCCGTGCTGTCGCGCGACAAGGCGCGCCGCGAGGAGAGCTGGGGCAAGCTAGAGAAGGCGTTCCAGAACAACGAGAAGGTCACGGGCGTCATCTTCAACCAGGTCAAGGGCGGCTTCACCGTCGACCTCGACGGTGCCGTTGCCTTCCTGCCGCGCTCGCAGGTCGACATCCGTCCGATCCGTGACGTTGCGCCGCTGATGAACAACGCGCAGCCGTTCCAGATCCTCAAGATGGACCGCCGTCGCGGCAACATCGTCGTCTCCCGCCGCACGGTTCTGGAAGAGACCCGCGCCGAGCAGCGTCAGGAGCTGGTGCAGAATCTCGAAGAGGGTCAGGTCATCGACGGCGTGGTCAAGAACATCACCGATTACGGTGCGTTCGTTGACCTCGGCGGCATCGACGGCCTGCTGCACGTCACCGACATCGCGTGGCGCCGCGTCAACCACCCGACCGAGGTGCTCTCGATCGGCCAGACCGTGAAGGTCAAGATCATCAAGATCAACCACGAGACGCACCGCATCTCGCTGGGCATGAAGCAGCTGCTGGACGATCCGTGGCAGGGCATCGAAGCCAAGTACCCGCTGGGTGCCCGCTTCACCGGCCGTGTCACCAACATCACCGACTACGGTGCGTTCGTCGAGCTCGAGCCGGGCATCGAAGGCCTGATCCACGTATCCGAGATGTCGTGGACCAAGAAGAACATGCACCCCGGCAAGATCGTGTCGACCTCGCAGGAAGTCGACGTGCAGGTGCTGGAAGTCGATTCCGTCAAGCGCCGCATCTCGCTCGGCCTCAAGCAGACCATGCGCAACCCCTGGGAGGTCTTCGTCGAAGGTCACCCGACCGGTTCGACCGTCGAGGGCGAGGTCAAGAACAAGACCGAGTTCGGCCTGTTCCTGGGTCTCGAAGGCGACGTCGACGGGATGGTCCATCTCTCCGACCTCGACTGGAAGCTTCCGGGCGAGCAGGTGATCGACAACTACAAGAAGGGCGACGTGGTGAAAGCCGTGGTGCTCGATGTGGACGTCGAGAAGGAGCGCATCTCGCTCGGCATCAAGCAGCTCGAAGGCGACCCCTTCGCCGAGCCGGGCGATGTCAAGAAGGGCGCGGTCGTGACCTGCGAAGTGCTCGAAGTGAAAGAGAGCGGTATCGAGGTGAAGATCGCCGGTACCGACTTCACCACCTTCGTCAAGCGCTCGGAGCTCGCGCGTGACCGCAACGACCAGCGCGCCGAACGCTTTGCCGTCGGCGAGAAGGTCGATGCCCGCGTGATCCAGTTCGACAAGAAGGCCCGCAAGGTCCAGGTGTCGATCAAGGCGCTCGAAGTCGCCGAAGAAAAGGAAGCCATCGCGCAGTACGGCTCCTCGGATTCGGGTGCGACGCTCGGCGACATCCTGGGCACCGCGCTCAAGAACCGCGACAGCAAGTAAGCGAAACGCTTCTTTTCGCTGACATCAAAGCCCCGGCGCGAGCCGGGGCTTTTTTGCTGCGGCTCCGTTCGGGCGACGCGGGGCCTTGTTTTCTTCAAATTGCGCCGCAATTGATGTATCCAGACAAGCCATTGGTCACGTTGTGACGGCACAACGCCAGCGGCCTTTCATTTGGAGATATTCCGATGTCGCTCGATTCGGACATCATCGTCGATCGCCGCAGGATCCGCCGCAAGCTGACGTTCTGGCGCGTGATGGCCGCGCTGATCGCGATCGCTGCGATCGCGGGCTTTGCATTGATCGCAACACCCGGCGCGCGCGGCACCTTCGCTACCGCCGGCTCGATCGCGCGTGTGCAGATCGATGGCCTGATCCGCAGCGATTCCGACCGCACCCAGGCGCTGGAGCGGCTGGAGAGTTCGCAGGCCGCCGCCGTCATCGTTCACGTCAACTCGCCGGGCGGCACCACCGCCGGCTCCGAGCAGCTGTATGACTCGCTCACCCGGCTGAAGGCGAAGAAACCGCTGGTCGTCGTGGTCGAGGGTCTCGCCGCCTCCGGCGGCTACATCACCGCCATTGCCAGCGATCACATCATCGCCCAGCAGAGCTCGCTGGTCGGCTCGATCGGCGTGCTGTTCCAGTTTCCCAACGTCTCGGACCTCCTGAAGACCATCGGTGTCAAGGTCGAGGAAGTGAAGTCCACGCCGCTGAAGGCCGCGCCCAACGGTTTTGAGCCGACCAGCCCGGAGGCCCGGGCCGCGCTGGATGCGCTGGTGAAGGATTCCTATGCCTGGTTCAAGGATCTGGTGAAGCAGCGCCGTGGCATGGATGACACGCAGCTCGAAAAAGTCGTCGATGGCCGCGTCTTCACCGGACGCCAGGCGATCGATCTCAAGCTGATCGATCAGCTCGGCGACGAGAAAACCGCCGTGACCTGGCTCGAGGAGCAGAAGGGCGTCAAGAAGGGTCTCAGCGTGCGCGATTACAAGCTCGAGCCACGCTTTGGCGACCTGACGTTCCTCAAGACGGCAGCCGCGGTGACGCTGGAAGCGCTTGGATTCGGCTCGATTGCACACCAAATCGCGCAAACCGGCGTCGTGCAGGCGGTCGATCGCGTCGGGTTGGATGGAATGCTGGCCCTGTGGCAGCCGGCTGCGTCGAATTGACCGGAAAGGCGGGAACAACGCGAGCTCAAGAGCTTTTTCCCGTCTCGCGGGTAGCTGCGCAGCCCGCTTTTTCGGCATTTGTCACGCATTTTCACGACGCTCAAGCTTCATTTAGCGTCTTGACAGATCAAGGCATTTTCACGGAAATGGTCATCCGCACGCTCCCGGGTCCTATCTCTCGATGATCAAATCCGAACTTGTTCAGCGTATCGCCGAGCACAACCCGCATCTGTACCAGCGGGATGTCGAGAACATTGTGAATGCGATTCTCGAGGAGATCGTAGCGGCACTCGCGCGCGGCGACCGCGTCGAGCTGCGCGGCTTCGGCGCTTTCTCGGTGAAGCACCGCCCTGCGCGCGCCGGCCGCAATCCACGTACCGGCGCCCATGTCCCCGTCGATCAGAAGAGCGTTCCGTTCTTCAAGACCGGCAAGGAAATGCGCGAGCGGTTGAACCGCGATCATCCGGATCCCGGCGCGCCGGATTAAGTCTGTCGTCCGGGCTTAACCGAACGGCCGCATGATGCGGCAGCAAGCTTGATTCAAGACGAGCGCTCGCGATGCGAAAGTTCCTGACCGCGCTGATCGTGATTCCGCTGGCCCTCATCCTGTTGACCTTTGCGGTCGCCAACCGGCATTTCGTCACCGTCTCGTTCGATCCCTTTATGGCGGCCGATCCGGCCCTGTCGGTCACGCTGCCTCTGTTCCTGCTGCTGATCCTGGTCGCTGCTTTGGGCGTGATCGCCGGCGGCTGCGCGGTCTGGTTCGGCCAACGGCACTGGCGGCGCGCCGCACGCCGGCATGAGGCGGATGCACGGGCCGCCCGGGGCGAGCTGGCCGATCTGCGGGCCCAGACGGCCCCGGCCAAGCCCGAGTCCCGGCACCTCCCGGTGCCATCAGGGGTAGGCCTTTACGGGGCCATCGGGCGAGACAAGCAGCGCGCGACGTTGTAGAAGCGGCCCGGACTGAAAAACCCGTTTTCCGGCCGCCGCTTGCGGCCTCCACCCGCTTTGAGATCATGTCCCTGCTCGTCAAAATCTGCGGCCTGTCCACACGCGAGACGCTCGAAACGGCGCTCGACGCGGGCGCGGACATGGTGGGGTTCGTGTTCTTCCCGCCGTCGCCGCGGCATGTCTCGCTGGAGACGGGACGCGACCTCGGCCGCCAGGTGAAGGGGCGTGCGCTCAAGGTCGCGCTCACCGTCGATGCCGACGACGCCACGTTCGACAACATCGTGGATGCGCTGTCGCCCGACATATTGCAGCTCCACGGCCAAGAGAGCGCCGCGCGGCTGCGCGACATCAAGCAGAAGTTCGGCCGCCCGGTGATGAAAGCGGTGCCGGTCGCAACATCAGCCGATCTCGCCGTGCTGCCCGGCTATGCCGCGGTCGCCGACCGCATCCTGTTCGACGCGCGCGCGCCAAAGGATGCGACGCGCCCCGGCGGCCTGGGCGCAGCCTTCGATTGGCACCTGCTGGAACATCTCGATCTCAAATTGCCTTACATGGTCTCGGGCGGGCTTGACGCCGACAACGTCGCCGAAGCCCTCCGCGTCACCGGCGCCGGTGGCGCCGACGTGTCCTCGGGTGTCGAGAGCGCGCCTGGCGTCAAGGACCCCGAGCTGATCAAGGCCTTCATTCGCGCCGCGCGCGCCACGCAAGAGTTGAGCGTCCGATGAACATCGCCAAGCCAAATTCCTACCGCAGCGGCCCCGACGAGCGCGGCCATTTCGGCATTTTCGGCGGACGCTTCGTCGCCGAAACCTTGATGCCGCTGATCCTCGATCTGGAGAAGGCCTACACCGCGGCCAAGGCCGATCCGGCCTTCCAGGCCGAGATGAACGGCTATCTCAAGAACTATGTCGGCCGGCCCTCGCCACTTTATTTCGCCGAGCGCCTCACCGAGCATCTCGGCGGCGCCAAGATTTACCTCAAGCGCGAAGAGCTCAACCACACCGGTTCGCACAAGGTGAACAACGTGCTCGGCCAGATCATGCTGGCGCGGCGCATGGGCAAGAAGCGCATCATCGCCGAGACCGGCGCCGGCCAGCACGGTGTCGCCACGGCGACGCTGTGTGCGCGCTTTGGGCTCGAATGCGTGGTCTATATGGGCGCCGTCGATGTCGAACGGCAGCAGCCCAACGTCATCCGCATGGAGATGCTGGGCGCAACGGTGCATCCGGTGCGGTCGGGCACCCGCACGCTCAAGGACGCCATGAACGAGGCGCTGCGCGACTGGGTCACCAACGTGCACAACACCTTCTACTGCATCGGCACCGTCGCGGGTCCGCATCCCTATCCGACGCTGGTGCGCGACTTCCAGTCCATCATCGGCAACGAGACCAAGGTGCAGATGCAGGAGGTCGAAGGCCGGCTGCCGGACTCTCTTGTCGCCTGCATCGGCGGCGGCTCGAACGCGATGGGGCTGTTCCATCCGTTCCTCGACGATTCCACCGTGGAGATTTTTGGCGTCGAAGCCGCGGGCCACGGGCTCACGCAATTGCATGCCGCTTCGATTGCGGGCGGCCGTCCCGGCGTGCTGCACGGCAACCGCACTTATCTCCTGATGGACGCGGACGGCCAGATCCAGGACGCGCATTCGATCTCGGCCGGCCTCGACTATCCCGGCATCGGCCCGGAGCATTCCTGGCTGCACGAGATCGGCCGCGTCAATTATCTCTCCGCGACCGATGACGAGGCGCTCGCCGCGTTCCAGCTGCTCTCGAAGCTCGAAGGCATCATCCCGGCGCTCGAGCCCGCGCACGCCATCGCCAAGGTGATGGAGCTCGCGCCGAAACGGCCAAGAGATCACCTGATGGTCGTCAATCTCTCCGGCCGCGGCGACAAGGACGTCCCGCAGGTCGGCGACATCCTGAAGGGCAAGACCAAGTGACCACGCGTATCGACACCCGTTTCGCCGAGCTGAAAAAAGCCGGCCGCTCGGCCTTCGTCACTTTCGTGATGGCCGGCGATCCCGATCCGGCTACGTCGCTCGAGATCATCAAGGCGTTGCCGAAGTCTGGCGCCGACGTGATCGAGCTCGGCATGCCCTTCACCGATCCGATGGCCGATGGCCCGTCGATCCAGGCCGCGGGCTTGCGCGCGCTCAAGGTCGGCATGACGCTGAGGAAGACGCTCGATCTGGTGCGTGACTTCCGCAGGGACGACAATGCAACGCCGATCGTGCTGATGGGCTATTACAATCCGATCTACATCTACGGCGTCGACAAGTTCCTGGTCGATGCGAAGGCCGCCGGCATCGATGGGCTGATCATCGTCGATTTGCCGCCGGAAGAGGATGACGAGCTCTGCCTGCCCGCGATGAAGGCCGGCCTCAACTTCATTCGCCTGGCGACGCCGACGACCGACGACAAGCGCCTGCCGGCCGTGCTCGCCAACACCTCGGGCTTTGTCTACTACGTCGCCATCACCGGCATCACCGGTGCGGCTGCGGCGGACGCGACCGCCGTGAGCGGAGCGGTTGCCCGCATCAAGCGCCACACCAAATTGCCGGTCTGCGTCGGCTTCGGCATCCGCACGCCGGAGAACGCCCAGGCTATTGCCTCGCATGCCAACGGGGCCGTGGTCGGCACCGCGCTGATCGATGCGCTCAAGAACAGCCTCGATGCCGGGGGCCGCGCAACCGCCAAAACCGTTAACGCCGTGGCTGAGCTGACCGCGGCGCTGGCCCAGGGCGTCAAGGGCGCGAAACAAGCGGCCGAATAGGCCATAATTCCGCTGCCAAAGCGGACGACACGGCGGCTTGCCGGGCAAAGGCCCGGCCGCCATATAGTCCTTCAGGCGATCCCCTGCGGGTTCGCACATCGGAGCAAACCATGAACTGGCTTACCAATGTGGTCCGGCCGAAGATTCGCAACATGCTGCGGCGGGAGACGCCGGAGAATCTGTGGATCAAGTGCCCGGATTCCGGACAGCTCGTGTTCTACAAGGACGTCGAGGCCAACCAGTTCGTCATTCCCGGCTCGAACTACCACATGCGCATGGGCGCGGTGGCGCGTCTGAAATCGATCTTCGACAACGAGACCTGGTTCGACGTGGCTCTGCCCGATGTCACGCCCGATCCGCTTAGGTTTCGCGACGAGAAGAAGTACGTCGATCGCATCAAGGACGCGCGCGCGCGCACCAATCTGAACGACGCGGTCAAGGTCGGCTACGGCAAGCTCGAAGGCGCCGGTGTCGTCATCGCCGTGCAGGATTTCGATTTCATGGGTGGATCGCTCGGCATGGCCGCAGGTGAAGCCCTCGTGCGCGGGCTCGAACTCGCGGTCGAGAAGAAGTCGCCCTTCATCGTGTTCGCAGCAAGTGGCGGCGCGCGCATGCAGGAAGGCATCTTGTCGCTGATGCAGATGCCGCGCACCACGGTCGGCGTGCAAATGCTGCGCGAGGCAAAGCAGCCCTATATCGTCGTGCTGACCAACCCGACCACCGGCGGCGTCACTGCGTCCTATGCGATGCTCGGCGACGTGCAGATCGCCGAACCCGGCGCGCTGATCGGCTTTGCCGGTGCGCGCGTGATCGAGCAGACCATCCGCGAGAAGCTGCCGGAAGGCTTCCAGCGCGCCGAATATCTGAAAGAGCACGGCATGGTCGACATGGTCGTGCATCGCCACGAGCTGCGTCCAACTTTGGCGCGGCTCTGCCGCCTGTTGACCAGGGCGCCGGCGCAGGAGAGCGCGTCGAAATCGGTGCAGCCTGTCGTCAGCCCGGCACAGATCGTCATGTCCCCGGAAGCGGCGCCGGCTGCGCCCCACGCGTGAACGCGTCCTCTGACAGCGCAAAGCCGTCGCTTGATGCATTGATCGGGCGGCTGTCGGCCCTGCATCAGAAGCGCATCGATCTCGGGCTCGAGCGGATGCACCGTCTGCTTGAGCGGCTCGGCCATCCCGAACGCAAGCTGCCGCCCGTGATCCACGTTGCCGGCACCAACGGCAAGGGCTCGACGGTGGCCTATCTGCGCGCGACGCTGGAGGCGGCTGGCCTGCGGGTCCACGCCTACACCTCGCCCTATCTGGTCCGCATCAACGAATGTTTCCGCCTCGGCCGCATCGGCAGTGGCGTGCTGGTCTCTGACGACGAGTTGCGCGCCGCGCTGGAAGAGGTTGAGCGCGTCAATGCCGGTGAGCCCGCGACTGTGTTCGAGCTCAAGACCGCGGCCGCCTTCCTTTTGTTTGCGCAAAATCCCGCCGATGCGGTGCTGCTCGAGGTCGGTCTCGGCGGCCGGCTCGATTCGACCAATGTTGTCGATGCGCCCGCGGCCTGCGTGATCACGCCCGTTAGCATGGATCACATGGAATTTCTCGGGGACACCCTGGCGTCGATCGCCGGCGAGAAGGCGGCGATCATCAAGCGTGGCGTGCCCGTGATTTGCGCCGAGCAGCCGCCCGAGGCGATGGCGGTGATCGAGGCGCAGGCCAAGCGCATGCGCGCGCCGCTGTTTGCTGCGAACGAAACCTGGCACGTCAATGTCGAGCATGGGCGTCTGGTTTATTCCGACGAGCGCGGCCTGATGGATCTCGCCGCGCCGCGCCTGTTCGGCCGCCACCAGTTCGACAATGCCGGCCTCGCCATCGCAACGCTGCGTGCGATCCACACTTTCAAGGTCAACCAGGCGGCGTACGAGGCCGGCATCCTCGGCGCGGAATGGCCGGCGCGGATGCAGCGTCTCAGCTCGGGCGAACTGCTCTCCTCGGGTCCGCAGGGCTGTGAGATCTGGCTCGACGGCGGACACAATGCCGAAGGCGGCCGCGTCGCAGCCGCCGCGCTCGGCGACCTCGAGGAGCGGGTGTCGCGGCCGCTAGTTGTGATTGCGGGCATGATGGCCAACAAGGACGCGAAGGCGTTTCTCGCCAATTTCGCCGGCCTCACCCGTCACATCATCGCGGTGCCGATTCCGGACACCGAGAACGCGATGCCGGTCGACCGCCTCGCGGATGCCGTGCGCAGCCTCAGCATGCGCGTCGAGATCGCGCCCAGCATCGAGGCCGCGTTGCGCGGCGTGTCGAAGCTTGCCTACGAAGTGCCGCCGCGCATCCTCATCACCGGCTCGCTCTATCTCGCCGGCCACGTGCTCGGCCTCAACGGCACGCCTCCTGCATAAGCGCTCGTGTCCCGGACGCGATGAGCGTGCAACGCTGCTTCGCAGAGCCGGGACCCAGAATGCCGCCACATGGGCCCCAGCTCTGCAGCGCACCGCTGAAGAAGCGCTGCGCTGCGTCCGGGGCAAGAGAGAGAAGCCAATGCGTTTTGCCGCCATTGCCGACGTCCACGGAAACTATCTCGCGCTGGAGGCGGTGCTTGCCGACATCCGCGCGCAAGGTGTCACCGACATCGTCAATCTCGGCGACATGCTGGGCGGCCCGCTCGATGCGCGTCGTACCATCGAGATCGTGATGAAGCTCGATGCCGTGCACGTGCTCGGCAACCACGACCGCTATCTGCTCGATCGGCCCCCGGAGAAGATGGGCTCGTGGGACCGTCCCGCCCACGCAGCGCTCAACGCCGCCCAACTCGACTGGCTGCGCGCGCAACCGATGACGCGGGTGTTCCGCGACCAGGTTTTTCTCTGCCACGCGACGCCCGAGGATGACGAAATCTACTGGCTCGACACTGTGCATCCCGACGGTACGGTGGCGCTATCGCCGCTCGATCGGATCGAGCAATTCGCGCAAGGGATCACGCAGTCGCTGATCCTCTGCGCTCACACCCATCTTGCCCGTGCCGTGCGGCTTCGCGACGGCCGGCTGATCGTCAATCCCGGCAGCGTCGGAAGCCCCGGCTACCGCGACGTGCATCCGTTCCCGCATCTCGTCGAAGCCGGCACGCCGCACGCGCGCTATGCGATCCTCGAATGCGTTGACGCTGCCTGGCAGGTCACGTTCCGCAATGTCGGTTACGACCATGAAGCGATGGCCGCGCTCGCCCGCCGCAACAATCAGCCGGAGCTCGCGAACGCGCTGGCGACGGGGTGGATCAAGTAGCTATTGCTCTGTCCGGGCCACAGCTACTTCTGTTTCAGCAGCTTCATCGGATCGGCTACCTTCTGCTTCAATTGCTCGAAGCTGCATTGCCGCGGCGCCTTGTCGGGCCGCCAGCGCAGGATCGAGGTGCCGTGGCGAAAGCGCTCACCGCTGAAATGGTCGTAGCAGACCTCGATCACGAGCGCAGGCTTGAGCGGACACCACTTCGCCGAGCGATCGGTGGACCAGCGGCTGGGTCCGCCCGGCGCGCGCTGCCGCTGAAGCCGGGCTCGCCGATCAATGCCTCCAGCCTGTCTGTCAGAGCCGGCTTCTCCTCTGCCTTGATCGCTGAGGTGAAGCCGACATGGTGCAGCAGCCCCGCGTCATCGTAGAGCCCGAGCAGCAGCGAGCCGACGACTTTCCGCCCCGAGAGCTTGTTGGTCGCGTAGCGGAAGCCGCCGACCACACAATCGGCGCTGCGAAACTTCTTGATCTTCTGCATGCCGTCGCGGTTTCCCGCCTGATAGGACAGGTCGACGCGCTTGGCGATGACGCCGTCCGAGCCGCCGCCCGCCTGCGCCAACCACTTCTTCGCGGTGGCGTAGCTCATCGTCGCCGGTGAGAGACGGAACGTGCTCCCTCTCAGATTGGCCTTTGCAAAGGCCTCCAGCGCCAGCCGTCTCTTGCCAAGCGGCTCGTTGGCGAGATGCTTCTCCCTGGCTGTTGCGAGCAGATCGAAGACAAGATAGAGCGCCGGCGTCGCCTCCGAGAGCTTCTTGACGCGGCTTGCGGCGGGATGGATCCGTTGCAGCAATGCGTCGAAGGAAAAAGCTTTGCCCAGCGGTACGACGATCTCGCCATCGAGCGTGAATCCATCCGCCCTCAGCTTCTGCGCGGCGGCGACGATTTCAGGGAAGTACCGGGCGAGGCCCTCGCCTGATTTCGAGCGCAGATCAATGCTGCTGCCGGCGCGCGACAGCAGGCAGCGAAAACCATCCCATTTCGGCTCGTACTGCCACTCCTTGCCGCGCGGTATGGCATCGACCGACCGCGCCTCCATGGCCGTCAGCATGGCAGGCTTCCGACGGGTTTGTCGGCGGGAAGAGGGCACTGCGAACGCTCTTTGACTCAGAACATCCCCTTCCAACGCGAAGCGCGAGAGTTCGCTCCTCCCGGAAGCCGTGACAATTTACTGTGCGCACGTATTATAAGTCACATAGCAAAGGTTAGGCACGTCATGAGCGACCAAAACACCTGGCGGTGCGAATACGCCATCGAGACGTCTGCACCCGCAGAGACGATCTGGAGCATCTTTCGCGATGTTCGCAGCTGGAAAGCCTGGAATGCAGGCATCGAGCGGATCGACATCGACGGGCCCTTTGTGGCCGGCACCTGGTTCACGATGACGCCACCCGGCGAGGATGCGCTACGCTCGCAACTGATCGAGGTCCGCGAGAACGCATGCTTCATCGACGAAACGCGAGTCGGCGATCTCGTGATCAAGGTAGCCCATCGCATCGAACCTCTTGGATCGGCGCGCACGCGCGTCGTCTATGCCGTCGACGCAAGAGGGCCGCAGGCGTCCGAGATCGGTCCGGCTGTCGCGTCGGATTTTCCCGATGTTCTCGCCAGCCTCGCCAAGCTCGCTGAAACGAGATCGGCATGATTGCGGCCAGCAAAAAATAACGGCCGGCGAAGCGCCGGCCGTTCTCGAAATCATCGTGTCGCGAGGTGGATCAGACCGCGGAGGTGATCCACTGCTGGAGCTTCGCCTTCGGCGCCGCGCCGACCTGACGGGAGGCCATCTCGCCGCCCTTGAAGATCATCAGGGTCGGGATCGACATCACGCCGTACTTCGACGCGGTCTTCGGGCTCTCGTCGACGTTGAGCTTCACGATCTTGACCTTGTCGCCCATTGTGCCGGCGATCTCGTCAAGCGCGGGGGCGATCATGCGGCAGGGGCCGCACCATTCGGCCCAGAAATCGACGACCACAGGACCGTTCGCCTTGAGCACTTCGGCTTCGAAATCGGTATCGGATACCTTGCCAACGGCCATTGCAGTACCTCACTCGGTTGAAAGAGAATCGGCGCGATGTAGAATCGCGCCCGGGATCATGGCCTCAACCTATGAACGGCCCCTTGCCGGGTCAAGGACGCTCACGCCGACATGAAGGGATGCCAGCGCCGCGTCCAGCGCGGGGGCTGAAATCTCCATATATTCAAGGGCCTCGGTCCAGAGCAGGACGGCGCGGATCGGCTTTTGGGGATAAAGCCGGGACAGCACCGCCCGGTACAGCGCAAGCTGCCGGACATAGGCGGAGGGGGTTTCCGCGGCGCTTTTGGGGGCGGTCTGGTTGGTCTTGAAATCGACGATCAGGACCTCGTTCGGGCGAACGACCAGCCGGTCGATCTGCCCCGACACCAGCGCCGGCGGGCGGCCCGGCCGATCGAGTTTCCCGACGATGGCGACCTCCGCCCGGCTGCCCTCGGCAAATACCGGTGCAAAGCGCGGTTCGGCGATCAAGCCAAGCACCTTGTCGGCCAGCGTGACGCGATCGGCATCGAGCCAGTCGCCGGCATTGCGGGCCACGAAGCCAAGCGCGGCTTCGCGCCGGCGCTCGGCGGCAATATCGGGCAGAGACTGCAGCAGCCGGTGCACCAGCGTGCCGCGCTGCAGCGCCAGTGCGCGCGACTGGACTGATTCGCCCGATCGTACCGCGCGGCCTTCCTCGGCCGACTGGCCGGAGGGACGCACCGGATCGTCTTCGATGCTCTCACGCGGCGCCGGCGTCCGCAGCCAGTCCGGCAGGATGATCGTCTGATCCACACTTGTCGCCGGCGTGCCTAGCGCCGCGACGTCCTCGGGACGGGCGAATCGGGTCACCTTGCCGAGCGGCGTCTCGATCGTCTGCTTGTCCAGGCCGGAGCCGGTGAGCCCGGTGTCGACGAGGTCGTACCAGCTCAGCTTGCGGACGGTTCTCATGTTGCCGGGCAGGCAGCCGCCGACGATCAGCCGATCGGCCGCGCGCGTCATCGCGACATAAAGCAGGCGGCGATATTCGTCCTCGGTCTCCTCCAGCATCGCCTTGCGCGCCTTGGCGACCGGCTTGGGATCGTCCGCCTTGCGCCCGGCCCAGACCACGACCTCGCTGCCATTGCCGCGCGGCACATGGATCAGCCGCACCCGCTGCGAGTCCGCGGGCGACGAGGTGGTGTCGACCATGAACACGACCGAAGCCTCTAAACCCTTGGCGCCATGCACTGTCATCACCCGCACCTCGTCGCGGGTGATTTCCATGTCGCGCTTCACCTCGGTGTCCGCCGAACGCAGCCAGGCCATGAAGCCTTGCAGCGAGGCCGGTGCCTTGCGCTCGCAGTTCAGCGCCAGCTCCAGAAATTCGTCGAGCGCGTCATTGGCCTCATGGCCGAGCCGGCGCAGGATGCGCGCACGGCCGCCGTCACCGCCGAGCAGCCAGGCATAGAAGGCGAACGGCGTCTCCTCGCGCGCACGGATTTCGCAGGCCTCGAGGCGCCGCAGCACGGTGGCGAACTTCTCGCTTGCAACGGCATGCTCGCCGAGCGCGCGGCGCAGCGATCCCTTGCGGCCATGGGCGAGCTCGAACAAATCGTCGTCGCCGAGACCGAACAGGGGGCTCTTCAGCGCCACCGCAAGCGCGAGATCGTCCTGCGGCAGCAGCAGCGCGTCCGCAAGGTTCATCAGATCGATGATCGCGATGTGCTCGGTCAGCTTCAGCCGGTCGGCGCCGGCGACGGGAACGTTGGCGTGCTTCAGCGCCTGGATCACCGCGTCGAACGCGTTGCCGCGCCGGCGCACCAGGATCAGCATGTCGCCATAGCGCAGCGGCCGCCGTTCACCCTCATGCCCCGTCAGCGTGCCGCTCTCGACCAGCCGCTTGATCTCGGTCTGGATGCGGCGGGCAAGCTTGACCTCGGGGCTGGTGACGGCGACGCCGTCGAACGGCGCGCGCCAGCCCTCGATGTCCTGCCTGTCATCGGCCTCGGCAAGATCCCACAGCTCGATCACGCTCGGGCCGGCATCGGCGAGTGCATTGTGCAGGGGATGGCCGATCTCGACCGAATGAATGCTCTTGTAGATCTGGGGATCGCGGAAGACGTGGTCGACCGAGTGCAGGATCGCCACGCCTGAGCGGAATGAATAGGTGAAGGCGACCGGATCGAATTTCAGCCCGGCCGCGGTGAACTTGCGATGCAGCTCGCGCCGGCGCGCGTCGAATTCGTGCGGCGCCGCGCCCTGGAACGAGAAGATCGACTGCTTCTCGTCGCCGACGGCGAAGACCGTGCGGTTCAGCCCCTCGCGCGCGCCTTCGCCGGCGGTGAATTCCGAAATGATGTGCGCGACGATGTCCCATTGCCGCGGGCTGGTGTCCTGGGCCTCGTCGATCAGCACATGATCGACGCCGCGGTCGAGCTTGTAATGCACCCACCCCGAAGCGACGCGGTTCAGCATCGCCAGCGTCTTGTCGATGAGGTCGTCGTAGTCGAGCAGCCCGCGTTCCTGCTTCTCGCGCCGGTAGTTTGCAGCGGCGGCCGTTGCGATATGCAGCAGCGCCGCGGTGCGGTCGCGCATGGTCACCGCACGGCGCCTCTCGATCGATCCACCGAGGCGGGACGCTTCGTTCTCGAACAGGCGCGCGACGGATGGATTTTGCTCGCAAAACTTCCTGGTCAGCACGGCCTTGCGCGGCAGTTTCTCATCGGTGAGAAAAACGCCGAGATAGGCGTCGACCTGCGCTGCGCCGGAGAACACTTTTGCCTCGCGAAAACGGCTCGCCTGGTCGTTGTCGGATTTGCTGCCTTCCTCCAGCGCGACCGCGATGTCGTCCCAGCGAGATCGCGGCAGGAACGGGCCATCGAGGATCTCAGTCTCGACGTCCTCGATGCGGTCGGCGGCGCCAACGCCCAGCACCGCCGCCATCTGCGCGGCAGCGGCCTCGGCGCTACCGGCTTCATCGGTCCATGCCATGAAATGATCGCGGCTGAGACAAGCCTCGCGCACGACTTCCTTGAAGGTCACATCGGCGGCACTCGCCATCGCGGTCAGCAGCGCGCGGCCGGTGACAGTCTCCGGATCGCGCGCGGCTTCCAGCAGCACCTTCAGATTGGCGCGCTCCATCATGTCGGTCTGGTCGCGCTCGTCGATCACGGCGAAGCGCGCGGGAACATTGGCCTCGAACGGGAACTGCTGCAGCAGCCGCGTGCACAGCGCGTGGATGGTCTGCACCTTCAATCCGCCCGGCGTCTCCAGCGCGCAGGCAAACAGTTTTCGCGCCTCGCGGCGCAGCTTTGTGTTGGGATGCGGGATTCCGACGGCGCGGATCGCGGCATCGAGCCCGGTGTCGTCAAGCGTCACCCAATGACCAAGCGTGGTGAACACGCGCTCAGCCATGTTGGCGGCCGCGGCCTTGGTGAAGGTGATGCAGAGGATCTTTTCCGGCGGCACGCCCGACAGCAACAGGCGGATCACGCGCTGCACCAGCACATGCGTCTTGCCCGAGCCGGCATTGGCCGACACGAAGGCGGACGCGGTCGGATCGGAGGCACGCGCCTGCCGCGCGCGCACTTCATCCGGGATGGGGCGGGGAGCCTTCACCATTCCTCGATCCCCAGGCCGCCGGCCGCGGACCATTCCTTGATCCGGGCGAGATCGTCATAGGCGCCGTAGCGGTTGGACCACATCGGCAGGTTCAGCGAGGTGTAGGGCTGGTTCTCGTCGTCGAAGGCGCGGATCAGGACCTCAAGCTTCGCTCGCGCCTCCGCCGCCGCGGTGTCCGGCGGCTGCGGCTCGTCGCCCTGCTTGTACTTGAGCTCGAGGATGCGCGCCTCGCCCGGCGGATTGTTGCCACTCAGGCGGACATAGACGAGCTGGCTCACCGACGATCCGGCGTCGATGTCGGGAAAACCGCCCTCGCGCAGGATCGCGGCTTCCAATGTCAGCTGCGGCGCCAGGCCCATGCGGACCTGCTTGCCGGTCGGCGGCTGGCCGGTCTTGTAGTCGAGAATGGCGTAGCCGCCGCCCTGGCGCCGCTCGATGCGGTCAGCGCGCGCGGAGAGCCGGAAGCTGCGCTCGTGATCGAGCTTGATCGAGATCTCGCCGCGAGTCTCCGCGGTGATGGCTTCGATCAAATCGCGGCGCGCCGTCTCCCATTCGCCAAACCAGCGCGCGATGCGCTGGAAGCGCGGCCACCACAGCGCCCGCGCCTCGGGTCGCTCCATCAGCGGGGCAAAATACTTTTCGCCGATCGCGCGCAGCACACGCGCGGGATCGTCGGGCAGATGCGCGGCAAACGTTTCGGTGAATTCACCGAGCGCATCGTGGATCGCCGAGCCACGGTCGGCGGCCGAGAGCGGCATGTCGACGGGATCGAGCGCGTCGAGCCGCAAGATGTGCTTTGCGTAGATCGTGTAGGGATCGCGCAGCCAGTCCTCGATCGCGGTCACCGACATCTTCAGCGGCCGCGTCGCGCGCGGCGGCCGTGGCTCCGGCTGCTTGATCGGCTTGACCTCGGCAGGCTGGTCCAGCGCGCCTGCGAACTGCACGTATTTCTCGCCGGCGCGAACCGCGGCGTTCCAGAGATCGTCGCCAGCGACAGCTTCAAGCCGGTGCAGGAAGCGCGAGGCCACCGCCGGCGCGCCGCCGGCCTTGGCGGAATGGGTGAGGATCACCTCGCCGCCGCCGAGCAGTTGCGCAAAATCATGGGCCGAGAGGCCGATACGTCGCTCCGGCAGATCGAGACCGAGCTCATGTCGCATCGGCCGGCTGAGCCAGGGATCGATCCGCGGTGCCGGCGGCCAGACGCCTTCGATCAGGCCGCCGATGATGATGCGGTCGGCCTGCATCAGGCGCGATTCCAGCGGACCGTAGATCTGCAGGCGCGCGCCCGGCTTGTCCCGCCGCCGCACCGCGCGATCGCTGAACGCGGTCTGGAAGACGTCGGCATAGTCGGACAGCGGCGCCATCAATCCGCTAGTGGTGCCGCCGCGCAGCAGATCGTCGAAGGCACCGGCGAGCGCGAGGCCTTCACGCTCCTCGAAAGCGAGCGGAATACCCTGCTCGTCGCGCGACAGCTCGATCATGATCTCGCGATGCCGATGCGCAAGCTCGGCGAAGTCAAACGGCTTCGATGACGCCAGGCTCTCGATCGGCGCTAGGGCCTTTTGCAAGGCATCGATCAGCGCCTGGATGCGGTCGAGGTCATCAGGCTTAAGGCGTGCGCGAGGTTCAGCGTGGTGCAGCGCGGAGACCTCGCTGCGCCACAGCTTTGCCAGCTCCTCGCGAAAGCGATTGAACTCGCGCAACAGGCCGCTCGTGCCCGCCGGCGGGCGCGTGCCGCGCAAGATTGCGAGCTCCAACCCCTCGATCGCCGTCTTCCATGCGCCAGGCAGCCGGCCGAGCCGGCACAGCGGATGTTTCAGCATCGCGAGCAGCGTCGGTGGCTCCAATCCCTTCGTTGCCGCCTCAGCCGCAAGGCGCGCAAACACGCCGGCGGAGGTCTCCATCAGCACGTCGCCACCGGAATCGTCGAAGGCGAGATCCCATCGGGTCAGCGCGGCCATCACCCGCCGCGCCAGCGCGCGATCGGGCGTCACCAGTGCCGCCGATTTGTCGAGATGCCGCGCCTCGCGCATCGCGATGGCGATGGCGAGCGCCTCCATCTCCGGATTGGGGGCTTCGACCACCGCGAGATCTTTCATGCCGCCGGCGATCTTCGCGGCCACATCCGGCTGCTTCAGCCGGTCGTGCCATACCTCCGTCTTGGCGGACGGCCGCATCGATTCGGATGCCAGCAGATCGCGGCCGCCTTCGGCCGGCGGCTGAAGCAGCTCGACATCGCTGCGCTTGATGCCAAAGCGCTCCAGCAGCGCATGCATGGCGTATTGCGGATGGTTCGAGGCCGGATGCTCCGCGAATTTGCCGAGCGCATCGCGCACGCCGCCGATGCTGCGCCAAGCGTCGTCGTCGAGATCGGTGTCGAGGCCCGGCAGCACCACGGCGCCATGCGGCAGCGAGGCGACCGCATGCAGGAATTTTGCTGTGGCCGGCATCGATCCGGTCGAGCCGGCTGCGATCACGGGCCCATGCGGATGGGTGGTCAGCCGTTTAGCTTCGGCCGCGATCAGGAGATCGCGCCGCGCCGCCGGCTCGATCCGGTTGATCTCGGCGAGATGGCCGGGCCAGGCGATGCGGGCGATGCGCAGGAATTCGAGCGAGTGCTGCCAATAGCGATCGAGGTTATCAGGCACCAGCCCGTCGAGCGCGCTCCAGTCGACGCCACGCGTGACCATGTCGTCGATCAAGCGCGCGAGATCGGAGGCGAGAGCCAGCGTTGAGGCCGGGCCGCCGACCACCAGCGGCGCCAGCACGGGACCCTTGGCCCAGGCGGCAACGAGTTGCGCCAGCGTCAGTCGGCGTTCGAGTTCGCCGAGCCGCGGCGGAATGTCGAGCGGCGTTGCGCCGGAAAAGTGCTCGCCTTCGTCGGCGAAAGCGAGCTCGTCCTCGTCGATATCGCCGAGCGCGACGATGCGCGGCAGCACCACGGCGTCCGCCGCCATCTCGTCGAGGAAGATCTCGCGCACGACGCGCATGGCGCGCCGCGTCGGCAGATAGAGCGTGGCGTCCGCCAGCCGCGCCGGTTCCTTGCGCGCCTCGAAGCCGTCGACCAGCCGGCCGTCGACCAGGCTCGATACGATCGTGCGCAGGAACGGAACTGAGACTGGAACGCTGAAAACGCGCATGGGCCGCCTGATTCGGGAATCAAGCGCCAATATAGGGAGGCGGACTCAAATGGATATGGGCAGGGCGAAATCGTCCCCGCTGTTCGCCGTACCAGCACAGGTGTTGTAGGGTGGGCAAAGGCGCACTTGCGCCGTGCCCACCGTATTCGTCATCCGGGGTTAGCTTGATTTGGTGGGCACGCTTCGAGACT
>NZ_VSSR01000039.1 GCF_008123515.1 Bradyrhizobium cytisi
GTCGATCGCGTCCTCGAGCTCGCGCCCGAGATGATGGCGGCCTGATACGGCGGCAGCGCCGCCGACGTACTCGCAATTGGAAGTTCCCCCGCAAAGGGGATCAGAAGCAGAGGTTCACATGAGAACGTGTCTCGTCGTTGATGATTCCAGCGTCATCCGCAAGGTTGCGCGCCGGATCTTGGAAGGCCTCGACTTCCAGATTCTCGAAGCCGAGGACGGTGAGAAGGCGCTCGAGGCCTGCAAGCGCGGGTTGCCCGACGCCGTGCTGCTCGACTGGAACATGCCGGTGATGGATGGCTACGAATTCCTCGGCCATCTGCGCCGCATGCCCGGCGGCGACCAGCCCAAGGTGGTGTTCTGCACCACCGAGAACGACGTCGCCCATATTGCGCGCGCGCTGCACGCCGGTGCCAACGAGTACATCATGAAGCCGTTCGACAAGGACATCGTGACGGCGAAGTTCCAGGAAGTCGGCTTGATCTGAGCGAACACCGGAGGCTGAACGGCTCCTTCGGCGTTTTCAACTAAACCGTTTCAGTCTGAGTTGGTGAGTAATGAGTATTGCGTTCGCAGGTAATTCGGCCACGGGCTCGTCGCGCGAAGCGGGACCGCTGCGAGTGATGATCGTCGACGACTCCGTCGTGATTCGCGGTCTGATCTCGCGCTGGATCGGTGCCGAGCACGATATGGAGGTCGCTGCCTCGCTGCGCACCGGGCTCGAGGCGGTCAACCAGATCGAACGCATCAGCCCCGACGTTGCCGTGCTCGACATCGAAATGCCCGAGCTCGACGGCATCTCGGCGCTGCCGCAGCTCTTGGCGAAGAAGCGCGATCTCGTCATCATCATGGCCTCGACGCTGACCCGCCGCAACGCGGAGATCAGCTTCAAGGCGCTGTCGCTCGGCGCGGCCGACTACATTCCGAAACCGGAATCGACACGCGAGACGTCCGCCGCGGACATCTTCCATCACGATCTGATCCAGAAGATCCGTCATCTCGGCGCGCGGTTGCGCAGGAAGCCTGCGGTTTCAAGCCCGCCGCTGGCGCCGGCGAGCCCGGCTCCGGCTCCGGCCGCGCGCGGACCGATTGCGCGGCCTGCCTCGCCAGCACCGGCCATCCATCCCCTGTCGTCGGGGCCGCTGACCACGCGTCCGTTCTCGACCCAGATGCCGAAGGTGCTGCTGATCGGCTCTTCGACCGGTGGCCCCCAGGCGCTGATGGCGCTGGTCACCGAGCTTGGCCCGGTGATCGACCGCGTTCCGGTGCTGATCACCCAGCACATGCCCCCAACCTTCACCACCATTCTCGCCGAGCACCTCGCGCGTTCGAGCCGCCGGCCGGCAGCCGAGGCGGTCGATGGCGAGCCGGTGAAGCCGGGGCGCATCTATCTCGCGCCCGGCGGCAAGCACATGCGCGTGGTGCGCAGCGGCGCGGACGTGGCGATCGCGCTCGACGACGGCCCCGCGGTCAATTTCTGCAAGCCTGCGGTCGACCCGCTCTTTACCTCCGCCATCGACATCTGGCACGGCAACATCCTCTCCGTGATCCTGACGGGCATGGGCTCGGACGGCATGCGCGGCGGCAAGGACATCGTCGCTGCCGGTGGCAGCGTGATCGCGCAGGATGAAGCCTCCAGCGTGGTATGGGGCATGCCCGGTGCGGCTGCCCATGCCGGCATCTGCGCGGCGATCCTGCCGCTCAACCAGATCGGCGCCAAGGTCAACCGCCTGTTCGCGGGAGATCGCTCGTGACGCCTGCGGACTACGAGTATCTGCGCAAGTTCCTGAAAGAGCGCTCCGGTCTCGATCTCTCGCCCGACAAGCAGTATCTGGTCGAGAGTCGGCTGCTGCCGCTGGCCCGCAAGGCAAGCCTATCAGGCATCCCCGATCTCGTGCTCAAGATCAGGAACGGCGATGGCCGGCTTGCGACCGACGTGGTCGAGGCCATGACCACCAACGAGACCTTCTTCTTTCGCGACAAGATCCCGTTCGATCATCTGCGCGACAGCATCATGCCCGGCCTGATCCAGGCGCGTGCGGCGCGCAAATCGTTGCGCATCTGGTCGGCGGCTTCGTCGACGGGGCAGGAGCCCTATTCGATCGCGATGTGCCTGAAGGAGATGGGCACCGCGCTCGCGGGCTGGCGCATCGAGATCGTCGCCACCGATCTGTCGCAGGAGGTGCTGGAGAAATCCAAGGCCGGCGTCTACAGCCAGTTCGAGGTGCAGCGCGGCCTGCCGATCCAGCTCCTGATGAAATACTTCACCCAGTCCAACGAGGTCTGGCAGCTCAATACCGATATTCGCGCGATGGTGCAGTTCCGCCAGCTCAATCTGTTGCAGGACTTCTCCCATCTCGGCACGTTCGACGTGATCTTCTGCCGCAACGTGCTGATCTATTTCGACCAGGACACCAAAGCCGTGATCTTCGAGCGCATGGCGAAGGGCCTGGAAGCGGACGGCACGCTGTTGCTCGGCGCCGCCGAATCCGTCGTCGGCATCACCGACGCATTCCGTCCGATCTCCGACCGCCGCGGTCTCTACCAGCTCAATCCGGCGCGCTCCGGCCGGGCGATGGGGGGACTGATGCCGCAACCGCTGAAGGTCGCCGCGGCAAGGTGATCTACAAGATCGCATGCGGCAAAAACCGCGAGCCGTTGCCCGTGATCGGGCTCCCGTCTTCGCGGATCGAAAGCCCGCATGGCTCGTGGTTCACCAGCCAGCTTCCCACCACGGGATAGACGCCTGAAAAGTTCGGGAGCGGCGAGAGCGCCTGGCGAATAAATCCTTCCGCGCCATACGGGCCTGCGTGTTCGTCAAGCGAAACACCGGCCGACACCAGCGTGACATTGGCGCCTTCGCGCGACAGTAGGGGCTTGCGGACGTAGGAGCTGCCGAGCTCGGCTGCACGTGGATCGTCCTCGAAGAAGGCCGGCAGCAGATTGGGATGGTTCGGAAACATCTCCCAGAGCAGCGGCAGGATGCCCTTGTTGGAGAGCACCGCCTTCCATGGTGGCTCGATCCAGCGCGTCGGAGCGCCGGCAAGCTTTGCACCGAAAGCGTCGTGGAACATCCATTCCCAGGGGTAGAGCTTGAAGACCAGCTCGATGTCGCGGTCGTCGAGATCGACGAAGCCGCCGGCCTCATCGCGCCAGCCGATTTCTTCGATGTCGAGCAGCGTGGTCGAGAGGCCTGCCTGGCGCGCGGTGTCTTCGAGATAAGCGAGCGTGCCCGCGTCCTCTTCGTTGCCAGTCGTGCCTGTGAGATGCAGATGCCCGCCCGCGCCGATCGCTTTCCACGCCTCGATCAGCCGCTCGTGAATGGAGTTGAACTGGTCGGCGCGGGCGGGAACGATGCGCCGCTCGATCGCCTGCTCGAGCCAGGTCCATTGAAACACCGCAGCCTCGAAGATCGAGGTCGGCGTGTCCGCATTGTATTCGAGCAGCTTTGCCGGGCCGTGGCCGTCGAATTTCAGGTCGAGCCGGCCGTACAGGCTGCGGTCGTCTCGGTCCCAGCTTTCCGCGATCAGATCCCAGAACGCTTCCGGAATTTTGAGCCGCCGCAGATGGCGTTCGTCGCCGATCACGTGACCAGCGAGCTCCAGGCACATCGCATCGATCTCGCCGGTCGGCGTTTCGATCGAGCGCTCGATCTCGTCGAGCGTGAAGGCATAATAGGCGCGCTCGTCCCAATAACGCTCGCCGTCGATGGTGTGGAAGGCGAAGCCGCATTGCTCGGCGGTCTGTTGCCAGTCGTCGCGCTCGGGACAAATGATGCGTTGCATGTGTCAGCCGCCGCCCGAGAAGCCATGCGCAAACGAGCCGAAGCCGCCGCGCGTGACGCCACCGGAGCCGGAATCGGACGACGTCCCTGACGAGGAATGGCTCGAGGAGTCGCTGCTGTAGAAACCCGACCGCGAGGACCAGTGCGAGGTGCCGCCTGACGAGCTGCTGCTGCAGTTCGTCGTCTGCGTCGGCGCCGCCGCCCCGGGGACTGTCGCCCCGGCAACTGCCGCCCCGGGAGGAGAGGGGTCGCAGCTTCGGTGCGGTATCAGCGTGTAGGCCGTGGTGCCGGCCGCGATCGTCCCCATCACCAGCAGCGCGACATGGCCCGAGCGTTTCACCGGCTCGCGCGGGGCCGGCGGCGCGGGTGCGGGCCTGCGCTTGCCGAAATCCTTGGTCGGAGGCTTCGCTGCCATATCAGTAGATCATGCAGGCAGCGTTCAGGAGGCCCGCGGCGAGCGAGGACAGGCCGAGCCAGATCGCGGGCGCCAGCTCGCCGGCGGCGATCCGCCCCGACAGGTTCGGCACCGGGATTTTCACGATGTAAAACACGGCAACTTGCACGATCAGCGCGATTGCAGCCCAGATCAGGCAGTCCAGCACGTTGGCCGAATGCGCGATCGCGCTGAACAGCGGCGCCACGAAGCCGAGCAGGCTGAGGCCGAGCGCAATCGCAGCCGCTGGATCGTTGTCGCGGATCAGCTGAAACTCGTTGTGCGGCGTGATCCGCGTGTAAACGAAGAGATATGCCACTATCGCGATTAGCCCGGTGCAAAAATAGACCAGGAAGGCGGGCAGGCCGGCGAGCGATTGCAGGATCATGGGGAGGTCCAACGTTGGCGCCGTGAATTCTGGCACGATCGCTTAGTCGCCGCATCGGTCGAACAGGTTCGATCCCCAGAAACAAGTCGGCCCTGTGGTACGCCCCCGGCACTGCACGAAATATCGGGCCGCATGAGACATGCTTCACAAATGCGTCTCGAGGTTGCATGTGATAGTCTCGCGCATTGTTTTCACGGTCGTCCTGATTGCGATCGGCCACGCACATTCGAGGGCTTCTTCGTTCAGATCAAAATCTTGTTGAGTGAGGCGCAAAATGCCTGTTGCCGAATACGAAGATTTCGAGCTCGAGATCGGCTCCGATCTGCCCGTGGGTGGCGGCCCTCAGCAATATTACGGTCGTGTCGTCAGGTCGCCGGCGGGTGAGGCGCCGAAGGCACAGGTGAAGTTCTGGTTCTCTGCGCCCGGCGAATTGGCCAAGTTGCGCGGCGAGCTGGAAAACGCCGTGCTGGAAATCGACGACAAAAATCGGCAGGGCCCGACGACGCGTGGCGAACAGGTGCTGCGGGATTTCGGGCGCGGCGTGTTCCGCAGCGTCTTCACCGACGTGCCCTCGATCCAGCGGATCTACGAGCGCAGCAAGGGCGCAGCCCAGGATCTGAGGATCAAGCTGCGGATCGAGGCGGCCGATCTTGCCGGACTGCCGTGGGAATATCTCTACGACGAAGACGACATGCCCGGTTTCGTCAGCTTGACGCGGCCCATCGTGCGCTATCTCGAAACCGCCGGCAGCGTGGGCCGGATGGGCGTCAAAGGGCCACTGCGCATTCTCGGCATGATCGCCGACCCATCGACCAGCGAATGGCCGAAGCTCAATGTCGTCAAGGAGCGCGACCGCATCAACAAGGGCATCGATTCCCTCCAGCACGAAGGCAAGGTCGATTTCCAGTGGGTCCCGGGCGGGAGCGGACGAGACCTGATGAAGAAGCTGTTGGAGGGCGAATGGCACATCTTCCATTTCATCGGGCATGGCGGGGTCGAGGAAGCCTCGCCCGGGGTCGGCGCGAGCGGCTTCGTCGTCATGGTCGACGAGGACGGCAGGCCGGTGAAGAAGTTCGCCTCCGATCTTGCGATGATGCTGACTGGGGCAAAGCGGAGCATGCGCCTGATCATGCTCAATTGCTGCGAGAGCGCCCGGATCAATGTCGGCGATCGCTTCGGCAATCCTGCGATCGGGTTGATGAAGACGGGATGGCTGCCCGCCGTGGTGGCGATGCAGTTTCCGATCACCGACAGTGCCGCGATTTCGATGTCGGAGGGGTTTTACGCGGCACTTGCCGGCAATCGTTCGATCGACGATGCGGTGACACTTGCGCGCAAATTCATCCAGGAGAAGTCCCGCGTCGAATGGGGAATCCCGGTCCTCTATATGCGCTCGTCCGACGGCCGGATCTTTGACGTCGAAGCGCCGCAGCCGCTGCCGACCCCGGCCGAGGCCGCGCGCCTCTCGAAAGACATGCTGCGGCAGCGGCGCGACGAATTCATGGAAGCACTCGCCGCCGGTCCCGCCACGATCGAGGCGCTGGAGGAGCTGACCCGGCGCGGGCAGGAGTTGCACGGCCTGCTCGCGGATGACGGCGAACTTTCGGTTCGGCTCGCAAAAGTCTATTTCGATCTCGGCACGCTTCAACACAAGCAGAAGCAGATTCCGAAAGCCGCCGCGAGCTTCGCCTACATGCTGAAGCTTGATCCGGCGAAGCCCGAATATTTCGTGCGCCGCGCCAATTTCAACGTGACCGTCGGTCTTTACGAAAATGCGCTCAACGACATCACCGAAGCGATCAAGCTCAAGCCGAAGAACCCGGAATTCTACTGGATCAGGGGCATCGTCAGCATGACGGCCGCCGGCATCGACGACAAGCGTGGCTATCTCGAGGAGGCCATCAAGGCCTTCGGCACGGCAATCGCGACCAACGAGAACGAGCCGAAATATCTGGTGTCCCGGGCCAACGCCTATGCCCAGATCAAGGACGTCGCGAAGGCCCAGAACGATATGGACAGCGCGATTGCGCTGGCTCCGGACAATATCGATCTCCTGGTCCAGAAGGCCAAGATGATCGCCGAGGCTGCGTGACTCTCACGCGACCGCCGGATGCCGCGGTGTCCGGCGCGCCTTTCAACAACGAACCCTAGCAATAGGAGTTCATCGTGCCGCTTGCTGATGTCGTAGACCCCCTGAATGCGATCCTCGAGTCCTTCGGCGGACCGCTTCTGGTCGTGCTGTTCTACTGGTTCAGGTTTCACACGATGAAGGGGACCCGCTCGTTCACGACGCGGCCGCTGTTCTTGTTCGGCCTCGCCGTCTTCATCACGCCGTTCCTGGTGACCTACGCTTTTCTTCCCGATAAGCTGTCGCCGCTCGCCGCGGTCTGGCTCCTGATGTTCGCCTGGCTCATTCCGGTCGCGCCGAAGGCGTGGCGGAAATTCTGCCAGGAGCTGGCCGGCATTCCCGTCAGGGCGTTCGCGCTGCGCGACGCGCTGGCCGCGTCGCCGTTCCAGGTCGCCCCGGACGATATGCAGAGCCTCCAGCGCAAGCTCTCCAGGGTCGGCTATCAGGTCGATGATTTCCGCGCCACGCAATCGACCGCGATCCAGTCGCGCTTCCTCAAGATCTCGGCGCTGATGCTCCATCTCGAGCGCTGGGCCGCCGAGCATGATGCCTTCATGGAGCGCAATTCCGATCTCTATGCCGAGCTGCTCGCGGTCTACGATTCTCTCTGCTTCCGCACCGTCCGCGTGCTCAAGAGCAGCGCCGAGATCTACGGTGCGATCATGGAGGACAGCCAGGTCGAGCCGGACGACTGGCAGGCGCTCGATCAGCTCTCGACCCGCCATAGTGCGGTCAGCCAGCTTCAGCTGGCCGCCCAGACCGCGGCGGGATGCATGCTGGAGGATCTGCGCAAGGACATGGATTCCCTGCTCAACAATCTCCTGCTGTTCGCGGCGCGCGCCGCGCTCGCCGGCGAATGGACCTTTGCCCGCAGCAGAAAAAGGTTAGGGGCAATCGGCTTCGTGCTGGAGCCGGCCCCACCCGGTATCGTCAAGGTCGTGGCGGTCGTGGCGGCCTTCGCCTTCGTCTGGTGCCTGGCCTGGCTGCTCGGGTCCGGCAAGGTCGTCCACATGCCTGGAGACCAATATGTCGGCATGATGCGGACGCTGCTGATGACGCCGCTGTACCTGATCGTGAACTTCTGGCTGGTTTATTATTTCAAGCGGCAATACGCGTTTGCGAACGAGACCATCTTCGGCCGGCTGCCGGTCGGATTCATTCTCACCATCGGTCTCTGGAGTGCCCTGATCCTTTTCCCGATTCAGGCCGCCTTCGACTTCTACCAGTTTCCGCAAAAGCCCTATCTCGATGTGGTCCTGCACGAACTGCCGCTTTTGACCTTTCCTTGGGGGATCGCGGCGATGGCGGCGCTGCTGGTGCAGGATTCGACCTGGGGCAGGCGGTCGCGCAAGACACGGCGGATGCGCGACGGCCTCGTCTTCGGTGGCGGCATGACGGTGCTGCTGTGGGTGCTGCTGGGCATCCACCAGGTCAGCCCGATGCCGGTCATGGAGGTCGTCGACAACGTCTCCGGCTGGGCGTTCTTCTGGTCCTTCGTGCTCCCGACCTTCGCGTTCGGATTCATCATCGGCTACGCGTTGATCGCCTGGCTGCGCGAGGCGGCCGCACGCGTCCCGGTCAGGAGCGCGCCTCTCGCCACCGCTTCGCTGGCGAGTGCTTGACGGAAGCCCCAAAAAACAAAACCCCGCCATTTGCGGCGGGGTCCAGGCTGGGAGGAGCAAGCCCGAAGGGCTCGCGACGTAAGCTGATCAGGCCGGAATGCGCTCTTCGACCTCGTGCGGCTCGCGCAGCACGTAGCCGCGGCCCCACACGGTCTCGATGAAGTTGCGTCCCTCGGAAGCGTTGGCGAGCTTCTTGCGGAGCTTGCAGATGAAGACGTCGATGATCTTCAGCTCGGGCTCGTCCATGCCGCCATAGAGGTGGTTGAGGAACATTTCCTTGGTGAGGGTCGTGCCCTTGCGGAGCGAGAGCAGCTCCAGCATCTGGTATTCCTTGCCGGTCAGGTGCACGCGCTGGCCACCGACTTCGACCGTCTTGGTGTCGAGATTGACGACGAGGTCGCCGGTCTGGATGACCGACTGGGCGTGACCCTTGGAGCGGCGCACGATCGCGTGGATGCGGGCAACCAGCTCGTCTTTATGGAACGGTTTGGTCATGTAGTCGTCGGCGCCGACGCCGAGACCTTTGACCTTGTCCTCGATGCCGGCGAGGCCGGAGAGGATCAGGATCGGCGTCTTGATCTTGGAGACCCGAAGCTGCTTGAGCACGTCGTAGCCGGACATGTCGGGCAGGTTGAGGTCGAGAAGGATAATGTCGTAATCGTATAATTTTCCGAGATCGACGCCTTCTTCCCCCAAATCGGTCGTGTAGACATTGAAGCTCTCAGACTTCAGCATCAGCTCGATCGACTGCGCGACGGCGCTGTCATCTTCAATCAGCAAAACGCGCATGCCAGTTCCCCATAGTCGCCGCTCCTGGGCGTCAGGTCGGCCGCATTCGCGGCACTCAACTAAACGCCTTTGAACAACTGATTCGGATCCTGACGACAGATGGTTAACAAATCCTGATTCTGGAACGCAAGTCCCCTTGGTGCAATTTTTCTCGAATCGCCCTAAGGTCTTGCGTAGGAAGCAGCTTTTGTTACTCCGCTCCGTTCAAGCTCCACTTTAAGAGACGGGCCTAACCGACTCCCACGACTCAGCCTTCTTCTGAAGGGGAGTCGCGCTCAGTCACAAAGACAGTGACGCAATGATTAACGATGCGGGTAAACACGAGGTTAAGCGCCGTTCAGAAATATGGCGAAACTTAAGGGTTTCGCCATGAAGGCCCCCCGTCATGAAGGCGCGTCCGCTATGAAGGCCCTCTTATGAAGGCTGCTCCATGAAAGCTCTTGCCGAGCAGATCGGCGATATCGACGGCGTCAATATCTATGGCCGTGTGGTCGGCGTGCGCGGCCTCATGGTCGAGGTCGCCGGCCCGATCCACGCGATGTCGGTCGGTGCGCGGCTCGTGATCGAGACCGGCGCCAACCGATCCATCCCCTGCGAGGTGATCGGCTTCTCCGGCAACAACGCTGTCGTGATGCCGTTCGCCGGCCTCGACGGCGTGCGTCGCGGCTGCAAGGCCGTTATCGCCAATGCCGCCAATCAGGTGCGTCCGTCGGCGGCCTGGCTTGGCCGCGTCGTCAATGCGCTGGGCGAACCGATCGACGGCAAGGGACCATTGCCGCAAGGCGCTTCCCCGGTGCCGTATCGCAATTCGCCGCCGCCGGCGCATTCGCGCAAGCGCGTCGGCGCGCCGCTCGATCTCGGCGTGCGCGCGATGAACACCTTCCTCACCTGCTGCCGCGGCCAGCGCATGGGCATCTTCGCGGGTTCCGGCGTCGGCAAATCCGTGCTGCTCTCGATGCTCGCGCGCAACGTCGATGCCGCGGTCAGCGTCATCGGGCTGATCGGCGAACGCGGCCGCGAGGTGCAGGAGTTCTTGCAGGACGACCTCGGCGAGGAGGGCCTGGCGCGCTCCGTCGTGGTGGTCGCGACCTCCGACGAACCGGCCCTGATGCGGCGGCAGGCCGCCTATCTGACGCTCGCGGTCGCCGAATATTTTCGCGACGAGGGCCAGGACGTTCTCTGCCTGATGGACTCGGTGACGCGTTTCGCCATGGCCCAGCGCGAGATCGGGCTGTCCGCCGGCGAGCCGCCGACCGCCAAGGGCTACACGCCGACCGTCTTCACCGAGCTGCCGAAGCTTCTTGAGCGCGCCGGACCGGGGCTCGGCGAGGGCGCGATCACCGCGATCTTCACGGTGCTGGTCGACGGCGACGATCACAACGAGCCGATCGCCGACGCCGTCCGCGGCATCCTCGACGGCCACATCGTGATGCAGCGCTCGATCGCGGAGCGCGGCCGCTATCCCGCCATCAACATCCTCAGGTCGGTCTCCCGCACCATGCCGAAATCGGCCGATCCGCAGTTCTGGCCGACCATCCAGAAGGCGCGGGCGGTGATGGCCACCTATGCCGACATGGAGGAGCTGATCCGGCTCGGCGCCTACCGGGCCGGCTCCAGCCCCGAGGTCGACGAGGCGATCCGCCTGCACGAGCCGCTGGAGGCTTTCCTGCGCCAGGGCAAGGACGAAAATGCCTCGCTGGCCGATGGCTACCGCCAGTTGGCGCAAATCCTCGGCAATTTGGAAACGGAACGCTAACTTTGTCCCGTCATCATCCGATCCACAGAGTAGCAGAGCCGGTCTTGGCCCCAATCGGGCCTGTGGGGAGACTGGTGTCGTCCCACGTGCAGCCAAGGGACTTCTGGGGAGTACGAGTCGATGAAGTCACGTGATACCCTCATCCGCCTGAAGAAGTTTCAGGTCGACGAGAAGCGCCGCCGGGTCGCCCAGATCGAGTCCATGATCGCCGACTTCCAGCGGATGTCGACCGATCTGGATCGCGAGATCCAGACCGAGCAGGACCGCGCCGGGATCAACGATCCCGCGCATTTCGCCTATCCGACCTATGCCAAGGCCGCCATCCAGCGCCGCGAGAACCTGACCCGCTCGGCCGACGAGCTGAAGGGCCAGCTCGAGGAGGCCAAGGCCGCGCTCGGCGAGGCTTTCGAGGAGCTGAAGAAGGTCGAGCTCCTGGACGAGCGCGACCAGGCCCGCGAGCGCGCCGAAGAAAACGCCCGCGAGCAGGCCGATCTCGACAGCATCGGCCTGATGCGCTCTCGCATCGGCGCCGTTGCCTGAAGACGCCGCCAGCGGTCAAAATCGTCAGAGAATTTGCGAGCCCGGACCCGCAAGGTCCGGGTTTTTGCGTGTGCTGTCCACAGCGTGGCGCACCGGCTCTTGGTGACCGGCTTGGCCGCGCGCTATGGTAGCGGAGTGCCGGGGTCCGCGCGGATGCGGCGGGGCCTTGAGCGTTGGGGGGCTGAATGCTGACGCCAGCAGAGCTGGTCGGGCTGATCGAGGCGGTGGCGAAGCGCGACCAGGCCGCGTTCGAGCGCCTCTACGGCGCCACGCGCGCGAAACTCTATGGCGTCGTGCTCCGTATCTTGCGCCGGCAGGATCTCGCAGAGGAGGTCATTCAGGAGACCTACGTCAAGATATGGAACAGCGCCGGCCGGTTCAATCCGACGCTGTCATCGCCGATCACGTGGATGGCATCGATCGCGCGCAACCGCGCCATCGATATCGTGCGCAAGAAGACGGAGGCCTCCATCGAGGAGGAGCCGCAGGCGATGGACGTCGCCGCCGACAGTCCCGATCCCCTGGCGCGCCGGGAGATGTCCGAGGAGTTGAAGCGGCTGCTGGAATGTATTGGCCGCCTCGAGCCGGACCGTCAGCGGCTCGTGCTTCTCGCCTATTACAACGGCTGGAGCCGCGAGCAATTGGCGGAGAAATTCGCCGCGCCCGTCAACACGGTGAAGACGTGGCTCCGGCGCAGCATGTTGGATATCCGGGAGTGCCTCGGACTTTAGTGGATGATGAGAGTGCCTATGCTGACGCAGCGTTCTTGTTTCACCTCTCCCTTCGGGAGAGCTGAAGGAAAGTGATGGCCTATAGCGAGGACCATATCGTGCTCGCCGCGGAATATGCGCTCGGCACACTCGATGCCGACGAGCGCGCGCAGGTCGCGACCATGATGGCGGTGGACCAGGAGTTCGCCGCCTTGGTGCAGTCGTGGGAATTCCGGCTCGGCGTCCTCAACCAGATGGTCGGCACGATCGAGCCGCGGCCGATCGTGTGGGAGAACATCCGGCGCGAGATCGCGCGGACGCTATCGTCGCAGGATTCGCCCCAGGCACCGCCGGTGCTCCCGGAGGCGCCGCCGCCACCGCCGGAGTTCTATTCACCGGAGCCTTCATCGCCCGAATCTTCGGCGACAGAGCCTTCAGCGACAGAGTCTTCAACGACAGGTCCGCCGACGCCAGAGCCTCCGTCGCCGGACGTGCCGTCGCCCGAATCCAATTCCGATGCCGTTCCGATTTTCCCGCCGCAGTTCGTGCCGCAGACCCATGCGCCCGATCCGAGCGTCGCACCGGTGACGCAGGCGCCGGTCGCCGACGGCAGCAACGTGATCCATCTCGAGGGCCGCGTGAAGCGCTGGCGCACGATCGCCTCCGCCGTGGGTGCGCTTGCGGCCGCATTGCTGGTGACGCTATCGCTTCAGATCTTCCTGCCCGATGCGCTGCCGGGCGCGCTGCGGCCCGCACCGCGTATCCAGACGGTCGAGCTCAAGACACCGGCCGCGCCGCTGTCTTCGCCCGCGCAATATGTCGCGCTGTTGCAGGGCCAGAGCGGCGGCCCCGCCTTCATCCTCACCATTGACGGGGCGACCAAGAACTTCACGGTGCGCAAGGTCGGCGCGACGCCGGAGCCGGGCAAGAGTTTTGAGCTCTGGCTGATCTCCGACAGGTTGCCGCGCCCGCGTTCGCTGGGCGTGATCGGCAGCGGCGACTTCACGGCGCGCCCGGTGCTCGCCGGCTACGATGCCGATGTCGTCAATGGCGCAACCTATGCCGTCACGGTCGAGCAGTCGGGCGGCTCGCCCAACGGCCAGCCGACCTCGGCGCCGGTGTTTTCCGGCAAGCTGATTGAGACCGTGCCGCCGTCCCAGCCGCAGTTGCCGGCGAAGAAGTAGTCGCCACAAGGGCGCATAATTGTCGCTGCGGTCCATTTCGCCGTCGTAATTCGACAAGTCTCGCTGAATCCGTCTGTGATTTGAACCTCCATGCATGTCCCGGCGTCAAATGCCCGGAATTTGCAGTCGGCACCGCCGATCATGGTGCCGGAAAGGGGCTAGAAATCAGATGGATGCAGCCAAGCCGCCGGGCGTCTTTATTCACCAATATGCCGGCCTGCCGCAGGGGCCGGCATTCGAGCATTGGCGCGACAGGGCCTTGGGGTCCTGTGGCCTCGAGATCGGACCGAGCCAGGGCGACAGCATCGATTGCCGGCTGCAGATCAGCGTGGTCGATAATATTGCGCTCGCCATTCCCGAGGGGGCCTCCGCACACTATTCGCGCACGCAGAGCGGTCTCGCCGACGGCAGCGACGATCTCGTGCTGATCGCCGCGCATGCCGGCCTCGTCAACGTCCGGCAGAACGGCCACACCGTCGAGCTCGCGCCGGCGCAGATGACGCTTGCCGATATGGGCATCACCGGCAGCGTCGGTCACACCGACGAGAACCGCTTCGCCACCATCCGCATGCCGCGCCGCGCGCTGCTCGACATCAATCCGCGCGCCGAGGAGAAGCTGTCGCAGGTGCTGTCGGATGGTGCGGTCGCCGAGACCATCTTCCGCTATCACGCGCTCGCTGCCCATCAGGCACCGCATCTCGACGCCGTCGGCCAGCGCCTGACCGCGCAGCACATGGTCGATCTCGTCGGCCTGCTGCTTGGCACCGATGCCGAGCACGCGGCGCTCGCGCGCGGTCGCGGCCATGCGGCGGCCCGTCTCGATCTCATGCGCGCCGATGTGATGGCTGCACTCGGCCGCAACGATCTCTGCCTGTCCGAGGTCGCCACCCGCTCGGGGCTCAGCCCGCGCCAGGCGCAGCGGCTGTTCGAGCAGGCCGGCACCACCTTCACCGAATTCGTGCTCGAGCAGCGCCTGCTGCTCGCGCGAAAATGGCTCGGCGATCCCCGCGCGCGGGCGCGCAAGATCAGCGACATCGCGCATTCCTCGGGCTTCGCCGACCTGTCCTATTTCAACCGCGCCTTCCGCAAGCGTTTTGGCGCGACGCCGTCGGAACTGCGCGAGGCCTGAGGCCCGATTTTGTGCAGCGGCGCGCCGCGGCCGCAGTTGGTCGATCCGGACGAATGAGCTATATCTGTCTGCGCGGGGCAGATCGTCGGATTCCCTGGAACAGCGAAGTCAACGCACATGGCGCGTATCGTCGTGCTCGGCGCCGGGTTTGCAGGTCTGTGGGCGGCCATCGGTGCCGCGCGCATGCGCGACCAGATTGGTGCCGCCGGCCGCCACATCGAGATCCGCGTCATTGACCGCAATCCCTACCACAACATCCGCGTGCGCAATTACGAGGTCGACCTCAGCGAGGTCGCGCTGCCGCTTCCGCAACTGCTCGATCCGATCGGCGTCACGCACGGTATCGGCGAGGTCACGGCCGTCGATCCGTCGCGGCGCCAGATCTCGCTGGTCACGAGCAGCGGCGAGGAGACGCTGAGCTACGATCGCCTCGTGCTTGCACTCGGCAGCGAAGTGATGCGTCCTGATATTCCGGGGCTGGCGGAGCATGCGTTCGACGTCGATACCTATGCTGCGGCGCTTCGCCTCCAGGATCACCTGATCTCGCTCGGGCGCAGCCCGCCGTCGCCGGGACGATCGACAATTCTGGTGGTGGGCGCCGGCTTCACCGGCATCGAGGTTGCCGCCGAATTGCCTGACCGGCTGGTGCGCGCGGGCATCACCGGCAATCGTCGTATCATCCTGGTCGATTCCAATTCCGCGGTCGGTGCCACCATCGGCGCGCAGGCGCGTCCCGTTATCGAGACGGCGCTGTCGTCGCTCGACGTCGAAGCGCGGCTCGGGGTGCGCGTCGCGTCGATCGAAGCTGCTGGCGTTCGCTTGAGCTCGGGCGAGTTCATCGCAACGCAGACGGTGATCTGGTGCGCCGGCATGCGCGCGAGCCGGCTGACCGCAAGCTTTCCGGGCGCGCGCGACCGCCTCGGACGCCTTCTGGTCGATCCCTTCATGCGGGTCGCGGATCTCCCCGGCGTCTTCGCCGCAGGCGACGTCGCCTCCAGCGTGGTCGATGGCTTGCATCCGACCGTGATGTCCTGCCAGTTCGCCCGCCCCATGGGCCGGTTCGCCGGTCACAATGTGGTGGCCGATCTTGCCGGCCAGCCGATGCTGCCGCTGCGGATCGACTGGTACGTCACCGTGCTCGATCTCGGCGATTGGGGCGCGCTCTACACGGAAGGCTGGGACCGCGAGGTGCGGACGACCGGCCAGGCTGCGAAGGCAACCAAGCAGACCATCAACCGCAAGCGCATCTATCCCCCGCTCACCGGCAGCAAGGAAGATCTATTCGCCGCCGCCGCGCCGACGGTGCAGGCGCCGCCGCCGACCTATGGGGCGCCGCGTCGTTGAGCGGACCGTGCATCCGCTCCGGGCCTCAGCCGACTTGGGCGCCGTTCCCGCGATGTCGCCAAATGACCCGTTGCAGACGTAGGATTCTCTTGTCATTCTTCCCACGTGGTAAGTGGTTTGGAAAAGGCTCGACGGATGAGCTTGCGGCGCTCTACAGGCACGCGCGCCGATCCGCGTCCTCGGCCCCCGCGTCCCGAGCTATCGGTGCGCGGACGCAATTATCTGATAGCCCATGCGTGTTTCGATTGCCGGAAATCATGGAAGGTTCGGGCGGATACGAGGGCCGCTTGTCCGCATTGCGGCTCTTGCCTTCATGAGATGGGCCGCGCGTTCAAAGCTCCTAAGCGGGCCGATGCCGAGCAATGGTTGAAGGTGCAGGCCCTCTGGTCAGCAGGCTTCCGCTTTTGGCACTACGCCGGCGCACAGCCATTGCCAGAGCGACTGCGGGACGTTGAGGAATTCATACGCCGCAATCCGGAGCACCCGGCGCGCATCGCGCGTTAATGTCCGCTTGTGGCCCATAGCTGACCTCCGGCCGATTTACGGAAAATTTGGCATAGGTGAAGCGGACCTCGCCGCTTTGGTCTGGACAGGTAAGATGAGCTATAGTCGCGTGCAATGTCCGATTCAAATGACCTACCGAAAGATAGCATCCGACGTCTGTTTAGCGGGTTGCTCATTGCCGTAGAAATTATCGCTGTGATAGTCGGCGTGCTCTTCCTGCTGCTTGTCTTTATGCTCTCAACAGGGGGCAGGCCGAGCGACATAAACTTCGCGGCGCGCTCTGGGGCGGGGGCATGGGCCTTTGCGATCATATGCGATTTATTCAGGCGGGTAGTAGTTCTGAAGCGACATCGGCTCTGATTAACTAACTTGGAACGCGCAATGTCCGCACGTGGCCCATAGCTGATCTTGCCGTGCCTCCTGCCGACTGTCGGCTTCCGATCCAATTCCAGATTTCTCAACAAACTCAGAGCTGCTTATCGCCACCAATCCGGCGGGCTATGTAGAGGTGAGTCTCGTAGTCTATTTCGAATTCTCCTCCGTGACGATCGATCGCTCGGGAAACGTCATTGAGCAGCCCTTCGCGCACCGCTTGCGTGAGCATCCGAATATCCGAGCGCGTCCCCAGGAAATTGGCATAGCTTGATGTTGTGTGCTGCCACTTCCACGGATAGCAGCGGTGCTCCACCGGTCCAAACAATCCCGACTCGTCAAACCAGCCTTTGAATGGACCGCTGGGCAGGTACCAGGCTTCCGGCGGGGGCCCCCAGCGGCCCGCATGACGCAGGTATATTTCCTTGAACCGTTCGAGCAACGGGATGGGCCATCCTGTCGGAACATGCCCGAAGACGGCCAATGATCCGTCCGATGAAAGCAGCTTCGCGGCCTTCACGAACCGCAAGTCCGGCGAAACCCAGTGCCACGACTGCGCAGCGATGATGAGTCGGAACGGTCCTTGGTCTTGTGGCCACGCCTCGAGTGTCGTCTCGACCAGCTCGACGTTACCAAAACCGGCCAAGCTCTCACGCGCAGCACGGACCATTTCGGGGCCAGGATCGATTGCAACGATCCGAAAATCTCGCTTCGCGAAGCTCCTCGTTGCCTGCCCCGTGCCGCAGCCAACTTCCAGAACGGGATCGCCCGGCCTCAAGTTGCCGTACGAAACCACGTCGTCGACGAGGGCTTCGGGGTAGTCGGGGCGTGAGGCCCTATATGCCTCCGCAATCTGATCGAATGTAAAGCGCTGCTCCATGGAGGTCCCCGCTTCATCAGGTTGTGGAGCTAGCCAAGTAAAGCCATTCGTTGTCAAGACGTCTTGGGCCCATCTACAAGCCTTGCGTTGCCCGACGGGCAAAACATCCAAACCTTCGGTCAATCCACGCGGCCAAAAATATTCCACTTTACCGAAATTCGGAAATCGCGTATGTGTCGCCTACTCCGGCCCAAGGAAGAGGGGCGCATCGCGATCGTCACGAACGCGGGCCGGGCGGCGGTGGGCGTGGGTCACATCGGCGCGAAGGGTTTTGCAGGGCGGGCAACCGTGAGCGAAGACCTCGCGCATACGACCGGGGTGATCGGCGTACGGCGAAATCGTGTGGTCCTGGCGCCCGGAGTCTGTGCGCCAAGTCTTGCGGTGATGGGTGTGGCCCAACCGGGCCCTCACATCAGTCATCCGTGAGGCGACGGGGGCAATAGTGCATCGCTCCCCGGGGAGAGCACGACATAAGCCGTCAAACCACTGCGCAGGGAAGGCCGGGATGTCCTGGCTTCACCTGTATGCCGCTGTGCAGCTTTTCTGACTGTAACTTCGCACAGTGGACCGCGGGTGCCAGCCGGCACCCGGTCTTCCCTGCGCCCTCTTTCAGTTGAGGGTGAGGCGACTGAAGCAAAGCTCGGGCGATATGAGCCGCGAGAGGGCGAAGGTGTGTCTGCGATGGAGAAGGTGTGTCTGCGATGGATGTGCGAGTTGAAAGGACGATGTCCGCGCCTCACACTCCGTCATTGCGAGCGCAGCGAAGCAATCCAGACTGCCTCCGCGGAGGGATTCTGGATTGCTTCGCTCCGCTCGCAATGACGAGGTTGATGTAGCTGTGCGCGAACACCGCGCTCTCGTGCCCCGGACGCAGTGCAGCGCCCACTTCAGCGGTGCGCTGCAGAGCCGGGGGCCATGCAGCAGCGTGAGCGCGGCCTGGGTCCCGGCTCTGCGCAGCAACGCTAAGAGGCGTTGCGGCGCGTCCGGGACAAGAGAGGAGCGAGTGGCGCGCGCGTGCGCTCACAATGACGAGGTACCCCCAGACATGAGAAAGCGCCCGTGGGGGGCGGGCGCTTTCTGTAGTCGACTTGGGGTTGGGGTCGTCTACATATCCACGTGGCGACTTTGGGGGGCTGGTAAAGAGCCGCGTGAATTCCTGAAACTCAAATCTCCTTAGCGAACGACCGATGCGTTCGAGCTGGTGATCGCAACCGGCTTGCCGGCCTTGATGACGCGGGCGGTCTGGGTCAATCCGTCGTCCGAACCGGTGCGTGCAGTGATGCCGAACCCTGCCACCGCGATCCCGGCGACGAGGGCCACGACCACGATCTTCAGATGTGTCGAGCGATCTGCGCTGTAAATCGAGTGGTTCATGGAAGGCTCCTGCCGCCATCTACCCGAAGTAGTCGCCACCCTTGTTAGGCAGGTTCATGCTTCCGGTGCCCAACAACCTAGTATTGGGCGGATTCGTTCCCAAGGGGCTATCACAAGAGCGTGATACGACGTGAACGATCGCGATCAGGGGCGGACCTTGATCGCCAGATTTCGCAATTATTTCAAAGCTGTAATATGCCTGGAAGGCGCTTTGCCAGCAGTTGGTCGACAAAGTGCCAGAAACTAAAAAACCATTTGCCTGTGGCTGAAAAACACACGGCTTCTTAAGGCAAATCAGATGCTTCCGACCGTTTTCAGCCTCGCTCTCGGGTGGATTTCGGCCTGCGACAACACGGTCGTCTGGGCCCGGAACCGCTCGACCAGGGAGCGGACGAAAGGTCGAATTGCCGCGGAGGTCACCAGCACCGGCGCCTCGCCTTCGCGGGCGGCTCGCTCGAAGGCCTCGCGCACGCCGGTCATGAACTCGGACAGCTTGGAGGGCTGCATCGCGAGGCTGCGCTCTTCGCCCTGGCCGACGATGGATTCGGCAAAAGCCTGCTCCCACCGTGCCGACAGCGCGATCAGCGGCAGATAGCCGTTGTAGGACGTATTCTGCGCGCAGATCTGCCGCGCGAGGCGAGCGCGGACATGCTCGACCATGGTCGCGGGATTGCGCGAGAAGGCGAGCGAGTCGGCGATGCCTTCGAGGATGGTTGAGAGGTCGCGGATCGAGATGCGCTCGGCGAGCAGCAGCTGGAGCACGCGCTGGATGCCGGAGACCGTGACCTGTCCGGGCACGATGTCCTTGACTAGCTCGCTCTGCTCCTTCGGCAGCTCCTTGAGCAGCTTCTGCACCTCGCCATAGGACAGCAGGTCCGACATGTTGGCCTTGAGCAGCTCGGTGAGATGGGTCGAGAGCACGGTCGCGGCGTCGACAACGGTGTAGCCCTTGAGCGAGGCCTCCTCCTTGAGGCTGGCGTCGACCCAGGTCGCGGGCAGGCCGAAGGTCGGCTCGGTGGTGTGGATGCCGGGCACCTGCACCTGGCTGCCGCCGGGGTCCATGACCATGAACTGGTTCGGCCAGATCTTGCCGGTGCCGGCGTCGACCTCCTTGATCTTGATGATGTAGGTGTTGGCTTCGAGCTGAACGTTGTCGAGGATTCGCACTGCGGGCATCACGAAACCCATCTCGATCGCGAGCGAGCGGCGCAGCGCCTTGATCTGCTCGGTGAGGCGGTCGGTGCCGTCGGGGCCGTTGACCAGCGGCAAGAGCGCATAGCCGAGCTCGATCTTGAGGTCGTCGATCTTGAGCGCCGCCGAGATCGGCTCCTCGGCCGCCGCGGTGCCGGGGGCACCGGGCGTCCCGGCCGCGGGTGCGGCCCTTGCGGCAGCCTCGGCGTTGGCGGTCGCACGGTTGCGGTTGCGCGCCGACCAGGCCAGCGCACCGGCGCCGGCGCCGAGCAGGAAGAAGGGGATGGTCGGAATGCCCGGCAGCGCGGCCAGCACCAGCATGACCGCCGACGACATCGCCAGCGCCTGCGGATAGCCGGAGAACTGCTTCATCAGCGCCTTGTCGGCCGCTCCCGAGACGCCGGCCTTGGAGACGAGCAGACCCGCCGCTGTCGAGACGATCAGCGCCGGGACCTGGGTGACGAGGCCGTCACCGACGGTCAGCAGCGTGTAGCTGCGGCCGGCGTCGGCAAAGGACAGGCCCTGCTGCGCCACGCCGATAATCATGCCGCCGACGACGTTGATGAAGACGATCAGGAGGCCGGCGATGGCGTCGCCGCGGACGAACTTCGAGGCACCGTCCATGGCGCCGAAGAACCCGCTCTCATCCTCCAGCGCCTTGCGGCGCTCCTTGGCGACCTTCTCGTCGATCAGTCCGGCGGACAGGTCGGCGTCGATCGCCATCTGCTTGCCGGGCATGGCGTCGAGGTGGAAGCGGGCGGCGACTTCGGCGATACGGCCCGAACCCTTGGTGATGACGACGAAGTTGACGATGATCAGGATGGCGAAGACGATGATGCCGATGACGAAATTGCCGCCCATCACGAAGCTGCCGAAAGCTTCGATGACGTGACCGGCAGCATCCGTGCCCTCGTGCCCATGCGACAGGATCAGGCGGGTCGAGGCCATGTTGAGCGACAGCCGCAGCATGGTCGAGATCAGCAGGATGGTCGGGAAGGCGGAGAATTCCAGCGGCGCCTGGATGAACAGCGAGGTCATCAGGATCAGGATCGACAGCGTGATCGAGATCGCCAGGAACAGGTCCAGAACGATCGCCGGCAGCGGCAGGATCAGCACCACAAGGATGGTGAGGACGCCGAGCGCGAGCGCGATGTCGCCGCGCTTGAGGATGGTGACGATCTCGGAAAGGGAGGGGATGCCGGGCTTGGCGTTACCTACGCCCTGTCCCGCGGTGACGTCGACCATGGTAGCTGCTCCCCCGCGCGACTGCCGTCCGCGCGCCCCAAACGTCTGCGCGGCGGCCGATGGGCCGCCGTTCCGAAAGTGAGGCACCGCACTGGCGTCCACGGGAGCTCCCGTTCTACGCGGCTGACGACACTCGACTCCACTGGGCAATTCTTGCCGGGTGTATGGTTAGCAAAGGGTTAACGGAGGGTGCGGCAGGAGTGCGGGGTGGGGGTGTTTCGGGACTATCAGGTCGTCATTCCCGGGCGCGCGAAGCGCGAGCCCGGAATCCATCGTGCCGCAAGCGATGTGGTGACATGGATTCTCAGATGCGCAATTGCGCATCATAGCTCGCGCCAAGAGGCGCGCCCCGGAATGACCATGAAGGAGATCGCCCTACTTCGCCTTCTCCATCTTCGTCACCGTGTAACCCGACGCGGCCTCCTCGGCTTCGAATGACACCTTGTCGCCGACCTTCACCTGCTTGAGCATGGCGGGATCCCTAACGCGGTAGACCATGGTCATGGGCTCGTCCATGCCGAGGCCTTTGGCGGGGCCGTGCTTGAGCGTGATCTTGCCGGTGGTTTCGTCGATCTTCTTGACCTCACCGTTGATGGAAGCGGCCTGCGCCAGCGCGCTCGCGGTCAGGCCCAGCGTCAGTGCGAATGCTGCGGTGGCGCGGATGATCGGCTTCATGGCTCTCTCCATTGTCCTCATTTCACGGTGACGTGGCCGACCATGCCGTAGTCGCGATGGTCGGGGATCAGGCAGGAAAATTCGAAGGTGCCGGCTTTGGTGAACTTCCAGACGATCTCGGCCGTCTTGTTCGGCGCAAGCCGCACCCCGTTCGGGTCGTCATGCTCCATGTGCGGGTGCTTCTTCATCACCTCGGCATGTGCGAGGTTCTCCTTCGTGGTGGCGAGCAGGAATTCGTGGTCCTCCCTGCCGACATTGCGCAGCACGAAACGGATCTGCTCGCCGCGCTTGACTGTGATGCTCGACGGCTCGTAGGACATTTCGCTCAACGCGATCTCGATGGTGCGCGCCGGCTTTTTGGGATCGCCGGGCTCGCCGGCCGAGAAGCCGTGATGGTCGTGACCCTCGTGCGCGAACGCGGGTGCGATCGACAGCGCGAGCAGCGTCAAGGCGAGTTTGATCGTCTTCATTGTGGTCTCCAGTTGGTGGTTCATCGAAACGCTCACATCTTCATCTTGTGCGCCGGCATGGCTGGCTGCCGCGCCGGCTCCGCCGCCGGCGAGGCGACCTCGTAGGCGACGGTGCCTTGCGGGAATTGGTAGGGGCCGGGATCGCGATAATCGTCGCGCGCGAGGTCCTCGCGGATCTTCATCACCGTAAACATGCCGCCCATCTCGATCGGGCCGAACTGGCCGGTGCCGCTCATCATCGGCAGCGTGTTGTCAGGCGCCGGCATCTCCATGTTGCCCATCGCCATGCCGGACTGGCCCATCACCATGGCGTCGGGCGCAAGCTTGCCGACAGCCTTGGCGAGATCCTTGCGCGACACGCCGATCATGTTGCGCATGTCGTGCCCCATCGCATTCATGGTGTGATGCGATTTGTGGCAGTGAAACGCCCAGTCGCCGGGATTGTCGGCGAGGACGTCGAATACGCGCACAGCGCCGACCGGCACGTCGGTCGTCGTCTCCGGATATTGCGCGCTCTCGGGAATCCAGCCGCCGTCGGTGCACGTCACCGCAAAGCTGTGGCCATGCAGATGGATCGGGTGATTGGTCATGCTAAGATTGCCGATGCGCACGCGCACCTTGTCGCCGAGCCTGACCGGCAGCGGATCGATGCCCGGAAACACCCGCGCATTCCAGGTCCACATGTTGAAATCAGTCATCTCGTTGACCCGCGGCAGATAGGTGCCGGGATCGACGCGATAGGTGCTCATCACGAAGACGAAATCGCGGTCGACGGGGCGGAAGTTTGGGTCGCGCGGGTGCACGACAACCATGCCCATCATGCCCATCGCCATCTGCACCATCTCGTCGGAATGCGGGTGGTACATGAAGGTCCCGCTCTTCTTCATCTCGAACTCGTAGACGAAGGTCTTTCCCGGCTCGATATGCGGCTGGGTCAGTCCGCCGACGCCGTCCATGCCGCTCGGGATGATCATGCCGTGCCAATGCACGGTGGTGTATTCGGGAAGGCGGTTGGTGACGAAGATGCGGACCTTGTCGCCCTCGACTGCCTCGATGGTCGGCCCCGGCGACTGGCCGTTGTAGCCCCACAGATTGACCTTCATGCCCTCGGCGAATTCGCGCACCACGGGCTCGGCGACGAGATGGAATTCCTTCCAGTCGCCGTTGATGCGGAACGGCAGTGTCCAGCCGTTGAGCGTGACGACGGGGCGATAGTCGGGACCGCCAATGGGATGCAACGGCGGCTGCATCACCGCCTTGTCCATATGGGCTGCTTCCGGAATCGATGCGGCTTGGACGCGGCCGCTGACGGCTGATGCGCCCACGAGCGCGGCGGTGCCCAAAAATCCTCGGCGGGAAAACATGCTGGCCTCCATGTCAGTGGCCGCCATCGGCAGGTGCTGCCGCGGCGATATTGGTTGGATTGTCGCCGCCGGAAACAGGCGCGCCGCCGCCATTGACGGCGGTCTGCAACTCGGACTGGGCGATGAAGAAGTTTTGCCTGGCCTCGATCGCGCCGCGCAGCGAAGCGAGCCGCTGGCGTGCTTCGGTCAGGAGCGCGAAGATGTCGACCTGCATGCTGGAGAAGCGCAACTGCATCTCCTCGGTGATGATCTTTCGCAGCGGGATGATCTCGCGCTGGTAGTGACTAGCGATGTCGTAGGAGGAGCGATAGACACGGTAAGCGTCGCGCGCCTCCGAGCGGACGTTCACGGCACGCTCGGTGAGGCGGTTGAAGGCGAGATTGTAGGTTTCCGCGGCCTGCCGCACACGGACCTCGCCGCCATCGAAGATCGGGATCTGGAACTGCACGTCGAAGCCGCGCTCGCGGAACGGGGCGCCTTCCGGATCCTGAGTCCGGCGGGAGATGCCAGCGAGATCGAGCAGCGTGACGAAGCGGGTCGCCTCGGTGAGGTTCAACGACTTCGCCAGCGCCGTCAGATCCAGCCGCGCGATCTGCAGGTCGATGCGATGGGCCACCGCGTTGGCCTCGATCGAGGGCAAAGCCTGCGGCCGGCGCGGCAGCGGCGGCAGTTGGTTGGGCAGACGGAAATCGAGGCCGTCGTCCCACAGCCCCATCAGCCGTGCCAGCCTTTCGCGCGCGCTCGTCGCCGCCTGGCGTGCGGTGGCGAGGTCGGCGGTGGTCTCGGCGTAAAACACCTGTTCGAGGGCCTGATCGAGCTTGTTGACCGAGCCGGTTTCGCCGAGCTTGACAGCGAGCTGCGCGGTCGATTCCGCGGTCGCCTTCGCGTCGGTCAGCAGGACCACCATCTCGTTTCCGGCGACTGCGCGAACGTAAGCGCGCCGCACATCGGCGGCGAGCCGAAGTGTGGCCAGCGCCGCACGCAATTGCGCCTGACGAAAGCGCTCGCGCGCGATGTCCGATCGGAACGGCAGCGTGGCCAACGCCAGGATGTCGCCGACGACCTGGCGCTCGATCTCGCTGGCGCCATTGCCCGAGATGCGCGAGACCGAGAACATCGGATTGGGCGGCAGGCTCTGCTCGACCAGATCGGTCTCGGCCAGCGCCAGCTCGTTATAGGCGGCCTGCAGCCCCTTGTTGTTGAGCAGCGCGACCTGCACGGCGGTCTCTTCGGTCAGCGTCCGCGACAGCAACTGGCGAACGCGCGCGTCGACCGCACCGGCTCCCTCGGCCGTCCGCACGAAGGCGATGTCCTTCCTGATGGTCTGGCTCGTCAGCTCCGAGACCGCGCTCATGCCGCTGTCGGGCGAGAACGCGGCACAGCCGGAGAGGCCGAGCGCGCCGAGAACGAGCAGGCTCCGTGCAAAATACTCTGCCATGGCGCGCTCCTACCGGTCCTGCTTCGGCTGCGGAGTGACAGCGTCGTTGCGCTCGCGCCATGGCGCAGGCGCTGCAGGCCGCAGGCTCGTGTAAGGCGCAACCGTCGAGCGATAGTCGACGCGCGCTGCCTTTGCTGCGGGATCGGCCGGATCCGCGCCGGTCACGGACGTTGTCGCCGGCATGCAGCCGGACAACGCCAATGTGGCCGCGGCCAGCAGCGGCCAATTGAATCGAAAGTGACCTCGACGCACCGCAGATGCGGTGGCGGACCTCGCCCCGAGAAGCGTAAGCATGATTTATCCCTGATCTGTCTGGAGACCACAGGTTCGCGCGCGCGGATTGCACGCCCGGCCTGATGTCGTGGAATCAGATCAGATGATGGGAGGGCGATAGAGCCGGGGCGGCGCTGCGCTGTGCAGGCTGGCCACGATCTCGGGCGCGCAGCTGGAAACCGGCTGAAGCGGCTTTGCGAAGCTCGGGAGATCGGCCGGTAACGCGCTGATGCACATCATGGCGCAGCACGGGCCAGCCTTGCCCTTGCCGTCATGATGATGCGGGGCAGGCGTGTCCTGCGCGGCGGCCTGGTGATGCGCATGCATCGCCGCGTGGTCACGCGTCACGTCGCCATGCATGTGGCTGGCCGGCATCTGATGATGCACGGCCACAAGGTCGGCGAGCGGAGCTTCGTCGCCAAGGCATGGTGCTGGACCACTGCCCCAGGCGAGGCTTGCCGCCGGCGCGAGCACGCAGAACAGATAGGCCAGCGCAATGAAGCGCCCCACCCTGATCCGCATCGATCGCGTCAATTGCAACAACATTCCGACAGCATGCTCCGCGCGGCGTTGTTGCCCACGCAGATTGCAAACTAATGGCAAAGCGCGATTTCGCCAAGCTCCTTCTTACCGCAGTGCACCGCGCATGCCCATTATCGCGGCACGATGCTTGACCGCGAGGCGATCCGCGAACATGTTCCGCGCCGTGCACGCACCAAATCACCCAGAACAGAAACCGGCCTCATTCAGCCCTGACTCCCGTCAGGCCTGGGTGCGGCTCTTGCTCGCACTGCTGATCGGCTCGATCGGCGGCGTCGGCATGTGGGCGGTCGTCGTGGTGATTCCGGTCGTGCAGGCCGAATTCTCCGCCACGCGCGGCGCGGTGTCGCTGGCCTTCACACTGATGATGTTCGGCTTCGGGCTCGGCGGCGTGATCGCCGGCAAGATCACCGACAAGTTCGGCATCGTGCCGGCCATGGCGATCAGCATCGCCTTCCTCGGCGTCGCCAATACACTGGCGGGGCTCTCGACCCAGCTCTGGCAGTTCGTCGCCGCCTATTTCCTGATCGGCCTCGGCACGTCAGCGACCTTCGCGCCGCTGATGGCGGAGGCCTCGCACTGGTTCGAGCGCTATCGCGGGCTGGCCGTGACCATCGTCGCGAGCGGCAATTACGTCGCCGGCACGATCTGGCCGCCGCTCATCAGCTCGGGCATCGAGAGGATCGGCTGGCGCACCACTCATGTCGGTATCGCCCTGGTCTGCGTTAGCCTGATGTCGATCCTGGTGCTGGTCCTGCGCGCGCAGATGGGCGACGACAAGGTCCGCAATCACGCCAATGCGCCGCCGCCGCGGGTCGATCTCAGGCTCTCGACCAACACGCTGACGGTGCTGCTCTCGATCGCCAGCATCTCCTGCTGCGTCGCCATGGCGATGCCGCAGGTGCATATCGTCGCCTATTGCGGCGATCTTGGTTACGGCGTGGCGCGCGGCGCCGAGATGCTGTCGCTGATGATGGCCTGCGGCATCGTCAGCCGCATCGGCTCCGGCTATCTTGCGGACAAGATCGGCGGCATTCCGACATTGCTGATCGGAGCACTGGCGCAGGGTTTTGCGCTGGTGTTCTACCTGTTCTTCGATAGCCTCGCCTCGCTCTACCTGATCTCCGCGATGTTCGGCCTGTTCCAGGGCGGCATCGTGCCGAGCTATGCCATCATCGTGCGCGAGGCGATGCCGGCCAGTGAAGCCGCGACCCGCGTCGGCATCGTCATCTTCGCCTCCGTGTTCGGCATGTCCTTTGGTGGCTGGGTGTCCGGCGTCATCTTCGATGCCACCGGCTCCTACGCGGCTGCGTTCGCCAACGGCGTGGCGTGGAATGCCCTCAATGTCGGAATCGTGCTGATGCTGTTGATCCGCTCGCGGATGAATTCGGTCAAGACGGGTCCGGGTTTTGCGACTTAGGACGACGCCACATGTCAGCTTCCGCTGGATCTGGTTGATCCTTGTTGTCGTGCTGCTGGATCAGGGCACGAAAAAGCTCGTCGTCGACCTGCTGGAGCCGGAGCGTCCGCTGCTCATTCTGTCGTCCACGGTATTGCCATGCATCGACTTCGTGCTCTCCTACAATAAAGGCGTCTCGTTCAGCTTCCTGCGGCTTGCCGACGATGCGCAACGCTGGCCGCTGGTTGGTCTCTCGCTTCTCGCCTGCGGACTGTTGGCCTGGTGGCTCCGCCGCGTGGCGCCGTGCCAGCCGATCCTGGCAACCGGACTTGCCCTGATCATTGGCGGTGCGCTTGGCAATATGCTGGACCGCGCGCGGATTGGCTCGGTGATCGACTTCGTCCATCTCTCCTATCAGGCCTGGTCGTTCGCCATCTTCAATGTCGCGGACGCGGCGATCACCTTGGGCGCCATTGCGACCGTAGTGTCTTTATGTCTGGAAGCGACCTAGACCGCCTGTCCTGCCCTCAGCAGCGAGCAGCCGGTGATCTTGTAACCTCCGTCCGCCTGCTGCTCGAGCGTGTAGAGCGCTTCCCAGGCTTCGCCGTTGGCATCGATGATGTGAACCCGCTGGGCGACGGAGCTGCCTTCGATCTTGCTCTCGCCGAACTCAAAGCTCTTGTGACGATAGACCGGCGCGTAGCCGTTCTGCACCATGGACATGAAGATGTCGGGCGCGGGGAAGATCTCCCGGATCGCCGGCGCGGCGTAGGAATAGGCGGCCGCTGCGTCGTCATGGCTCAAGGCTTGTTCCTGCGCTCGGATCACGCCTTGCGCTGTCGCGATGTCGTCGGCACGTGCGGAGATGGAACTGCAAGCAATACTAAGAACAACGAGCACGGCGGCAATGCGCATGGCAGGCTCCGCGTTGAAATCCCGGCTATGCTGATCGTAGCACGACCTTGGCAACTACGGACGCGCTATCGCTTCGGTTTCGCGGCCGGCTTCGCGCGCTTGGTGGTGTGCGCCTTTGGCTTTGCGACGGGCTGCACGCGAAGACCATCGACGAACACGTCGAGGAGCCGCAGTGCGGTTGACTGCCAGCCGGGCTGGTCGTGGATGTAGCACATGCCGAAGAACGCGCGCAGCAAGTCCTCGGGACTGATGTCGGCACGCATCTCGCCGGCCGCGACTGCGCGGTCGAGCAGCGAGCCGGTCGCCTTCGTCAGCCGGTCGAACGAGAAGGCGTGCAGCTCGGACCCGCTCTGCACCGCGAGCGCCAGGGCCGCCACCATGCCTTTCTTGGTGGCGACGAATTCGACACCTGAACGCAGCCAGCGCCTGAGCGCATCGACCGGATCCTTGGCGTTCTTCAACTGCTCGGCGAACTCGCTGAGCTGCTCGACCTCGCGCCGGTACACCGCCTCGAACAGATCCTCGCGCGTCGGGAAATGCCGGTAGAGCGTGCCGATGCCGACGCCTGCGCGTTTGGCCACGGCCTCCAGGCTCGCCTCCGGGCCGCCCGCGTTGAACACGACCTTGGCTGCCTCGAGCACGAGTTCGCGATTGCGCACGGCATCGGCGCGGGGCTTGCGGGTCCGGTCGGTGTGGTCGTCCATGCCGGCAATGTAGATCACGAATTGGTTAGATTGAACCCTTGGCTAGCTGCACCGCGTTGTCTGCGCACGGGCTTTTGACGAATTCCAAATATTTTCCAGTGACCCTTGTTAAGCGGAGGCTGCCTCCGTATCTTCGCTGAGGTGCCAGTCCTGACCCACGTCCGGGGCGGCGCGATATCGACGGCGGCCACGGCGGTGGCGCGCCGGGCGATGAGCCATGTCCATATCTGATCGGAGCCTTGTATGAACCACTCCATCAGCCTCACCGTGAACGGTGCGCGGCGCGATTTCGTCCTCGACGATCCGCGCGTCACGCTGCTCGATCTCCTGCGTGAGCGCCTCCATCTGACCGGAACCAAGAAAGGATGCGACCGCGGCCAGTGCGGTGCCTGCACTATTCTGGTCGACGGCAAGCGCATCAATTCCTGCCTCGCGCTCGCCATTAGCCATGACGGCGCCGACATCCTCACCATCGAGGGCGTTGCGCGCGGCGATCAGCTTCATCCGGTCCAGGCGGCCTTCATCGCCCATGACGGATTCCAGTGCGGCTTCTGCACGCCCGGCCAGATCATGAGCGCCATCGGCATGATGCAGGAAGCCCAGGCCGGCAACGATCCCGAGCGCATCCGCGAATGCATGAGCGGCAATCTCTGCCGCTGCGGCGCCTATGCCGGCATCGTCGATGCCGTGCTCGAGGCGCAGGCCGGTGCCGACGAATCCAACCAGAGGCGCTCCGCATGAAGCAGTTCGATTATGTCAGGCCTGCCACCGTCGCTGAAGCCGTTGCCGCCGCCGCCCAGCCGGGCGCGACCTATCTCGCCGCCGGCACCAATCTGCTCGACCTGATGAAGGGCGGTGTCAGCCGTCCGGATCGGTTGGTCGACGTCACGCATCTCGATGGTCTCGATCAGATCGAGCGTCTCGCGGATGGAAGCGTGCGCATCGGCGCGTTGGTGAGCAATGCCGATCTCGCGCATGATGCAGAATTTGCAAAATCCTATCCGGCCGTCGTGGAAGCGCTGCTCTCCGGCGCGTCGGCGCAATTGCGCAATGCCGCGACTGTGGGCGGCAATCTGCTGCAGCGGACCCGTTGCGCATATTTCTACGACACCGCCAGCCGCTGCAACAAGCGCGAGGCCGGCTCGGGCTGCGACGCCCGCGAGGGCGAGAACCGCACGCACGCCGTGCTCGGCTGGAGTGAAAGCTGTATCGCCACGCATCCGTCCGACTTCTGCGTGCCGCTGGTGGCGCTCGACGCCATCGTCGAGATCGAAGGCAGGAACGGTCGTCGCGAGATCGCGCTCGACGAATTGCATCGCCTGCCCGGCCATACGCCCGAGCGTGAATCAGCGCTTGAGCCCGGCGACCTCATCGTCGCGGTGCGTCTGCCGCCCGCGGCGCCTGGTTTTGCAGCGCATGCGCGCTATCTTAAGGTTCGCGAGCGCACGTCCTACGCGTTTGCCGTTGTCTCGGCTGCTGCGGCGCTACGGATCGAGAATGGCAAGATCGCGGAGGCGCGACTTGCGCTTGGCGGCGTCGCCGCAAAGCCCTGGCGTGCCCGCGCCGCGGAGGATGTGCTGAGGGGCGTCGCACCGACGGCAGATGCTTTCCAGGACGCCGCATGGCGCGCACTCGCCGACGCAAAGCCGTCCGGCGACAACGCCTACAAGATCGAGCTCGCGCGCCGCATCGTCGTGCGCGCGCTGACCCTTGCTGCCGCCGGCACGCCCGCGCGTATCCCCGCTCTGCCGGCTTCTCCCTTTGCCTCGACGTCTGGAGCCATCCATGCCTGAGCTCAATCTCACCAGCGCCCCCGCCCATCTTCGCCATGGCTCGAGCATCGGCCAGCCGCTGACCCGCCGCGACGGCGTGCTCAAGGTCAAGGGGCAGGCGACCTACGCCGCCGACAATCATCCGCCCGGCATGCTGTTTGCGGTGATGGCGGTTTCCAGCATCGCACATGGCCGCGTGACCTCGCTCGATGTCGCTGCCGCCAAGCGTCATCCCGGCGTCGTCGACGTCATGACGCCTGACCACAAGCCGCAGCTCGCGATCGATCCGGAGATCAAGACCAATCCATTCGTGTTCCGGATGGAGGTGCTGCAGAGCAACGAGGTCCGCTACGCCAACCAGCCCATCGCCGTCGTGATCGCCGAGACGCTCGAGGCGGCGACCGAAGGCGCGGTGCTGCTGGCGCCGTGCTATGAGACGCTGCCCGCCCTCGTCGGCCTCGATGCCGGCGAGAGTTTTGTGCCGCCTGTCGTTGGCGTCGGCAATCCCGCGGAAAATCATCGTGGCGATGTCGAGGCAGGCCTCGCATCGGCCGAGAAGCAAATCGACGTCGTCTACGAGACGCCGCCGCAATACCACAACGCCATGGAGCCGCATGCGATCGTTGCTAGCTGGGATGATGACAGTGTGCAGATCGACATGCCCACCCAAGGTCTCATGTTGTCGCTGACGCGCGTCGCCGAACTGTTCGGCATCGCGCATGACAAGATCCATATCCGCAGCCCGTTCCTCGGTGGCGGCTTTGGCTCCAAGGGGCTCATGGCCGGTCCTCCCGTGCTCGGTCTGATGGCCGCAAAACTGGTCGGCAGGCCGGTCAAGCTCGTGCTGCGCCGTGAGCAGATGTATGGCCCGGTCGGCCATCGTGCGCCGACACGTCAGCGCTTGCGCATCGGCGCCGACGGTGAGGGGTGCCTGACTGCGCTCGACCACCATGCGCGCACCGTGTCGAGCACGTTCGATGATTTCTACGAACCGGCCGCCGACGCGTCGCATACGCTCTATGCCGCGCCTGCGATCCGCACCTCGCACGATGCTGTGCGCGTCAATACCGGCACGCCATTGTTCATGCGTGCGCCGGGCGAGGCGACGGGATCGATTGCGCTGGAAAGCGCGATCGACGAGATGGCCTGGGCTTGCGGCATGGATCCGCTGGCCTTCCGGCTGAAGAACTACGCCGAGGTCGAGCCGATCACCGGCAAGCCGTTCTCGTCCAAAGCGCTGCGCGCCTGCTACGATCAGGGCGCGGCGCGCTTCGGCTGGTCGAAGCGCTCGCTGCAGCCGCGCCAGACGCGCGACGATGCCGGCCTGCTCGTCGGCTGGGGCATGGGCACCGCGACCTTCCCGGCGCTGATGTTCCAGGCGGAGGCGCGCGCCGCGATCCGCCGTGACGGCACCGGCGCGATGGAGATCGGCGCGCATGACATGGGGCAGGGCGCCTGGACGGCGCTGGCCCAGATCGCAGCCGACGCCGTCGGGCTCGATATCGACCGCGTCGAGTTCAAGGCGGGGACATCAGATCTGCCCGATGCCGGCATCGCCGGAGGCTCGGCGCACACTGCAACCGCCGGTGCGGCGATCCACAGCGCCGGCGCGGCCGTGATCGCAAAACTCGCCGATCTCGCCACCAAGGACCAGCGCTCGCCGCTGTTTGGCGCCGGCAATGCCGGCGTGATCGCGCGCGACGGCCGGTTGATCCGGCGCGACGACGAGAACCGCAGCGAGAGCTACACCGAGATCCTGGCCCGTGCCGGCGTCGCCGAGGTCGAGGCCCGCGGCACAGGTGCGCCGAATCCGGCGGCGATGGAGGAGTATGCGATGCATGCCCATGGCGCGGTGTTCGCGGAGGTGAAGGTCGATCCCGAGCTCGGGCAGATCCGCGTCACCCGCATGGTCGGCGCCTTCGCCGCGGGGCGCATCGTCAATCCGCATCTGGTGAAGAGCCAGCTGTTCGGCGGCATGATCTGGGGCATGTCCTTTGCGCTGCACGAAGAGGCCATCACCGACCGCCGTAGCGGAAGGATCATGAACGCCAATCTCGGCGAGTACCACATCCCGGTGAATGCCGATGTGCCGCCGCTCGATGTGATCACGGTCGACGAGTACGATCCGCACGTCAATGCGCTCGGCATCAAGGGCGTCGGCGAGATCGGCATCACCGGCAGCGCCGGCGCCGTGGCGAACGCGGTCTGGCATGCGACCGGAGTGCGGGTGCGCCGCTTCCCAATCCGGATCGAGGAGCTGCTGACGTAGCTTTGAGGCTTTCGGCCTGCCGCCGGCTCAAAACGTCGGTGGCGTGCAGGCCGAGATCACTTCGCACGGCTTGCCGCCGACGCAGCGGAAGCGATGCGGACGGCGGCTCTCGAAATAATAGGCATCGCCCGGATTGAGGATGCGGCGTTCATCCTCAACAGTTACTTCGAGCTTGCCCGAAATCACGATGCCGCCTTCCTCGCCGTCGTGAACAAGATGCACGCGCCCGGTATCGCTGCCGGGCTCGTAGCGCTCCTTCAATATCTGCAGGCTGCGGCCGAACAGATTGTCGCCGACTTGCCGATACGAGATCGGCTTCTTACCGACCTCGGTCAGCTCTTCCGAGCGGTAGAAGATCTTGCGACGACTCTCCGGCTCCAGCGCGAAGAACTCGGCGAGCCCCATCGGGATGCCGTCGAGGATGCGCTTGAGCGCGCCGACCGACGGGTTCATCTGGTTGGATTCGATCAGCGAGATCGTCGAATTGGTGACGCCGGCGCGCTTGGCGAGCTCCCGCTGCGACAGCTTGTGGCGCGCCCGGATGAATCGCAGCCGTCCACCGATGTCGACGCTCATGCCCAAATCCCTGTTGCAGGTGTTGCGGATCGCGCAAATATGGACCGGCAGCCCCAGTTAAATCAATGGCTTGCAGGCCGTCAGAAAAGGACTTGTTGCGCTTTGGAAGCCGTGCCTCTGCTGTGCCGTCAGCAAAGGAGCGTGGCCCGTGACCCTTCATCAGATTCCGAACACTATCAAGACCGACTCGTTCTGGATGCCGTTCACGGCCAACCGTCAGTTCAAGAAGGCGCCGCGCCTGTTCTCCTCGGCCGAGGGCATGCATTACACCACCGTCGACGGCCGCAAGGTGATCGACGGCTCCGCCGGCCTCTGGTGCGTCAACGCCGGCCACGGCCGCAAGCAGATCGCCGCCGCAGTCGAGCGGCAGCTCATGACACTGGACTTCGCGCCGTCATTCCAGATGGGCCATCCGCTGGCGTTCGACTTCGCCGAGCGCCTCGCCGAGATCGCGCCCAAGGGCCTCGATCGCATCTTCTTCACCAACTCCGGCTCTGAATCGGTCGACACCGCGCTGAAGATCGCGCTCGCCTATCATCGCGCCAACGGCCAGTCGAGCCGCACCCGCCTGATCGGCCGCGAGCGCGGTTATCACGGCGTCGGCTTCGGCGGCACGTCGGTGGGCGGCATGGTCGCCAACCGCCGCGCCTTCGCCACGCTGCTGCCTGGCGTCGATCACATCCGCCACACCCACGATCTCGGCCGTAACGCCTTCGCCAAGGACCAGCCGGAGCACGGCGCGGAGCTTGCTGATGATCTCGAGCGTCTGGTGGCCTTGCATGGTGCCGAGACCATCGCTGCCGTCATCGTCGAGCCGGTGCCGGGATCGACCGCGGTGCTGCCGCCGCCGAAGGGCTATCTGCAGCGCCTGCGCGCGATCTGCGACAAGCACGGCATCCTCCTGATCTTCGACGAAGTCATCACCGGCTTCGGCCGCCTCGGCACGCCGTTCGCCGCCGACTTCTTCGGCGTCACGCCTGATATGATGACGACGGCGAAGGGCATCACCAACGGCACCATCCCCTGCGGCGCGGTGTTCGCCAGCCGCAAGATTCACGATGGCATGATGGTCGGTCCGGAGAACCAGATGGAGCTGTTCCACGGCTACACTTATTCCGCGCATCCGACCGCCTGTGCCGCGGGTATCGCCACGCTCGACATCTACAAGGACGAGGGCCTGCTCACGCGCGGTGCGTCGATCGCCGAATATTGGCGCGATGCGCTGCACTCGCTCAAAGGCCTGCCGAATGTCGTCGACATCCGCAATTGCGGCCTGATGGGCGCGGTCGAGCTGTCGTCGCGTGACGGAACGGTCGGTGCGCGCGGCTACGACGTCATGGTCGACTGCTTCAATCGCGGGCTCTACTTCCGCATGAGCGGCGACTCCTTCGCGCTGTCGCCGCCGCTCATCGTCGAGAAGAGCCATATCGACGACATCGTGTCGATCCTGGGCGATGCCATCAAGCGGGTGGCCTGATAATTGCTCCCGCGGTTCACGGAGTTTCTTCTTGCAGCGGCGAACGTGATGCCGCGGGAGTTTGACGAAGCGTGAAAGTTCTGATCCTCGGCAGCGGTGTCATCGGTGTCACCTCTGCCTACTACCTCGCGCGTGCCGGTCACGAGGTGACGGTCGTCGACCGTCAGCCCGAACCGGCGCTGGAGACCTCTTTTGCCAATGCCGGCGAAGTGTCGCCCGGCTATTCCTCGCCGTGGGCCGGCCCCGGCGTGCCGGTGAAGGCGGTCAAATGGCTCCTGATGAAGCACGGCCCGCTGGTGGTCCGGCCGAAGCTCGACCCAGTGATGTGGGTCTGGCTGCTCAAGATGCTGCGCAACTGCACCAGCGCGCGCTATGCGGTCAACAAGAGCCGGATGATCCCGATCGCGGAATACAGCCGCGACTGCCTGCGCGATCTGCGCCGCGACATCGGCATTCAATATGACGAGCGCACGCGGGGCACGCTGCAGCTGTTCCGCTACCAGGCGCAGCTCGACGGCACCGGCGAAGACATCGCCGTGCTCAAGCAATATGGCGTGCCTTACGAAGTGCTGAGCCGCGAGGGCTGCATCGCGGTCGAGCCGGCGCTTGCCGGCGTCAAGGAGAAGTTCGCCGGCGGGCTTCGTCTGCCGCAGGACGAGACCGGCGACTGCCACATGTTCACGCAGGCGCTGGCCAAGCATGCCGAAGCGCTCGGCGTGCGATTCATGTTCAATACCGGCATTGATCGGATCGTCACCGATGGCACGCGCCTCAGCGGTGTCGCGACCAGCGCCGGGATGTTGCAGGCCGACGCTTACGTCCTTGCGCTCGGAAGCTGGTCGTCGCGGCTCGTTGCGCCGCTCGGCATTTCGCTGCCGGTCTATCCGGTGAAGGGCTATTCGATCACGGTGCCGATCAAGGACGCCTCCGGCGCGCCGGAATCGACCGTGATGGACGAGAGCTACAAGGTCGCGATCACGCGCCTCGGCAATCGCATCCGCGTCGGCGGCACCGCCGAGATCTCCGGCTTCTCGACCAAGCTCTATGATGCGCGGCGCGCCACGCTCGATCACTCCCTGACCGATCTGTTCCCGCGCGGCGGCGATCTCTCCAAGGCGACGTTCTGGAGCGGCCTGCGTCCGATGACGCCGGACGGCCCGCCCGTGATCGGCCCGACGCGTTACAGCAATCTCCATCTCAACACCGGCCACGGCACGCTCGGCTGGACCATGTCCTGCGGCTCCGGGCGCGTGCTCGCGGACATGTTGTCGGGCAAGAAGCCGGAGGTGGATGTGAGTGCGCTGACGGTGGACCGGTATCAGCACAGGTTTGGATAAGACTCTATCCCCTCGTCATTGCGAGGAGCTCTTGCGACGAAGCAATCCAGACTGCCTCTGCGGAAAGACCCTGGATTGCTTCGCTTCGCTCGCAATGACGGAAGCAGAGAATTCAGCCCGCCCCCGTTACGCAATTCACCCACAGCACCACGGCCTTCGCATCCTGCGCCGGATTGGAAAACCGGTGTGGCCGGCGGCTCGCGAACCGAAAGCTGTCGCCTGTCTTCAGCGACCACGTCTCGCTGTCCACCGTCAGCATCATCTCGCCTTCGAGCACCAGGCCGGCCTCTTCGCCGTCATGGGTGTAGAGCTCGTCGCCGGTAGAGCCGCCGGGCTCCAGATGCACCAGGAACAGATTGAGCTTGTTGTCGGCACTCGCAGGGCTCAGCAATTGTTTTGAGACGCCGGTGCGCCAGAGTTTGAGTTCGGGCCGCTGCGATCCGCGCGTCACCACCTGATCGGATGTGCCGTCGGCGCTCGGGCTTGCGCCGAACAGCGCGGCGATGCCGACGCCGAGCACGTCGGCGAGCGTGGCCAGCACGCGCAGCGACGGCGACGACAGGCCGCGCTCGATCTGGCTGAGGAAGCCGATTGACAGATCCGTGCGCGCGGCGACCGTCTCCAGCGAGAATTGCCTGATACGCCTGAGATCGCGAATGCGGCGACCGACAGCAATGTCCATTGCAGGCTCCGCGGGCTTCGCGATAGCCTTGGCCTTCTTCACCGGCTTTGCGGCGGCCGGTTTGCGCATTCTTTTGCCACCGCTCACGTCAAACCGCTTCCTTCATGTGCATGAAAACTGCTTGCATCGCGGGCGAAAGTGTGGCCCAATTTTCATATTAGTGAAAATAGGCCGAAACGGCTCGGCCCGCAATGTCTGCGATGACGACATTTGCGAGCGCCGCATCGGCCCGGCCCAAAGGGGGATGCGATGAAGCGTTTTGGTCTGGCCGCGGTCGCGGCGCTCGCACTTGCGGCCATCGCGCCGGCTTCGGCGCAGCAGGTGCTGAAGGTCGGCTCGACGCCGACGGGCATTCCCTTCACCTTCCTCGACACCAAGACCAACACCATCCAGGGCATCATGGTCGATCTCATCACCGAGATCGGCAAGGATGCCGGCCTCAGCGTGCAGATCGAGCCGATGCAGTTCTCGGCGCTGATCCCGTCGCTGACCTCGAGCAAGATCGACATCATCGCGGCTGCGATGTTCATCACCGCGCCGCGCAAGGAGGTCGTCGACTTCTCCGACCCGATCTACACCTATGGCGAAGGCCTGGTGGTGCCGAAGGCCGACACCAAGGCCTATGCCACACAGGACGATCTGAAGGGCGAGACGGTCGGCGCCCAGGTCGGCACCGCCTTCGTCGACGCGCTGAAGAAGTCCGGCCTGTTCGCCGACGTCAAGGCCTACGACACCATCCCCGACATCCTGCGCGACGTGAACACCGGGCGCCTCAAGGCCGGCTACGCCGATTATCCGATCCTCGCTTACAATTTGAAGCAGGGCGGCTTCCCCGAGGTGCGTCTCGTCGACGGCTACAAGCCCGTTACCGTCGGCTCGGTCGGCATCGGCGTGCGCAAGGGCGAAGCCGCGCTGCTCGGCAAGATCAACGCGTCGCTGGCGAAGCTGAAGGCCAACGGCACCATCGACAAGATTCTCGGTAAATGGGGCCTGAAGGCACAGGGCTGATGAAAGGTCCATCGAAGGTTGCCCGATGAGAGGCTTCTGGCACGACGCCGTCGAGTTCTTCCCGATCCTGATGAGCGGCGTCGCGCTGACGATCGTCGTCACCATCGGCTCGCTGCTGCTCTCGACGGTGCTCGGCCTGATCTGGGCGATGATGCGGGTCTCCGGCATCAAGGTGCTGTCGATGCTCAGCGCCAGCCTGATCAACGTGATCCGCGGCATCCCGATCATCGTGCTGCTGTTCTATCTCTACTTCGTGATGCCCGATCTCGGCGTCACGCTCAGCGCGTTGCAGGCCGCGATCCTCGGGCTCGGCATCGCTTATTCGGCCTATCAGGCCGAAAACTTCCGCGCCGGCATCGAGGCGATCGACAAGGGACAGATCGAGGCGGCGCAGTCGATCGGGATGGGCTGGTGGGTGACCATGCGCCGCGTGGTGCTGCCGCAGGCAGTGCGCATCGTGCTGCCACCTTACGGCAACGTCATGATCATGATGCTGAAGGATTCCTCGCAGGCGTCGACCATCACGGTCGCCGAGCTCGCGCTTCAGGGCAAGCTGATTGCGTCATCAACCTTCAAGAACACCAACGTGTTCACGATGGTGGCGCTGATGTACCTCACCATGAGCATTCCGCTGATCCTGCTGGTTCGCCACTTCGAGAAGCGGGCGGGCAAGAAATGATCGAGCTCACCGACGTCCACAAGAGCTTTGGCCAGAACGAGGTGCTCAAGGGCATCACCGCGAACGTTGAGAAGGGCGAGGTGGTCTGCATCATCGGTCCCTCAGGTTCGGGCAAGTCCACCATTTTGCGCTGTATCAACGGACTTGAAAGCTACGATCGTGGTGAGATCAACATCGAGGGCCTGAAGGTCGACCGCGATGCGGCCTCGATCGTGAAAGTCCGCACCCAGGTCTCGATGGTGTTCCAGCGCTTCAACCTGTTCCCGCATCGGACAGTGCTCGAAAACGTTGTCGAGGGGCCACTCTTCGTGAAGAGGGAGCCGCGTGTCCAGGTGCTCGAGCGCGGCCGCGCACTGCTTGCGCAAGTGGGCCTGGCCGAGAAAGCCGACGCGCATCCGCCGCAGCTTTCCGGCGGCCAGCAGCAGCGCGTCGCGATTGCGCGGGCCCTGGCGATGCAGCCGAAGGCGATCCTGTTCGACGAGCCGACCTCGGCGCTCGATCCGGAGCTCGTCGGCGACGTCCTCGGTGTGATGCGCAAGCTCGCCGACGACGGCATGACCATGGTCGTCGTTACCCACGAGATGGGCTTTGCCCGCGACGTCGCCGATCGCGTGCTGTTCATCGATGGCGGCGTCATCGTCGAGCAGGGGCCGGCCAAAACACTGCTGAACCAACCCCAGCATTCGCGCACGCAGGACTTTTTGCGCCGCGTCCTGCATCCGCTCTGACCGGATTTCGCCATGACTACGCGCCTGCCTCTGCCGCCCTCGCTCTATGCGGACACCGCTGTCGCGCCGGTGGCCACGCCGCCGCTCGACGCGGACAAGACCGTCTCCATCGCGATCGTCGGCGGCGGCTATACGGGGCTGTCCACGGCGCTGCATCTGGCGGAGCAGGGGGTCGGGGCGCTGGTGCTGGAGGCGCAGGAGCCGGGTTGGGGCGCGTCGGGCAACAATGGCGGCCACACCAATCCGGGATTGAAGCACGATCCCGATCAGATCGAGGCGGATTTCGGCGCGGAGCTTGGCCGCCGCATGATCGAGTTTGCCTATGGCACGACGAACTTCACGCACGATTTGATCCGGCGCTACCAGATCCCCTGCGAGGCGCGGCAGAACGGCACGCTGCGCGCGGCCTATAATGAGGCCAGCGCCGCCGCGATCGAGAAGACCGCACAGCAATGCATCCGCCGCGGCATGCCGGTGTCGTATCTGAACCGCGAGCAGCTGCGCGAGATGACCGGCACGGATCGCTACATCGGCGCCATGCTCGACACCCGCGGTGGCGACCTGCATCCGCTCAGCTACGCCCGAGGCCTCGCGCGCGCCGCGATCTCCGCCGGCGCGAAGGTTTATGGCGAGACGCCGGCGCTATCACTCCGGCGCGACGGCAGCCGCTGGCGCATCGAGACGCCGCGCGCGGTCGTGCATGCTGATAACATATTGCTCGCCACAAACGGTTTCACTGACGATCTCTGGCCCGCACTCCGCCGCACCATCGTGCCGGTATTCTCTTCGATCGCAGCCACCGCGCCCCTTTCGGACGATGTCGCGCGCTCGATCATGCCGACGCGTCCCGTCCTCTACGAGAGCGGCCACATCACGGTGTATTACCGCATCGATCAGCAGAACCGCCTCTTGATGGGCGGCCGCGGACCGATGCGCTGGATCAATTCGCCGAACGACGTCGCCTATCTCGTCCGCTACGCCGAGCGGCTCTGGCCACAGCTCAAGGGCGTGGCCTGGACCCACGGCTGGAACAGCCGGCTCGCGATCACCAAGGACCATTATCCGCATGTGCATGAGCCGGCGGAGCACATCCTGATCTCGCTCGGCTGCAACGGTCGCGGCGTCGCGCTCTCGACCGCGATGGGCGCGCAGCTCGCACGCCGTTTGATCGGCGGAGCCAAAGCTGAGATCGATATGCCCGTCACCGGTATCAAGCCGATCCCGATGCACGCGTTCTGGCCGGTCGGGGTGACGACTGCGGTGATCACGGGCCGCGTGCGCGACCGGCTGGGGATCTAGCTTTCCGCCACCGCGTCGGCCCAGGGCTGGAAGATCTCGACTGCGCCGGAATTGATGTCGCCGTCGCGCATCACAACGCTCGGGCAGGCGAACTTCATCGGCAGGGTCTGCACCGGCGCTTCCTTGTAGTCGAAGCGTGCGGCAAGCGCCTTGCGTACATCCGCAGGCAGCCGCGTGTCGCCGAGCACGAGCGCGCCTTCGCTACAATCGATGCGGGGCTGATGGATGGCGGCATCGAGGTCCATGTCGAAATCCATCGCAAAGGACACGAGCTGCATCACCGAAGGCAGGATGCGGCGGCCGCCGGAAGCGCCAACTGCGAGGCGCTTGCCGTCCTTGGTCTCGGCAATAACAGGTGTGTAGTTGGTGAGGCAGCGCTTGCCGGGGGCGAGCGAGTTGGTGGTAGCAGGCGTCGGATCGAACCACATGATCCCGTTGTTCATGGGAATACCGGTGTGCGGCGTCACATATTTCGAGCCAAAGGACGAGAGCAGCGTCTGCGTCACCGCGGCAATGTTGCCGTCTCGGTCCACCACGGAGAAATGCGTGGTGCAGGCCGGCGCCAGATATTCGGCGCCGAGCGCGCGCTTGCCGTCGGCATCGCCCATGTCCTTGAGCCGCTCGCGATAGGCTGCCTGCAAGGCGAGCGCATATTCGACATAGGCGGCCGCATCTGGCGTGCCGGCCGGCTTCAGACCTTGCTGCAGCAGGCGCAACGCATGCGCCATGGTCGGCCCGGCCGTGAGCTCGGGGGTCGCATACACCTTGCCGCGGCGATAGGGGATCGCCAGCGGCTCGCGCAGATGTGCGCGGAACGCGGCGAGGTCCTCGACCGACAGCGAGCCGCCATCGGCCCTGATGTCGGACGCGATGCTCTTGGCGAGATCGCCCTGATAGAAGTCGCGCGGTCCGGCTTCGGCGAGGTGCAACAGCGTCGCCTTCAAATTGTCCTGCGGTAGCCGGATCTCAGCCTCGATGCTCCAGGGCGGGCTCGGGGGCAGGCCGTCCTGCAAAAACATTGCCGCGCTCGCGGGATAGCGCCGAAGATCTGCCGCCGAGCCCGCGATCGTCAGCGCGGTCCACCAGTCGGCCAGCAGGCCCTCGCCGGCGAGCGCCGCAGCCGGAGCGACCAGGTCTTTCCACGTCATCCGGGCGTGTCGACGGTGCGCCTCCTCCATGCCGGCGACGACACCTGGCACGGCGATCGCGCCGGGGCCGTGAACGTTGCGGTCGTCCTTCACCCGCGGCCACGGAAACAGGTCGGAAGCGGCGCGTTCTCCGGTGATGGGATAATCGGCCGCACGCAGGCTTTGCGGTGCGCACATGCCATAGTCGATCACCTCGTAGCGATTTTCCTTGGCGCGGTAGAGCACCATCGCGCCCCCGCCGCCGATGCCGCTGTTCCAGGGCTCCAGAACATTCAGCGCAAAGGTGGTCGCCACGATCGCGTCGACGCAGTCGCCGCCCGCTGCCAGCACCTGCGCTCCCACCTCGGCCGCCCGCCGCGATTGCGAGGCGACAATGCCGCCCTTGGAGGTGACGGCGGGTTTGCGGACGGTTTGGTTGAGGCTGAACTGATGAGGCATGAGTCGTTTTGTGTCTTCGGTTATCGTTGCTTCGCGCGCGCTGACAATGGCACATCGCCTTCAACGAGAACATCCACTGGGAGGAACGACATGGCAGGTGTGAAACAGGCGCGGGTTGGCGCCGTCGGGATATTGACGCTCGACGAGCCGGAGAGCCTGAACGCAATGACGCCGGTCCTGCTCGGCGCGCTTGCCGGTCGCGACGCGCGCACTGGTCGAGGAGAGCGAGCATACCAGCTACGAGGCGCAGTTCCGCCGCGAGATCGAACTTCAGGCCATCATCGGCACAAGCCGCCGACGCTATCGAAGGCCGCAAGGCCTTCGTCGAGAAGCGCAAGGGGAAGTTTACAGGGAAGTAGGCGAGAAGGAGCGGGCTGCGCTCAGAGCTCGCGGTTCAGCCGGCTGGCCTGATATTTGGCGTGCCATTTTGGGCCAGGGCCGCGCATGTAGTAGAGCTCGGGGCGGTAGGGGTTGCCTGCGATCCGCACCAGCTTCTGCCATTTGGTGGCGACGAAGGTGAGGGGCTGGCGGAGCAGAGTCAATGACGCGAGCAGCATGGCATCACCTCAGTGCGGCTTGCCGAGCATGGCGGTGAAGGGAAGATCGAAAATCTCCTCGCCGTCGTCGTCGCTGATATGGATCACCCAATCACGCCAATCCTCGGCGCCGGGCGTCTCGATCATCGCGCGCATGATCTGGGCGGCGCGGTCGCGCGCCTCGGTCAGGTTGGCGACTGCCGTGCCGTAACGATCGATCAGCGTGCCTTCGGCATTCGAGCAGTGGAAATACATCTGAACCATGCACGCCTCCTCTGGAAAGCGATTTGGACGGCATATCGATACCACCCGAACAGAACGAAAAATATTCGGGCCAAGCCCGGTAAGGGAATCTACGGAGATTGGTCGGCACCACGCGCCTTGCGGGTTTGATCACAGGCGGGTGATGTTCAACTGGACGGCGCCTGGCGGGCATGGAACAACCTTCGACCGAACGTCGGGGAGGCCCAGTGAATCATCTCACATTCCAGGTTGGACGCCGAAGCTTGTGCGTAAGTGTCGTCGCCTTTGCGGCAGTCCTGCACGGCTTTGGCTCACTGGCTGCGTCCGATCACGTGAGGAAAAGCGGCTACGCGGTGGGAACGGAGACCTGCGGCAGCGGCGATCTCGCCTTTCCCAAGGTCCAGATCGATATGAAGGCCGGCTTTTGCGCCGGCCTCGTCGCCAGCGAAGAGGACCATCTGAAATTTCCGCGGTCGATCATCCAGGTGCCCGGCCGGGACCTGTTCGTGGTCGCCGACATGGGCGGTTGGGGTCATGCCGATGGCCGGCTGCTGCTGCTCGACCCGCACGCTGCCCAGGGGCAGCGCTTTAAGGAGCTCCTGACCGGGGTCGAATATCCGTTCGGCCTCGTGATCGGTCCGGACAAGAAGCTCTACGCCTCGACCGCCGAGACCATCTTCCGCCTCGATCCGCTCGCGGACGATCCGCGCGGCACGGTCGAGACCATCATTCGTCACATGCCGGGCCGCCGCATCACGCTGCCTGACGGCACGAAGCTCGACGAGAGCGCGCACCCCCTCAAGCAGTTTGTGTTCGATCGCAACGGGCGGCTGTTCGTCAATGTCGGCGCCCACAGCGACGATTGCATCACGCCGGCGCCGATCACGAGACCTTGCGCGGCGGCTGAAGGTTCTTCCGCCATGGCTGCGATCTGGCTGTTCACGCCGCCGTCGGGGGGCGTCTTCCCGGCGTTGAAGCCGAATGATCCCGATCCGCCGCATACGGTCTACGCGCGGGGCCTGCGCAACTCGATGGCGCTGGCGCTGCACCCGAACTTTCCCGACGCCGGCTACGCGTTCCTGCAAGGCGAAAACGGCCGCGATCTGCCCGACATCTTCGAGCCGAACGAGGAGATCAACGCGATCGAGCGGGGCAGGCACTACGGCTGGCCTTATTGTTATGATCTGTCGACGCCGAGTCCCGAGTTCAAGCGCGTGCTGCAATCCGGCGTCTATAAATCGCTTTGCACGGCGAACGCGCTTTACAAGCGGCCTTTCTCGCTGCTGCCGCCCCACGGTGCGCCGCTCGCGATGTTGTATTATCACGGCGCCAAATTTCCCGAGCTCGAAGGCAAGCTGCTGGTCGGCCTGCACGGTTATCGCCCGACCGGCAGCCGCGTGCTGATCTACGACGTCGACGACCACGGTTTTCCAAAACCCGCGCCTGCGCCGGTGCGCTACCACGTGAGCTGTGCGGCCGATCCGACTCACAATTTTCAGACCGACGCCGGAGATGTCGCCGCCGCGTCGTTCGAGGAGTTGATCGCCGGCTGGCACCGCGTCAATGGTGCGCGGCCGCAAGGCGCGCCGGTCGGAATCACGGTCGCAGAGGACGGTGCGATCTGGCTGGTCGAGGACAAGAACCAGACGATCATCCGCATCGATCGCGCCGCGGGCGATCCGCCGCCGCCGCTGCCCTGCGACACGCGCAGCCAGGCGCTGATCGACCAGCTCGCTGCCTTCGTCGCCAGGGATCCGCAAAACAAGGTCCGGCTCGCCACGCTGCGCAAAAACCTCGTCGAAAAGCACTGCGTCGGCTGTCACTCCGATTTCGGTCTGAAGGCGGGGCAGTCGGACGCCGATAAGGACGCGACCGTGCTCCGTTTCATGTTGTCGCAGGATGGCTGGATCTATCCGGGCGATCCGGAGTCCGGCAAGCTGCGCACGCGGCTGCGCGGCATTGGCGCGGAGAAGCTGATGCCGCCGGGCGGCGAGAGCCTGCCGAAGAGCGAGCCCGGTTATGCGGCTCTGCTCACGACTGCGGATCTGCTCGTTGCCAAGATGGTTCCGGGGACGCCGATGCGCATCAAGCTCGGCCTGCCGCAGCGCAAGTTTTATGGCAAGGCGAACAAGGAATGCGGCGAAATACCGGCCGCCAAGGTCGTTGTCGTGACACAAAGGAACGCTGTAGACAAACCGGGCTTCAGCCGATTCTTCCGGCCGGCCGATCCTTACTTGAATGGCGAGTGCACCGACGACGATGGCTATTACATCCGGCAGGAATTTCTGGTGCCTGTGCAGTAGCATCCTGCTCGTCGTCGCCACGCCGCTCGTCGCGGCCGAGACGAAGCTGTTCGAAAGCGTGCAGGTGACGCCGGCCAGCGAATATACGTTCGGCATCGAAGGGCCTGCCGCCGATCTCGATGGCAACCTCTTCGTCGTCAATTTCGGCAAGCCCGGCACCATCGGCCGATTGCCTGCAGGCGGTGCGGCGTCGGAGGCCTTCACGGCGCTTCCCGAGGGCAGCGTCGGCAACGCCATCCGCTTCGATCGCAACGGCACGATGTTCATCGCCGACTACAAGAAGCACAACATTTTTGCGATCCCGAAGGGTAGCTCCGAGCCCGGCGTCTGGTTTCACTCCGACGAGATGAACCAGCCCAACGACATCACCATCGCCCGCGACGGCACGATCTATGCGAGCGATCCGAACTGGAAAGGTCGCGAAGGCCACGTCTGGCGCATTGCGAAAGCCGCCGATGGCACGGTGCAGGGACAGGTCATGTCAGCACCGCGCGCGATGGGCACCACCAACGGCATCGACCTCAGCCCCGACGGCAACACGCTCTATGTCGGTGAATCCAGCAGCGGCCAGGTCTGGTCCTACACCATCCGCGGCAACGCGCTCACCGACGCGAAGCTCGTCAAGGCGTTCCAGCCCGACACCATCGACGGCCTGCGTACCGATATCACCGGCCGCCTCTATGTCGCGCGCATCCTCAAGGGGACGATCGCGCTGATGAAGCCCAACGGGGCGGTCGAGCGCGAGATCGCGCTGAGGGCCAAGGAGCCGACCAATCTCGCCTTCGGCGGCGGCGACGGCAAAACCGTCTTCGTCACCCAGCGTCAGGGCGGCTTTATCGAATCCTTCCGCACCGACCAGCAGGGCCGCGAGCACTGTCTCCAGCGCGGGCGCTGCTGAGCGCCTCACGGGCGGTCTGCTTCCGGCGCAGAGCGGCACGGCACGAGCGGCATTCTTCTTGCTTGCATCTGGCCGCCGCGGGCATTTAGACATCTGTGGCATCGTCAATGCGACCACGGAGTATCGAGTGAAAGCCGTCCATACCGAACTGCACCGCAGCCACGATCCGCAATTCTTCCTGGTTCGCGGTGTCGTCAAGCGCACCACCGAGCAGCCCGAGCGCGCAGACCGCCTGCTCAAGGGTCTGAACGACGGCAAGCATCAACTGGTCGAGCCGACGACATTCGGCCAGGGCCCGCGCGCGCGCATTCACAGCCCCGAATATCTATCGTTCCTGAGTGAAGCCTGGGACGCCTGGAAAGCACTCGGCGATTCCGGCCCGGAGATGATCGGCAACATCCATCCCGTGCGACATGCCGCGACCTATCCCACCCACATTGTCGGCAAGCTCGGCTGGCACACCGCCGACACCGCGGCGCCGATCGGCCCGGGCACCTGGGACGCGGCCTGCGCCGCGACCGACGTCGCGGTCACGGCGGCGCAGATGGTGATTGACGGCGAGGACGCGACCTACGCCCTCTGCCGTCCGCCCGGCCATCACGCCTATCGCGACATGGCCGGCGGCTTCTGCTTCCTCAATAACAGCGCGATTGCCGCGGCCCATCTGCGGCTCAAGCACGAGCGTGTCGTCATTCTCGACGTCGACGTCCACCACGGCAACGGCACGCAAGGCATCTTCTACGCGCGGCCGGACGTCTACACGGTCTCGATCCACGCCGATCCGATCGCGTATTATCCCTATGTGTGGGGCTATGCGCACGAGCGCGGCGAAGGTCCAGGCCTCGGCACCAATCTCAACATTCCGCTGGCGATCGGCACCGGCGATGACGGCTACATCCAGGCGATGGATGTCGCGTGCAAGGCGATCGAAGCCTTCGCGCCCGGCGCGCTCGTGATCGCGCTCGGCCTCGACGCCTCGGAGCACGATCCGTTGAAGGGCCTCGCCGTCACCACGCCCGGCTTCCGCCGCATCGGCCAGGCCATCGCGAAGATGGGCCTGCCGACCGTGTTCGTGCAGGAAGGCGGTTATCTCTCGGATATTCTGGGTGCGAACCTGACTTCAGTGCTGGCAGGATTCGAAGAGGCGCGGTGATTGTCTCGCCCTAATCCTTGAACAGGATCTGCTCGAGCAGGTCGATCCGCCTGATCCGGATGGTGCTGCCATCGATGGCGATGATGCGGCGGTTCTGGAAGCGCTTGAGCATCATCGTGACCCATTGCCGGGTCGAGCCGACCATGGCCGCGATCTGGTCATGGGTGATCTTGCGGTTGATGACGACGGTGTCGCCATCGGCAATGCCGTGCAGCTCCGACAAGGTGAGCAGGAGCTGCGCCAGCCGCTCGATCACCGATCGCGTGCCGAGGATCTGTGCCATCGAGGAATAGCATTTGCCCTTGGCGATGAGGCCGTCGATCAGCGCCAGTGCGAATTGCGGCATGCCGGTCAGGAGCTTCTCGAGCGCCGGGCCCGACAGCGCCGCGATCTCACAGGCCTCGATGGCGATGCCCGACCACATGTGAATGCCGCCACCGGAGATCTCCGGACCGCCGATGAAATGTCCCGGCGTCCAATAGGCGAGCGTGATCTCGCGGCCTGACGGTGCCGTGTAGTAGACCCGCACCTGGCCGCGGCGGATGATGAAGATGCCGTCGTGGCCGTCGCCTTGGCTGAACACCATCTCGCCCTGCGGCACCGTGATCGTGCGGCCGGCCGCATGCACGCGCGCCTGTTCCGGCGCGGACAAGCGATCGAGGAAATGCGCGCCGGCATTCAAGCCGTCGATCGTCTCGCTCATGAACAGCGCCGAGCTTGTGGTCGTCGTACGTGCGCTGCGGGACCGCCGCGACTTCTCGCGGCCGGGCCAGTCGAACCGCACGCCTGCATGTGGCCGCTGGGCAAAAGCGGCAGGCTCGGTCACGGCAGCTTCCTTGAGAATGGTCATCCCAATCCTGAGCTCAACGAGGTCTTGCAAACAGGTAAGTGCGGAGATGGTGCGATGTCCATCTCTTTGCGATCGTTCCAAATCACATAGCAAAGCTTGATATGTGCGCCGAGCGGAGACGAAACGATTCCTCTGTCGATTGCATGGTCCTGAGAAAATCCTTTGCGCCGGCGCGCGACGGAATCATGACGCCAGCGCTCTATGCTCGCGATGCAAGTAATTGCTTCAACCGCTGCGTCGCGCCTTCGATAGTGACGGTTCGCGTCGCTGCCGGCATGGATCCGGCCTGCCGAGGACAGTTCGATGATCGATTTCAGCTCTTTGAGACTCAGTGCGACCGTCGTGGTCATGACCGTCGCCATGTTCGGACCGTCGCGGGCGGAGACGATCCGGGTTGCGGTCGGGACGCAGGATACGACCATCAACTGCGCGACCGGCGGGCTGCTCATTCGCGAGCTCAAGCTGCTGGAGAAGTTCCTGCCTCGTGACGGCAAGTACAAGGATGTGACCTACGACATCCAGTGGAAGAATTTTACGAGCGGCGCGCCGCTCACCAACGAGATGGTCGCGGGCAAGCTCGATTTCGGCGCGATGGCGGATTTTCCGGGCTCGCTGAACGGCGTTGCGTTCCAGAAGGCCGGGCGTCGCAGCCTGTTTATCAGCGTGCTGTCCGGCAGCACCAAGGGCAGCGGCAACGGAATCGTGGTGCCGTCGAGCTCGCCGGTGCAGTCGCTCGATGAGCTCAAGGGCAAGACCATCTCCGTTCCCTTTGCCTCGACCTCGCACGGCATGCTGCTCCGCGCCATTGAGGCCAAGGGCTGGAATCCCCAGACCGACGTCAACATCATCACGCAGGCACCGGAAGTCGCCGGGCCGGCCTTGCAGGCCAATAAGATCGAGGCACATGCCGACTTCGTCCCGTTCGCTGAGCTGTTTCCGTGGCGCGGCTTTGCGCGCAAGATCTTTGACGGTGCACAGGCCAATGCACCAACATTCCACGGTTCACTCGTCGACGCTGACTACGCCGAAAAATATCCGGAGATCGTGGTCGCCTATTTGCGTGCTGCGCTCGAGGCGGATCGCCTGATCGCGGAGGAGCCGGAGAAATATAGCGAGCTGATCGCGAAGGTGACCGGCATCGAGGCGGAGGTCGACTACCTCTTCCACGGTCCGCTCGGTCTTCAGACCCGCGATGTCACCTGGAAGCCGGAATACCGCCAGGCGGTCGCCACCTCGATCAAGACGCTGAAGCTGCTCAAGCGCGCGGACAGCGATCTCGATATCAACCAGTTCGTCACCGACAAGTATATTCGCATTGCAGCGGCGCAGGCCGGCCGCGACTATGACGCCGGGCTGAAAAACTATGCGCAGCTTCCGCTTCGCGCCAAGGATGCGGCGACGGGCGCTGAGATCAGCGACTTCAGTCGCGTGGCACAGATCTGGGTCAAGGATGAGCCGCATGTGCGCCACTACGCCTCGCCAGAGAACGCGCTGAAGGCGCTCGCCGGACTCGAGAAGGACGGCAAGACCATCCGCGTCGTCTATGCGCAGGATCGCGAAAGCGGCATCAAGCTGTTCGCAAACCAGGCGTGGTTCGTGCGATCCCAGAACGGTGAGCTGAATGCGTTCCTGCTCAAGGATGCCGCCGAGCGCTGGTCGAAGCAGCATGGCGGGACGGTGCTCGACTTCGCCGCTGCGCGCGAATCCTTGGTCGCGAGCCGGTAAGACCATGGCGATCGCTCAACCGGCGCGGCCCGCGGGCATCCGATGGGTGGTCCGCGGCCTTTCGATCCTGGCCTGCATCGCGCTGTGGCAGGTCGCGTCAGTGACGCATCTCAATCTGGGGATCGTCACCTTCCGCAACGTGCCGCCACCGGTCGAGGTTGTTGAGTCTGCTGTCGCCCTGTTTCGTTCGCCGAAGCTGGTGGCGCATATCACCAGCAGCCTCTGGCGCGTGTTCGCGGGCTATGGGGCGGCGGTGGTGATCGGCGCGGTCCTCGGCTTTGCGATCGGCCGGTCGCGCGCTGCGAGTGACCTCTTGCAGCCGCCGCTGGAATTGCTGCGGCCGATTCCGGCGGTGGCGTGGATACCGCTGTCGATCCTGATGTTCCCGTCGTCCGAGCTGTCGATGATCTACATCACCTTCATCGGTGCGCTGTTTCCGATTGTGCTGAACACGGTCCACGGTGTTGCGAATGTCGATCGCCGGCTGGTCGCGTCCGCGCGCAGCCTGGGCGCCGGCGAGTTGGCGATCCTGAAGGAGGTGGTGCTGCCGGGCGCCGCGCCCAGCATTGTCACCGGTCTTGCGATTGGCATGGGCACCTCGTGGTTCTGCCTTGTCACCGCCGAGATGATCTCGGGCCAGTTCGGCATCGGCTATTACACCTGGGAGGCCTACACGCTTCAGAACTATGCCGACATCATCGTCGGCATGCTGGTCATCGGCCTGCTCGGGATGGGCTCCAGCTGGCTGTTGACGACGGCCGGACGGCTCGCGATGCCCTGGCGCAGCCCGAAGGTGGCGCGATGAACATTCGGGTTGCGGATATCGGCACGCAAAGCGTCGGTCGTATCGACATCGCTGAAGTCTCGATCTCGCTCGGAGAGGGGATCGATGCGTTCGAGGCGGTGAGCGGGCTCGATGTCTCGATCTCGCCGGGCGAGCTCGTCTGCATTCTTGGGCCTTCCGGCTGCGGCAAGTCCACGCTGCTCGGCGCGCTGGCCGGACACCTGCCGATCACGGCAGGCCGGCTCACGGTCGACGGACAGACGGTCGCGGGTCCGAGTCCGGACCGCGGCATGGTGTTTCAGCAGCACACGTTGTTTCCGTGGAAGCGAGTGCGGGACAACGTAGCCTTCGGCCCGAAGATGCGGGGCCTTGCAAAAGCCGAGCGCAATCGCGCGGCGGATGCAATCCTGAAGCTGGTCGGTCTGTCCGGCTTCGAGGCATTTTACCCGGCGCAGCTGTCGGGCGGCATGCAGCAGCGTGTCGAGATCGCGCGGGTGTTGATCAACCAGCCGCGGGTGCTGCTGATGGACGAGCCCTTCAGCGCGCTCGACGCGCAGACGCGCGGCATGATGCAGGAGGTCCTGCTCGATATCTGGGGCAAGATCCCGACCACCACGGTGTTCGTCACCCACGACATCGACGAGGCGCTGTTCCTCGCCGATCGCATCGTCGTGATGAGCGCAAGGCCTGGCCGGGTGATCGAGGACATCGTGCCGCCGTTTGCTCGGCCACGGAGCCAGGATCTCGTCACCGAACCCGAGTTCGTGCGCCTGAAGCGTCATGTCATGCAGCTTCTGCGGTGGCCGGAAGGCAGCGAGCCGATGGCGCGGCTCAGCCCGCTGGGCGTGCCGACCTAGAATAGTTCGCTCGCCCTCAACGCCTTGCAGACGTGCTGCATCTCGGTCTCGTCCGCAACCATGTCGAGCATGATCGTGGTGAGGCCCTTCGCGGCAAACTCCTTCAGCTTCGCGCCGATCTCGGCATGGCTGCCGACGAGATAGGGGCAGTCGGCCTGGAAGGTGAGGAACGGCAAGAGCCAATAGCCATTGTCGTGGAGCTCGCCGGTCTGGCCTTCGTACAATCGTCGCTTCCAGACGGAATCTGAATTCTCCACCGTAAGCGCGAGCAGCTCGCGGTTATCAGGGTTGTCGCGGAAGCGGGCCTTCGCCGCCTGCCGCGCCTCCTCGCTGCTCTCGCGCGCGAAGATGCCAAAATTCATTCCGGGGGCGTTGAGACCGCGATCGAGGTCGGGCGGGAGCATCTGCATCTTGATGCAGCCGGTCTCCTCTGCGACGCGCCGCGCCGCTTCCGATTGCCCCGCGATCAGGAATTCCGGCATCAGCTCGGCCGGCAAGCGCGGCCGGAGTTGCAGATTGCTGGCGCGGTAGAACCGACCCTCGAGATTGACCGGGCGCTGGCTCGCGAGCAGCTCGCGCATCAGTGCGACGAACTCGCCGAGCCGGACATAGCGGTCGGCATGCGGTTGCTCGTCGCCAAGTCCCTCCAAGTCGCTGATTGCGGTGCCCGTAATCATGTTGAGATAGACCTTGCGGCCGTAGAGCTGCGCAAAGGACGACACGAACTTCGCCGCTGTGAATGGGTGCATGTAGACCGGATTGACGGCGATCAGCGGCGAAGATCGCGTCGTCGCGGCCAGGATGTGCTGGGCCATCGCCCAGGGCTCGACGAAGACGTCATTGCCTTCGAACAGCAGAATGCCTTCGAAACCGTTGCGGTCGGCGAACTCCGCCACCCGCGTCAGCTCGCCGACATATTTTTGGGGATCGCGGTTGCGCGAGATCGCGGGAAAGACGCGCAGCCGCGCCGGAATCATTCCGCCGCTTCCCGGAGCGGCCAGGCGTTGCGGGTGATGCGAAGGCCGCCGACCGCACCGGAGCCGTCGGCGATCGCCAGGCGATGCGAGGGCGAGGGCGAGCACAGCGAGAAGTGCCAACCTGCCGGATCGTCGGAGATATCGGGCTTGAAGCTGATCTCGATCGCCTCTCGCGACACCTGCATCGCGAATGCGTCGAGCGGCAGGTTGAGCCCAAAACCCCTGGCTTTCAGATAGGCTTCCTTCAGCGTCCAATAGTCGAAGAAGCGCTCGATCGCGGCGGGCTCCGGCAGTCCGCGCAGCGTCTCGACCTCCTCCGGCGCAAAGAAGCGAAGCGCGGTGGAGAGTGGCGCGACGCGCCGCGACACGGTCTCGACGTCGACGCCGACGGTCTCGTGCTTCGAGACGACGCAAGCTACGCAGCCGTCGGCATGGGACAGGCTGAAATGCAGTGCCGTCGAAGTCGCGGGCGCCGCGACAAAGGGCCGCCCGTAGCGGCCGGTCGAAAACGACCAGTCGGTCGGCTCGATCTCGGGGGCCGCGTGCGAGAGCGCCAGGCGCAACATCGCGTGCGCGAAGATATATTGCCGCTGATGCCGCTCGAACATGAAGCGGTCGGCGCGTATCCGTTCGTCGACGGAGAGCAGCCGCCGGCACGATTCGACCGCGCCCGGCGTCTCGATGCTCTCGATCAGTCCGACAAACAGTTCAATTTCGTCGTCTGCCATCAATTGGGCCCATAGCGTCAGGCGGAGGCCAAATCCGGCCCTGACCGAAGAATCAACCAAACAGGAAGCAACTGAGCCGACCGCTTCTAGCGGTCCACTCAGGCAAATTCTTGTCGATTGCTGGCCGGTTTACAGGTTCAAGCTTGTGCGAGACCCCAACTCGACAGGCGAGCGGCCTAAATTTGGAAATGAACTTGAAGATTCGTGCGGCGTCCCGGCCGACAAGTCTTACTTTTTCTTCTTGGCTTTCTTGCCGCCCAGCATCGAAAGGCTGGTGTCGACGTCCTTTAGAGCGGACTGGAGCTTCTTCTTCTCGTCAGAGAGAAGCTTTTGCAGGGCCTTGCGGTCCTTGTCGCTCAGCGAGGTACCCTTGGTAAATTTGATAAAACCCATAATGACACTCCCCCGGTTGAAAATAATCGTCCAAATCAAAAACGCAGGAATAATCTTGCGCGGCAAGCGCCAAAGAATCAAGATGCAACTTGGTCATTCACAGCTCTTGCGAGTGAACCCGCGTTCGGCGTGGACTAACAGCCGGTCAAGCCGCCCGGCGGGCGAGCAGCCGGTCGAGTGGCGCATTGGGCTGCGTGATAGCGGCCCTCAGCAGCGCAACGAGATCCTCCATCCAGGCGCCGACCACGGCGCCGTCGAGCAGCTCGCCCTTGTAATTGCACGAACCTGTAATCCCGGTCAGGCGCTCCTTGAGCATCAGCGACAGCCAGGTCTGGTCGACCGGCAGTACCGGCTGGCCCTCGCGCGCGACATTTCCGATCGATCGCACTGCGACATCAGGCAGCTCGAGCGGCTGGCGCAGCGGATTTTGCAGCGTGAAATAGACCTGGAGCAGCGAAGCCGGATCGATGCCCTCCTGCTCCAGATGGTCGGCCAGGATGTTGAACGGCAGCTCCTGCCGGGCATGCGCCTCGAGCACGCTTTGGCGCACGCGGCCCAAGGCCTGCGTGAACGACAGATCCGGTGTAATTCGGCTGCGGACGATCACCGTGTTCTCGAACGGACCCACGATCCCCTCAGTGTCCGGCTGGGCGCGATTGGCCATGGCGGTCGCGACCGAGATGTCCGTGCGTCCGGTCCGCGCCAGCAGCAGGGCCTTCAGGCCAGTGAGCAGGCACATGAACAGCGTGGCGTTGTGCTGTCGCGCATAGGCGGTGAGGCGGGCGACCAGGTCGCGCTCCAGGCTGAGGGGATGATGGCCGGTCGACGCGCCCGGCCGCGCCTCACCGTCAAACAGGGGGGCTGAACCGCGCAATGCCTCGCTCCAGTCGAGGGCCTGGCGGCGGGCCGCCTCGGTGCCGCACCACCAGCGCTGCCAGCGTGCGACGTCGGAGAACGCGAGCGGCATCTTCGGCAAGGGCGCCGACGGATGGCCTGCCAGCGCGGCGTAGCGGTTGGACAGTTCCTCGAACAGCACGCCGATCGACCAGCCATCGGCGATGGCATGGTGCAGTGTCAGCAGCAGGATGTGATCCTCGGCGTGCAGCCGCAGCAGCCGCGCCCGCAGCAGCGGCGCCCGGGCGGCGTTGACAGGAGTATATGTCTCCTGCGCGATCAGGAGCTCGATCTTCCTGAGCTCGAGGGCCTTGCGGCGCTTGTTGTTGTGGGGCCGCCCGTCGCCGATGGTCTCGACGGTCAGAACCGGACCGAGCGCGGCGGGCGCGACGATCCGGCTGACCGGCTCCTCGCCATTCCAGCCGAACGCCGTGCGTAACGATTCGTGGCGGCGCACGATGTCGTCGATGGCCTGCGCCAGCCTGCGCGGATCGATCGGGCCTTCGAGGTGGAAAGCGAAGGGCAGGTTGAACAGCGGTAGATCGGGCAGATTCTGCTCGATTCGCATCATCTGGTCCTGCGCGATCGACAGCGTGGGCGGTCCGCTGTCGGCGAGGCGTGGCCCGCTGGCCGCGGGCTTTTGCGGTTTCGTGGTCACCGCCTCGTCGACCCGCCGGGCGAGCTCCTCGATCGTCGGTGCCTCGAAGATGGTCTTGATCGGCAGCGAGACCCCGAGCGCACGGGCCACGCGCGCCATGGCTTGGCCCGCGAGCAGCGAATGGCCGCCGAGGTCGAAGAAATTGTCGGTGACGCCGAGGCTCTCGATCTTCAGCAGATCGATCCAGATGTCGGACAGCACCTTTTCGGTGAAGCGGCGGGCCGGCACGGCGGCTTCCGTCGCCGCACTCTCCTGTTGCGCGGGCGCCGGCAGGGCGGAGCGATCGAGCTTGCCGTGGGCATTGAGCGGAATCTGATCCAGGAACAGGAAGGCCGACGGGATCGCATGCACAGGCAGCCGACTCTTGAGGAAGTCGCGCAGCTCGCTGGCGTTGATCCGGCTGCCCGATTTGGCTACGACATGGGCGATCAGCCTGACGTCGCCATTGGCGTCGCGGCGCGGCTCGACGATGCCGGCGCGCACGCCTGCGTGGTCGCCAAGCGCAGCCTCGATCTCCTTGAGCTCGATGCGATAGCCGCGGACCTTGACCTGAAGGTCGGCGCGGCCGAGGCATTCGATGGTCCCGTCGGCGCGGCGGCGGGCGAGGTCGCCGGTGCGGTACAGCCGGCTGCCTTGCGCGCGTGCGAACGGATCGGGGATGAAGCGCTGCCGGCTCTGGGCGGGATCGTTGATATAGCCGCGGCCGACGCCGGCGCCGCCGATGCAGAGCTCGCCGACCACGCCGACCGGCTGCGGCTCCAGATTGGGATCGAGCACATAGAGCTGGGTGTTGGGCAGCGGCGCGCCGATCGGGACATTGGTCGTCGCGGTGTCCGGCGCCCTGGTCAGCCGGTGCAGGGAGACGTCATCAGAACATTCCGAGGCGCCGTAGGCGTTGATCAGCGGCACCTTCGGGCAGCGGGCGAACCAGGCGCGGCAGAGCTCGACCGGCAGCGGCTCGCCGGTCGAGATCAGCAGCCGCAGTTTCGCAAAGGCGCGCAGCATCGGCGCCTCGTCCATCCGTTCGAGGATGACGCGGAGCAGCGAGGGGACGATCTCGAGCACCGTGATGCCCTCTCGTTCGATCTCCCGCGCCAGCAGCATCGGGTCCTGGACGACCGAATTGCCGCAGACATGGACGCGTGCGCCGACCATGGGAGCGGCGAGGAACTGCCAGACCGAGATCACAAAGCTCTGCGGTGCGGTCTGCGCGATCACGTCCTTGCTCGTGAGGCCGAGTTCGGCGATCAGCGACGCCAGATGGTTCGACAGCCCGCGCTGCTCGATCATGACGCCCTTCGGCGCACCGGAAGAGCCGGACGTATAGATGAGATAGGCAAGGCCTGCGCTTGCGCGCCGTGCTGCGCTGGCCGGCTTGGTCGATTCCAGCGCGATGGCGTCCTCGAGCTCGGCGACTTGGATGCGCGCGACCAGCGGCTCGAGCAGCGCGTCGACCATGGCGGACCGCGCCCGCGCCGTCAGCAGCACGCTTGCGCAGCTCGATCCGAGGATGGTTGCGAGCCTCGCCGTTGGCTGCTCGGGATCGAGGTTCAGGAAGGCCGCGCCCGCGCGTTGCACCGCGATCATCGCCGCGAGCAGGTCGGGCCCGCGATCGGCAAGCAGCGCGACCACGGTCTCGGTGCCGACGCCCTCGCGGGCAAGCCAGCGCGCGATCGCCTGGCTGCGGCGCGCCAGTTCGCGATAGCTCAGGGACAGAACTCCGTCGGATATCGCCACGGCGTTCGGCGTCTTCTTTGACTGCCGCTCGAAGCGTTCGCAGAGATTTCCGCGCGTGGCGAAATTGGCAGGCCGGCCTTTCGTCGGCAACAGCCGGCGTTCGGCGTCGGTGAGCAGCGGCAGACGCGAGATGCGCTGCTCGGGATTGGTGATGGCGGCCTTGAGCAGGGTCTTGAACTGACCCGCCATGCCCTCGATCGTACCTGCGTCGAACAGATCGGTGGCGTATTCGAAGAAGCCGGTGAAGCGGCCCTCGGCCTCGACCAGCTCGAGCGTGATATCGAAGCGCGCGACTTCCGGGTCGATCTCCAGCCGCCGCGTCGACAGGCCGGGGAAGCGCGCCGCCTCGATCGACGCATTCTGGAGGATGAACATGATCCGGAACAGCGGATTGCCGTCGCTCCTTCGCGCGATCTGCAACGCGCGCAGGACTTCCTCGATCGGAAGATCCTGGTTGCGATAGGCATCGAGCGTGACCCGGCGCACCCGCCGCAGCATCTCGCCAAAGGTCGGGTCGCCGCCGAAATCGTTGCGCAGGATCAGCGTACTGGCAAACAGCCCGATCAGCCGTTCGCTTTCGATCTGGTTGCGGTTCGCGATCAGCGAGCCCGTCGCGACATCCTCATGTCCGGTATGGCGGAACAGCAGGCACTGGAATACCGCGAGCAGCGCCATGAAGGGCGTCACGCCCTGGTCCTGGCTCAGTGCGCGAATGTCGGCCGAAAGGGTTCTTGAGAATTCGAAATAGTGACGGGCGCCGTGTCCGTTCCAGACTTCCGGCCGCGGCCGGTCGGTCCGCAGCGGCAGCGTGGTGACGCCGTCGAGCTGGGTTCGCCAGTAATCGAGCTGCTCCTTCGCCATCAGTGTCTGCGCCCAGCTCAGCTGCCAGCGCGCAAAGTCGCGATATTGGAAGCCGGGCGAGGGCAGCATCGTCGTGCTCCCTTTGCGAGCGGGGGAATATCCGGCGGCGAGCGCCTCCCAGAACAGCCGCTGTGACCAGCCATCGGTGACGAGGTGATGGACATTGACCACCAGCGCATGGCTGGATTTGTCGAACGAAAGCAGCGTGACCTTCAGTGGTGGCTCGCGGGCGAGGTCAAACGGATATTGCGCCAGCTTGAGCGCCTCGCGCCTGACGACCTCAGCCCGCCGGTGCGGAGGGCAGGGTCTCAGCTTGATCCGCTCGAACCGCGGCGGTGCGTCAAGCACGCGCTGCACGGGCTCGCCCTCGCGTTCGACGAAGACCGAGCGCAGTGCCTCGTGGCGCGCGCAAATCGCACCGAGGCTCGCCTGGAGCGCAGCGATATCGACCTGCCCCTTGAGCAGCGCGACCTCGACCACGTTATAATTGTAGCGCGTCGGATCGAGCCGCGAGAGCACATACATCCGCTGCTGCTGGAACGACAGCGGCGCATCTCCTTCAGAAGCCGCCGGGCGCCAAGCCGGCAGCGTCGCATCGCGATGCGCCGTGGTCTCGAGCCGGGCTGCAAGAGCGCCGACCGTGGCGCAATCGAAAATGTCCTCGAACGAGAAGTCGACGTTGAAGCGCTCGCGCAGGCGCGAGCGCATCTGCGTGACCGCGAGCGAGTCTGCGCCGAGCGCAAAGACATCCTGATCGACGCCTACTTTCGGAAGCTCCAGAAGATTGGCCCAGATCTCTGCGAGCTGGGTCTCCAGCGCGTTGCGCGGCAGCTGCGTCTCGTCGTCATCATGGGACGCCGAAATCAGGTCGGCCAGCGCGTTGCGCTTGACCTTGCCGCTGGCGCCTTTCGGCAGCGCCGCCACGCTGCGGATCAGGCTTGGCACCTTGTAGGCGGCGAGACGTTTGCGCGCGAACTGGCGCAACTGGTCGGAGGTCGCCTCGGAATTGTCCCGCAGCACCACGACGGCGGCGACGTTCTCGCCGAGTTTTGCGTGGGGAACGGCAAAGACGCCAGCTTCCAGCACCGCCGGATGGGCCAGCAGCACCTCTTCCACCTCAAGCGGCGAGACCTTCTGGCCGCCGCGGTTGATGACGTCCTTGATGCGGCCGACGATGAAGAGATAGCCGTCGGCATCGAGATAGCCGAGATCGCCGGTCCGGAACCAGCCGTCGCGAAATGCAGCTTGCGTCGCGGCCTCGTCATTATAATAGCCGCGGCTCATGTTCGCTCCGCGCAACATGATCTCGCCACGCTCGCCGCTTGCAAGCGCGCGGCCTGTCTCGTCCATGATGGCGATCTCAGGACCTGCGGCACGGCCGACCGATCCGATCTTGCGCAGCTCGAACGGATTGGCGGCAATCTGCGAGGCCGCTTCAGTCATGCCGTAGGTTTCCAGCACGGGCACGCCGAACATCGTCTCCAGCCCGTTCAGGATCGCGGGCGCAAGCGAGGACGAGGCCGAGCGGATTACGCGCAGCGATGACGCGCGGGCGCGCTCCGGGTTGGCTTCCGCGGCCGTCAGCAGGGCGCGGTGAATGGTCGGCACCGCCGTGTACCAGGTCGGTTGCAGGTCCCGCATCCAGCCGAAGAAGGACGGTGCGTCGAAACCGCCGGTCGCGATCACGCTGGAGCCCGCGGCGAGCGCGGTCAGGAGACCGGAGATCAGGCCATGGGCGTGAAACAGCGGCAAGGCATTCAGCAGGCGATCGTGCGATGTGAGCGACAGCACGCGGCCGGCATTTTGCGCCGAGAGACACACATTGCGATGCGTGAGCGGTACCATTTTGGGCCGCGCTGCTGTGCCTGACGTCAGCAGGATGAAGGCATCATCCTCGGCACTCGCGGCGCCGTTCGCGCAGGCCGGACCGATCGTCGGTCCGATGAACGCACAGCCGCCGAGATCCGTCTCAGGTCCCGGAACGAAGTCGATCATCGCGATATCAAGCGCCCTGGCGACGTCGCGACTCGGCGAGTTCATATCGGCCCGGGTGACCAGCGCCGTCAGCTTCAATTCGCTGAAATAACGTTGCAGCTCGTCCGCCGTCAGGTCCGGGTTGACGGGGACGCAGGCACAGCCTGATGCGACCGCGATGAGAGCCAGCGCGCTGTCGGCCCCGCGCGGCAGCGCAACGGCAATCCGGTCGCCAGGTGCAACGCCGAGCCCGCGCAGCGTTTGGACGAGATGCGCGATCCTGGCGCCGAGCGCGCCATAATTCAGAGGCGGCCGGCCAGGGGCGAGCAGGGCGGGCGCCGCCGGCATCGTTCGCGCATGAAAGGCGAGAAGGCCGCCGATATGGGCAAACGTATTGGTTTCGGCGCCCGCGTCTGCCGATCCCTCTCCCACCCCGGATGCAATCTCCGACAATGCCATTCCCTTTTGATCTGATTGGGCTATTCTTCCCAAGAGTTAGGGAACGCGTCCAGTCCGAGGTGAAGTTTTGGTCCCAAAATCTGTGGTTGAGGGACCTTAAGCCTTTCGGCGGGGGGAGTGTCGGGCGGGATCACCATGCTGGAGAAAGAGCCGGGGACGGATGTCGGGTTGAAGCGCTGGCTCGAAGGCATCGGTCTCGGCCACTACACCGATCTGTTCGCGCAACACCGCCTCGATCTCGATGTCATGGGGGACCTGACCGAGGCTGATCTTGCCGAGCTCGGATTGCCGCTTGGCGATCGCAAGCGGCTGCGGCGGGCGACCGCGTCGCTGTTCCAGGCCGAGGCGGCGGAGGCGCCGGTCGCGCCGACGTACCCGCCGACCCGAGCAGAGGTCGGCGCCGAGCGGCGTCAGCTCACCACCATGTTCTGCGACATGGTCGATTCCACCGCGCTCTCCGCCCAGTTCGATCCGGAAGACGTGCGCGACATGATCGCAAGCTTTCGCGAGACCTGCGTGCGCGTGGTCAAGCATTACGAGGGCTTTGCTGCCCGCTTCGTCGGCGACGGCATTCTGGTCTATTTCGGCTATCCAACCGCACATGAGGACGACGCCGAGCGCTCGGTGCGCGCCGGGCTCGAGATCGTGCGGGTGCTGTCGACGGCGCGCGCGATCGAGCCGCGCGGCGCGCTCAGCCACGCGCCCGCCGTCCGCATCGGGATCGCGACCGGCCTCGTCGTGGTCGGTGACCTCGTCGGCCAGGGCACCGAGGAGCGCGATTCCGCGGTCGGCGAAACCGTCAATCTGGCCGCGCGCCTGCAGGCGCTGGCGCCGCCCAACGGCGTGGTGATCTCCTCCTCGACGCAGTCGTTGCTGAAGGGGAAGTTCGATTACCGCAATCTCGGCGCCCACGCGCTGAAGGGCATCTCGGAGAAGACCCAGGCCTGGCACGTCGTGCGCGCCACGCGGGTGGAGACCCGCTTTGCGGCCGCCATGGGCACGCGCCTGACCCCGCTCGTCAACCGCGAGGAGGAAATCGCGCTGCTCATGGGACGCTGGCAGCAGGTCAAGGAGGGCGACGGCCAGGTCGTCGTCAAGTTCGGCGAGCCCGGCATCGGCAAGTCGCGCATCATCCAGGAGATTTTTGAGCGGATCGCGGGCGACCGCCACGGACAGGTTTCGTTCCAGTGCTCGCCTTATTACACCTCCACCGCCTTCTATCCGTTCGTCGAGCAGCTCAAGTTTTCCCTCGGCCTCGATCGCGAGGATGTGTCCGCGCTGTCGCTGGCAAGCCTGGAGAATGCAATTGCCGCCGCGCACGGCAATATCGAGCAGGTCGCTCCGCTGTTTGCCGCGCTACTGTCGATCCCGACCGGCGAGCGCTATCCGCCGCTCGACCTGTCGCCGCAGCAGCAGAAGGACGCGACCGTCGCGGCACTGGTCAATCACTTCCTGGGCCTCGCGCGCGAGATGCCGCTGGTGATGGCCTTTGAGGATCTGCACTGGATCGATCCGACCTCCCGCGAGGTGGTCGACCTCGTCGTCGACCGGGTGCAGAACCGGCCGATCCTAGCGATCATCACCGCGCGCTCCGAATTCCAGCCGAGCTGGAACGCGCATTCGCACATTACCACCCTCGTGCTGAACCGGCTCAGCCGGCCGTTGCGCGCGACGCTGGTCGAGCGTGTCGCCGGGCGCGAGCTGCCCAAGGAGGTCATCGAGGAGATCATCGTCAAGACCGACGGCGTGCCGCTGTTCCTGGAGGAGCTGACCAAGACGGTTCTCGAGTCCGATCTCCTGACCGAGCGGCATGGCCGCTACGTTCTGTCGGGCCCGTGGCGGCAACTCGCGATCCCGGCGACGCTGACGGACTCGCTGATGGCGCGTCTCGACCGGATGGGGCCGTTCAAGCGGATCGCGCAGATCGGCGCCACGATCGGCCGCGAGTTCTCCTACGAGACCCTGCATGCGGTCGCCAACACGCCTGCGGAGCAGATCGAGGCGGCGCTGACGCATCTGGAGGAGGCGGGCCTGATCATGCGGCGCGGCCATCCGCCGGACGCGCTCTACTCCTTCAAGCACGTGATGATCCAGAACGCGGCGCATGCCAGCCTCTTGCACAGCGAGCGGCGCAAGCTGCATGCCAGCATCGCCCAGGTGCTCGCCGAGATGTATCCGGAGAAGACCGAGCGCGAGCCGGAGCTGCTGGCCCACCATCTCACCGAGTCCGGCCAGAGCGAGGGCGCGGCGAGCTTCTGGCTCAAGGCCGGCAAGCAGGCGGCCAAGAGCGGCGCCAATCTCGAGGCCATCGGCCATCTGCGCCGCGGCTTGAGCGTGGTGCAGGCCAATGCCCGCATGCAGGGCGCCGACGAGATGGAGCTCGAGGTGCGCATCGCGCTCGGCAACGCGCTGATCGCCGCCAAGGGCTACGCGGTGCAAGAGGTCGAGGAGAACTACATCCGCGCCCTCGAGCTCGGCCAGCAGCTCGATGACGACGAGAAGGCTTTTGCCGCCACCCGCGGGCTCTGGGTCTGCCATTTCATCCGCGCCGATCTCACCCGCGCGCATGATCTCAGCGTCGAGCTGTTGAAATTCGCCAAGCGCGAGCGGCTCAACGAACGGGCGCAGCCGGCGCAGCAGACCGGCTATCTGATCGAGGCGCACCGGTCGATCGCGATGACCATGCTCTATCGCGGGCGCTTCGCCGCCGCGCAGCATCATCTGCACCGCTGCATCAATCTCTACAGCCCCGATTTGCACTCCGACCTAATGGAGCGGCACGGCACCGATCCCGGCGTCGTCTCGCTGTCCTACCTCGGCTATCTCCTGTGGTTCCTCGGCCAGCCTGACGCGGCGCGGCAGCACAGCGAGCAGGCGATCCTGCATGCGGAGAAGATCCGCCATCCCTTCTCGCTCGCCTTTGCGTTGGTGTTCGGCGCCTATCTCTGCCAGCATCTGCGCGATATCGAGGGCACGCGCGACCACGCCAACCGCGCCATGATCATCGCCACCGAGCACAATTTCCTGCACTGGAAGCAGCAGGCCACGATCCTGCGCGGCTGGGCGCTGGCGCAGCTCGGCGAGGCCGACGAGGGCATCAGCCAGATGCGGTTCGGCCTCGACGAATACGAGGCGATGGATTCCTGGCTCGCCGGCTGCTGGTTCCGCTGCCTGCTGGCGGAGGCCTATGCCAAGGTCGGCATGCGCGATGCCGCCTTGCGCGCGCTGGACGGTGCGCTTGCGACCGCAAGACGGACCGGCGATCACTCCTATCTGGCGGAAGTCTATCGCCTGCAAGGCGAGATCACCCTGTCGGACGGCAATCCGACTTCGGTGCAGGAGGCCGAAGATTTGTTCGAACTGTCGCTCGAGACCGCGCGCAAGCAGGGCGCGTTGTCCTGGGAGCTCAGAACTGCCGTCAGCCTCGCACGGCTGTCGCACGACGCCGGCAAGCGCGAACACGCCAGTCTGTTGCTCGTGCCGATCGTCGGCAAGTTCAACGAGGGATTCCTGACGCCGGACCTGAAGCTGGCCATGCAGCTCGTGCACGAGATCGGTGGCGACACACCGGCTCGTCAGGCCGATCCGGTGAAATGAGCGATCTGCCCGCCGCCCGTGCGCGCTACGTCGAGCTGATTGCGAAGCGGGAACGACTCTCCTCGCCGCGCCTGCTTGCAGCCCTGGCGGCGGTGCCGCGCGAAAATTTTCTGGCGAAGGGGCCCTGGCGCATCAAGAGCGAGGCGGCGCGCAAATACCGACTGACGCCCGACGCCGACCCCGTCCATCTCTACGACAATGTGCTGGTTGCGATCGACGCGCGCCGCAAGCTCGACACCGGACTGCCGAGCCTGTGGGCGCACTTCATCGATTTGCTCGGCGTCGGGGAGAAGGACCGCGTGGTCCAGATCGGTTGCGGGCTCGGCTATTTCTCGGCGATCCTCTCAGAGATCGTTGGCCCGAACGGCAGGGTGCATGCGATCGAGTGTGACGAGCGGCTCGCGGTGCGTGCCGCGGCCTGTCTTCGCGCCTATCGAAATGTCAGGGTTGTCAACGGCGACGGCTGCCGCAACATCGGCGAGGCCGCTGACGTCATCATTGTGCATGCCGGCTTCTCGCATCCGCAACCGCTCTGGCTTCAATCGCTGCGCCCGCGCGGCCGCCTGCTGGTGCCGCTGACGCAGCGGGACCGCGAAGGCGCCGCCCTCAAGATCACGCGCAAAGGCAAGGGATTCGAGGCCGAGGCTGTGCAGCAGATCCGGATCTTTCCCGGCCGGGGCCGGGGGGCGACGGCGCTTGACGATCGCGTCGCCGATTGGTGGCAGCGCGCATCGTCGCTGGCGCCGCTGCGCTTTCGCGGCATCGCGCAGGGGCTGCCGTCGGATGGCTAACGATTCGTTTCATTTTACCTTGATTACGAATCGAAGTTTCCAACGTCTCCCGTCGCTTGTATGAGTGTGTTTCGATGGCCATTTGAGCACGTATCATGCATTCCGTTGCCCTGCTGACTGCTAGCTATGCCAAGGATATCGAGCGCTTCTCGCTGCTGAGCGAGAGCATCGACACCTGGTTGACGGGTTACACGCGGCATTATGTTCTCGTTAACGATGAGGACGTGCCGCTGTTCGAGCGGTTTGCGTCCGACAAGCGCGTCATCGTTCCGGCCTCGCGTTACCTGCCGAAATGGCTGTGGGCGCTGCCGCCGTCGCTCCAGTTCATCAGCAATCGCCGTGTCTGGCTGTCGCTGCTGTCATCGCCTGTCCATGGCTGGCACATCCAGCAGATCCTGAAGATCGCCGGCGTGCTCAATGGACCCGAGCAGCGCGTCTGTATTCTTGACTCGGACAATCTGTTCTTCCGCGAGTTCGACGTCGGCCAATATGCCGGTGCGGAGAAAACGCCGCTGTTCGTCACGCGCAAGGGAATCGACGCCGACCATCCCCTGCATGTGCTGTGGCTCCGCACCGTCGATCAGCTTCTCGGTATCAAGGAGCGCGCCTTCCCGGCGGACGATTATGTCGGCAACGCGCTGGTCTGGGACAAGGACGCCGCGCGCGCGATGACCGGCGCCATCAAGTCGGCGACGGGCCTCAGCTGGGCCTTGGCGCTGTGCCGGAAGAAGAAATTCTCCGAGTACCTGCTGTATGGAAACTTCGTCGCGAACTCGCCGGAACATCTGGCGGCACACCGGGTGAGCGAAGACAGTATCGCCGTCTCGCACTGGGACGACACCCGCCTCGATCGCGCGGCGATCGAAGCCTTGATGGCCGCCGCATCGCCAGAGCAGGTCGCGCTCTGCATCCAGTCCTATTCGTCGACCTCGATCGACGACATCCGCGACGTCTTCCGCCTGAATTCGCGCGACCGCCGCGGTCCCAGCCTGTCTCCCGACCACATGGGCGACACGACCGCTTTCGAGACGCCCAAAACAGGCTAAAGCATGATCCGGAAAAGTGTGCAGCGGTTTTCCGAAAAGATCATGCTTAGGCAAAGCCTCACAGGTCCTTCGTGAACTTGCTGATGACGTCCATGAACGGCTTCGGCTTGAACTCGCCGTCGAGCGGCAGCGGGCGGTTCGGCTGCTTGTCGCTGCGGGCGAAGGTGCCGTTGATCCAGCTGTAACGATCGGAGATGCCCCAGGTCAGGATCGAGCGTGCCGGTCCGCTGGTCGCAATTGCCGTCAGCAGATCGTCGACACGCTTGGCGACGATGGCATCGCGCTCCGAAGCACTTCCCGTCAGCTTCTGATCGTCGACGTCGAGCTCGGTGACGTAGACCTCCAGGCCCCACGCGCGGAGCTCGGTGACAAACTCGGCGAGCCCATGGGTGTCGATCTCGAGCTCGGCATGCAGATGCGATTGCAGTCCGACCGCGTGCAGGGGCGCGCCCTGGTCGAGCAGATTCATGATGAGGTTGCGGTAGGCGGCGCGCTTGGCGATGAACGAGTCCTTCGCCGACTCGATATCGTATTCGTTGATCGCGAGCTTGACGTAGGGATCGGCCGCGGCCGCGGCGCGGAAGGCGAGCGGAATCCAGCGGTCGCCGAGATGCTGCGTCCAGAACGTGTTGCGCCGGTCGGTGACGCTTTTGGGATTGTCAGGGATGGGCTCGTTGACGACGTCCCACGAGGTCAGCTTGTCCTTGTAGTAGGAGACGACGGTGTTGATGTGATCGACATAGGCGCGCTCGACGCCTTTCGAATCCTTGATCTGCTTGGTCCAGTCCGGAATGTCGTGATACCAGGCGAGCGCGTGGCCGCGCATGGTCAGGTCGTTCTTCTGGGCGAAATCATAGATGGCGTCGGCACGCTCGAAGGCGAACGTGTGCGCGTCCGGCCGCAGCATCGGCCATTTCAGTTCGAGCACCGGCACCACCTGCGTACAATAGGTGCTGATGGCCTCGCCGAGCCGCGGATCAGCCTGCAGGTCCCAGAGCGTGGCGGCGGCGCCATAGCCCGGACGGCGCTGCGCAAGTTTCGACACCGGAAGTGCTGACGCCGATACGCCCGCTGCGAGCGTTGCGGCGCTGCCGAGGAGAAATTCGCGTCTGTCGAGCTTCATCACGTGGCGGCCGCCCTTTCGGAACCAACGCGCCAATGTACCAAGCGGCACCTTGCGACGCCGCGGTTTCCTGTTGTTGGGTTAACTTTCGCGAACGGTCTTGTCAGCGCGCCTGACGCTGCACCGCCTCAGCGATCCCGTAATAGTGAAGCGCGCCCTTTTCGAGTGTCAGATTGTCCATCACATAATCGCGAGGTGCGAAGTCGGCCGCGCTGACCTGCGACCAGAAGCCGCTCCAGCCGGCGACGAAACCGTTCGCGTCGATGAACGTGCGGCCGCAACGTGCGTCGAAATAGGGCACCGAGGACACGCCGCCTTCGTATCTCACCTTGTCCGGAAAATACTCCGGATCCTGCCACGGCCCGCCGCGATTCCACGCGAACACGGGCACGCCGCTCGACAGCGCCTGCTGACAGGCGATGCCCTGGCTCTCATGCTCGCAGAGGAACACCATGCTGCGGCAGCGCGCCAGCGCCGCCTTGTAGTCGTCTTCCTTGTAGTGACCGTAGCGGATCACCTCGACCGAGCGGCCGCTGGCTTCGAGATGCCGGCGGATCGGTTCGATCAGCTCGCTCCCGTAGCGCTCGTGCTCCCAGCGCACCTTGTCATAGAGCAGCACATCGACGCTCTTCTGCTCGGCGGCGGTCTCGGTCCACACATCGGTTTCGATGCCGACCGGCCAGACCTCGACATGCGGCCAGTACGGCCGGCACATCTCCGCGTACCAGTCGCAGGGCACCAAAATCGTCTTCTTGTGCAAGTCTTTCAGATGCTCCGGTGCATCCACGGGGTGGTTGTACATGGCGACCCCCAGCAAAAGCGGGTTTTGCCAGGCGAACCAGTCGAGCACGAAGGGACGCCCGATGATGCAGGCGAGCTCGCCCGGATGCTTGCGGATGTAGCCGTAGTCGTTGACGCGATAGCGGATCCCGACCCGGTCGAGCCCGGCACAGAGATTGAGGAACACGCGCCGCTGGCCGCTGATCCAGGACTTGCCGAGCAGCATCCGCCGCAGCAGCGGCCGGATGTGGCGGTCGCCCGGAAACCAGCGGTCGTCCCGCTCCTCGAAGAACAGGTTGAGCGTCATCCGCTCGTCCCGGTCGGCGGGGGCGGCCGGGACCAGAGACGCATCCGTCCCGCCATGGGGCACGGAGGCGGGGTTTGCCCGCACACGCTCGGCAACGTCCATGTCAGTCACGTCCATACTAAGAGAAAGCCGGGCGACGCCTTGAAATCATGGTTTCTTTTCGGTGATCAGGTCGGTCCGTACAAGGACAGGGCAAATTTAACGCTAACGCGCGAAACCGGGGAGGCCACCCCATTCGGCGGCCGTTCTGCAGACTTAAATGACTATCCTGGGAGATGCTGCGGCGCAGTCCGATCGTCAAGCCTTCGATCGTCAAGCCAAAGTCCAACTGATTAACGGCCGCTCGATTTCAAGGCCGCCGGTCCCGTGCACGCATGCTGAATCGCCATTTCTCCATCTATCTCGTTGCCTACATCCTGCCCGCGGCGGTGGGCTTCTTCGCGGTCACCGCCTACACGCGGCTGCTGACGCCGGCGGAGTACGGCGTCTATGTCGTCGGCATCAGCATTGCCGGCATTCTGGGGGCGATCTTCTTCGCCTGGATCAAGCTGTCGGTGTCACGCTACCAGGCGATGTCGTCGGAGGTTGATTTTCGCGGCACGGCGATGGTCGCATTCGCGCTGACGGTCGTTGCCATGTGCGCCGCGACCCCATTGGTGTTCCTGTTCCGTAGCGATGTCAGTGTCGAGCTGGTGCTCGCCAGCATGTTCGTCGCGATCATGTCGAATGCGGTCGATGTCGGCCAGGAGTTCGAGCGTGCCAAATTGCGCCCCTATCGCTTCGCGGCGATCTCGATCGTGCGCAGCGTGTCGAGCGTGGGCTTCGGCCTGCTCGGGATCTGGCTTGGCTGGGGCGGCATGGGCCTGCTCGCGGCGTTCGGCCTGGGCTCGCTGACCGGCATCATTCTCAACCTCGTTGGCGATCGCACGAAGATCGCGCGCTTTCAGCGCAGCCAGTTCATGCAGCTGGCGCGCTACGGCCTGCCGCTAACGCTGGCCGGGCTCTCGGTTGCGCTCTACTCGACCAGCGACCGGCTCATCGTCGCCTGGCTGCTCGGCAGGGACGCCGCCGGTATTTTTGGCGTCGCCGCCGATCTGCCGCGCCAGTTCATGGTCATGATCGCCTCCAGCGTCGCCGCAGCCACCGTGCCACTGGTGTTTCGTTCGTTGTCGGAAAAGAACAACGAGACGACGCGGGAGCGCTTGACCGAGAGTCTCGAGCTGCTGCTCGTCGTCGTCGCACCCGTCGCGGTCTGGCTTGCGCTCGCATCCGACCAGGTCGCGGGCACGCTCGTCGGCGTCGATTTCCGCGCCGGCGTGTCGGCACTGTTGCCGACGCTGGTGCTCGCCCGCTTCTTCGGCATCGCCAACCAATTCTACGTGCAGATCAGCTTCCAGCTCGCCGAGCGGCCGTTCATGCTGGCGGCGCAGTCGTTCCTCACCTTGGTTGTGAGTGTGGCGTTGATGATCGCACTGGTAGCGGGCTACGGCCTCTACGGTGCGGCGCTGGCGACGCTGGCGACCGAGGCAATCGGCTTCGTTGTCGCTGTCACGCTGATGCACCGCGCCCATCCCGTGCCGTTCGACCTCAACCGGCTTGCCGGCGTCGCGGCATCGGCAGCAGTGATGGCGGCTGCGATCCTCATCGCACGCGCACAGGTCGGCGGCACCGGCCTCGTGTCGCTGATCGTCGTGAGTGTTGCGGGCGGCCTCGCCTACACCGCCGCCGCGTGGCTGCTGAATGTCGCGAATGTGCGGACGTTGTCGCTCCAGTGCCTGCGGACGTTCAACCGGAAGGCGCTCGGCGTCTAGCCGCGGGCCGACGCCGCCCGCCCGCATCGTCGGAACAGGAGGGTAGCCCGCATCTGATTGCAATCGCGGTGGGCCGTACTGTCCCGGGAAATTCGGGGGTGGATGTTGGATATTGGATTGTGCAATACTGCTCGGCAGGACATTCGCGCTCGAATCAATAAGAGAGTGTTTGGAAGCGCGACCTCAGAGCCACTGCCGAAGGCGTTCGTGCGCGGGAAGCGTGCCGTCCTGGGCGGGCATTTTCAGAAAGCAGACTAGATATGGCTCAAAGGATGCCGGAAATCCGTGCATTGGCGCAACTGCTCGGCCGTTATCGCGAGCCCGACAGTACGCGCGGCGTCCTCGAACTGGCAGTCACGGCAGTGCCGTTGCTGGTCATCTGGGCCCTGACCTGGAATGCTTTTGACAATGGCTATTGGCTTGGCTTGCTGCTCGAGGTGCCCGCAGCCGGCTTGCTCGTCCGCCTCTTCATGATCCAGCACGATTGCGGACACGGCTCGTTCTTCCGCAGCCGGGTCGTGAACGACTGGGTCGGCCGGGCCATCGGTGTCGTGACACTGACGCCTTATGATTATTGGCGGCATAATCATGCGCACCATCATGCGAGCTCCGGCAATCTCGATCACAGGGGTCTTGGCGACATCGATACGTTGACCGTACGCGAGTTTCTCGCGCAATCTCGATGGCGTCGGATGCTCTATCGTCTCTACCGGCATCCCATGGTGATGTTTGGCGTCGGTCCCTCATATTTGTTCATCCTGAAGCACCGATTGCCGGTCGGGAGGATGCGCGGCGGCTGGAAGCCCTGGTTGAGCACGATGGGCACAAATGCTGCCATCGCGGTTCTCGTCGCCGCGATGATCCGCCTGGTGGGCTATGGGCCGTTCCTGCTTGTGCATCTGCCGATCATAATTCTGGCGGCGTCGATCGGTGTCTGGCTGTTCTACGTTCAGCACCAGTTCGAGGACACGTACTGGTCCCATGACGAAGGCTGGAGTTTTCACGAGGCTGCGCTGCATGGCAGTTCCCACTACCATTTGCCGACTGTCTTGCGATGGTTCACGGCCAATATCGGCATCCACCACATCCACCATCTCAGCAGCAGAATTCCCTGCTATCGACTGCCGGATGTGTTGCGGGATCATCCGCAGCTCGCTGGCGTCGGACGAATGACCCTGCTCCAGAGTCTGCGGTCTGTGCCGCTGGTCTTATGGGATGAGGAGCGCCTGCGGCTCGTCTCCTTTGCGGAGGTAAGAGCCCGGTCCATGCCCGATCTGCCCGTGATCGCGGACTGTTGTAACCTGTAGCCGGCACCCACCGGCGTTGCCGCGCGGTGCCTATTTCTCGTCACGGAAATTTCTGCAAACGCGATAAGCCACCGGCTTTTACATTTTGCGGTAGCGGCAGCCGGAGCCATGCCTTGCCGAGCTTGTCAATCAAAGCCCGTTCTGCTCAGTAGGAGTTTGAAATTGCGCAGCAATATGCGCATGCATCTATCGACTAAAGTCGAAATTCAGCGAGGAAACAAACAATGCGCAAGCTCACTTTGGCCATTGCCGTGATCGTCCCGATGCTTGGTCATGCAGCGTCGGCCGAGGACAGCCTCAAGATCGGCTACATCGATCCGCTCTCCGGCGGCGGCGCCAGTGTCGGCGAAGGTGGCTTGAAGACATTCCAGTATCTGGCCGACGAGCTCAACGTGAAGGGCGGCATCCTCGGCCACAAGATCGAGATCGTCCCGCTCGACAACAAGACCAATCCGCAAGAGAGCCTGGTTCAGGCCCAGAAGGCGATCGACGCCGGGGTTCACTACATCACCCAGGGCAACGGCTCGTCCGTGGGCGCGGCGCTGTCGGACTTCGTCACCAAGAACAACTCGCGCAATCCCGGCAAGGAAGTCCTGTACTTCAACTACGCCGCCGTCGATCCGAGCCTGACCAACGAGAAGTGCAGCTACTGGCATTTCCGCTGGGACGCGAGCTCCGACATCAAGATGGAAGCGCTGACCAACTACATGAAGGACACCGCCTCCATCAAGAAGGTGTACCTGATCAACCAGGACTATTCGTTCGGCCAGTCCGTTCGCACCGATGCGCGCAAGATGCTCGGAGCCAAGCGGCCCGACATCCAGATCGTCGGCGACGAGCTGCATCCGCTGCTGAAGGTCACGGACTTCTCGCCCTACATCGCCAAGATCAAGGCGTCCGGCGCCGATAGCGTCGTCACCGGCAATTGGGGCCAGGATTTCGCGCTGCTGCTCAAGGCCGCAGCCGATGCCGGGCTGAAGGTCAACTGGTACACTTATTATGCCGGCGGCGCCGGTGGCCCGACCGCCATCAAGCAGACCGGTCTCGATGGGCAAGTCTTCCAGATCACCGAGGGCTTTGCCAACTCCGGCAACAAGGCCGCGATGGACTACGAGAAGGCCTTCCGCGCCAAGGTGAACCTGTCGCTGTGGTATCCGCGTGCGGTCAACGAGATGCGGATGTTCAAGGCCGCGGCCGAGAAGGCCAACTCGATCGACCCCGTGAAAGTGGCGGCGGCGCTCGAGGACCTGAAGTTCGATGTCCTGGACGGTGGCCAGGGCATCATGCGCAAGGACGATCATCAGTTCTTGCAGCCGATCTACATCTCCTCGTTCGGCAAGCTGACCGAGAGCGAGCCGTTCGACGAGGAGAGCACCGGTTGGGGTTGGCATCTGGTCTCCAGGATCGACACGCCGCAGGCTATGGTCTCCACGACCTGCAAGATGGCGCGGCCGTAATCAGGGAATACGTCGCCTTTCCGCGGCCGCTATCGGTCGCGAGAAGGCGGCCGGAATGCATTTGATCGGTTGGGCGATGTTCACCGGGACCAGCGAGCCCCGGATACCCATGAGTGCGCTGTGCTTGAACTCATTGTCATTTCGACCCTGAACGGTGTGCTGTTCGGCATGCTGCTCTTCCTGTTGTCGAGCGGGCTGACTGTCATCTTCAGCATGATGGGCGTGCTAAACTTCGCCCATGCCAGCTTCTACATGCTCGGCGCCTTCTTCGGCTTCCAGCTCACGAAGTGGATCGGCTTCTGGCCGGCGCTGGTGGTAGCGCCGCTGCTGGTTGGTGCGATTGGCATGGCGGTGGAGCGCTACGGCTTGCGCAACACGCACAAGCACGGCCATGTCGCCGAGCTGCTGCTGACGTTTGGTCTCGCCTTTGCGATCGAAGAGATCGTCTCGATGATCTGGGGCAAGAGCCCGCTCGACTACCGCGTGCCGGCGCTGCTGGATTTCCCGGCCTTCACCATCTTCTCGACCAACTATCCCGCCTACAAGATCTTCATGCTGGCCGTGTCGGTCATCATTTTCGTGGCGCTGCTGATCGTGCTGAAACGCACCCGCGTCGGTCTCATCGTTCAGGCGGCGCTGACGCATCCGCACATGGTCGGGCATCTCGGCCATAATGTCGGGCGCGTCTTCATGGCGGTGTTCGGGGTCGGTAGCGCGCTCGCCGCCCTTGCCGGCGTCATTGCAGGTCCCGCCCTGGTGACCCAGTCCGACATGGCGGCCTCGCTCGGACCCATCCTGTTCGTGGTCATCGTGTTCGGCGGCCTCGGCTCCTTGCCGGGGGCCTTCATTGCGTCGCTCGTCATCGGGCTGGTGCAGACCTTTGCAGTGGCGCTCGATGGCTCGCTGGCGAGCGCCTTCGGACCGCTCGATCCGTCGGCGGGACCGTCCGTCCTCACCGACGTCTGGAACGTCACGATCGCGCAGGTCGCGCCGATCGTTCCGTACCTTCTGCTGGTGGTCATTCTGATCGTACGCCCCATGGGCCTGATGGGGACGCGCGAATCATGACCACGGCTGCGACTTCGACCGCCAAGGTGGCGGCAGATGCTGCCGGCGGAAGCCTGCGCTTCTACGGCGTCTGGCTGATCGGCATCGTCGTGCTGATCGTCCTGCCGATGATCTTCTCGTCGGGCGGCTCGCTGACATCCTTCAGCCTGATCGGCATCGCGATCGTGTTCGCGCTGTCCTACAACATCCTGCTCGGCCAGACCGGCCTGTTGTCGTTCGGTCATGCCGTGCATTACGGCCTCGGCGGCTTCGCGGCCTGCCACATGATGAATGCGGTGGTGTCGCATGGCTGGCCGATCCCGCTGCCGTTCATTCCGCTGTTCGGCGGGCTGGGCGGCCTCATGTTTGCGATGATCATCGGCTGGGTCATGACCAAGCGCGCCGGCACGGTGTTTGCGATGATCTCGCTCGGCATCGGCGAATTGGTGGCGTCCTCATCGCTGATCCTGCGCTCGGTGTTCGGCGGTGAGTCCGGCATCACCACGGATCGCACCGCGCTGCCGAAACTGCTCGGCTGGTCGTTCGGGCCGCAGCTTCAAGTCTACTATCTCATCGCCTTCTGGCTGGTGCTGTCGGCGATCGCGATGTACGCGCTGACCCGCACACCGCTCGGGCGGATCTGCAATGCGGTCCGCGACAATCCGGAGCGCGTCCAGTTCATCGGCTACGATCCGCACGTCGTCCGCTACATCGCGTTCTGCTTCGCAGGCTTCTTCGCCGGCATTGCCGGAGGTCTTGCCGCGATCAATTTCGAGATCGCGAACTCCGCCTATCTCGGCGCGATCCAGTCCGGCCTCGTGCTGTTCTCGACCTTTATCGGCGGCACCGCGTTTTTCTTCGGCCCGATCCTCGGCGCGATCCTGGTGACCTATCTCCAACTCGGGCTGACCAACCTCACCACGGCCTGGCAGCTCTATTTCGGCATCATCTTCATCGGCATCGTGATGTATGCGCCGGGCGGCATTGCCGGCCTGTTGATGATGCATCGGCCGCTGATCCGCGCCGGGACGCTATGGACGGTGATCCCGTCCTATCTCGTTGCGATCGTGCCGACGGTCGCGCTCGCTTGCGGCGTGATCCTGGCCATCGAGACCGTCGCACGTTTCTCCGGCGGCGACGCAATCAACCTGTTCGGCATCGCCTTCAATCCGACATCGCCGGTGACATGGATCGCGGCGGCGGTCCTCGTTGTCGGGGGCTTCGTCGTCGCGCGGCTGACCTGGCGGCGGATCGCGGAGGCGTGGGACCGCGCCGGCACGGTGGCGCGGGACCGGGGGTATCTCGCATGAGCGGAGCGGTATCTGGAAAGGGCGCAGCCGTCGAAGTCCGCGCTGTCGAGAAGCGTTTTGGCAATGTCGGCATCATCCGCGACCTCAATCTCAGCGTTGCCGAGGGTGAGCGTCACGCCATCATCGGCCCGAACGGCGCCGGCAAATCAACCACGTTCAACCTGATCAGCGGCCACATCGCCCCGACCTCGGGCGAGGTGAAGCTGAATGGCGATGTGATCTCCGGCCTGCGGCCATTCGAGATCAACCGCCGCGGCCTGTCGCGCTCGTTCCAGGTCACCAACGTGTTCGCGCGCATGACGGTCTGGGAGAACGTGCGCTGTGCCGTGCTGTGGGCCACGGGGCATCGCTACGCGTTCTGGAAGAACGTCGACAGCCTGCCGGAGGTGCGTGAGCGCACGGCTCGGATTCTCGACGACATCCATCTGACGCATCGGCGTGACGTGCCGGCGGGTCTTTTGACCTATGCCGAGCAGCGCGAGCTCGAGATCGGCATCACCATCGCGAGCGGCGCCACCGTCGTCATGCTGGACGAGCCGACCGCCGGCATGAGCCACGCGGAGACCGACCGCGCCGTGTCGCTGATCCGGCGGCTGACCGAGGGCAAGACGCTCGTGATCGTCGAGCACGACATGAGCGTCGTGTTCGGCCTCGCCGACCGCATCTCGGTGCTGGTCTATGGCCACATCATCGCATCGGGCACGCCGGAAGAGATCCGGCGCGATCCGAAGGTCAAGGAAGCCTATCTCGGCGAGGAAGCGCACTGATGCTCGAGGTCAGGGATCTCCACGCCTATTACGGCAAGAGCCACATTCTTCAGGGCGTCGACCTCGATGTCGGCGCCGGCGAGGTCGTGAGCCTGCTCGGCCGCAATGGCGTCGGCCGCTCCACCACGGTCAAGGCGATCATGGGTGAGGTCGCCCCGCAAGGCACGATCCGCTTCAAGGGCAAGGACATCGCGGGCCTGCCCAGCTACAAGATCGCCCACCTCGGGCTCGGCTATGTGCCCGAGCATCGCGACATCTTCCCGAGCCTGACGGTTCGCCAGAACCTGCTGCTCGGCATCAAGGACACGCGCCGTCCCGGCAAATGGCGGCTGCAGGACATGCTCGACATGTTCCCCAATCTCGCCGCGCGTGCCGATACGGCCGCGGGCGTGCTGTCCGGCGGCGAGAAGCAGATGCTGACGACGTGCCGGACGCTGATGGGCGATCCCGATCTGATCATGATCGACGAGCCCACCGAAGGCCTCGCGCCGCTGATCGTGCAGCAGGTCGGCGATCTCATCGCGCGGATAGCGCAGGCCGGCGTCGCCATCCTCCTCGTCGAGCAAAAACTGTCGATCGCGATGCGCATCTCCAGGCGCGTCTACATCATGGGCCACGGCCGCGTGGTGTTCGAAGGCACGCCGGAAGAGCTCAAGGCCAATGCCGCCGTGCGGCAGGGATGGCTCGAGGTCTGACGGCTGCAAGCCGCGCATACGCATCTGAATTCTAAGCTACATCTCACGCCTGATAATCAAGGTATCGTCCCGCCTGCCGACATCGCGAGCGATGCGGTCGATGATAACCAAAAAACGAAGCGGAGGACGTTGACCGCGGCCTTGCGAGCCCGCGCGTCGATGCACTCTGCCAGGGAAGGAGATGCCGCGCATGCCCGGCCACCAATTCAAGTTCATCGCCGGAGTCGTCGCTCTGCTTGCCGTCCTGAGCGCTGCTTCGGTCGCGACGGCCGGAAATTACGACACCGGCGCGACCGACACGGGCATCAAGCTCGGCCAGACCATGCCCTATTCGGGACCGGCCTCGGCCTATTCCGCGATCGGCCGCGCCGAGATCGCCTATTTCAAGTGCTCAACGACAAGGGCGGCATCAACGCCCGCAAGGTCGATCTTCTCAGCATGGACGACGCCTACTCGCCGGCGAAGACGGTCGAGCAGACGCGTCGTCTCGTCGAGAGCGACGAGGTTCTGGCGATGTTCTCGATGCTCGGCACCGGCCCGAACATCGCCGCGCAAAAATATCTCAACGTCAAGAAGGTGCCGCAGCTGTTCCCGTCGAGCGGCGCCAGCCGCTGGAACGATCCGCATCATTTTCCCTGGACCACCGGTTCGCAGCCGACTTACAGGACTGAAGGACGGATCTACGCCAAGTGGATTCTGGCGAACAAGCCCGACGCCAGGATCGCGGTGATCACGCCGAACGAGGATCCCGGCCGCGACTATCTCGCCGGCTTCAAGGAGGGGCTTGGCGAGCGCGTCAGCCAGATCGTATCGGAAGCGGTGTACGAGACGACGGATGCGACGGTCGACTCCCAGATCGTCAAATTCAAGGCCGCAGGCGCCGACGTTCTCTTCAACGAGTGCACGCCCAAATTCGCGGCTCAGGCGATCAAGAAGGTCGCCGAGCTCGGCTGGAAGCCGCAGATCATCGTTCCCGCCGTCTCCAATTCCGTCGGCTCCGTGCTGGCGCCGGCCGGGCTCGAGAATTCCGTCGGCATCGTCACCGGTGCCTTCCTGAAGGATCCCGGTGATCCGCGCTGGGAGAACGACGCCGGCATGAAAGCCTGGCGCGAATGGATGAAGACCTACAATTCCGGCGCTGATCCCGCCGATATCTTCAACGTCACCGGCTACACCATGGCGCAGATGATGGAGATGGTGCTGCAGCGTGCCGGCAATGATCTCACGCGCGCCAATTTGATGAAGCAGGCGCAGTCGTTCAAGGACGTCGAGCTGCCGATGCTGCTGCCCGGCATCAGGCTCAACACCTCGGCCGAGCAGGTGACGCCGATCCGCCAGTTGCAGATGGCGCGCTTCAACGGAAAATCCTGGGAGCTGTTCGGCGACGTTCTCGGCGAGTAGGCTCACCGTGAATGCTTCCTCCAACCACAGTGTAGAGACGATGGCACCGACCGGCCCCCTCTGCGGCATCCGCGTTCTCGATCTGACGAGCGTGCTGTTCGGACCCTATGCCGCGCAAATGCTCGGCGACTGGGGCGCCGACGTCATCAAGGTCGAGCCGCCGTCGGGCGACACCTGGCGCTACACCGGCGTGTTCCGGAACCGCGGCATGAGCGGCCAGTTCATGGCGGTCAACCGCAACAAGCGCAGCCTCGCGCTCGATTTGAAGCATCCGGACGGCAAGGCGGCGCTGGCGAAGCTGATCCCGACGGTCGACGCGCTCGTCACCAATGTGCGCCCCGCAGCGATGGCACGGCTCGGCTTCGGATATGGGGACTGCGCCAAGCTCAACCCGCGGCTCATTTATGCCGCCGCGACCGGTTTTGGCCAGGACGGCCCTTGGGCAGCGCGGCCCGCCTTCGACGAGATCATCCAGGCGGCCTCCGGCCTCGCATCATCGATCGGATCTGACGAGCAGCCGCAGTTCGTTCCGAGCCTGATCGGCGACAAGATCTGCGCCATGGCGATGGTCGGTGCGGTGTCGGCAGCGTTGTTCAGGCGCGAGCGCACCGGACAAGGCCAGATGGTCGAGGTACCGATGCTGGAGACGATCGCGGGTTTCAACAGCATCGAGATGCTGGGCGGACACGCGTTCGATCCGCCGATCGGCCCGGCCGGCTACAAGCGCATGAAGAACCGGCGCCCGGTGAAGACCAGGGACGGCTGGCTGACGATGCTACCTTATTCGGGCGACAATTGGTGCGCCTTCTTCGAGGCCGTCGGCCGCCCCGAATTGAGCGACGAGCTCGGCGTGCGCGATCCCGTGCTGCGCTCGCAAAACATCGACAAGATCTACGACCGCATGAGCGAGATCGGACCGACCCGCACCACGGCAGAGTGGGAAGAATTGCTGCTGCGGCTGGACGTGCCGCACACCGCGTTTGCCCGGCTCACCGAGATCGGCGATCAGCCGCACCTCGCGGCTGTCGGACTGTTCGCGGATATCGATCACCCGACTGAGGGACGGATTCGGCAGGCGCGTCCGGCGACAAAATTCTCCGAAAGCCCGGCCGGCATCCATCGCATGGCGCCGCGCCTTGGCGAGCATTCGCGCGAGGTGTTGCGCGAAGCGAGTCTGAGCGACGCCGAGATCGAAGCGCTCGTTGCGAACAAGGCAGTTGGCGCGCCGTAGAGCGGGCGGGCCAACTGACGCCGAGCGCTACCGCTTGCTGGCGGCCGTCCTGGCGCAATTCTCTGTGATTCCGGTCACATTCCCTCCTGCCGCTTCAGGTAGACATTCTGCCGCAGAGCGCGTCCGCCAGCTCCAGGCCAGCCCCGGCCGCGGACCGCCCTTCCGCCCGCGCGGGCCGTCGTATATGAGAGCTTTGTCGCCGGAACCGACCGAAAATCGCCCGATACGGAACGGATGGTGGCTGCGATTTCTTAATCTAGAGATCGCAATCTGATCGATGATCGACGCAAGCGCGGACCGGCAACCGGGGAATGGCATGAAAGACCTGATGACGACGGCGCAATCCAATGGAGCGATGCGGCGTTGGGGGCCTCCCGGAATTGTGATGTTCGCGGTAGCGGTTGCGCTGTCCGCAATGATCCCGGGCGCTATGGCGGCGAAGCAGCCGCGCCAGACCGCTGAGGCGGTGGCGCAGCGCGAGGCCGGCGAGCCGATCATGGCGATCGTGTCGATCAAGAGCCAGCAGGTCACGTTGTACGATTCCGAGGGCTGGATCCTGCGCGCGCCGGTCTCGACCGGCACGACCGGGCGCGAGACGCCCGCCGGCGTCTTCGCCGTTATCGAGAAGGACAAGGACCACCACTCTACCATGTATGACGATGCCTGGATGCCGAACATGCAGCGCATCACCTGGAACGGCATCGCGCTGCATGGCGGGCCGCTGCCCGGCTACGCGGCCTCGCACGGCTGCGTGCGGATGCCCTTCCCCTTCGCCGAAGGCCTGTTCGACAAGACCAATATCGGCATGCGGGTGATCATCTCGCCGAACGACGCCGCTCCGGTCGATTTCTCGCATCCCTCGCTGTTCGTGCCGAGCAAGGAGGTCATCGCGGCGGCACCGAATCGTGCCGACAAGCTCTCCGCCCAGGCGGAGGAAGCCGCGAGCGCGGCTGATGACGCCAAGAAGGCCGCGACGGCAGCCGCGAAGGATGCGCAATCGCTTCCGGCATCGCTGCGCAAGCTCGAGCAGCAGAAGGCGCGCGCCGACGCCGACAACGCCTATGCCGACAAGCTGGTCGCGAATGCCAAGACTGATCAGGCCAAGGCAAAGGCCGACGAGCTGAAGCAGAAGGCCGCGACCAAGGCCGCGGATGCGGCAACTCAGTTGGACGCCGCCAAGGCCGCCGCGCAACCGAAGCGCGACGCGGTTGCCGCAACAAAGGATGCTGCCAAGGCGGCCGCGGCCAAGAAGGCTGAAGCCGTGAAGGCTGCGACCGACGCAAAGCTCGCGCTAGAGCCGGTATCGGTCTACATCAGCCGCTCGACGCAAAAGCTCTACGTGCGTCGCAATACCCACAAGCCGGCGCCCGACGGCGGCGGCGAGGTGTTCGACACCAGCATCGAGGTTCCCGTCACCATCCGCAATCCCGACCAGCCGCTCGGCACGCACATCTTCACGGCGATGGCGAAGAACGACACCGGCCTGCGCTGGAGCGTCGTCACCATCGACGAGGGCGACAGCGCCAAGGATGCGCTCGACCGCGTCACCATTCCGCAGGAGGTGTGGGATCGCATCGGGCCGACCGCATTGCCGCGCTCGTCGATCATCATCTCGGACGAGCCGCTGAGCGCCGAGACCAACTACCGCACCGAGTTCGTCGCGGTCCTGAGCAACCATCCGCAAGGCGGCTTCATCACACGCAAGCCGACCGCGCCGCCGATGGAGGTGGCCACCGACGATGGCTGGGGCGGCAACGGCTTTGGCGGCAATGGCTTCTTCTTCTTTGGGCAGCGCGATCCCACCCCGCAGCCGGTCAATCCGCGCCGCCGCGGCGGCCAGTACCAGTACTATCAATCGACGCAACCGGTGCAGCGGAGCTTTTGGTAGGCGCGCGGCCGGAGCGTAGCGGCTCGCGCCGTTACGGCCGGGCCGTGATCACCAGGGCCTGAATCCTGGCTTCGACCGGTCCGGAGCCGTGGCGTTTTCGGATGGCTTGCGCAACGGCATCGGTTGCGGCCTCAAGCTTGCTCGCATCCCTGGCCTCGATCTCGCCGCGCAGTGGCGTTCCCTGGCAGTAGGCGATCGCGACATATTCCGCCGAAGGCGCGCGGCTCATTGCTGTCAGCGTCTCTATCGAGATGTCCTTGAAGCCCGCGCGTTCGAGATCGGCCTTGATGACAGCCTTGTCGTGGTAGCCGTGCGGCGTCCGCGCCATGAACAGCGGCGGATTGTCAGGAAACATCCTGCCGAGCGTGATCGTCGCGTCGTCCGCGAACACATTGTCCTCGATACGGTCCCAGACACTGAACAGGTACGCGCCATCAGGCTTCAACACCCGCTTCGTTTCCGCATAGCCCTTGCTGCGATCCGGAAAGAACATGGCGCCGAACTGGCAGCAGACGACGTCGAACGCGGCATCGTCGAAGGGCAGCGCTAGCGCATCCGCCTGTCGCCAGGACATGCGGGGGTCATCGCCCTGACGCTGCTTCGCGACCGCGAGCATCGGTTCGTTGAGGTCGGTCGAGACATATCGGACACTGGGAGGCAGCAGCGCCGCCACGGCCCGCGTGACGGCACCGGTGCCGGCGGCGATCTCGAGCAAGTCCGAGGGCAACAGCGCCGCGATGCGCCGGGCAAGGTCGTCGGCATAGAAGGAGAAGATCAGCGGCACCAGATATTCGTCGTACAGCTTTGGGACCGAGCCGGCGAAAACCTTGTCAGTGCTGGACATGGATGCCTCGCTGAAGGTTCAGCTATCACGGCCAGGATAGCACAGTCCGACCGCCCTGGCCGCTCCTATCGCTCCGGCGAGAGTGCCCGGCCGATCAAATGATCCAGCGAGACGCGCCCCGGTCCGTAGGCCATGATGCCGAGGGCCATCGCGGCCCAGGTGATGTGCACCGGCCAGCCGTCGGGCACGGTGAGCTCGACGATCACTGTCATGAACAGCAGTCCGAGGGCTGCGAACCGCGTGCCGAGGCCGAGGACCAGCAGGATCGGGAACGTGATCTCGCCGCACCCCGACAGGAAGGCCATCACCGCCGGCGCGGGATAGTGATAGGGGCCGCCCGGCAAATGCAGCATGAATTCGTCGGTGAACAGCGTCACCGCGGTGTCGTTCAGCTTGAGGAAGCCGCCCCATTTGAGGATGCCGGAGCGCCAGAACGGCACCGCCAGCGCCAGCCGCAACACCAGCTGGACCAGCGAGGGCGCAGCAATCGTCTGCACCAGACGATTGGCGTTGTCGACGAGACGCCCCAGTGGCGGCAGGCTTCCTTCGGCCGACATGCGTTGGTCCGTGATCATCATGCGTCTCCGAAGGCGATTGACGTGAATGCGCCGGCTTCGATCAGACCTGCGATGTTGGCGGCGATATCGAAGTCGGGCGAGGCGTCCAGCGCCGATGCCGCAGCCTCGCCGAGCGGCCGCCCCTCCGCCAGGGAGGTTGCGAACACCGCCCCGCCGGGAGGCAGGTGCCGCACGATGACATCGAAGCCGGGCCGCGTGATCAGCGCGTCTTCCGGTGTCGAGGCGTCGATGCGGCTCACGGGCGCGCTATCGCGGTTGGCGGCAAAGATCGTCACGGCGGAAAATTCTGCGCACACGATCTGCGCTGCCGGGTGCGGTGTGAGAACGAGGTCGGCCAGTCGCTCCGGTGCGACCGCCGCGAGTTGCGCCGGCGCCAGCGGCGTTGCGTCGCGCGCGTGGTAGGCGTCGAGCCAGGCTCGCTCGATCCGGGCGACATCGGCGAGCCAGGGCATGGTTTGCGCGTGCTCATATCGTGCAATGAAGTCCGGAAACCCGCGGCCATATTCGAACAGCAACGGCGAGGTCGGCGGGCTGCCGCGAACATGGAAGCGCGCCATCGCGCGGAAGAAGTCAGTTCCGGTGATGCGTTGCACGGCCGGATAGATCGCAGCGAGCGCGTCGATCAGGCTCACCGTGACATTGTTGCGATAGACGTCGTAGCGCTTTCCGGCGGCCTTGCCGTTCGGGCCGGTTACGATCTGAGGCGCGTCGCGCGTCGGATCGAGCAGCGCCGGCGCGAACGCCGCGGCAAACGAGATCGGCTCAGGCGGCATGACGATCCTCCGCGCGCGCGGCGGTCCCGCGGCGATCGAGGATCGCCTGTGCAGCGGCGGCTTCCGCTTGCAGAACCGGCCAATCCGGAATCCTGGAGTCCCACTCGACCAGCGTCGGCATCGGGCCGCAGCGTTCGATGACGATCTCGTAGAGCTTCCACACCGCGTCCGCGACCGGACCGTCATGGCTGTCGATCAGGAGTGGCTCGCCGTCATCGTCCGCCTGCTCGTCGTGCCCGGCAAGGTGGATTTCGCCAATGCGCGACAGCGGAAAATCAGCGAGATAGTCGAGCGCCGAAAAGCCGTGATTGGTCGCGGACACGAAGACGTTGTTGATATCGAGCAGCAGGCCGCATCCCGTGCGCTCCGCAACGCTGCGGATGAAATCGGTCTCGCTCATGGTCGTTTCCGTGAAAGCGAGATAGGTCGACGGGTTTTCCAGCAGGATCGGACGCCGGATCGCCTCCTGCATCTGGTCGATGTGAGCGCAGACGTGGCGCAGCGTCGCCTCGGTGTACGGCAGCGGCAGCAGATCGTTGAAGAAGCTGCTCTCATGCGTCGACCAGGCCAGATGTTCGGACACCATCGCCGGCTGGTACCGCGCCACCAGGCCGCGGAAGCGGGCCAGATGCGCCTTGTCAAGCGGCTGCGGCCCGCCGATCGACATGCAGACGCCATGCAGCGACAGCGGATGGTCGCGGCGGATTGCGTCCAGGGCGCGGTGCGGCGGCCCTCCCGCGCCCATGTAGTTCTCGGCATGAACTTCGAAGAAGCCGCGCTTCGGGCCGTCCGCGAGGATCGCCTTGAGATGCTCGTGCTTGAAACTGGTGCCGGCGATGCCGCCGATCGGAGACGGAAAGCGGAGGGGCGTGGGTGTGGACGGGCCGGGCCCGATCGCTAGTGTCATGTCGCTCCTCCGCTTTCCCTGTTTGGCGATGTGCTGGTGTCAGACCGGCTTGAGCGAGCCCTTCTTGCCGTTCGGCAGGTCGATGCTGGTGCACGTGCCGCCCTGCACGAACTTCCACGCATTGCCCTGGAAATCGGTGGTCGAGGTGCCCTGGCAGGTGGTGCCCGGTCCGGCCGCGCAATCGTTCTGGCCCTTCAGCGCAACGCCGAAGCACTTTTCCTTCTTGGCGGCCATCGCCGCATCGGCCTCGGCCTTGGTCAGCGGAGCAGCAGCGGCAAACGTCGCGAGCGCAGTCGACATGGCGCCGGCGAGAACGAGCGTAGTGACGGCAAGTTTGGCAGACATGGAATTCTCCTTTCGGGATAGCATCGCTTGGCAAGCGAAGAGCGCATTGTCGGGTTCGTCACGTACGCAGCTCGTGTTACGCATAGAGCTGCTCACGAGTCCGTGAGCGTGTCCGCGAGACGGTTGGTTGGAAGGCGGTGGGTGGTGCCTGCCACAGGTAACGAACGCAGGCGCGCCACGTAGAGCGATAGCAGGAGATATGGCCGGGTCGCGGCCCTGCCGGAGAACGGAACCCACGATGAACGTTGATCCCGGACGGCACTTTCACGCGCTCGCCAGGCTGACGGTCAGCATCCGCCTTGCGGTCTCGGCGCTGGTCTTGACCGCGATCCTGCTGACCGCCGCCTTGTCCAGCCTGCTGTGGTGGCGGACGGCGGAAGCAACCAGTCGGCAACTGGCCGCGACCATCAACGAGCAGATCGTGGCAGCGGTCCGCAAGGAGGTCGCGGCCATCGTCGACGAGGCACGCGCCGCCCATACCGCCATCCGCACGCTGTTTTTGCAGAACGTGCTCGACACCCGCGAGGCCGACAAGCGCGAGTTCGTGTTCCTGTCGCAACTGCAATCGCAGGCGACGATCTCCTCGGTTGCCTTCGGCTGGCCGGACGGCTCGTTCTTTGCCGCCCACAAGCTCGGCGACCGCCGTCTGGAGATGATGGAGATCTCGCTGACCGATCATCCCGGCCAGCGCCGGATCGATGAATATGACGTTGTGCCCGGCGACATCGAATTCGCCAATCGCCGCTTCGAGCCGACCGAATTTCGCGTCGCCGACCTCGCCTGGTTCAAGACCGGCCTCGCAGCGGAGGAGCCGCAATGGTTCAGGGTCTCGAACCATCCGACCGGCGAGCGGCCGTCGATTGCCTTTGCGGGTCCGATCGACGTTTACCAGGAACGGCAGGGCGTGCTTGCGATCATTATCGAATACACCAGGATCGCGCGTTTCCTCTCCCAGCTCGAGGTCGGCCGCACCGGCGCGGCTTTCATCTTCGATGGCAGTGGCGAACTCGTGGCCGCGCCGGACATGGATGCCGACGAGCTGCATTCAGCGCGTGAAGAGCAGAAGCTGTTGCCATTGGCGCGGCTGGCGCTGGCCCAGGCCGGCGACCAGGGCCGCAAGGAGGCGTGGCGAAGCCGGCTCGCCTCGCACGGCGCGGCCTACGAAGTCGCGCTGACGCCGTTGCCGTTCCCAGGCTGGTCGCTTGCAACCGTCATCCCCGAGGCCGAATTTCTCGGACCTGTCGAGACGACGCTGCGGCGGCTGATCGTCGGTCTTGCCGTCGGCGCGGTGCTTGCGGCCTTGGTGTCGGCGATGCTGGCACGTTCGGTGATTGCCGCGCCGCTGACGCGCGTGGTCGGCGAGCTCCGTCATGTCGAAGCCTTTGCGCTGGAGAAGGTTCGTCGGCACCCGTCGCGGCTCAAGGAGATCACGAGCCTGTCGGGTGCGATCGCCGAGATGGCGGCCGGTCTCTCCGCCTTTCGCAAATTCATCCCGGCAGATCTCGTTCGCTCGCTGCTACGACAGGGTGTCGAAGCGAAACCCGGCGGCACGATTCAGGAGCTCAGCGTGATGTTCATCGACATCGCCGGCTTCACCGGATTATCCGAGCGCATGGGCGATCGCATCGTGCCGCTGTTGTCGGGCTATCTCGACGCCGCCTCGGAAGTCATCGTCGCCGATGGCGGCACCATCGACAAGTTCATCGGCGACGCCGTCATGGCATTCTGGGGCGCGCCGCAGCCGCAGGCCGATCATGCGCTGCGCTGCTGTCGCGCCGCGCTCGGCTGCCGCAGCGCGATCGAGGCGTCGGGCCTTTCCGACGATTCCGGCCAGCCTCTCCAGATCCGGATCGGAATCAATTCCGGCCGCATGCTGGTCGGCAACATCGGCTCGGAGCTGCGCCTGAACTACACCGTGATCGGCGATGCCGTGAACGTCGCAAGCCGCCTTGAGGGCGCCAACAAGTCTTACGGCACGCAAATCCTGATTGGTGAGGCGACCGAACGCCTCGCACGCGGCGCCATCGTCACGCGGGAGATCGACAGCATCGCGGTTTACGGGCGGGAGGAGGGGTTCTCGGTCTATGAATTGATCGGACTTGCCGGGGAAGGCGGCGGCACGACCGGATGGATTGCGGACTATGAGCGCGGCCTCGCCAATTATCGCGCGCGCCGGTTTGCCGCCGCGCTCGCCGATTTCGAAGTCGTGCTGAACGAGCGCGGCCATGATCGCCCGGCGGAACTGATGCGGGACCGTTGCCGGCAGTTCGCGACCGTCGCGCCCGACACGTCGTGGCGGCCGGTCGCTGCGCTGACGACGAAGTAGCTGCGAGGCGAGGACCGGCGACCGTCCGAAATGCGCGCGGCTTTCGCGTTCTCCCTTCACCGGCTCCGAGATTCAGATTGCGCGCGATAGCCATTCCGCCTAATAGAATTGGACAAATGACCAAATAACATGGTCGCGCGCCGAAGGGCGCTGGTCGGGACGGGACGCAGCATGTCGCAGGACGGTTTTGGGCTGGCGGGGGTCATCGGCATGCCGGTCGCGCAGTCGCGCTCGCCGGTCATTCACAATTACTGGCTGAAGGCGCACGGCATCCGCGGCTCCTACGTCCCGCTCGCCGTGAAGCCGGAGCGGCTCGAGGATGCGCTGGACGGGCTGATCGCGCTCGGGTTCCGCGGCTGCAACGTGACCATGCCGCACAAGCAGACGGCAATGCCGATGCTCGACCGCGTCAACGAGACCGCCAGGCGCATCGGCGCCGTCAACACCATCGTCGTCGAAGCCGACGGCACGCTGTCCGGCTTCAACAATGACGGCAACGGTTTTGTCCAGAGCCTGCGCAACGCCAGGGCCGACTGGCGCGGCGATGCCGGGCCGATCCTGCTGCTGGGCGCGGGCGGCGCCTCGCGCGCGGTGGCCGTGGCGCTGCTGGAGAACGGCGCGCGCGAGATCCGCATCGCCAACCGCACGGCGGAGAAGGCGCAGGCGATCGCGACCGAATTCGGCTCCGCCGTCAGCGCCGTTCCGTGGGACGATCGCGCCGCGGCGCTCAGTGATGTCGCGCTGCTCGTCAACTGCACCGATCGCGGCATGGTCGGCAAAAGCGCGCTCGAGATCGATCTGTCGCGGCTGAAGTCAACGACACTCGCCGCCGATCTCATCTACACGCCGCTCGAGACGCCGTTCCTGGCTAATGCCCGCGCCCGCGGCTGCGTCACGGTGAACGGGCTCGGCCTGCTGCTCAACCAGGCGCGGCTCGCCTTCAAGGCCTGGTTCGGCGTCATGCCTGATGTGACGCCCGAGCTGATCAAGGCCATCGAGGCCACGTTCTGAACCGCGCGGGGAGCTTTGCGCCATGACCTTGCCGGCGGGCCCCAAGATCGACTGCCACATCCACGCCATCGATCCCGTGCGTTTTCCCTACGGCGCCGATACGCCGTATCGGCCAAGCGGGCAGGAGATCGCGCCGGCCGCGCAGCTCATCCGCGTGTTCGATGCCTTCGATGTCCGCCACGCGCTCGTCGTCGCCACCAATACCGGCTATGGCAGCGACAGCCGCATCCTGCTCGACACGCTGAGGCAGGGCGGCGGCCGCTTCAAGGGCGTCGCTGTCGTCGAGAACGACGTGGATATCCGCGAGCTGGAGCGATTGAAGGCGGCCGGCGTGGTCGGTGTCGCCTTCAACGTGCCGTTCCACGGCGCCGACTATTATCGCAATACTGCGCCGCTGCTGGAGAAGCTGACGAGCCTCGGCCTGTTCCTCCAGATCCAGGTCGAGAACGATCAGCTACTCGACCTGCTGCCGCTGATCGACAAATCGCCGGTGCGCCTGGTGTTCGATCATTGCGGCCGACCCTCGGTCGCGCAAGGCGTGCAAGGCAAGGCCTTCCAGGCGCTGCTCACGATCGGCCGCGAGCGCGACGCGCACATCAAACTCTCCGGCTATTACAAGTTCTCCGAGCTGCCACATCCTTATCAGGACATTTGGCCGTTCATCGCCGCGCTGGTCGAGGCCTTCACGCTCGATCGCTGCGTCTGGGGATCGGACTATCCGTTCCTGCGTGCGCCTGAAAGGCTCGACTACGGGCCGCTGCTGGCGGGGCTGCAAAAACTGTTTCCGGATCCGGGCGACCGGCATCGCCTGCTGTGGCGGACACCGGCGAAACTGCTCGGCTTCGACGGATCATAGAAAAGAAAGCAAAACGGGGAGGACATCATGAGACATCTTGCAGGAACGCTCGTCATCGCCCTGGCGGCATCGCTCGCGACGGGCGCGGCCTGCGCGCAGAGCACGGTCTACATCCCTGACGTGATCGAGCTCTCCGGCCCCGGCGCCGTCTCCGGCACCAACTGGCGCGACGGCGTCGCGCTCGCGGTCGACGAGATCAACGCCGCCGGCGGCATTCTGGGCCGCAAGATCCAGACCGAGCATCTCGACACCCAGAGCAATCCCGGCATCTCGCGCGCGCAGGTGCAGAAGGTGCTGGACAAGGATCCCTATGTAGTGCTCGGGCCGATCTATTCGGGTTCGGTCAAGGTCAACATGGCGCTGACCCAACAGGCCGAGATCCCGCAGATCGTCGGCGCCGAGGCCGCCGACATCACGACGCAGAGCAACCCCTGGGTGTTCCGCACCGCCTTCGGCCAGCAATTCTCCATGCCGAAGATCGCCAATTACCTGCACGACAAGCTGAAGGTGAAGAGCGTCGCGGTGGTCTGGGTCAACAATGATTTCGGCAAGGGCGGCCACGACAAGTTCGTGAAGGAGATGAAGGCGCACAATATCGCGATATCGGCCGATATCTCCACCGAGCAGGGCCAGGTCGATTTCGGCTCGGATGTCATCAAGCTCAAGAGCGCCAAGGCCGACGCCGTGTTCGTCTACACCAACGAGGAGGAGAGCGCGCGCTTCCTGATCGAGGCCAAGCGGCAGGGCCTGTCGACGCCGCTGTTCGGCGAGACGACGCTGCTCAGCCAGAAGGTGGTCGAGCTCGCCGGCCCCGCCGCCAACGGTGTGCGCGGCCATGTTGGTCTCAGTGCGGACGCGCCGGTACCGGCGATCGAGGCGTTCACCAAAAAGTTCAGCGACCGTTTCAAGTACCGGCCGGATCACAACGGCATCAAGGGCTACACCGCGGTCTATCTCGTCAAATACGTCACCGAGAAAAACGGCAAGTTCGACAGCAAGGCGTTTGGCGCGGCGATGAAGGGCCTGACGCTGACGCCCGACAAGGCGCCGGGCATGCTGATGGAAGCAAGCTGGGACCAGAACGGCGATATCGACCGCGCCAGCTTTCTCGCCGAGATCGTCGACGGCAAGCAGAAGATCGTCGAGACCTTGCCGAAGCTGAACCGCGGCAGGGCGGAGTGAGGTGCGCGGCATCTCCCTCAACGTCGTCCTGGCTTTCGCCTGGACGACGGCGCGATTTGAGGTCCGCGGCAATTGTGATATCGGTCTGCTCGCCCTTTTCGGACGAGCTGAAAAACATGAAAACCACGCTGCTGAAATCCGAAAACTATACCCGCTCGCCCTGGAAGAACGGCGGCGGCATCTTTACCGATATCGCGGATGCGCATCGGCCGGGCGCGGCGGAAGGATTGGGACAGCCTGCTGTGGCGCTTTGCCGCCACGCCGATCGTGGCGCCCGGGCCGTTCTCCCACATGGCCGGCATCGACCGCCTGCAGATGGTGGTCGGCGGGCGCGGGCTGGTGCTGAAGTCGCCCACGCAGGAGTTCGATGAGCGCGAGCCGTTCACGACCGTGCGCTTCACCGGCGAGCTCGCGATCGTCACCGCGCTCGAGGCCGGCCCGGTCGAGGTCGTCAATCTGATGGCCCGGCGCGGTGTGGCGGAGATCGAGCTTGGGGCGCTCAGGGCGCCCGGCGAGCGGCCGTTGCCCGCGGGGACGCATTTGCTTTGCGCCGCGCGCGGCGACTGCAGCATCCGTCTCGGCGGTCAGGATTTTCCGATTTCGCACGAAAACACGTTGAAGGTCGAATTGACCGAAGCCTCGACGCTCGCGCTGGTTTCGGGGCTGGCCGTGCTGGGGTCGATCGAAATCATCGGCTGAACGGCGATCCTGCCCACCAGGGCGATGCGCACAATCCGTGCAACTGGCTAGGTTGACGCGGCGGCGTCGGAACACGATATGTCCGGGACGAAGACCTCCGTCCAGAGGCAGATGAATGAGCGCGCCGCGAAACGATGAATTGATCCATTCCGGCAGCGACGCTGTCGTCGACTGGCTGACCAATGGCACGCGCGACCAGCGCTTCATCGACAATATCTTTGCCGAGATGTGCATCCGCCTCCAGCAGGCCGGCATTCCCCTCAAGCGGTCGACGCTTCATGTCATGATCCAGCACCCGCAATGGCTGGGGGCCCGTATCATGTGGTCCGACGGCATGCGCGAGGCCGAGATCACGCGGGTTGATTTCGATGTCAGGGGACGCTCCGAATATATCGGCAGCCCCGCCAACGAAATGTTCGACGGTGCAACCGAAGTGCGCGAGAATCTCGAACGGGATCCGGCGCTCGGCCGCAAGCACGCGCTCTATGACGAGATGCGGGCCAAGGGCCTGACCGATTATGTGGCCTGGCCGCTCTATCATACGCTCGGCAAGCGGCATCTCGTCACGTTCTCGACCGACCGTCCCGGTGGCTTCGACGACGCCCATGTCGCCGCACTGAGGAAGGTGTTGCCGGTGCTGGCGCTGGTCAGCGAGATCCGGGTCAAGAATCGCCTGGCGCGGACGCTGCTGGAGACCTATGTCGGCGCCCATGCCGGTGAGCTGATCCTCGCGGGCGCCACGCGACGCGGCACCGGCACGACGGTGCGCGCCGCGATCATGATCTGCGACTTGCGCGATTTCACGAAGATCTCCGACAACTGGCCGCGCGACGACGTCATCGATCTTCTCAACGATTATTTCGACGCGATGTCCGAGCCGATCGCGCGCCATGGCGGCGAGATCCTGAAATTCATCGGCGACGGCCTGCTCGCCATCTTTCCGCTTCATGAGCCCAACGCCTGCGCCAATCTGCTGCGTGCGGTGGCCGAGGCGCGCGAGGCCATGGTCGCGCTGAACGAGCGCAACAAGGCGACCAGCCGCGCGCCGCTGAACTACGGCATCGGCGTCCATGTCGGCGACGTCATGTACGGCAATATCGGCTCGACCAGCCGGCTCGACTTCACCGTGATCGGTCCCGCCGTCAACATGGCCTCGCGGCTCGAGGCGCTCACCAAGCAGATCGGCAAGCCGGTGCTGCTGTCGCGCGATTTTGCCGAGCTGGTGACGCCGGAGTTCGAGCTCGAGCGCGTCGGCCAGCACGCCGTCCGCGGTTTCAGCGAGCCGATCGAGCTGTTTGCGTTTCAGGGATGAGGATGCGCGGTGCGTTCCCTCTGTGCGGCCGAAGCGAGCTCCGGGAGTTCGACGACCGACCGTGCCGCCACAAGATGTGACCAGAGCTCCTCCGCCCGCCGGCTGAGGCGTCGCTGCGGCCGATAGATCCGGATGTCGAGATCGACATCCAGGTCCGGCAAACCCGTGCGGACGAGACGGCCGCGGAGGATGTCTTGGTGGGTCGTGGTCAGCGGCAGCCAGGCGACGCCGAGCCCGGACAACGCCATCGATCGCAGTCCATCGGCCAGCGAGTTCTCATAGATGCGATTGAGCTGGGGCAGGCCGGTCGCCTCAGTGAGCTTCTGGTCGACGGCCCAGCCGAGCGAGCACTCGCTGCTATAACCGAGATAGGAAACCGACCGACGCGGCTCCGGCGCCAGATCATGGAGGGGCTGCTTGTCGCCGTCGACGGCTGACAGCGGCACGAGCTTCTCTTGGCCAATGGTCAGCCACTGACACCGCGAGATCGACAGCGTCTTTCCGCCGGCCGAATTGAGCCCGCTGGCCTGATCCATGTAACAGACGACGAAATCGACAGCGCCGTCGTCGAAGGCGTCACAGCATCCGGGAAGATTGTCGGACAGGATTGTCAGCCGCGTCGATCCGATCGTTGCCTGGATCTGCGGCAGCCACTTTGGAAAGAACGTCACGGATAGCAGGTGAGGCGCGGCAAAGCGCACGCTCCTGGTTGCCTGATCCTGGTCTTCCCTCAGGGCGCGCCGGGTGGCGTTGAGCCGCCCGATCACGTCGTTCGCCGTGGCCAGCAATTGCGCCCCTGCATCGGTCAGCTCGATCGGGGATTTGCGGCGGTCGAGCAAGGCTGAGCCTGCCCAGTTTTCGAGCGATTGCAGTCTGCGGCTCAGTCCGGACTGACTGACATTCCGCAGCTCGGCGGCACGCGTCAGGTTCTTGGTCTCGGCCACTGCGGCCAGATCCTCAAGCCAGCGGACATCGAGCATGATTGGTGCCTTCTCGCGATCTCTCGTGGCAAGCACCATAGCCGGTTTCCGCCGCTCGGCCGATGCAAATTCCGCATCAACTCCGCGCGCATTCGCATTGGAAATGTCCGGCATCGGCGCAGTAGCGTCCTGCCGGGCAGACGGGCTGGAAGGGACATCCGATGAGACTGGGCAAATTCGGCATCGCGACAATGGCATCGATCGCGATGATAGCGTGCCTGGTCACGGCGGCTTCGGCGGAGCCGCTCCCCGTACAGCAAGGGCCCGGCAACAGCGTCATTCTCAAGCGCATCCTGGAGCGTGGTGCGATCAACATCGGCCATCGCGAGGCCTCAGTGCCGTTCTCCTACATCAGCGATGAGCAAAAGGTGGAAGGATATTCCGTCGATCTCTGCATCAAGGTGGTCGATGCCGTGAGGCAGCGGCTGAACAAGCCTGATCTCAAGGTGACGTTCACGCCGATCAACGTGACCAACCGGATCCCGCTGGTGGCCAACGGAACGATCGATCTCGAATGCGGCACCACCTCGAATTTCCTGACACGCCAGGAACAGGTCGAGTTCTCGCCGATCTTCTACGTAACAGGCACGCAGTTGCTCGTGAAAGCGGCATCCGCGACCAGGGAGATCGAAGATCTCAAGGGCAGGCGCGTTGCCGCGCTGCAGGGTTCGTCGAACGAGGCCGCGATCCGCAAGCTCAACGACGAAAAGGCGCTCGGCGTCCAGCTGGTCTATGTGAAGGATCTCCCCGAGGGTGCGCTCCTGGTCGAGAACGACCGTGTCGACGCGTTCGTCGCGGACGGTGTGCAGATCAAGGTCTATGCCGCCACCAAGGCGAAGCCGGCGGGCTCGCTCGCTGTCGTTGGTCGCCTGCTCACCTACGACCCCTATAGCGCGATGATGCAGCGTGGCGATCAGGATTTCGCCCTGCTGGTGCGCGGCGCCTTCGCCGATGCGTTCCGGTCGGGAGAGGCCGAGAAGACCTATGCCAGATGGTTCGACCCACTGGGCCTGAAAATCGAGGGCGAGCTGCTCGCCGCCTTCCGGGTTCAGGCCCTGCCGCGCTGAATAGTCCGGGCAGGCACGCGATGCAATATCGCTGGAACTGGAGCATTCTGTTCGTTGAGCCGTATTTCGGATGGCTCCTCGCCGGCGTGACATGGACGCTTCTCGTTGCGGGCGCGGCATGGATCATCGCGCTCGCAATTGGCTGCACCGTCGGCGTGCTGAGCACGCTACCGAGCCGGACCGCGCGCCTCATCGCGACGGCCTATGTGGATTTGTTCCGCAACATCCCCCTGCTGCTCCAGCTGTTCCTCTGGTACTTCGTGCTGCCGGAGCTGTTGCCGGGATCGTTCGGACTTTGGATCAAGCGCGACCTGCCGATGCCCGAATACTGGTTCTCCGTGGCTGGGCTCGGCTGCTTCACGGCTGCGCGCGTCGCCGAGCAGGTCCGCGCCGGCATCGAATCGATCGGCGCTGGGCAGCGCATGGCAGCCGCTGCGATGGGCTTCACCGTCGCGCAGGCCTATCGCTACATTCTTCTGCCCCTCGCGGCGCGCAACGTGCTGCCGCCATTGACGTCGGAAGCGCTCAACATCATCAAGAATTCGTCGCTCGCCTTGACTATCGGGGTGCTGGAGCTGACGGGCCAGAGCCGCCAGATCGAGGCGAGCACGTTCCAGGGGATCGAGGCTCTGACGGCCGCGACCGTCATCTATGTCATGCTGACGCTCTGCGTCATCGTCGTGATGCGCGCCGTCGAAAGGCGGGTCTCTATCCCCGGCACTCTGGGGCGAGGCTAACCGTGCGAAACCTCGACTGGAGCGCCGTGGTTCACGCCTTGCCATTCCTTTGGCAGGGACTGCAGACGAGCTTTGTCCTGGTGGCGCTCGCGATGGCGGGCGGCATCCTGCTCGGGACCATGATCGCGGTTGTGCGCCTGTCGGCACCACGGCCCGTTGCCGCGCTCGCTGCCGGCTATGTCAACGGGTTGCGCTCGATTCCGCTGATCATGGTGATCTTCTGGTTCTATCTGCTGGTGCCGCTGTTCATCGGGCGGCCGGTCGGAGCGTTCACGTCCGCACTCATCGCATTCACCCTGTTCGAGGCCGCCTATTATGCCGAGATCATGCGCGCCGGCATCAACGGCATCTCCCGGGGACAGATGGCCGCGGCGCTGGCGATCGGCATGACCGGGATGCAGGCCTATCGCTACGTGGTCCTGCCGCAAGCCTTGCGCCGCATGGCGCCCATCCTGCTCACGCAGAGCATTGCTCTGTTTCAGGACAGCTCGCTGGTCTACGTCATCGGTCTCCATGATTTCATGACGTCGATCGGCATCGTGGCCAACCGGGAGGCGCGCTTGATCGAATTCTATCTGTTCGCGGCCCTGGTCTACTTTGCGATCTGCTTCTCGGCATCTCGCGCGGTGAAGCGGCTTCAGCACCGGATGCTCACCGCATGACGAGCGCCCATCTGAATGCCGCGGGTGCCGGTCTGATGCCGGAGAGCGTGGTTGCGGCGATCAAGTCCCACCTCGATCTCGAGGCCCGGCGCGGCGTGCACTGGGCGGCGGCCGATGCGAGACACGCCATTGAAGAGACGCGTATCCTGGCAGGCCGTCTGACGGGCGTCGCCCCGACGCATCTTGCCTTCGGCGAGCAGGCGAGCCGACTCTGGGCACTTGCCTTTGCATCGATGCCGCTCAAGCGTGGAGATCGCATCCTGATCGCGCGGAACGATTGGGGCGGCAATATCGTGAATGCCGTGCGGCGCGCGGCTGCGGCCGGAGCGGAGGTGGTCAGGCTGCCCATGACCGGACAGGGGCGGATCGACATCGAGCAGGCCGCTGCGCTGGTCGATGAGCGTACGGTCGCGATCTGCGCATCGGCGGTTGCCAGCAGTTTTGGATTGCGCCAGCCGGTCGAAGCGCTTGGCTCGATTGCGCGGCCGGACGCCTGCCTTTATTTCATCGACGGCGCGCAAGCCGTCGGTCAGTTCGAGTTGACGCTGCCTGGGGCATCTGCCGACGTCATGGTCGCGCCGGGACGGAAGTGGCTCCGAGGTGGTCGCGGGCAGGCCATGATGGCGCTGTCGGATCGGGCGCTGCGCCGTCTGGTCGAGCCGATCATCGTCGACCAGAGCGCCGGCACCTGGTGCCCGGATGACCGCTTCCTGCCGCTGGAGGATGCGCGGCGCTTCGAGGCATGGGAGTTCTGCGCTGCCGGCCGTCTCGGCTTGCGGGCATCTTTCCAGGAGCTCGATCGTATCGGCATTGCGAACGTTCGTGCTGGCAACGACGAGAAGCTGCGCCGGTTGGGCGCGAACCTGCGTGACATCTCCGGACTCACGGTGTTCGAGGACGAAGATGCCGGCGCGGCATTCCTGACGTTCCAACATGCGTCTCTGCCCGCGAACAGGATTGTGGAGGAATTGGCCATGCGCGGCATCGCGGTCGCGTCTGTGGGTCTCGATCATGCCAGATGGGAGCTCGAGGCGCGTGGCCTCGAGAGGATCGTACGCGCGGCGCCTCACATCTACTCGTCGGAGGATGATATCGGGCGGTTCACCGAAGAGCTTGAGCGTCTTGCGGCCCGGGCAGATCTGGATCGCGGGCGTTCCGCTTGAGATAGAAAAATCTTCGATTGGGAGTCCTGTTGCCAACGCAAGAACGTCCGACTACGTTTGACACCCAGTCCGCCCAAACGGTCTTTGCATCGGCCGCACGTTCATGCCCAAATTCCTTCGCATCGGCCTGCATCAGTCGAACGTGTCAGGATACACCTCAAAAGCTTGGTGTGTGCGGCGGGTCGGCTCGGCAGTGTTCCTGAAATGGGGTGCCGTGGAGGTGCAGGGCGCCGGCAAGGGACGCAAGGTTTACTGGACGCGTCTGCCGCAGGAGAAAACGATCCGCTGCGGCACGGTCGAGCGCGCCCAGGACTATACCAAATCCGCGATCGCGCGACGGCGCAGCCACGACTATGAGCCGCTGACGGGCGCTATCTCGGCCCGGTGCAAATCCGCCAACGGGAGTGCCGATCTCAAGCAGGCGCTCGCCACGATCCTGATCGTCGACATCGTCGGCTCCACCGCAAAAGCCGCCAAGCTCGGCGATGCGCGCTGGACCAAGGTGATCGGCCTCTATTACGCGGCGGTCCGCAAAGAGCTGAAATCTTCGCGCGGCAAGGAAGTCGTGACGACCGGCGACGGCGTGCTCGCGACCTTCAAGGCACCGGCCGCCGGCATCAATTGCGCAACCGCGATTCGGGAGGCCGTGCGCACGCTCGGGCTTGATATCAGGGTGGGCTTGCACGCAGGCGAATACACGATCAGCGGCGGCGAGATGGTCGGCCTCGCCTTCCACATCTGCACCCGCGTCGCCGCCAAGGCGCGCGCCGGCGAAGTCCTGGTCTCACGTGCGGTGAAGGATCTGCTCGCGGCACAATCCCAGATCCGCCTCAGGGATCACGGCAGCCACCAGCTCAAGGGCGTGCCGGCGCGGTGGCGGCTGTATCGGGTTGAAGGTTAGGCAGGCGCGAGGGGAGGTGCCGGCGCGTCATTCGTTTTGTCGTGGCTGCGCCGCGCGGACACCAGAGCCTCCAGCTCGCCGCGAACGCCCTCCACGACCCCGGCCCAGTCGCCTCGCACCGGTTGCCTGAACAACCGCATCGACTGATACCACGGGCTGTCGTCGCGGTTGAGCAGCCAGCGCCAATCCGGGTTGAAGGGCAACATGGTCCAGACCGGCGCGCCGAGCGCGCCGGTGAGGTGAACCACGCTGGTGTCGACCGAGATCACCAGATCGAGACAAGACACCAGCGCCGCCGTCTCGCTGAAATCCGTCAGATGGTCCGTCAGGTCGATGATGTCCTTGCGCTCGTCGAGGAACGCGCGATCCTGGTCCCGCACACCCTTTTGCAAGGAGACGAACTGGACATCGCAATCCAGCAGAGGCGCAAGCGTGCGCAGGGCGATCGACCGGTTGTGATCGTTCTTGTGACCTGGATCTCCCGACCAGACCAGACCGACGCGGAAGCGCGTGCGCGGACCAAGCCGGTCTTCAAGCCGATCCTCCCACGTCGTCACGCGCGCCGCCGCCGGCGCAGGCAGGAAGCCTTGCGCGAACGGGATCGTGCCGAGCCGCGTCCCGAACGCCAGCGGCAGGCTTCCAAGCGGGCAGTGCAGGTCGAACGCCATCGACGTCACAGACGATCGATCGACACAATGTGCAACGCCGGGCAGGGCGGCCAGTAGCCGCTGCACCGCAGGCTTCACCTCCAGGATGACCTTAGCGCCGAGCGCGGCCACGAAGGGCACATAGCGCGCAAACTGAATCGAGTCGCCCAGGGCCTCGTCGGCGTGAAGCAAAATGGTCTTGCCTTCGAGCGGCTGGTCACGCAGCCAAAGGGCTTGCGAGAATCCGCGATCGGCGAGGCCGAGCGACGACGCCTTCCAGCGCGCCTCGCGTCCCGCCAGGCCCCGCGCGAAATCTCCAGTCAGCATCTGCAGCAGCGCGAGATTCCAGATCGTGTCCGCGTTGCCGGGCTCGAGGGCCATCGATTGGTGAAAGGCCGCGAAAGCCTCGTCCAGCAATTGCAGGCTCCACAGCGCCCGCGCCTTTTCGTTGAGCGCTGCGGGAAAATTCGGACGAAGCGCCAGCGCGCGATCGAAGCTCGCAAAGGCCTGCTCCATCCGGCCAAATCGCGCATGAAGCGAGCCGAGGTTCTTGTGCGTCTCGGCCTCGCTGGGGTTGAGCGCAATCGACCGCTCGAAGTCGGCCTGCGCCTCCCCGAACCGGCCCAGCCGCTGCAGGCAAAGCCCGCGCGTCTGATACAGCGGTGCGACGTCAGGATTGAGCCTCGCGAATGCGTTGAAGTAGTCCAGGGCTTCGGCATACCGGCCGAGATTGAACAGCGCCTGGCCCTGTTTCGCGGCCTCCAGACCCCTGGCGACCGCGAGGTTTTGCGGCGCGACCTTATGCGATTGCTTGGCCGCGGCCCGGCGTTCTTGGCGGTTCATGAGGTGACCAGAAAAAGCTGTGCTTGCGGGTTGACCGAGCGTGATCGGATTGCCCCATCAGCACTTTCTGGTCCGAAGCTGGTGCGAGGCTGGTGGGGCCCGAACACTCCATGACGAGGCGCCGCCTCGCACAACTCTCTCCATCGTCATTGCGAGAAGCTCGCGACAAAATTGCGTAGCAATTTTTGCGCTGATGCGACGAAGCAATCCAGAATCTTTCCGCCGAGGGACCCTGGATTGCTTCGCTTCGCTCGCAATGACGGAGCGTTTGGCACAGCCTCGCGCAACTCTCTCCACCGTCATTGCGAGGAGCTCTTGCGACGAAGCAATCCAGAATCTCCCCGCCGAGGAACTCTGGATTGGTTCGCTGCGCTCGCAATGACGGAGTGTGAGGAAGTGAGAGGCAATCCGCGATGTCACCGCACCCCCGTGCCTTTGCAGCGCTGGCACTTCACCACGTTGTCGCCCTTCCTGAGCAAACCTTTGCCCTCACAATTTTTGCATTTCTGCTTCTTCTTGATGTTCGGGCCTTTTTCACTGACCATGAAGTTCTCCTGCCGCTGGAGGGCGATCAAACCGGCGCATTGTACCGGTTGGACCCAACGAGGGTGATAATCCAGGCGGACGCCAACTTCCAATTCAAAAAAGCAGGCCGAAGCCACTGAATGCAACGGCCACCGTAAGTCTCCTGGCATTTTGGTTTCGGCCGCAACCCAATGATCGCCGATCCTGTTCTATCGGCGCTGGAGCAGCACGGCTTCCCAGAAAAACCGCGATGCTTCGGCGTGCGCTTCGTGCACGCCGATGCCGATGTCGTGGAGAAGCTCGGGCTTTTCCCTGAGATCGGCGCGCAGCTCTGTCCTGAAACGAGTGCGATGCCACCATGTGGCGGGCAGGCTGAGGATCGCGCGGATGCGGAGGCCATTATCGCCTGAGGCCAACCCCGTCGCCGGCATGACTGCTGCCAGGTCGGGAACGGCGGCTTGCGCATTTGTCTGCAAAGCTTGCAATCGCATGTCAGAAATCTCCAAATCTCATTGACGGCCGCCGCGCAATAAGCCGCCGCCGTCGTTGCCGGCGTCAGTCAGGCGTCAAAGGAGCGTTATTTTTGCTTGGAGGGCCGTGACGCACTGGCGCGACGCGGTCGGGCATGTAGTATGGAAGCGCCGGAGGGGGAGCCAAATTGGACGGAATGAGTCTTCACGATCCCCTTTTCGCCACGTATGTCGTTGCTGCCAGCCTGATGATCTTGAAGGCCGTGGCGATGTCTTGGTTGACCGTGTTCCGGATGGTCAGAGCCCAGGGGGGCTACCGTTCGCCGGAGGACATCAGGAAGACGCCACTGAATCCTGCGCCCGATCCAGCGCAGCTTCTTCCCAACGAAGGTGTCGAGCGGATCCGCCGGATCCAGATGAACGATGTCGAGAACCTGCCGTACTTCCTGGTCGCGGGCTTTCTCTACGTCCTCACGCAGCCGTCGCTGCTTCTCGCGCAATGGCTGCTCTACGGCTACGTTGCCTCACGCCTGCTCCACTTCTTGGCCTATTTCACCGCGCAAATTCACGATATTCGCGCGACTCTGTGGACCATAGGCTCGCTCATCCTGGTCTTCATGACCGTTCGCACGCTTCTCGCAGCACTCGGCGCTTGAGGCTCAGTCGGCCACCCCGGCTGCCTGCTGGGCCGAAAGATAGCGTTCAAGCACCTCGTGTTGCTTGAAAAAGCGCATGGCACGCAGATCGCGGATCGTTGTTTTTTGTGTCGCATCGCGAATCCGAGTGACCTCGCGGGCTTCTTCCAGGCGCCCGACACCGGCCAGATTGGCCGCCAACATACGATGGCCGGTGCCGTTGCTCGGATTGTGCCGAACCGACTTCCGTGCCCAGGCGATGCCCTCCTCGTATTGCCCGAGCGCAAAGTAAGATGCGGTCAATCCCGTCATCCACAAATGGAGCATCCTGTCGTCGGGACTGAGGACGAGGGATCGATGCAGGCATACGAGTGCGTTCGCATAGTCACCTCCCATGCTGTCGATCATTCCGAGCACGCCCCATGCGAAGGCCGAACTGGGGTTGAGCCTTACGGCTTCGCTGGCGTGAATACGTCCCTGATCGTTGGTGCCGGCCGGCCCAAAGAGCGCGAAGCCATAGACCGCGTGAGCGAAGGCGTCCTCAGCCTCCTGCTCGACGGCGCGACGGGCCAGACCGAGCGCCTCGGCCGCGGCATCTGGAGACGTGTTGGCGCCCAGCGGCGGGGCCATGACGAGCCCCCAGGCCAGCGCCGCCAGCGTCGCCGTTCGCTCCTGATCGAGGCCCAGAGACTGCCGAAGCAGCTCGATGGCCTTGATGACACCTTCACGGGTGCCGGTCCACAAATGGTGAAGTCCACGCAGGTAGAGATCATAGGCCGATAGATCGGTTGGCGGTTTGCGGCGTGCTCGTTCGATTTCGGCGCTCCGAACGACGTGAGCGACGACTGCAGCAACGCTACTGCTGACGTCGTCCTGCAGATCGAATACATCGACGAGGGGACGGTCATAGCGATTGGACCAGACTTGGGCTTCGCTACCGGTATGAGTGAGCTCGGCCGACACGCGAATGCGGTTGCCCGCTTTACGTATATGGCCGCTCAGGATGTATTGAACACCGAGCTGTTGCGCAATCTGCCGGCTGGTCATTCCCTTGTCCCGAAAGACAAAGCTCGATCCGGCGGCAATCACCACCAGTTCGCGAAAGCGCGATAGAGCGGTGATGATGTCTGCAGTGATGCCATCGGCAAAGTATTCCTGTTCGGTGTCACCGCCCATGTTCTGGAACGGAAGCACCGCTACGGAGGGCCTGTCGTTGCCAATCATGTGCTCGGCTTGTTCTGCCGCGATTTCCCCCATTGCCGGGGCCGTCCTCTGCTCCTGGACTTTGCGCAGCTCTGCAGCGAGCGAGTTGGTCGCAACATCGGGCCCGGTGCCAAGCTCTTGCTTCAGCAGGGCTACGACGGCCTGGTAGTATTTGAGTGCTTCGGCGTTGCGGCCAGCCGCCGACAACGCGCGCATGATCAGGCGGTGCGCATCCTCGCGCAGGCTGTTGAGCGCATTGGCACGCTGGCCGGCGAGGAGGGCATGGCCGGCACGCTCCTGTGTCAGTTCAGACTCGCCGAGGGCGACCAGGGCGCCAACAGCGAGCTCCGACAGCCGCTCGCGTTCGCCGGCCAGCCAATCGCGCCAGCCTTCCTCGCTGACGCCGATGTCATCAACGAGAGGCCCACGATAGAGATCTGTCGCCGCACTCAGCGCCTCGCGGCTGTCCTTCGCGACCAGCTCCTCAAATCGCCGTACGTCGCAGATGACCACTGCGGCGTTCAACGAGATGAACTCGCCATCGCTCCTGAGAGCGCCCTGACCAAGAACCTGGCGGAGCTTGAACAGCGCCTGCCGCAGATTTTGCTTCGCCTGCGCGTCGAAGTGAGATCCCCACAGCAGGGTCGAGAGTCTCTCCCGGTATTGAGGCTGAGGTGCCGTGCAAGCCAGATAGGCCAGCAATCCCGCGAGCTTCTTGTTGGGCAAGCTGACCACGCCATTCGGCCCGGTCAGCTCGAAACGCCCCAGTAGCGAGAGAGTAAAGCTTGGGCCGGGCGCAGACGCAGTTTCAGTCATTCCGCCTCAAAATTGAGCAGGCATGCTCGCAGGTATACATCCTACACGAGTTGCCAACTTTGCGAACAATATTAACGCCGTAATGACGATTGAATAACGCCCGCGACGACGCCGACGCGTTCAGATCGCGTCGCGACGGGATGCCGGTTGGCCTGATCGACGCAGAGCAATTTCATCCGGCAAGCCGACATGCGCGCGCATCACCTCATCATCATCGTCGTCAGCCTGTTCGTGGTCCTCGCCGGGTTCGACGCAGCGTTGAGTTCTTTCGCGCGCCCGACACTCAGGGCCGCTTCGGAGCCGGCACCTCCCGTCGCACCGCTCCTTTTCGGAGGCGACTGATCGCACCCCGAATGTCGGAATCGCCATCAACCAGGAGGTCGCATTGACCGATATCGTGCAGCTGGAAAACAAGCCGTACTATTTTCTCGCACCCGACGAGGAGCTGCGAATAATCAGTACGTGGAGACTTAGACTGATCGCATTCTATGGCTCGCTCCTCGCGCTGTTGATTGCCTTCGCTGCGACGAGCCAGGCGCCCCGAGAGCCCCAAGCGGATCTCGTCTCCGATGATTTCGTCACCCATTACATTTTTAACCCGCCGCTGCCGTAAACGATCCGCATCGGGCAACGGGGCCGCGCGGACCAAGGGTCCCCCCGCGGTCGCTACACAAGCCAGCGCAACCGTAAAGAGGGAAGCCGTGAAAAACGACGTTCATGCCGGGTCTGCAATTCGGGCCGGATCTCCAATGCCGCGTGACACAAACGCAAGCCGAGGCGGCGGGACGCGCCTGATGATCCTCGTTCTTCTGGGCTTCGGCGCCGTTCACGCGATGGCCGCGATCCTCATTCAGCGAACGTCACCCGAGCGAGGTGGCGCTCCCCTGGGCATCGATTTGCGGTGCGACTGACGGGCACGCGTGGCACATCCAACTCACCGATCTAAAAAGCAAGGCGGCAACATGACGGCAATCAAGCGCGCAATTTCCGACACGGTCCTCTCGGTCACCGGCGCAGACCTGGCCAAACACGCCCTGCTGTTCTGTGCAGCTTGCGCGTTTGTGTTCGTGCTCTCTCTGACCGACGGCCTCGATTTGAGCCCTGGATTCTTCTGACCTTGGCCGGCGTCAACCGCTGTGGTGCACACCGCACAACACGGGCCGCTATAGCCGCGCATCCGGGGCGGCATCACGCCGATGCGCATGCAAATGAGGAGGCGATATGTACGTTGGCCGGATATTGTCCACACTTGGCGGACAAGGACCGATCCTTTTGGTGATCTCGCTTTGCGCAGGCCTGTTGATCTCGCCCTTCGCGCGCTTCGGCTACGGTCTTCTGCCTTTTTCAGCATTTCTTCTGACGCTTGGTTCGTTTCTCACGGCGGGTCTTGCTCCCTCCGAAGGCAGCGTTCGTCTGCCGCTGATAGGCCTGGTGCTCGGCTGGGTCGGCCTGGTGCTGCCTTTGGCTGCTGCGATGCTGCTGTCCTTCGTCCCGCTTGATCCTGCCCTGCGGGCCGGCGTTCTGCTTTCACTGCTGGCGCCGCCGGTCGGAAGCGCGGCCGCGATTGCTGGAATGCTCGGTTTGCGACCACGTCTCGCCCTGGTCGTCTCGATTGCGCTGACCCTGGTTACGCCGATCTCGATTCCGTGCTTCGCCACGATGCTCGGACTTGGCATTGCGTTCGACATGAGCGGGCTGGCGATCCGGCTGTTCAGCATTATCGGCGCTGCCGGCTTGGTGGCCTTTTTAGCCATAAGGTTCCATCGTCATCTGAGTCTCGTTCTGCCGGATCAAAGCGCCGCCACCGGAATCGCCGTGATCGGGCTCATCATCGTGGGGCTTGCCACCTCGCAGGGCATAAGGGCGCAATGGACCAGCAACGCGCTGCGTTTCGACGTGATGCTCGCCGCGGCAGTCGTCCTCAATTTCGGCCTGTGCGGACTCGCTACGGTGACGTTCGCGAGACTGGGGCTGCAAACCGCCGGAACCATAGGCCTCGTGAGCGGAAACCGTAACGTTACTCTCGTGTGGGCGGCGGCTGGCTTCGGTCTGCCATCTCTCGCGGAGGGTTATGTCGCTGCATGCGTCATCCCGGTCCTCGCGCTTCCTCTCATCGTCAAGCTCTGTCTTGGACTACCTTCCTTCAGCCGTTTCATCCCGCAAAGCGAATGAAGAGCGCAAGGGCTGCGAGTTGCAATGCCTCACTGGCGCTTGCGACCGGAGGCATTGAGTGCCGCCACCGTAATCCCGCAACTCTCTTCATCGTCATTGCGAGGAGCCCTTGCGACGAAACAATCCAGAATCTTCCCGCAGGGAGACTCTGGATTGCTTGTCTTCGCCGCTTCGCTCGCAATGACGGAGCGTGTGGCGCCGCCTATGTTCCAACAACGCAGCAGGGGATCGGCTACGTCACGGCGCCAGCAAATGCCGCAGCGTTCGACGCGCCATGTTGAGCGGCTTAGGGCTGCGCTCGACCTTCGCTGAGAGCACCGCGCCTTCCCAAAGCGCCAGCACCGTACGCGCAAGCTCGGTGGCGGGCACGTCGGTTCGCACGCTGCCGTCGCGCTGCCCATCCGCCAGGCACTGGGAAAGTGCATCCGTCCACTGGCGCCACAGGCGCGACAAATCCTGGCGAAAGGCGTCGAGTTGCGCGAGTTCGGCCGTGAGATTGCCGATCAGGCAGCCGTCCTCGCTATAGCCGAGGGCCGCGAGGTAGCGGTCAAGCCGCTCGAGCCCGGGAAGGCCGGCGTCCCGCAACAGGGCACGCGCTTTGGCGCGGTCCTCCCAGTAACGCGCCAGCGCCGCCAGGCCGAGGGCGTCCTTGCTTTCGAAATGACTGTAGAAAGAGCCCTTCGGCACACCGGCCGACGAGACGATCTCCTGAACACCGGTTGCATGATAGCCGCGGTGATGAAACGCCGCGAGGCCCGCGTCGAGTAGTGCTTCCTTATGATTAGGCTTCGGCATGGTCAGTTCAGGGTCCAATTCTCGGCGAAGGGCCGGATGACATGATCGAACGACCACGTGGAGGGGTGTTGATGCGCGATGTGGTAAACCTCGTCGGCAATCGCATCGGGATGCGCGAAATGGTCGCCCCGCTTATCCTGCCAATCCGGCAGCGGCAACGTCTCCCTCCTCCACGGGGCATCGATCGCGGCATCGATGGTGATGTATCCAACATGCACGTGCTTCGGGCCCAAATCCTTTGCGAGGGACTGCGCGAGGATGCGCTGGGCGGCCTTCGTCGGCGCGAAGGCCGGGCGCAGCGGAATGCCCCGGAACGACGAGGTGTTTCCGGTGACCATGATGGCTCCCTCGCCGCGCTCGATCATCGCCGGCGCGAGTTTTTGTGCCAGGAAGAACAGCGACGTGGTGTTCACCTGAAAATTCCGCTCTAGATCCTCGACCGAGGCGTCGAGGATCTTGGCGAATGTTGCCGCGACGGCGTTATGGATGAGCACATGGGGTGGCCCGAGCTCGGTCTGCACGCGCTCGACAATTTCGCCGAGCCGGGCAAGGTTGGCGACGTCGCAAGGATAGCCGCGCGCACGAGGTATCTGCGTCTCCAGCTCCGCGAGCCGCTCGGCGTTGCGGGCGATCATCGCCACACGATATCCGCCTTGTGCGAAGCGCCGCGAGAGCGCAGCGCCAGTTGCGCCGCCGACACCTGCGATGAGAGCGATCCGATCAGCCATGCTTCCCTCCATGCGCCTCAAGCCGTTGCCCTTGTCAGTGCGAAGGGCGGTGCGTCTCGATATTCGGCTGCAAGCTCAGCCAGGGCGGGGATTGCGGGAAGGGCCTCCAGGTCCGGATTCGTCCGGGCGAGGTATTCCACCGCTACGATGGCGGTGATCGCTGCGGCATCCAGCGGGCTCGCCCTGAGCGGTCCGCCGTCGCGCGCGGCCTCGTCGAGCGCGCGCAAGCCTCCCAAAATCTGCGCTTTCCAGCGGTTGGCCTCGGTCTCAGGGACCTCGCGTCCACGGAACGACAGGCTGGTGGCCTGTTCATAGACGCCGTAACCGATTGCCGCGAGCTTGAGCGTCGCCCGGCGCGCGCTTGACGCGGCGGGGATCAGCGGCGCCGAAGGCGTCAGTTCATTGAGGTAGTCGAGGATGGCCGTGCTGTCGATCAGGACCTCGCCATCGTCGAGCACGAGCGAAGGTACCTTCGCCACGGGATTATAACGGCTCGCGGTCTCGAACTCCCGGTAGCCGTTCACAGGTTCATGGTCGAAGGGCAGCCCGCGGGAGATCAGGGCCGCTGCGACCCGCCTCGCGTAGGGCGACAGATAGGTGCCAATCAGCTTCATGCAAACTCTCCTCGCACTTTGGAGACTAAGACGACCGGTCGTATTTACGATACGACCGGTCGTCTATAAGGTCAAGCGCGCCGGTCCAGTGCAGGGTGGACCAGTGCCCACACGATTGTCGCGGCACCTGCGGCAAGGCGCTCGCGTGGGGGGTGACAACGTCGCGCTGGCGACTGCGCAGCGGGTCTCGCTTGTGGAATTACGATTGACCCGCAAAGCGAGATTTTGGCTGGCGCAGCAGCCCCGCGCAGTGATAGGGCTGCTATCGGTTACTGAGCGCGTCACGCATAGGCCGTCGATCCGTCTGGCCGGCGCGGCACCTTGCGCTCCCAATGAACGTAATCCTCTTTGCCGAGCACCTCCATGTCCATCTCGACGCCCCAACCCGGCCGGTCGGGCCGCAGCTCGAGATAGCCGTTCTTCGGCAGGTAGGGGTCCTTCACGTACCAGGCGCCCTGCGAGCGGTCCGGCGTGACGTTGGGGTCGCTGCTGCCGTCGCCGAAGGCGTAAACCGCACCCTGCGGCAGTCGGTATTCAAGAATTCGGAAGTTCGGCTGCGCAGCGGAGAAATGCAAATTGACGGCGGTGGCGAGCGGTCCCATCGGATTGTGTGGGGCGACCGTCACGTAGTGCGCCTCGGCAAGGGTTGCGATCCGGCGCATTTCCGAAATCCCGCCAACCACGCAAATGTCGGGCTGGATGATGTCGCAGCCCTTGACCGATAACAGCCGCAGGAATTCGAAGCGGTTGTAAAGGGACTCACCCGTCGCGAGCGTGCAGGTGAGACCCCGTTTCAGGTCGCCCCAGGCCTCGATGTTCTCAGGCCGGATCGGTTCTTCGAAGAACAGCGGATCGTAGGGCGCGAGCGCATTGCCTAGCTGGATCGCCTGTCCGACCTCGAAGATCTTGGCGTGGGCGTCGAAGGCGATCTCGTAGTCGGTGCGCACCGTCTCGCGCAGCTTGCGGAAATACTCCGCGCTGGTACGTACGACCTCGCCCCAGCGTTGCGCATGCATGTCGATCCGGTAGGGGCTGAGCTTGAAGGCCGTCAGGCCCCATTCAGCGTTGAGCCTGTCGAATTCGTCGCGGGCAATCGCTGCGTCCGGCGCTGTATAGACACCGGCGTAAATGCGGACGCGGTCGCGCACGTTGCCGCCGAGCAGCCGGTAGACCGGGACATTGAGCGCCTTGGCCGAGATGTCCCAGAGGCAATGATCGATCGCGGAGATCGCCGCAAGGCCCAGCGCGCCGGGCGGAAAGCGGCATTGCTGCAACAGATACTGGATCAGATATTCGATCCGCCGCGGATCTTCGCCGCGGATGAAAGTGAACAGATACTCGAGCAGCGGTTCCAGCGCCTTGTCGGGCCCGTGATTGTAGCACTCGCCCCAGCCGGTCAGCCCGTCGTCGGTATCGATGGCAATGATCAGGCGAGGGCGGTCCTTGTCGCGTGACATAAAGGCCCGCAGGCGGTCGATCTTCACGGGTTATCTCCATCCATTTGCTTGTTGTCGCGCCCGAAAACGGACGCCGGGATTGTCTCAGGCCGCCGTGTAGCGGTGCCGCCGGTGGATACTGCGCGCCCGCGGGTCCGGTCGTGGAATGGCTGACAGCAGCGCCTGTGTATAGGCGTGGGTCGGAGAGTTGCAGACCTGCTCGGCGGAGCCGGTTTCCACCACCCGACCGCGATACATCACCGCCACGCGATCGCACATGTAGCGGATCACGCCGATGTCGTGGCTGATGAAGACGTAGGACAGTCCGAGCTTGTCCTGCAGGCCCATCATCAGGTCGAGCATCTGCGACCGTAGCGAGACGTCGAGCGCGGACGTCGCCTCGTCGGCGACGATGACGCGCGGATTGAGGGCGATCGCGCGGGCAATGCCGATGCGCTGGCGCTGGCCGCCGGAAAAAGCGTGCGGGTAGCGCTCGCGCCAGGATGGCTCCAGACCGACCTGCTGCAGCAGATCGGCCACACGGTCGTCGAGCTGCTTGCCGGCTGCGATCCTGTTGACGAGCAGCGGCTCGCCGACAATCTGGGCCACAGTCATGCGCGGATTGAGCGAGCCGACAGGATCCTGGAAGATCATGCGAATCTCGCGCCGGCAGGCCTTCAGCGTCTCCTTGTCCGCCTTGACGAGATCGAGGGTACTGCCGTCCGGCCGGCGATAATCGATTGCGCCGGCGCTGGGATCGTAGATCCGCAGCAGGCAACGTCCCATCGTAGTTTTGCCCGATCCGGACTCACCAACAATGCCCAGCGTCTCGCCCGGCTTCACGGTCAGCGAGACATCGTCGACGGCCTTAAGCGCGTTTTTTCCCGAGCCGAACTGCATGCTGAGATTGCGGACCTGCAGCACCGGCAGCGTCTCGTCGGCGATCGGGGAGCGACGCAACCGGATCTCCGCCTTCTGCTCCAGCTTCAGCACTGAGCCGATCAGCATCCGCGTATAATCGTTCTGCGGTGAATGGAAGATGGCGTCCACCGTGCCGCTCTCCATCACCTTACCGCGATGCATCACCAGCACGTCATCGGCGATCTCGGCGACGACACCCATGTCGTGGGTGATGAACATCACGGCCATGCCGTGCTGCTGCTGCAGCCGGCGGATCAGGTCGAGGATCTCCGCCTGCGTGGTGACGTCAAGCGCGGTGGTTGGCTCGTCGGCGATCAGGAGGGAAGGGTTACAGGCCAGCGCCATCGCTATCATCACGCGCTGGCGCATGCCACCGGAGAATTCGAAAGTGTAGCGGTCGATGGCCCGCTCGACATCGGGGATCTCGACCTGCTTGAGCAGCTCGATGCAGCGCGCGCGGGCCTGCTTCTTTCCCATGTCGAGATGCAGCCGCAACACCTCCATCATCTGGTCGCCGACGGTGTGGACCGGCGATAGCGACGACATCGGTTCCTGGAAGATCATCGCGATCTCGCGGCCGCGCACCGCACGGATCTCCCGTCCGCGCGGATTGAATTTGGCGAGATCCACCGACGTTCCGTCGGCTCGATGCAGCATCATCGCGCCGGACACGATGCGCCCTGGCGCGTCCACAATCTGCAGGATCGAACGGGCAGTCACGCTTTTGCCCGAGCCGCTTTCGCCGACGATGCAGAGCGTCTTGCCACGCTCGAGCGTGAGCGACACGCCATCGACGGCCTTGACGATGCCGTTTCGTACCGGGAAGTGCGTTACGAGGTCCTTCACCTCGAGAATGAGCGAAGGGGGTGTGGCCGAGCGCGCGCCAGCATGGGTTGCGAGATCGATCAGGCTCATTTGTTGTACGGATCTGCGGCGTCGCGCAGCCCGTCTCCCAGGAAATTGAGGGCGATCACGGCGATCACCACTGCGGCGCCGGGTGCAAACAGCCATGGCGCGGTTGCGATCGATCGGATGTTCTGGGCTTCGCGCAGCAGCACGCCCCAGGAAATGGTCGGTGGCTGCAGGCCGAGGCCGAGGAAGCTGAGCGACGTTTCCGCCAGGATCATAGCCGGAATCGCCAGCGAGATCGACGCGATGATGTGGCTGGTGAAGCTCGGCAGCATGTGACGGAAGATCACCCGCCATTCGGATGCGCCGTCGAGCCGTGCCGCGGTGACGAACTCCTCGGTGCGCAGGCTAAGGAAGCGGCCGCGTACGACGCGCGCGAGCTGGGCCCAGGCGGTGAGGGAGAGGATCAGCGTGATCATAAAGTAGTTGAGCGTCGCTGGCCAATCGTGCGGCAGGGCCGCCGACAGCGCGAGCCAGATCGGAATGCTGGGCAGCGACAGCACGAAATCGATCAGCCGCTGAACCGCGAAATCGATCCGTCCGCCATAATAGCCGGAAAGGCCGCCGAGCACGATGCCGATGGTCAGCGACAGCAGCACGCCGGCGAGACCGACCGACAGCGAGATCTGAGCGCCCTGTATGATGCGGCTGTAGACGCAGCGGCCGAGCCGGTCGGCGCCGAGCAGGAACAGCGGCTCGCTCTTGTTGTCGGTGGCGATCAGGTGCGTCGTGGTGTCGAACAGGCCGAACAGCTTGTAGGCGTAGCCGGTGCCAAAGAACCGGATGTAGCTCTTGCGCGTCTCGTCCTCGCGATAGACCGCCTGCAGCGTCTGCGGGTCACGCTTGAGCGCATAGGGATGGATGTAGGGCCGGACCGACCAGCTGCCGTCGGCCGCGAGGTCGATGAAATGTACGCCCTGGGGCGGATGGTAGGCGGCGCGCGCATTCTGCTGCGATGGATCGTTGACGGCGAAGAAGCCGGGCGCTGCGGCTACGATGTAGAAGAATGCCGTGACGACGAGCCCGGCCATGGCGAGACGGTGGCGCTTGAATGCCCACCACACCAGTTGCCACTGCGATGCTACCGCGAGCTGGCGGCTGTCGACGTGTGAAATGGCGATATCGGTCATGATTCTGATCCCGGCCTATTCCAGCCTGATGCGCGGGTCGACGAGGGCGAGCAGGATGTCGCTTATGAGCGAACCGATCAGCGTCAGTGCGCAGATCAGGAGCACGAAGGCACCGGCCAGATACATGTCCTGGCTCATCAGTGACTGCAGCAGAAGCGGTCCCGCCGTCGGCAGGCTGAGCACGATGGCCACGATGATCGAGCCGGAGACGAGGTTCGGAAGCAACCAGGAGATCGTCGAAATGAAGGGATTGAGCGCCAGCCGCAGCGGGTATTTCACCAGGAGATGGAATTCCGACAGGCCTTTTGCGCGCGCGGTGGTGACATAGGGCTTGTTGAGCTCGTCGAGCATGTTCGCGCGCATGACGCGGATCAGGCTGGCGGTGCCGGAGGCCGCGAGGATGATGACTGGAATCCAGAGATGGTGCAGCAGGTCGAGGACCTTGCCGAAGCTCCAGGGCGCGTTGACATAGGCTTCCGAGAAAAGTCCGCCGACCTCCTGGCCGAATTCGACGGCGGCGATGTACATCAGCACCAGCGCGAGCAGGAAGCTTGGGATCGCGAGCCCGAGGAAACTGAGGAAAGTGACGACGTAGTCGCCGACCGAATATTTCTTGACCGCCGAGTAGACGCCGACCGGCAGCGCGATGCCCCAGGTCGCGAGCAGGGTCGAAAACGTCAGCACCAGCGTGAGCGCCATCCGTTCCCAGATCAGGTTGCTGACCGGCTGTTGCCATTCGAAGCTGAGGCCGAAATCGCCGTGCAGCAGAATGCCGCTGATCCATTTCAGATACTGGATGATCATCGGCTGATCGAGCCCGAAGCGGGCGCGAAGGTCGGCGGCGGTGGTCTGGTCGACGACCTCGTTCGACGCGGCCAGCGTCGCGATAAAGGTCGTGACGTAGTCGCCCGGCGGTAGCTGGATGAGAACGAACGCCAGGAAACTCACCACGATGAGCGAGGGCACCATCCAGAGAAGGCGCTTGGCGATGAAGCGGAGCATGGTCCTGCCTGTTCAGGGAAATAGAATCCGGTCGCACCGCGCGGCGCGGCCGGGCTCAAGGCCGATCACGTCGAGAAGAAGAATTGCTGCGGCAGGGCCGGGCCTGGATTGGGCCACGACCACGAGTTCGGATATTTCGCTGGCACGTTCGCCAGGTTGGTCTTGCAGATGCCAAAGGCGTTCACCGCAAGGCAAATGCCGATGGTCTCGAAAGCGTCGGCCGTGAGATCGAACAGCTGCTTCATGATTTCGCCGCGCTTTTGCAGGTCGGCCGTGGCACGAGCCTGATCGAACAGCTTCATGCGCTGCTTCTGGCTCTCAGGCGGCTCCTGGCCATCCTTGCCGCCGGAGACGTACCATTGCGCCCACGGCACGGCGTAGCGCGAGCCCTGTGTGTGCTGTGCGAAGAAGTCGCGCGGATCGAGCATCGGATCGAGGCCGCCCGGACCGGGCCACACCGCCGCATCGTGGTCGTTGTTGTCGCCGCGCGTGTAGTAGAGCGCGCGCTCGATGGTGTTGACCTTGATGTCGATGCCGATATCGGCCCAGTGCCGCTTCGCCAACTCGAGCGCATCGACCTCGTCCGGGTAGAGCGTCGGGATTACGTCGATGGCGAAGAAGATCTTCTGTCCGTCCGGACGTAAGCGGAAGCCGTTGGCATCCTTCTTGGCATAGCCGAGCTTGTCGAGGATGGCATTGGCCTGGGCCTGATCGAACTCGCTGAACTGCGTCGCGAGCGTGGCATGATACCAGGGATGCCCCGGCCGCGGCCCGGCCTGATAGGGCTGCGATTGTCCGAGATAGACCAGCTCGATGATCTCGCTGCGGTTCATGCCGAGCGACAACGCCTTGCGAAATTCCTTGTTGGCGAACATTTCCCGCATCTTCGGATCCTTGTGCGTGAGGTTCAGGTAGATCTGAACCTGCTGGGATCCGGAATTGATCAGTTCGATCAGGCGATAGCCGCCCTTCTGCATGTTCTGCGACAGCGTAGGTTTGTTTTGTAGCGTATCGATATGGCGTTCCTGGATGTCGAGACGGCCAGAGATCACATCGAGCATCAGCGACTCGACGTCCTGCGAGATGTTGAAGTTGAGCCTGTCGATATAGGGAAGCTGGTTGCCGGCGGTGTCGACCTGCCAGAAGTAGGGGTTGCGCTCCATCACCACGCGCGTCGCGCCGCCGGTGTAGGGTTCCTTGATGACCCATGGATCGAGCGTCGGTTTGTCGGCGTTACCCCAACGCGTGGGGATTTCGATGTCGCCGCACTTGCTCCGGAACAGCGTGCCCCAGTCGGAGAGGTTCGCGGCCTTGACGAGATCGGCCACCGCCGGATTGTACTTCGGGTGGAACTGGCTGCAGTAGTGCTTCGCGAACAATGTGGGATGCTGTCCGAGCGGGGTTGCCATCTGCTCCAGGAACAGCGCGTAGGGACTAGCGAAGGTGAACTTCATAGTAGTGTCGTCGATCTTGGTGACGGTGCCGGCCTTGCCACCGATCACGATCGGGGTCGGCGGCGATTTATAGAGCTCGGTGTTCTTGGCGCAGTCCTCGATGGCGAAGACGATATCGTCTGCCGTGAACGGATGACCATCCGACCACTTCATGCCCTTACGGAGATGGAAGGTGAATTCGGTGGAATCGGCGTTGACCTCCCATTTTTCGGCAACATTCGGCAGCACCTCGGTGAAGGCGAGATTCCAGCGCACCAGGCCCTGATTGCCGACCATGCGCAGGATACCGTTGTGGTCTGCCGAGCCGCGCAGGCCGCGCCGCAGCGCGCCGCCATAGCGGCCGACCTTCTCGACGGTGACGACCATCGGGCTGGCCGGGATGCGGTCCGCCAGCGGTGCCAGCTTGCCGTCCACCACGAGTTTGGCGAGCGCCGGCGCTTCCTTGGCGCCCTCGGCGCGCGCCGCATAAGGCAGTGCGGAAATCGCGGTCGCGCCGGCAAATCCCTTCAGCACGGAGCGGCGGTCTAGTCGGCGGCAGTGGGGCGTCCTCTGCTGGATGTCCTCGCTCATGGTTCCTCCCGGTCGAGATGTGTGTTGCGGCCATTCGGCCTTGTGATTCTTGATGGCGTCGTCGTGTAATTGGGCACCGTCATGGTGATAGTGGTGATGGCATCATGTCACCGTGATCCCTACGCTGGCCCAAAACGTTTCGCCGGGATGCAGCACGCGCAGCGAATGGGGCGCCGTGGCCGGGTGCGACGCTGGCTTGACGACGGTTTCGTCAAATCGGAAAGCGGCGTTGCGAATGCGGTTCGAATAAGGGACCACCGGATAGGCGCCGGCTTTGGGCCAGACCAGCGGATCAAAGTGGCCGGTCGCCATGGGAACGAGGACATCGATGCGACGGTTGCCAGGCGCCTCGCGCCAAAGCGATGCCAACCGTCCGTCCTCAGGCGGCCGCACCGCCGCCCGCATCGCTCGCGCGGCCAGCTTACAATCGGATGCACGCACGTCCGGCTCGTCGAACGCCGAGGCCCGCGCCGTCTGCGCTGTCTCTTTGCGCATACATTCCATCCCTGTGGCCGGACTCTTGCCGGCTTATTGACATGGGGTGGATTTGATATATCAAATTTCACGGCTGTCCATAAAGCGTTTGGCCAATATCCAAAAAAGTTTGGGCGCATGAACCTGCGTCCAGGGAGAGCAGCGTGCCGCCAAGGCTTCAGCCGGTCGATCCGGTTTATCTGAAAGGGCTGCGTGCGCATGTCCGCGAGGAGCTGCGTCGCGCCATCATCGCGGGCGAGCTGCCGTCCGGCGCGGTGCTCAACGAACGGCAGATGGCGGAACAGCTCGGCGTCAGCACCACGCCGCTGAAGGAGGCGTTGCGCCAGCTCGAAGCCGAAGGCCTGGTCGTGGCGGAGCCGCGCCGCGGCATCCGCGTGACCTTCGATGCCGAGCAGGCCGAAGAGATGGCGCTGGCCCGTGCCGCGCTCGAGAGCATGATCGCCCGCATGGCGGCGTCGCGCATCGACGATGAAGGGGTCGCGCGGCTGGCCGCCATCGTGAGCAAAATGGCCGAGGCGACCGCGGCGAGCGCGACCGACGACCTGATCAAGCTCAACGAGTTGTTTCACGATGCCATCCACGAGATCTCGCGTTGCAGTTATCTGCAGCGCATTCTGGTCGGGCAGCGCGTCTACGTGCATACCGCACGTCAGTTCATCCTAAGCGACGCGGAGGAACGAGGCCGCGCCCTTCGCGAGCATTGCACCATCTACGAAGCGCTGGCCCGCCGTGACAGTGACGCCGCCGAGCGGGAAATGCGCGATCACGTGGTCCGTTCGGCACGGCAGCACGTCAAGGCCGCGTTCGAAAACCGTGGGCAACCGCAAACTGCTCCCCAAGCTGTCCGTGCTACGAAGGAGCACAACTCTTGAGGTTGAAAAAAGTAAGAGCTGCGCTCGAGGGCATTTCGGGCGTGCATGTTACGCCCTACGCCACGAGCGGCGACATCGACCGGCCGTTGCTCAGCCGCATCGTCGACAGAATCGCGGGCGCGGGCATCCACAATATCGTATCCGCCGGCAATACCGGTGAGTTCTACGCCTTGGCAGCCGACGAAGTCCGCACCGTGCATGATGGCGCCATCGAAGCCAATGCGGGCCGCTCGCTGCTGACCGCCGGTGTCGGGCGCTCGCTGAAGGAGGCGATCGAGCTCGGCCGGCGGGCGAGAGACAAGGGCGCCGACGCCTTGATGGCGCATCAGCCGCTCGATCCGTTCGCAGCACCACAGGCGCAGGCAGCCTACTTCAAGGCGATCGCGGATGCGGTGGATGTGCCGCTCATTGCCTATGTCCGCTCGGACGCGATGAGCCTCGGCGACATCTTGAGTGTTGCCAACCATCCGAACGTCGCCGGCGTGAAATTCGCCACCACGAACCTGATGCTGCTGTCCGAGTGCATCCGCTCCAGCACCGGAGCGACCGCATTGTGGGTGTGCGGTCTTGCCGAGGGCTGGGCGCCCGCCTTCTACGCGGCGGGGGCGAGGGGGTTCACTTCGGGCCTCGTCAACATCGATCCCGCCCGTTCACTGGCCATCCATGCCGCGCTCGAGGCTGGCCGGTTCGACCGGGTTCGCGAACTCGTCGATACCATCGCCAAGTTCGAGGCGATGCGGACGCGTTTCGGCAACGGCGCGAACGCCACGGTGGTCAAAGAGGCGCTGCGGCTGATCGGATTTCCGGTCGGCCCCGTGCGGCTGCCCGGCCTGCCGCGACTCGACGACAGCGACCGCGCAATCCTCGCCGAAGTGTTGCGAGCGTGGGGTGTGCTGGCTCCCGACGCCGAGGCAGAATAGCTCTAGCCATCTCGACTGGCCCCTGAGCCGTCCCCACCTTTTCAGAGCAAGAAGTTCTCGATGCCTGTCTCCGTAACCAAGCCGAGGTCCAGTTCAGCTCAGGCTGCGCTTTTCGGTACCGGTGTGTTGAGCAGCTGCTGCTCCCACAGGAACGCGATGCCACTGCCGCCGGCATGCTGCAGGATCACCTCGGTCAGCTTGGCGGCTTGGTCGGCCCTGGCCCAGTCGCGCTGCCATTCGGCCGCCACTGCCAACCAGGTCATCATGTTGGCGCCGGCGGTGATCATGCGCTGAATGGCGATCTCGTGGGCTTCGACCGAAACGGCACCGGACGCATCTGTCACCACAGTGACGTCCCAGCCTTCGCCGAGAGCCTGGATCGTCGGCATCGCGACGCATATCTCGGTCCACAGACCGGCGATGATCAGCTGCTTGCGGCCCGTGGCCTTGACCGCATCCACGACCTTCTTATCCTGCCAGGTGTTGATGAACGTCCGGTCGATCACCTCCTGTCCGGGGAACACTTCGGTGATCTGAGGGAAGAGGAGGCCACCTCGCTCGGCAATCACGCTCGTCAGGATCGTGGGAACACCGAAGGCCTTTGCTGCCTTCGCAAGAGCTGCCGTGTTGTTGATCACCATCTGCGGTTCATGGCTGTTCACGTTCGCAAGCTGGTAGGGTTGGTGGTCGATCAGAACGAGCACTGAGTCTTCGGGACGAAGAAGCGAAGCAAGGCCGTTACGAAGTTTCATCATGACATCCTTTGTTGCCGTTGAATGCGGCATCGGTTTTGGGGAGACGCTCGCCACAGGCGGCGTTACCTGGAGGGCTTATTGCCGTTCCCGTGTTCGATGCGGTAGTACCGTTTGGTGGCAAGCTGTGTCGCGAAAGCAGGAACGCCAAAGTGGACGTCGAAGAGCTCAGGACATTCGTGGAAGTTGCTGATGCCGGCGGAGTTTCGCCTGCTGCGCTCCGGCTCGGCGTCTCCAAGTCGATCGTCAGTCGAAGGCTGTTGCGGCTTGAATCGGAACTTGGTGTCCAGCTTCTTGCACGAACCACCCGCGGCGCCGCTCTAACGGAAGCTGGGGCGACGTTCCGAGACTATGCTGCGAGGGTCTGCACCGAAATCGACCTGGCCAAGGAAACGATCCTGCCTGCCGGCGAGCTTCGTGGACGCTTGCGAGTTGCCGTGCCGCTGTCCTTCGGCTCGAACTACTTCGCCCCCGTGATGGCGGAAATGGCGAGACGACACCCGAAGCTCCAGATCCAAGCCTGCTACAGTGACCAATTCGTTGATCTCATCGCAGAAGGTTACGACTGCGCGATCCGGATTGGCTATCTTCAAGACTCGAATTTGATCGCCAGGCGGGTCGGACCGATCCACGGCAAGTTCGTTGCGAGTCCCGGCTACATCAAAGAGCACGGGTCGCCCGAGACACCCGAGCAACTCATCGCCCATCAAGCTCTCATGCAGGGCACCGAAGCCTGGCAGCTCATGGATGGCGACAAGATCATCACGGTTCGTCCACAGGGTCGCTTCAAGGCCGACAACGGCACAGCTCTGGTGGCCGCCGCAACAGCAGGACTCGGGATTGCCTACCTCCCCGATTTCCTCACTGATGAATTGCTGGCATCGGGGCGGCTTGTTTCAGTTATGACCCGTCATCCACCACCTCCGGCGGGTGCCTATGTCATCCGCCCGCCAGGCCAGCATCCCGCGCGGAAGATCCGGGTCCTCACGGAATTGCTGATCGAGCATTGCGATCCGGTCAAGTGATCGATTGGCTGGTGGGCCCGGCAGGACTCGAACCTGCAACCAGACCGTTATGAGCGGCGGGATAACGATCGGCCTCGTTGATGTTGCTGTCTTTTCGTCAGAATCCGATCGCGTTCGTTGCGCTTCGGTTGGGTCGTTTCTGGTGCGAAACTGGTGCGGTCGCGCCTGCTCGTGCAGACGAATCGGCGATTGACATCTATGGGCCACTATCGCCGAACTCTTTTCAGGATGATCATCGAGCGGATCGACTTGGCCCTCTCAAGGCTGAAACAGGGGTTCGATTCCCCTAGGGAGCGCCAGATTTCAGTGACTTAGCTGGGTGGGAACTAGGCGTGTCCAGTTTGTGTCACGTCGACACCGAAGGACAATTGCCCGCTCGACTGCTTTCTTTGTGGTAGTTGAATCCTTGAGCGACTGGCTACTGTCCAGGCGTGCCGAAACTGGTGCGGTTGAGGCTCGAGGTTCAGACGTCTAACTTTCGCTGGCTCAAGTCCGACCTCCCGCAACCAACAATCCGAGATAGTGCGTCGAAAGTCCTTAAGGCAGCGGATTTTGATTCCACCAGGCGGAGGTTCGATCCCTCCCGCCCCAACCACCAAAACATCCCGAAACATCTGATTTCGTGCGAATTTCCACGAGAAATTCCTGCGGATTTTGCTACGCGCGAACTCCCAGAAATGTCCGTTTAATTTCAAGGACTACTAAGCGATCTCGGCGGCTCCACGCAGCATGGACGGCGCGACCAGATCTCTGTTGAGTTCTCAATTGCTGAGCGACGATTTGCCGGCCGTCAGCGTCTCCCATGTCGTTGGGCGCCATGCAGAACTTGCATTGTCGCGCCGTCCACTCGCTGAAAATTTACATCGCGCCACTCGATGCCGTTTAGATGAGCTGAGTCCGGTACCGGCAGGCCCTGGTAGTAGCGGTGTCCCTCGTAGGTGATCCCATACGATTTTCCCATCTCGGTGCGATACAGCCCAATTAGCTGCGGCGCACCTCCACTCAAAGGGTCAGCTTTGTTCTTGAGGGCGTCACAAAAGGCCCAGAATATTGCCCTGCTTGTTCTCCCTTGAGGATCATATTGTAGGTCTTCATTCTGCTTCTTGACTGCGCGCCCACCAGATCCGAGCGCAGTATGAAGTGCAGATTGTGTTTTATCGATAGATAACTCCTCATCTGTCCAAACCGCAGCTCTGGTCCAGGTCGACGCTACATAGGTCAGCGTCCAAAGACGGAAGCGTGCATTCATTCCGCTACCATCTCGCGCTCCGTGTAGAATCGCAAAGCTGCGATCGGGAGCGTTGAAACGGCTGCCGAGCGACACCTTGACTGTCTCAGCAACGATCGCGTGCCTCGCTTCCGCGCTCGCCCCCGTAGGAAAAAGCACCCCATCGTCGGCCGCGGCTATGATCTGTCCCAGCATGAGGCTAGGAAAAAGAACATCTCCGACATATCCAAAAACGTCGGGGGTACTCTTGCAGGCAAAAAGTTTTCGTCCAGCATCCCAACGATTGAGATACGATCCCCAGCTGATCCGGCTGTCGCTGACCAAATAAAGTGATGAAGGACCACGTGGATCGACTCCACTCCAAGCGGCAAGCGTTGTCACTATTCCTGGCCCCCCTTTTGCGTTATGATGATGGCCGATTGGGCCGTTGCGAGGCAACTCCCAGGCGATCCACCATACTACTAACATTTCTATGGGTCGCGAGGTCGGAGGACCTACCCTGATACGGCTTTGCCGTGTCAGGGTGGCTGGGTCACGCTATTGCTTACGTCGATGCGCGTGTTGTGCGTTCTCACCCGACTTCGCGAAATGCTTCTGGACCTACTGCCGCCGCCTGGCATCAACAATACGAAGCAAATGGGTGGCGAGCATCACTTGCTCACGTGCTTCAGCCGGATCGCTGAGGTTTACGGTGCGATGCGAATGGGGATTTTTGTATGAGCCAATCGCGCCAGCAAATAGGTGTGCAAGAGCTTCACGCTCTCCGGGCGGATGAGCCAGGTTGGTTAACCTTCCGCGATTGTCTTTCGGATTGTCGCTCGGATCAAATGCCTTGCGCATGAGGTCCGCGCCTAGGTCGGTCGCTTCGTAACCTCCGGCCTGACGTACGGCAACTTCGACAGCCTTAAAAGCGGCGAAGACAGCCTCGTCTAACTCGCCTCTTGCAAGAGCTGCCCACACCTTATCGCGTATCGCGACATGCAGGAGCTCCTTGGGGAAAAGCATCGCCGCTCGCGTTGCTTCCCAGTCCTGTCCATTGGCAATAGCCAGACCAGCTTCGGTAAAGGTCTTCCATCCATGGGTACCATTGATGCCCGGCGAAGCTTCCACAAATCCTTCGCGTTCTAACTGTCGCCATGCTCTGTTTAGGTGGTCGCCTATCTGTTGTTTCTTGTGGAATGGATAACTGCTCCCCCGTTCGGTCGCCATCCCGGTGCCGAATGGCTCGGTAGTGATTGCTTCGTAAGTAAAGCCCGCGCCCTGCCGGACATCCTTCGCAATGAGCAGCATGATGCGGCCGACATCCGAGGTCGACATGGCTAGGAGGTGATCTGCATTGGGAACATATTTTGAGATCATACTACCTCACAGCATAAATGACGTTGATGATAGGTACCTATTCAGGCCCTTCTGATGCGCTTCGATGCATCTGAATTGGTTTTCTTGGCTTCTGCCCGGGCGATGTGATGCCGCATCGCGTCAGCCGCGGAATCCAAAGACCGCTCGATCCGGGATGACAGCGAGCCCAATGCGGGGTTGGCCGGCGGAAACTTCGTATCCAAATCGAAATTCTTTATACACACCAGCGCTAGCTCCAAAGACTTTTGGGCCTGCTGCATAATTGAATTGAATATGTTGACTGGAAGCTGGTCCTCTCGCCCCCACCATTCGTTTACGAGATCTGAGAGCGTGTGAAGCGAATCGTAAAAGCTACTAAGAGAAACGATGTCCTCGGAAGAGAGCGCGCTACACCGCGGCGCATTCGGAAAGAGCGTTGGCCAATGCGGTAGGAAGTTTTCCTTTCGGTCATTCGGCTCGATGTCGTGCCCAACCGATGCGCAAACAAAATTCGGGATTGCTCGACCATGAATGTAGAGAACGCGGGCAATCGTTCGGTTCAATTCGGGTGTAAAAATGCGACGAGCGGCTTCCTGCGCCTGCTCTTCGCCGTGTCTGGCGTGCGGACTGGAGCTGTATAGATTGACCGTATGCGCCGTAATTCCACCAGACTGATTGATAGATTGGACGGTCTGCTTTATCAGCAGCTCGGCACTGTTGCTGGCCCGTTCGTCTGAAAGTACAGCACTCTTGGCTTCGTGCTCGGCCTTCATCTTTACCAAGCGTGCAACGGTGTACGCCTCCGGATCGTCATCGACGATTGTATGGTGGTTTGCACACAACAAAATTAGGTTGTCGAACCCGTGCCGATCTTGCGTCGATTGGTTTGGATCGAACCGAGCACCGCCTGGTCTTGCTGCTCTTATATGGCATGTTTGGCCGATTATGGTGGCCTCGTGCACGATCGGGATTTCGCATCTAGGAAACGCACAACAATTACCAGAGTGCGCAAACAGCCGCTTCATGACTGCCAGCGTCGGACCAGATTGTGATGTTTCCTTACCCATTGGAAGTCACCTCAGAACGAGCTTGGGGTGTCTGTTTTTTTGCGTAGATTGAGCTCATCGCAACCTGCCCCTGAGGCTTACCTCAATGACTTCCGGTTACCGAAGCAGACGCGCGAGCCGCCTGAGCGTCGAAGGCAGTCTTCTGCCTGTCCAAAAACCGGCGAGCCTGACCGCTCACCGGCTTTTTGATTTGATTCGGGCCTATGCGCGCTTGCTCAAATGAGCCGGGAAATCGACAATGCGCCTACGCAGTTACCGGGCAAGATCGCAATTATCGACCGAGTTCCCGTTCTTAGCTTTTGCCTTTACTTTGCCCAGTCCTGAGTTGACCTCACGGATGATCTTGCACTGATCACACGAGTTCTTTTGAAAGGATTCTATGAATCCCGTCATTCCAAACGGGACTGCGTTCGGCCCTTCGATCAGTCCCGAATCCCGGAAAGCTCCCTCTCCAGCAGCATTGCAGATACCCGCACTCGCTATGTTGGCTGCAACTAGCCGTCTTGTGAGGGATGAGAGCTGCCAGCCGAGGGGGAATTTGAAGAAGCGATGATTGAGATTTATCTGGGCGAGCCGCCACCGCTCATCACCGAGATTTGGGGGCTGATCAAGCAGCGTTGATACGCGGTCTACAGCTTGATCTCCTCTCACCTCCCGCGTCTGCATGAAGGCATCAACTGGCGTCAGGAGTTCGGAGAAGCCATTGGCTTCGATCTGAGCTCCCTCGTAGAGACGGCTATAGTAGGCGCTGTGACCAAGTACGATCATCTTGAAAACGTATTCCGGAAACTTCTTGGCCTTGATGCCTTTGCCGCCAGGCTTGACCACCTTCTCTGCCGGATTTTCACCCTCAATCCACTGAATGACGTTCAGCGCCGTATCAGCACCGGAATTCTCAAAGTAACCGCCATCAACGTAGCGCGTCGCAATTGCAGGCCACAGCAGGAGATGCCGTGTTTCCAAGGCAACCGAGGCTGGGGGAAGTATCAACGGAAATCGTGAGCTGAGGGTCGCTGCTGTACTTAGCGCAATATCTTGTCCCATCGAAGCAAGGTTTGCGGAGTTGACGGCCGACCTGCGCCATTGAATGTCATCGTTTGTCGGTGCAACCACGTGCTGTTCACCGGTCTCGGCCTGCGTGACGTTCATGAACATGATCGGGCCGTCTCCCAGCTTCCGGCCCTGAAGAATTCCCTGGCTCAGACCATCTGACTTGCCCGAGGTCGTATCAAGCCACCCCACTTCCAGCGCCCGCTCGAACGCCCGCGCCCGATCGAAAAGCGGAATTGGATAGGGCAAGAATCGCTGGGCAAAATCCGGGAACAGCGCGGACGCTGCCAGAGGGGACAAGAAGTCGTTCCTGAAGAACTGGTCGACCAACTTCTCGATCGTTCCTGGTCCGTCGAGGCCATCCTCCGCGCATTTGGTCTTGTCCGCCGCCGGCTCGTATTGGACGGCCGCCATGAATGCCACTGCACCAACACTCCCGCCCGACACGCTGCTTATGAGAAAGATATGGTCGAGGATCGCGGGACACCGGTCGTACAGCCGCGCCAAGGTGATTGCAGTTTGATAGGCAGCATAGATGCCACCACCTCTTGCGGCCACGACATAGACTGGAAACGGGCGCCCTTGGTCTTTGAACGCGTTCACGCGCTCCGCAGGGCGATTGTGCCACCAGGCATAGAACTCGTCCTGTATGAGTCCGCCGGTTTCTGCATCGGTCTTGTTCTCGACTGTGCGGACCGTGTGATTGTCGTTGAGCCCCGCCCAATCTGCGACCAAAGCCACAGCAACGAGGCATCCAGCCATCGAGAGACCAACCCTGGCCGAAACATTTTGCAGGCGAAGCAGAAAGAACTGCAAAACCACAAGAAACAGGGAGAGCCACGTCAATGTGCCAATCAGGGCTGTTGCGGCGATCAGGAGAGCTGATGCACTTTTCACGATCCAAACGGCTTGCAGGGAAAAGGCGCCAACAAGTACGGTCGTGATGAGAAAAATGTTCGCCTCGATCCTGCGAAACCAGCTCGGGTTGCTCAGTCTTCGTCGGCAGACGGCTTCAAACACCCCCACAGCGACGGCCATTATCAGGCACCCAATTGCCGCCCATTGGAGAAGGGAGATGGCAAACAATGCGTCCCGATGCAGAGCCTGAAACCCACCCGTGAGGTTGTCAAAGTACGTCTTTCCATCGGGAGAGAGCGGCTTTTCGGCGAGTTTTGCTACCACCTGCTGAAGGTCGGGAAGGTCAAAGTAACCGGTGGTTCGATAGAGACCCACGGCAATTCCAGCCAACGGGGCCATCCCAATCCCGGCTGAGATCGCAGCACGGAGCCATGTCAGGCGGGCGCCAGTCTGACTGGCCCAGAGTTGCCGCACGCATTCGTTGATCGAGGCACAGAGCACGGCTGTCGTGACAACAAAAGCGCCGATCCTGATGAGATTGTGCGGCAGGTCACTTGCGAGAATAAAGTAGATCTCCTGAATCTGGTCAGGCTTCGAGAACATGAAATAGCCAGCCGACGCGACAATCAGCGGCACTCGCAAGGTCAGGACATTAGACACAAACGCAGCACCGACGCCGGCCATCCACAGCAGCGCTGCCCGAATGTTAGGCAGCAGCGTACTCAACCTCTTCGTCAACATCGAACGCCCCATCCATCATCAACTAAGAATTTCGCTTGAAAACAGACACACAATAAAAGGTTGAAAACACCCCGGAAGCACGCTGACGGTAGGATCAGTCAAAAACGGGGTTCTGTCGAGAGCCGGCATGTACACGGCTCGCCGCGTTATCGAGACGCATCTGCCACCTTTCCCACCGAGAAAAATGGGTTCGATTCGGCAGATCCGTAACCGAAATGTCGAAACGCACGCTGTGACGGGCACAAACAGAACTTCATTGACCCACCCAGCCGCCGTGTGGATGATCTTACGCTGGCGGCCCTGGGGAGCTGCCTGGTCGTCATCGTCCTCGATGGTCACGTCGCTAGCCCGGCCGTGTCTTCCTTGACGCCGCGGGCGACGATCCGGAGTGCCTCGTCCGGCAGCGGCCGCTGCAGCTTCAGGGCCTCGTCCGGAGGGGCCGTCATCCAGGTCTCGACTTCGTCCGGCGTTGTTAGGATCACCGGCATCGCCTTGGGGTGGATGGCGCCGACCTCGGCATTCGGCTCTGTCGTGAGGAACGCGTAGAGGTCGTTGGTCGTCTCACCTTCCTTGACCTTCCGAACGGACGTCCAGTTGGTCCAGATGCCGGCGAAGCAGGCGAGGGGACGGGTCTCATCGAGCGCGAACCAGATATCACCGCCCTCGGCCTTGTTGAACTCGCTGAACGAATTAAACGGCACCACACAGCGGTTTTCGGCTCCCAGCCATCGCGTCCAGTGCTTGCTCTTCACGTTGCGGATGTTGGTCGTGCCGCCGTCCGGCTCCATCCGTAGCAGTTCCTTGAAATCGACGGTCTTGCCCTTGGCCTGCAGCTTCTCGGCTCTTTTCTTGGTGGCGTTCATCAGCGCCTTTGACGACGACGGCATTCCCCAGCGCGCCGTAGCGAGTTCGCGGCCCTCGGCCCCGTTGCGCACGATCGGTGCCTTGTAATCGGGAAAAACCCCGGGCATCGGCGCCAGATTGCCGACGTATCGGTTCACGACGCGAAACAACGCGCTGATTGCGGCTTGGTTGGTCGTGATCGAGTAGAGATTATGCCGACGTCGGCATAATCTCTACTATGCCGACCTCGGGATTATGCCGACCATTGCCTCTGAACGGGCTCTGGCGGCGGCGATCGCTGCGTTGGAGTCGGCATAATCACAGCGCCTCCAGAAATGCGAGAAGCTTGTCATTCGGTCGAAAACGACCGGGGGTGGCTACCGCTGGAGCTGTCGCGGCCAGTGCGCGTTCCTTGATTCCCATATCAGCGTGTAGGTAGATGTGGGTGGTTTCGACCTGCTCATGGCCGAGCCAAAGTGCTATCACTGAGGTTTCAATTCCTGCCCGCAGCAGTCGCATCGCGGCGCTATGACGCAACACATGCATGCTGATGGTTTTCTGTCCCAACGATGGACAGCCGCGGGTGGCGATCTGAACGTATTTGGCG
>NZ_VSSR01000040.1 GCF_008123515.1 Bradyrhizobium cytisi
TCGTGGCCGCAGGGTACTTGCAACCTGATCGGTTAACGCTCTAAACCGAGCATTGGCTTCGGCTGAACCTCACACGGTTTGCCGGTACTCAAACATTTCAACGTTTCAGACGGAAGGCCCCTGCACGTCGGGGCCTTTCAAGATCATCGGGCCGGTTACATCCGTCGCGCCTTCCGATCGTTGATGTCGCCGATCACCGGATCCGATCTGTTCAGAATGCGGCAACGGCTGCGACATCGGTGTGGGCGCACTCGGCTCGTGGCACGGGCTGCGACATCATTGGCGTGACCACGTTCGGCTCGAAAGCGGTTCGCTGTCAGTTCGCGCTTGCGCCACTCGGTTCGGCGCTCACGTTCTAACGCCAACGCCTTCTGCGCCTCCATATCCCAAATGACCTTGTCGATCTCGGCGCCGGCCAACGTGCGCTTGATCCGCAACACAAGTTGCAACGTCATGATGACCGGGCCATAGGGCAGCAGCAAGTCGCGCGCGACGACATCGCGCCCCAGGAACGTGTCGATCGCCTCCTCGCTCATGCAGATCAGCAAGGCCAGCTCACGAGCCTGCCGGAGGTCATCAGCGGGCACAGCAGGCTCACCATCGAGCAGCATGCGCTCGGCAGCGCGACCGGCCAGGAACTCGATACATTTGGCATAGACGCTGGCGAACACATCGGCCACAGGACGACTATCTTCGCCCGCCTGCGGCACGTGCGAGGCAAGCGCCTCGCGAACGTCAGCAGCGTCGCCCCGATCTTCCGTGAACGCCTCCGCATGCCCAACATCCCAGCACAAACCCTCGTAACCACGGGTCGCGTCCGGGGTGACGGTGACACCGCCAACCTGATGCCCGAGTAGCCGAGCGCAGACGGCGTGACCACTTTCGTGCACCGCAATTCGTACATCCTGCTCGTATGTCCGGTTGAGCGAGGCAAGCAAGGTCTCGTATTCGTCGACATCCGCATTGGCGCCGCTGCCGTCGTCGGTCGTGCCTCCGATGCCGGCAGCGGCCTCCATCCCGGCGAGAGACGCCGCTGGTGTGTTGCCTTTCTCGACCGGATTTCCTTCAGACATGTCAGACATGACCCAACACCTTCTTGTGCCGCGCGACCATGCGCCGATAGATCGCAGCGACAACGTCATCGCCAGGGTGCGGCATCGCACGGGCGATCATCGCGGCCACGACGGCCGGGACGCGAACTTCGTTCTCGGAGTCGATCAGCCAGCCATCGACACGCGTCACGATTTTGTGCGCCTGCCAGCCAGGAGGAGCTGAATTTCTGCTCACAGGCGCGGCCCCTCGATGGTGAGCGTGCGCGTTTCGGTGCTGCGATCGATCTCGACGAAGTTGGCTTCGCTCAGCACGGGATCGAGCTGCATGTGCGGCCCGCGCTTCGGCTCCTCGATGGCGTCGAGATCGACAACGTCGGAGGCATTCGGTTCGTAGTCACCGCCGCGCGTGCCACGGAATGGCAGGCTGGTAGCGATGGAGGTGTCGCCTGCCACCATCCTGAGGACTGATTATCGTCAGTAGCCACTGGCGTTCGGCACGAGGTTGTGACCCATGTCTTAGGTACGACCTGTTACCTATGTCTCCGGTCTGGACACAGGGGGCCGTTGGTAGCGGGAGACCGCTACCGCCTTTCCCCACACGACGCAAATATGCGATATTTCCTCCGATCGTCCACCTAAACGCACAAACTGTTCGAATTCCGCTTCAACTCGAGCGCTATGCGATCGTAACGCCGGACTTCGCCAGTCGCACGCGCGTACTGATGACAATACCCCGGGGAAGGAGCGCACCGACGTGGACGACATGAAGTCAAACAAAAGCAGCTACACCAGCCTCATTGTTCAGACGGCCATCAGCAGCGTCATCATGTATCTCGTGATGTTCGTCATGATCGATGGGCTCGACAGCTTCTACAACAATCTCAACATGCGCTACATGACGCTGATGATGGTCGTCCCGATGGTGGTGCTGATGATCGTCGCGATGCGGCACATGTTCCCGTCCAAGGGTGCCAATGCCGCGATCCTCGGGGGCGCTGTCATTGTGTTCGTCGGCAGCTTCGCCCTGATCCGCACCCAGACGACAATCGGCGATCGTGCCTTCGTTCGCTCAATGATTCCGCACCACTCGGGCGCGATTCTGATGTGTCAGCAGGCAAAACTGACCGATCCAGAAATCATTAGCTTGTGCGGTGAAATCGAGCGGTCTCAGCGCCGGGGAATCGACCAGATGAAGGCGATCCTCCGGCGGGTATAGTGGCCGCGCTTTGCGTCGCCTGTTTGCCGGGCCGCTCCCAGCTGACGAACTGGAATAGCCGCGCCGTGCTGCAGCGAAATTCATGAAACAGCAGCAACAGCCAATGTCCCTGGCTTTCTCATGGTCGTCCTCAGCGCAAACAACAGGACCGTCCCTCCTCTGTTCCCAAAATCCCATTGAAGATGCGCGGATCTTGCTTCACCGCCGGTCGGAAAAAGTCATTGCCCGGGTTCCTGCCGCCAGCGCCGGCCGGGCAGTTCGCGGCTGCATGTCCGCCGGCCGCATCGTTTTTGTAGATCGCGCCCGGTGCATCTTTGGAACGCGCAGCCAATGCGTCTGTTTAGGCGGTGTTGAAGAAGCCTGCAGTTGCGGGAGTCCAATACATCTGATCGACAAAGGAGATGACAATGAAGATCAGCGAAGTGATGACTCGCGACGCAAAGATCGCAAGCCCGACCGACACACTCCAGCAAGCAGCGAAGCTGATGAAAGCCTGCGATTGTGGCGTGTTGCCGGTGGGTGAAGGTGACCGGCTCGTGGGCATGATCACCGACCGCGACATCGCGGTGCGTTGCGTCGCAGAGGGTAAAGGGCCGGACTGCGAAGTCCGCGACGCGATGACCAAAGAGGTCAAGTATTGTTTCGAAGACGAGGACATATCGCAGGTCTGTGCGAATATGAGCGATATCCAGGTGAGGCGGTTACCAGTCCTGGATCGGAACAAGTGCCTGGTCGGAATCGTATCGCTCAGCGATTTGGCGCGCCGGTCGGCGGGAACGGCGAAGGCGTTGCACGGAATTGCTCAGCCGAGCCAGCAGCACAACCAGAGCTTCGCCGCAATCTGAGCCGCAAGCAAAACGGGACAGCTGGTGTTCAAGGCAAGCGACGCTTCGGCCCAACCGCTTCTTGACCCCATGAAGCCGGATGCGCAGGCGAGCGCCCCTTCGGTGCTCGCCGCGCCGGCGGAATGGCCTCTCCCGGAGCGGTCTCCGTCCTAGGTCCTATCACCGGAAGGGACTGCTCTCAGCCGCTGTCGCGACTGGACGCAGCCCTTGACGATGTCGCAACCACTTTTGAACGACGTGCCCGGGCTGGCGTACGCCTCCGGCGCGACCAGCGCAGCCGCGACGTTGTCGAACCGGTGGGCGCTCCTGTTACTTGCCTGCCCGGTCTCATCGCTTAGCTGGCGAACGCGACCGCGGTTCATGTTGTCAACGGCGGACGTGCCGCAAATCGCGGGTTCGCGGTCGCGTCGAGCATCGAGGCAGACGCTCACCGCTCCTTTCGGCCGCGCTGCGGATCCTTGACCTTCGCTTGCCTGCTGCCTTTCGGCGCGGCGGCACGTTCAGTGCGAACCCCGTCGCGGTTACCTCCGTGCGTGCCGAACGAACTCCGTTTCTTCGCCGTAAGGGCTGCCTTGCTCTTGCCCATGACCTATCATTTCCTTCGATACCTGCCAGGCTGGAGTCAGTCCATCGATTCGGGCAAGGTTCATCCCAGCTCGAGGCGACCTTTTGAATCAAGCGGGTGCAGCACAACAGAAGCTCGAAAACGAGCACACGCGCGGCAAGGTCGTGCGCAACTTGGCGGCCTGAGCACGGGACTGGCTACACTTGTTCATTTGGGCAAGGAGAATTCAACATGGCCAAGACCAAGAAGCAGGCGCAGGCGCTTGCGATCAAGTTGTCGCGCGAGCGACGAGCTAGCAAAAAAGTTCCTGCACCAGGGAAGCTACAGCGAGGCGAAGCGGCGGAGGGTGCGCCGCGATCTTGATGTCGGACAAACAAGCACGAAGCGCCGCGTGAGCAAGAAGAAGCGCACATAGGACAGAAGCGAGAGCCAACTTCAATCAAAGCGCTGTTTGGCACAACGCGACAACGCGGCACCAAAGCGGGCCCGCGGTCAAGCGGGCTCGCGATGCCTCTTAATGCATCCGGTTCTCGATAGGCTTGCCCTTCAGCCCATCGTGCGAGTGTTTTAGATCCAGTGTCGGCGTTGGCTGCTCCTTCACGAAGCTTTGCGCCATCTCTCCTGGACCGCCCTTCGCGATGGTCGTGCCGCCGTCGGCAAATATCAGCGCTCCGGTCATGACACTCGCCTCATCCGAGGCGGCGAAGGCGAACACATTCGCTATCTCCTCCGGGGTGCCACGGCGGCCGAGGATTGTACCGGCAAGGGTCTGCTTCTCCATCTGCGCATTCATTGGCCCGGTTTCCTTATGTGTCCAAGCCGTATCGACCGGACCCGGGCATACGCAAAGCGCACGCACTCCGTACTTGCCCTGTTCGTAAGCCACCCCTCGCATGAAGGCATGGATAAAGCCCTTCGAGCCACCGTAGGGCGCCGCCGTCGGCTCGCCCATTTCGCCGGCCTCGGATCCGGTCGAAATCACGACACCACGCGAGCGCTGAAGATGGGGCAGCGCGAACCTGGTCATGACGAATGCCGAACGGATGTTGTTACGAACGATGTAATCGAACAGCTCGATGGAATGATCCTGGCATTCGGCAATTTCAGGAAATACACCGGCATTGTTGATGAGGATGTCCAGTCCGCCGAATGCGTCAAGCGCAAGAGCGATACAGGCTTGTGCGTCGATTTCATCGGCGAGATCGCCCAGAAACGCTTCAGCCATGCCGCCATGCCTTTTAATCGCCTGGACGACATCGTCCACGGGATCGGTGGGTAATCCGGCAACAACGACCTTCGCGCCCTCCCTAGCAAATTTGTGCGCGATGGCCTCGCCGATGCCCGTTGCGGCGCCGGTCACGATTGCTGCTTTGCCTTCCAGTCGACCTGCCATGATTGCCTTCTCCGGGTTGCTTCGCTCATGGCGTTGAACGGCTCGTAGCAGACGATGTTCCATTCCGCCGCGGCAGATCACCGAACACAACCTGCTGCACAAGGTGCAGAAGCTCCGTTCAAACGTCCCGCCCTTGAAATTCTACGGAACCGCCCAATCTCTTTAGCTCTGACAGCCCCAACGGGAGCGTTCGATGAAGCATCATTCGAACCCGATCAGTGAGGACTGGGAGCGCATTGCGCTGGATTTTCAATCGACCGCACACGATTTTCCACCTGGTGACGAAAAGAAAGCCGCGGAGCAAAAAGCGCAGAAGATCAGGAAGGCCGCCGAAATCAAAAACTTGCTGATATGGCCGGAATTACAACCGCCTCGCTGATTGCTTGCGTCGCGGCACGTAGCGGGATGCGTTTGGCCGAAAAAAAAGAGAGCCGACAGCCATCCGCATCCATTCCGTCTGGAGCGCCGTCAGCGCCGCATCATCAGGTCACGTCTAAAGCGTCGAAGCGATCACCAGAGCGACAAAAGCGATGGCGGCGCAAACGGCCCGAGCGAGCTGTGAGTACTCCCAGCGGTCACGCACCAATCGCGCTCCGCTGCCGGCGCGCCGGCAAAAAAGCTTGCACCGAGTTCGCTCAAATGCGCACCAGTCAGCCAGAATCGGTTCACCGGCTGCGTCACCATCCAAAAGATCGCGTGCATGGCAATAAGCGAGACCAGCGCGGGGACCGCGAGCCAAAGCGCCACAGTATGCGACTGCATCAGCACCACTGGCAGTACGATGAGAATGCTCAACGGTTCTGCGGCGCCGCCGACCGTGAAGCCGGGATAGTAGACGGACTGCATTGCCAGGTAGCTGTCGCGATCCAGGCGATATTTGCCGGGAAGCTCCAGCGCATGAGCCAACGATAGCGCCATCGGAATCGATGTGACTATCACCGCGAGGATTTTAAGAGTTTGCATCATAGGCGATCACCGAACTATGCGGGCCAAAGAGATTGGCTTCCTTTGCTCGCAGGCGCACGATTCCAATTTCGGGACTGATGAAGCTCCGCAGTCGCTCCTCTCGTGTCCTCGTCCGACTTGCGCGCGCTGCGGACGCATCCCTCCCCGTTGCACCGCCGTAACGGCAATGTAGCGCCGGGATCAGCGTTCGAACTGCAGCACTTCGTGAATGGCGGTTTTGGTGTTCACGGTCGGCATGCCGTCTGATTGGAAGCCTCCGCCGGCCACGTGCAAGGCACCACCGATCAGTCCTGCCGCGAAGCCATGACGGGCGAGTTGCATCCTCGGCAAGGTCTGCCACTGTCCGGTGGCCGGATCATAGCTTTGGATCGCCCAGAAGGCTTTGGCGCCCTCCCAGTCCTGATACTCGCCTCCCGCGACGTAGATTCTGCCGTTTGACGCGCCACCGGCCATTCCGCTGCGCCGGACTGGTGCTCGCCCCTTGTTGAGCCACTGGTCGCGTGCGGGGTCGTATTCTTCGATGACGTTGGTTTCCTCGGCGACGGTGATCTGCGCCGAGCCGATTCGGCCGCCGATCGCGTAGATCTTGCCTGCGACCTCCGCCGCGAGCAGATGGTTGCGCGGCGTCGGCATCGGCGCGCGGGCACTCCATCGGTCGGTACCCGGATCATACTCCTCGACCGTCCCCAGAACCCGCTGCGGACTTCCCGGCGAGAGAGGCGCCGTCGCGTTGCCGCGGACATCCGCTTGAACCCCACCGATCACATAGATCTTGCCATTGAGAGCAACAGCCCAGCCTGCGCCCCGAGGCGTCGGCATCGGCGCAAGCGATTTCCACCTATCGGACAACGGATCGTAGATCCAGCTGCTGTCGACCGGTTGCCAGCCAGCTTCATTGGTCTCCTCCCGCCCGGCCGGTGGATTCATGAAGCCACCGAAGACGTAGATATTGCCGTTCAACGCAGCGGTCATGACGTGATGAGCGGGCTGCGGCATCGACGTCTTCTGAGTCCATCCGCCGGTCTTTGCGTCAAACACGTAGACCAGACCAAGCGGCCGATGGGTTGCGGTATCCAACCCGGCGAGCACGTACCATTCGTTACCAATCACCGCGCCCATGATCTCGCCGACGGGGGCGGGGAGCGGCGCAGCCATTCGCCATTGCGCCTGTGCGCCCGAGATCGCACTAAGTACCGTGAGCGCAGCCAGCCAAATCAACGATGCTCGGGCTTTGCGCATGATTCGATCCGCTGCTATGCCGGTTCCGCAACGCTGTGGTATTGGTTGCGCTGGAGAACGCGAAAACCGAACCAGCCCCAGTAGACACAGTGGCGCTGGATCAGGCCATCGTCATCGAGCTCCATCGCCTCCACGAAATCCATCTGCTCGCCCTTTCCAGCGTCACGCGGATATTCCCAGATCAGGCGCTTGCCGTCGGTGAGATATCCTGTTCGGTAATACTGCCGCACCGGCGGCTTGCGGATCGCGAGCAGATCGAACAGGGGACGAAGCTCCTTCCGGCCGCGGAGCCAGCCTCTCTCGATGCCGAGGAGATGCGGGACCAGCGGACTCTCGAACCAGGCGTCCTCGGCATAGAGTGCAAGCAAGGTATCCGCGTCATTTTGCGAGAGTGCGTCGTTCCAAGCGAAATACATGCGCTCGATTGGCGTCGCTCCGGCGGTCATCAGATCTCTCGGTAAGCTCGCTTCGTTCATGGATGCTCTCCATCTTTTTTGTCGGTTCGGTCTTGCTCCGCGAATTTCGACCGTGACGCCGGCGTTCGTCAGAAATCGCCCTCGCGGATGTAGGGCTGTGACCACAACGTCACTTGCAGGATCACCGACTTCCACCAGGCGTCGTACATCCGATCGACGATTTGCTTCGGATGCGCTTTCTTGGCGAGGAACGCCTTCATCGGGACGACGATCGCGGCGCTGAAAGCAATCAGATCGCGCGCGCGGATATGGCCGAGCGTGTGGCCGTTGTCGGTCTTGTTCTTTTTCGCCCGATGGTGGCGCAGGCCGATCTCATACTGATAGTCGAGCCAAGCCTGATCATATTTCGCCCGTGCGGTGTCGAGCACCCACTGGCCGAATCGTTTAGCCACCGCCTTGGCATATTCCGTATCCACCTGGTGCGTCTTGGGATCCTCGTCGTAAGCGCGCAGATGCGGATGGTCGAAGATGATGCCGCGCCACACCTTGAGCAGATCATCCACCTGATCGACCAGCACATCTTCCGACATCCGCAGATACACGACGTCCTCCTCCGAGAAGAGCGCCGATTTCTTCAGTTCCTCCCACTCCTGCATCGAAATGGGGGATCTGGCGATCTTGTTCGATCCGTAATCGTAGCCCGCTATCTTCTGCTCGGCCTGAGCGTTCATCGGTTGTCCTCCTGCTGCCGGCGCTTGCATTCAAGCGACGTGTTGCCCGCCATCGAGACCGGGCTTCGAATTGGGGCGATCAACTCGCTGATCCGTGATTGCTCCGCGGGAACGCGTCCGGCGGCTGTTTCATTGACGCATAAACGCCACCTCAACCGACCGCATGACCGAAGTTTCCAAAGAGCGGTCAAAGTTTCCGTGACAGCGGTGGCCCGCGCCACGTGCCGTGGACTAGGTGTTGGCTGTGAACCAAGTGGCGCGCCGGCGTAGACAAATTGTTCATCGCGGGGGCGCAAGCTGAGCCAGCGTTCGGATGGACGCACGAACTTTCGGAACGCGTGTCTGCACAAGCTGTTGGAAGCTATATGCTGTACGAGGCATCGGAGGTGCGCCATGCTGGACCTGGCCTACGCACGCGATCAGATGGTCGAGCGGCAGCTTGTCGCGCGCGGCATCCGCGACACTCATGTTCTGCACGCCATACGTACGGTGCCACGTGAGGCGTTCGTGCCCGAGGGCTTGCAGGAGTTCGCCTATGAGGACACGCCGCTGCCGATCGAGGCGGACCAGACGATCTCTCAGCCCTATATCGTGGCGGCCATGATCGAGGCGGCCGCGGTCCGTCCCGGCGATCAGGTCTTGGAGATCGGCGCCGGGTCCGGCTATGCCGCCGCGGTGCTGAGCCGGATCGCTGCTCACGTGTATGCGGTCGAGCGGCACGAGGCTCTGTCGCGCCTCGCGGCGCAGCGTCTAGCCCGGCTCGGATATGACAATGTCGAAATCCGCACGGGCGATGGCACGAAGGGCTGGCCTGAGGCCGCGCCGTTCGACGCGATCCTGGTAGCCGCCGGAGGGCCCGCCATTCCCCAGGCCTTGAAGGATCAACTCGACGTGGGCGGCCGGCTGCTCATTCCCATCGGCGAGGACCCGCGAGATCAGCGCCTCATTAAGGTGACCCGCAAGGACGCCAACCATTTCGAGGAAGAAGACCTCGGCGGAGTGCGGTTCGTGCCGCTGATCGGTGAACAGGGCTGGCGCGAACCAAGCGACGACCTGCAGCCGGCGGAACGGCGCGGCTTCCGGGCGCCGATGGTCCGGTCAGTTCCCGAGCTCATTGCGGAAGCCGCGGAGCCGCTGCCCGAACTCGACGACCAGGCGTTCGGCGTGTCGTTCGACCGGTTCGGCGACGCCCGGGTCGTGCTGCTGGGCGAGGCGAGCCACGGCACCAGCGAGTTCTACCGCGCGCGGGCGGCCATCACCCGACGGCTGGTCGAGCGGCATGGCTTTGGCATTGTCGCTGTCGAAGCAGACTGGCCGGATGCTGCGAGTCTCGACCGCTATGTGCGGGACTGCCCAGCGCCCGCCCACGCTGAGCCGCCGTTCCGGCGATTTCCCACCTGGATGTGGCGCAACACCGAGATCGAGGTCTTCATCGAAAATCTGAGGAGCTGGAACCTGCGGCAGCCAGCGGACAAGCGCGCCGGCTTCTACGGTCTCGACCTCTACAACCTCTCCGCCTCGATCCGCGCGGTCCTCGACTATCTGGATCGAGTCGATCCAGAGGCGGCGCAGGTGGCGCGTCAGCGCTATGGCTGCCTGACGCCCTGGGCCAACGAGCCTCAGGCCTATGGGCGTATGGCGCTCACGCACGGCTACGCCGCCTGCGAGCAAGGCGTGGTGAAAACCCTGACTGACCTCCTCGCCAACCAACTCGAATATGTCGGCAGCGACGGCGAAAGCTTTATCGACGCGGCGGCGAACGCGCGTCTCGTCAAGAATGCCGAAGCGTACTATCGGGCTATGTACTACGGCGCGGCCGAGAGCTGGAACCGGCGCGACACGCACATGTTCGAAACCCTCTGCGCCTTGCTCGAGGCGAAGGGATCAGACGCCAGAGCCGTGGTCTGGGCTCACAACTCCCATATCGGCGACGCTACAAAGACCGAGATGGGCACGGTGCGCGGGGAGCTCAATGTCGGCCAGCTCTGCCGCGAACGGTTCGGCAACGGCGCCGCCCTGATCGGCTTTGGCACCCACACCGGCACTGTGGCCTGCGCCAGCGATTGGGACCAACCGATGGAAATGAAACGGGTCAACCCCTCCCGGCCGGACAGCTACGAGCGGCTCGCGCACGATAGCGGGCGCGTGCGTTTCCTGCTCGATGTCCGCGCGGGCGTGCACGAGCGGCTGCGCGCGCAGTTGCTCGAGCCGAGGCTCGAGCGGTTCATCGGCGTCATTTATCGGCCCGAGACCGAGCGCTGGAGCCACTATTCAGCTTGCGTGCTCCCGGAGCAGTTCGACGCCTATGTTTGGTTCGACGAGACGACGGCGGTAACGCCGTTGCCGACGCGCGTTCGCGAGGGGCCGGAGGAGACCTATCCCTTCGGGCTCTGAGCTCTGTTGCCATGCATCTCCGGCGTTGTCGTGACCTGGAAAATGCAGGAAGACCTAAGGGGCCCTTATCCTGGCTATGGCCTGGGCGCGCTCGACGCCTTCAACGGCTACGTCGTTTATCGCCCGGCCACCGCCTCGGGCAGCCGTAGGAAGGTGCTGTAGACAGGATAATGACGGCATACGGCTTGTATCATCCGAATCGGTTCCGCAAGGCGCCATGCTCGCACAACCCGCGACTGAAACGCTTTGGGCGGGAGGGCGTTTCATGCCCGTAAGAAAAAGCGGGCTTGGCCGTAGCTTTTGGCCGTAGCTTATTTCAGCCACGACCTTTGATCGTTGGCGGAAAGCTGTCGATGACGAGGACTGGTAAATTGTCCGATCGATAAGACAGCGCGCGACCTGGACGCAACTGACGGCGGCGACATTTCAGGGATCTCCGATGGATATTCCAGAGATCTCCGATGCCAGAGAACACCGGAGGTGATGATATGGCGGAAGCTCCAACTGTTGTTGATGTCGTGGCCGACGGCCTGGTCCGCCACGGCGTCGAGTTCATCCTGGGACAGAGCGTGCCGACCGCGCTCGTGCTCGCCTGCGAAGATCGCGGTATCCGCAACATCACTTATCGCCAGGAGAATGCCGGCGGTGCTATTGCCGACGGGTTCGCGCGCGCCTCCGGCCGGGTGACGGCCATGATCTGCCAGAACGGTCCCGCTGCTGCGCTCGCGGTCGCCCCCTTTGCGGAGTCCATGAAGGCGGGAATCCCGATCGTCGCGATCGTGCAGGAAGTAGACCGCTCTCACATCGGCAGGAACGCTTTTCAGGAATATGACCACAGAGCTCTGTTCGCCCCGGTGGCCAAGTGGTTTCACCTGCTCGAGAGCGCAGACGGCGTCGCGGATCACCTCGACCGGGCGTTCATGGCCGCCACCAGCGGCAAACCAGGCCCGGCGGTGCTCATGCTTCCGGTCGATCTGCAGAAGGCTCGTGCCGGCAAATCGGCGCATCGTGAAATGCAGCTCGGCAGCTGGCCGCTCGACCGACCGCGGCCGGGCGATACGATGATCGCAGAGGCGGCAAGGCTCATCGACGGCGCCCGTTTTCCTGTCGTCATCGCCGGCGGCGGGGTGCTCAACTCCGGCGCAGGCAACGCGCTGCTCCGCTTTGCGGAGAAAGCCGCTACACCCGTTGCCACGACGAATATGGGAAAGGGAGCGATACCCGAAACCCATCCGCTCGCGATGGGCGTGATCGGCAATCTCACCGGTCCGGGCGGGCTCGGGAGGTATACCAAACCGCTTGTGCAGCCGGCCGACGTCGTGCTTCTGATCGGCAATCGCACCAACGAGGACGGCACCGACCATTGGTCGCTGATTCCGGACGACGCGCGGGTGCTTCACATCGATATCGATCCGCAAGAGATTGGCCGCAATTACGAAGCGATGCGGCTCGTCGGCGACGCGCGGGCCACACTCGAAGCGCTCACCGACGCGCTCGGCGGCCATTCCCGCGACCGGGATGCGATTGAGCGCTGCGTCGCCGACGCCTGGGCTACGTTCGAGCGCGAACGTGCGCCTTTCTTGGCGGATGCCGAACCGATCCGTGCCGAACGCGTCCTTGCCGCGATCCAGAAGCGCCTCGGCGCCCAAACCATCGTCGTATCGGATGCCAGCTACGCGTCGAGCTGGGTCGCCGGCCAGCTTCGCATCACCCATTCGACCACGCGCGTGATCTCGCCACGCGGACTAGCGGGTCTCGGCTGGGGCTTGCCGCTCGCGCTCGGCGCGAAGCTGGCGCGTCCCGCGGGAGAGGTCATCGTCGTGGTTGGCGACGGCGGCTTTGCGCATGCTTGGGCGGAGCTGGAGACCGCTGTGCGAAGCGGCATCAAGGTGACGGTGGTGGTGCTCAACAATGGCGTGCTCGGCTACCAGAAGGACGCCGAGAAGGCCAAGTTCGGCCGCTACACGGCGGCGGGCCATCTCGGTCACGTCGACCATGCGGCCATCGCGCGTGCCTGTGGTGGGCATGGTGAAACGGTCGAGCGTGCAAGCCATCTCGATGCCGCGTTCGATCGGGCGGCCAGGTCCGATGTCATTGCGCTTCTCGACGTGCTGACCGACGCGGGCGGTCATCCGCCGATCTCGCTTTACGACGGGACGCTCGATCGGCTGGAGCACGGACGCGTCGTCCAGGATCCCGTTCCATAGACGCGTCGGCGGTACGGCGATAACTTGGAGCCCGCAGATCGCCATGCAACGGCTGGACAACAAGGCTTGTATCGTCACGGGCGCCGCGCGAGGCATTGGCCGCGCTATCGCTGAGGCATTCCGTGCGGAAGGTGCAACCGTCGTTGCGACCGATAAGGATGCGGCCGGGGGTGCGTCCATGGCCGCAAGCACGGGCTGCCGCTTCATCGGCCTCGACGTTCGACGCGAAGCTGATTGGGAGGCACTCGCGCGTGAGATTCCAGAGGCCGATGTGGTGGTCAACAATGCCGGTGTCGCGGGGTTCGAAGCCGGCACAATTGCGCACGATCCGGAGCACGCGACCCTGGACGCCTGGCGCGAGGTTCATCAGGTCAATCTTGACGGGACATTTCTGGGTTGCCACTATGCCCATCCGCGCGATGAAAGCACGCGGAACGGGGTCTATTATCAACATTTCCTCGCGTTCCGGTCTGGTGGGCATTCCGCTGGCGGCCGCGTACGCCTCGTCCAAAGCTGCGGTGCGCAACCACACGAAGACAGTGGCGCTCTATTTTGCGCAACGGGGTTGGAAAATCCGTTGCAACTCGATCCACCCCGCCGCGATCCTCACGACAATGTGGAAGACAACGCCGGGAATCGGCCCGGACCGCGAGGCGCGCATGACCGCCCTGGTCGCTGACACGCCCTTGAAACGTTTCGGCCGGCTAGACGAGGTCGCCGCACTCGCCGTGATGCTCGCGTCCGATGAAGCGCCCTACATGACCGGCGGCGAGTTGACCATCGATGGTGGACTGCTCGCAGGGTCGGCGTCACCGCGGGGCCAGCCCAGAACATGAATCTATTCGCTCTATGTTGCCGCCTTCGTACGTCGGCGGCGCAGTTCCCGGCCGGCGCCGAAAGTCAGGATAACGGCCATCTGGAGCAGCATAAGCGCATTTTTGCTCTCCGATCTGACCGTCCCACACTGCTAGCAGGCGGAGGCGTCCTCAGTTGCGCCCCCTTCTCCTACCAGCAGATCGCGGTGCTCGAGACCGGTGCGCTTCAGTGCGTTTTGTTTCTCCTTCGGGTGCGGCGGTCGAGCGGTGTGCCGCTTCGATGCAAAGCTCTACCGCCTTGCGGAGGGACTTCGCATAGAAATCCGCGCCGATCGGTTCGTGATCCAGGCTCTCTTCATTCTCCGAATCTTTGGTCGACCCCCATAGGCCGACAAGCAGCGTGGCGTGTGGCATTTTGCGACGCAGACGCCGAAGAAGGAAGCGGAGATGCACCGGACTTCCGCTTCCAAGGCAAGATACGCACACCATCCCGATGTTGGCTGTATCAAGCCCAAAGATGTTGGAAGCCGAGGCAGCCGTCGAAGGCTCGACGCGGGCGCCGATGCCATGTTTTGCGAGAAGCTGCGCGATGATGTTCGCCGTCGCTTCATCAAGAGGATCTTGCGCGCCGATGCACAATACAGGCTTTCCGTTTCGCCAATCGGGTCTTGACGTTCCAGTCGGTACAACGGGCGGCGATAGATCGGGAGTTTCGATCACCTCGATTTCAAGTGTGTTGGAATCATGGAGGCCCTCGTGGCTCATGACAGGTGGTGCGCAGTCATCGTGATCGGAAAGATCGTCGATAACGCCCTCGACAGTTTCCTTAATCCGTTGCAGGCGCTCCAGGTCCAGAGCGCCGCGTCGCGCGTCAGACCGCGCCAGCAGTAACCCAGGGATCGCAATCTCATCGTAAAAGGCGCAGAGGGATTTTTCCTTCATAAACTTCTCGGCCTGGTCCGCGGCCTCGTCGGGATCACCGGCCAGCATACGTTGAAAGAAATTCTGTTCTGGCGTGAGCGCCGGCTGGTCACCTAGGATCACATCCAAGAACTCCAATCGCTCGACGTGACGCCCCAATACGACCAGGCACACCGTCAGGGGTGTCGAAAGCAGAAGTCCAATTGGTCCCCATAACCAGGTCCAGAAGGCTGCAGCCACCACCACAGCTACCGGCGAGAGCCCTGTGTTGTGGCCATACAGCATGGGTTCCACAATTTGGCTCAGGATTGGTTCTACGATCACGAACAATGCCAACGTCCATAAGAACATGGACCAACCCGGATCAACCGCGATGGCAAGCGCCGCAGGGACTGCGGCAGCGATGAATGCGCCGATATAAGGAATGAAGCGCATTAGAGCCGCGAAGATGCCCCACAACACTGGGTTGGGAATGCCGATCACCGCAAGACTGATCCCGATGACAATCCCAAACGTTGCGTTGATGCAGGTTTGCGTCAGGAAATACCGGCTCAGCCGTCGACCGGCATCGTCGATTGCTTCAGACGTGCGCCCCAAATCCTCTGCGCCTGCGAGCCGGACAAAACGGCCCCGCAGATCTTCGCGAAAAAGCAGCATAAAAATCACGAAAACGATAACAATGCCCGTCGTCGCCAGAGGCGCCAACAGCGGCCCGACGATTGTTTGCACGACATCGAACGGTTTAGGCGGCGGCTGTTGGATTTCCACCGGCAGTGGCTTAGCCTCGGGTTCTCCTGCAGAAGTCTGGGCGGGTCCAGGAGCATTCTTTCGTCCTTGCCCCTGCGGCTTGGACATTTCCTGCCGCAGATCTCCGAGCATATCCTTTAGCCGATTGAAGATTCCCGGACTGAGCGCGACGTCTTGGACCGAATGAATCTTATCGCTGATCGTCAGCTGATAGCGGGGCAGGTTCTCGGCGAGTTGTGCGACCTGCTGGGTCATAATGGCGCTGAGCCCGAAAATCAGCAGAAATGCAAGCGCCACTGCGGCAAGAACTGAGCCCACACGGCCGGCATAAAAGCGACGAAAAAGCCGAACGACCGGAGCGAGCACGAAGCTCAACAGCAACGCAACGACAACCGGCACGAAGAGCTCACGCCCGAAATAGAGCAATGCCACAAGGGCCAGACCGATGAAGAGATTGCTCGCGACCACCGCAGGCAAGAGAGAGCTCGCGATGTGGCTTCCAGGCAAAGTCCACAGGCGGGATGTACCCGGCATATCTCAAAGGCTCGGTTTCGGTTCTACTCAGCTCACCCCCTAATTACGGTCGGATGTTCCCTTTTGTTCCTCGGCTGCGATCGGCGTATCTGCCTTACGTGCCAGAAGAATTTGTTGCAACACGGCAGGAACACGGCTCAAACATTGATTTTCTCACATGGCCTTTTGCGAGCCGCGGGAATGCGCGGTTTGTCACATGATCTGCCGGTCGCGCCCAAGCAAACGTCTACGGGTCGTTTCCGATTGGATGAATCAATCGTACTCGTCAAGGATCGTGACGGGCGGGCCGTCGAACTGACGGCATGTTCTCACGTGAGGAAGAGCATGCAGGATGACGCCTCGGACGCATGAGTTGCTAGGGGTTCTGGGATCTACAAATCGGCCCCATGGCAAGCAGATTGGAACGGCCGACGGATCCTTTTGGTGGACGCTCTAGCCACCCATCGCAATTGATAGCCGCCTGATGGCCTTGATGGCGGCTCCAGGGCCGCGCCACCCTAGGAATTTAAGCTCCTTGTCTTCGAGCGCGTTCGTCGCGCGGAAGAACTGTTCGAGCTCCTCGACGGCCCGAGACGGCAGATCCCTGATGTCTTCAAGATTGCTCTCTAACGGCGAGCGCTCTGGCGCAACGAAGATGCGATCGTTGCGCTCCTCCTTGCCTTTCCGCTTCTGGAGGATTTCGAGGATTCCGATCGGCCGGCATCGGAGCACAACGCCCGGATACGTCTGGGATGCGTGGATGATGAGGACGTCCAACGGGTCGCCGTCTTCGGCTTGTGTCGAGGGAATGAAGCCCCAATCATACGGATAGGTGAGCCCCACCATTAGGGGCTTCGCAAGCGTGAACACCTTCAGCTCCGGATCGAACTCCAATTTGCAGGTGCTTCCACGGGGCGTTTCGATCACGGCGTAGATGTTGTTCTCGTCGGCCCACGTCGGGAGCTTGCTCAGGTTCGTCATGGGCTGCAGTCGCTGCGTTGTCTGGCCTTTGAAACGGCAACGTGAATCGTTTGTTCCTCCCTCCACGCCGCGCCGGCGTTACCCACGCCGACGCGCAATAGCCCCATGAGGCTCGACCGTGGTTTTTGTCGATCCGTCCGGCGCCGGCTGCATCCGTGGCGGGCTTTGCCCTTGGGGACTTTCCGGAGGCGCACCACCTGAACCGGTGTTGGTAGGCCCGGTCCAGCCCTGCGGCTGCAATTGACCCTTGTCTTCGGGTGCCGAACGCCCGCTCGGCGCGCCAAGGTCGTCCGCCGGCCCGACAGGCTGTGCTATCGCCAAGCCACCGGACAGCACAAGACATATCGATGCTAGTCGGACGCGCACTGACACCTCCGTTGACACTGATCAACGACTTGCCGCCGATCTTGCCGTTCCTGTTCATCGGAACCGAATTGCTGATTCCTTCGTTCAAGAATGACCTACAGGAGGACTTTAATGGCAAGAGCATCATGGAAGCGACCCGGCTCGCCGATCGGCAAGAAGGGCCCGCGCAAGGCAAATCCCTCATAATACAAGCGTCGTACGCGTGAACCGTGGTCGACCGCAGATGTAAAAATGCTCAAGCAGCTCGCGAAGGGCAACACGCCGACCGGAGTCATGAGTGTCAAACTTCAACGTCCCGTCGCGGCTATCCGCAGCAAGGCGCAGCGCGAAGGGATTTCCGTGAAGCCCGTCAACCGTTCACCCTACAATCGGCGCGGTTCGCGTCGCTAAGCCTCATTGGGCTCAGCCGTTACATCGTGAGCCTCCTCCTGCCGACAACTATGGCATCCCGCGCCGTACTGACGCCCATTGGGTCCTGGGTCCAAGCTAGCTGCGGATCGTTTTCACGAACCCAGCAAATGCGCAGATTGGGCTATTCTTGCTCCTAGAGGCTATCGGGGGTGCGCATCCGAGAAGATTTGTTCTGATTTCGCTACTCTTGTCGGGCCAATTCCCAAAATTCCTTGTCGCAGCCTTCAGGCCGCCCGGCCTTTTCCCAGAGCTGATGGGCGTAGGTTCGTATCTCGTCCTCATTCGCTTGAGCCATATGCTCTTGGGTTCTAGCCTCCCCGTTTGTGCAGGCCAAATGCCGGATGCACTTCATTGGCTCCAGTGGCTTCGGTCGCCCCCAGATGCGCGATGGCTGGTACTACGTACGGGAAATAGGACGGAAAGAATCCGAGATACATCGGTTGGGCGGTAGGAGGATTTCGCCGACACCAAACCGCCGCTCCCATCCCAAGGCGGAACTCACGATACGGACACGTTATCAACAGTGCACGGAGCTCTGCACCAAACCTCGGCCATTTAGGACCCGTCATGTCACAGGTCGGGCCGCTTCCTTGACAGCCTGGGCCGTGGTCGCCATTCCGGCGGCGTAGGCCGCTCCCGCGCCAAGAAGAAGGGCGCAGAAGCTTGCAAACATTGCATATGCGAAGTGCGTCCGGGCTGCATCAATTTGAGCGGGCGTTGCAGCTCTCGTTGTCGCGCCGACGGTTTCCCGTCCCGTATTGTTCGACCAGTACGCGATGCGCGTGCTGGCGGAATATGACGGGCCGACGAGGTTGCTGGCGATGCTGGTCGCCGAAGCCGGCAACATCGCCGCCGCACCGACCACCACGACGGTTGCGACCGCCCAGGCGGCCATCGCATGCCCGACTCGACCGAGGGCGGTCTGATCCGGCGAATTGGCTGCCGCAACGGCGCCACCCAGAAATGCGGCGATGATCCCTGAGACCGCCCACCACACGAATGCGGCCCAGCCTGCGCCAGCAGGCGCCGATGCAGCAGTGGGAATGTCGATCGCGAGCAGACCGATGCCAAACCCCAGCATGGTCAGCAGGATCTGGACAACCAACGAAGTGAACACGCCGGCCAGTACGGCTGACCATGTCCAACCAAAAAACACATTGGGAACGGTGCGTGTAGCCATGGCGAACTCCTCCAGTAGCTTATGCTCTGGTTCCAACGCGCGGTTGAATCGTCCGTTCCTGTTGCAGGAACTTCGGGCGGCTTCTGGACTTGGTTTTCCGGGAAACAACAGGAGGATAGCGCCATGACACTTGGCAGAGGCGCTTTATTGTGGCTGCTGGGCATTCCGCTTCCGGTGATCCTGCTGCTTGCATTGTTCTGGCGTTAGCCAGCAATCGATCGGAGATGAAGCCCAAAGCTCGGCGCTCAAAAACTGCCGGCCAGGATTTCGTGGTGAGCAGCTACCAGTCCGTGAAGGTTGCGGGTTTCAATGCCGGGGTTCGCTATCCGCGACCGACAAACCTAAGAAGAACGAACAAGCAGGACGAGATCCGCGGCCACTAGCAGTGGTGTGCGCGCTGGGCGCTATGCCACACCAAGCTTCCGTCTCGTCGCTCTCGCGATCAGATGAAAGGTTTCCCGCCTGTTACAGCGAGCGTCGCACCGGACGTATAGCTCGAGAGCGGATCGGCCAGCATGACATAGGCGGTTGCGAGCTCAGCCGGCTGCCCGGCGCGTTTCATCGGCACCTGCTTGCCGAAGTTCTTTACCGTGTCCGACGGCATGGTTGACGGGACCAGCGGCGTCCAGATCGGGCCCGGCGCGACGGCGTTAACGCGTATGTCCTTTTCGGCAAGCATCTGGGCAAGTCCGCCCGTGAAGTTCTGGATCGCACCCTTTGTGGTCGCATAGGCCAGCAGGATGGGATTTGGCATGTCGGCATTCACGGAGGCGGTGTTGATGATGGCGGACCCCGATTTCATATGCGCAACAGCAGCCTTGGAGAGATAGAACATCGCATGGATGTTGACCTCGAACGTGCTCTGCCATTCGTCATCGCTGATATCAGCGATATCCTTGAACGTGGCCTGATGGGCCGCATTGTTGACGAGGATATCGATCCCGCCGAGCTCATCGACGGCACGCTTGATGACGGCGCGGCAGTAATCTGGCTTTCGCAGGTCTCCGGGAAACAAGACAGCCTTGCGGCCTGCCTTCTCGATGAGAGCCTTCACCTCCTCGGCATCTTGATGCTCATCGAGATAAGAAATGAGCACGTCGGCTCCCTCGCGGGCATATGCAATTGCCACCGCTCGCCCGATCCCGCTATCTCCTCCCGTAATGACGGCCTTCTTGCCTGCAAGACGGCCCGATCCCTTGTAGCTGTCCTCGCCATGGTCCGGACGTGGCTTCATCGCCGAGGTCGAACCGGGCATCGGTTGCTGTTGGCTGGGATAAGGCGGGCGCGGATAATCGAGCATGGCATTCTCCCTGCGGTTATCGGTTAAACGCCATCCGCGGCGGAAACTCGTTCGCCACCGAGAGCGCGGCATTCTCATTGGTTTCTAGAGCGATCTTCTGCGCGAGCATCACGTCGCCGGGCACAAGGCGTGCTGAAGGCGCGAAGCACCAACCTACCCTCGGCGTTCCCGCCCCGTCGAGCTCGTGGATATTCGCAGCCGTCCCATAGTTGATGTGGTAGCGCTTAGCCGTATCGCAGCCGACCACATCGAAGTACCGGTGTTCATCGAACTGGGCGAGTTGTACCGGTGACAGCCACTCGCGCAGCAGATGGCGGCCGCGGGCCTCTGGCGAGTTTTCTCCGATGAAGCTGGCATAGAGTTCGCGGAGCGTCTGCAGCCGCGAACCCGCCCGGCGTTGAGCTCCGAACAGAAGCATGGCACAGCGCTCACCTAGCTGCCGACGAGGCGCGGGTAAAATAACGTCTCCTGGGCCGTCGGATCGAACGCCCGCACTACGGCGACTTCGCCGGGCCTCGTCCGCGTTGCTGCCGTGAATCCCTTGCCGGTCAATTTCTTAAAGCGCTGCTCCGCCTCGGCCAATGCTTCCAGGTCTGCCGCGTCAAATTCGTGCCGCGTGTCCCCGCTATGGTTCAAAACAATCTGCGTAGGCATGGATGCTCCTCCTATGCTCCGCGATGATTGAGCAAACAGTTGGCGGGGCGCGACGTTCCTCCCTTCCGGATATTCTTGCTGTGCCGGCCTGCCTCGAAAGAAGGTTAGGCTCAGCGTTCGCTCTTGCCGTTCTTGCCGTTGCGGTTCGTGAAGCGGGCGTTACCGAGGCCGGTGCCGATCGTCAGCACGCCCCAGCGTTTCACGTCCTTCATGAACGGAACCTCGGACAGGCCCTGCACCACGCCGTCGTTATGCATGACGATCGTCGTGTCGTGTTCTCCGATCTGAGGGATGGCTTCGACCAGAGCTGCCGGCAGATTAAATTTAGTGCTCTCCCAGTTGCCGGGCAGGTTCTGCGCGCTCTTTGCGATCGAGCCGTCGCTCTCGATGACGCCAGGACACGCGATGCCGATGAACGGCGCGAGCTTGAAGCCTTCGTTCTCCGCCTTCGTGGTCAGGTCCTTGAGCATTTTGACGAGACGCTTAATCGCTTCCTCTCGGCTCGGTTCGCCGTCGGCATGACGCCACAGCTCGGATTTCCACACGCACGCCTTGGAGAGATCCGGCGCCTTCTTGCGACGCGTTTCGACGACGCCACAGCGGATATTCGTGCCGCCGACGTCGACGGCAAGGATGGAATCATGAGCTTCGAAGATCCAGGAAGGAGCGAGATGCAGCGCGCCAATCAGGCCTGCATCGTCCGGGTGCTGATGGATCGGCAGCATCTCGATTTTGAAGTTCTCGGCCTTCAGGATGATTTCGGCGCGCGCGATGGCGAGTTCGCCGAGCCGGCTATTGCTAAAGCCGCCGCCCACCACGATGCGCTCAGTCTTCTCCCAGGCCTTGGTCTTGAGGAAGCGGCGCGTCACGTGGGCGAGCTCCTGTGCGAAGTCCTCGATCGCGCTCTGCACGACCGCCCAAGCGTCGGTATCGTCGCCGACCAGGATGGCGTCGAGTTCCTTCTTACTGATGTTTTCGGAAAGCTCCTTGCCGAGCGGGTCTTCGCCGGTGTTACGCAGCGGCTTCCGCCACTTTTCGAGAGTATCCCGGAAAGCGCCCTTGCTGGCACGATCCCCAAGAAAACCCTCCTCATCCTTCAGCTCAATGTTGAAGCTGTCGACCTCCACTGACGGGAGGCGGGAGGCGCCGTGAGCGGCGATGCCGGTGGTCTTGATCGTTTCGTCAGCCATCTTGAGCCCTAGACAAGCCGCAAGTAAACGTGCGGTTTGTATCAACGACGCTTAGGGTTATCCCGTTCCTCGCCTGGCTAGACCGGTCTCACCGGTGCACGCTTGGGAGACAGAGAAGCAGGCGCGCAAACCTCCTGACGCTCCCTGCCCTGCCCCCTTCATCGCGGTCTCGAACAACGCCTCCTGGATGCCCGCGGCATATCGCCCGTCCACCGCGCCCATTCCAGCAGGCTGACGAAATGTTCTTCCCGTTCATTTCGATCCTCCGAATGCGCTGCAGGGACAGGAACGGCAGCCGGTCAGCCGCGTTCCATTGCCATCGTTGGGAGAGGAGATTCAAATATGGGAATGTTCACGAAGGACATAAAATCGATGGAAGACCTGCTGATGCACGGTCTGCAGGACATGTACTACGCCGAGCAGCAGATCATCAAATCACTACCCAAGATGATCGAAAAGGCGACCAACCGAGACCTCGTCGCGGGGCTGAAAGGCCATCTCGAAGAGACCAACAAGCAGGTCGAGCGGCTTCAGAACGTGTTCGAGAAGCTCGGCAAGGAGTCTGGCGGCACGCACTGTCCAGCGATCGACGGAATCATCAAGGAGGCCGACGAGATTGCCGGCGAGATCGAGGACAAAGCCGTACTCGATGCCGCCCTCGTCGCGGCCGCACAGGCCGTCGAGCACTATGAAATCTGCCGCTATGGCACGCTCATAGCCTGGGCCGAGGAGCTCGGGCACGACGACATCGTGCGCTTTCTCACCACGAACCTCAACGAGGAGAAGGCGGCGAATACCAAACTCAATACGGTTGCGCTACGCAAGGGCGTGAACAGGAAGGCGTCGAGCGCGGCTTGATGGCAGCGTGGATCGACCTCAGCGGCTTCGCACAATCGCGGAGCCGCTGCCTTTTTGTTCCATCCGCCCTCTCCGCACTGATCGCGTCTTGCGCCGCACGCACCAGGCCATCATCGAGATGACCCGCCAAGCAAGCGATGCACCTATGAAGGCGGCTGCGATGCTGGTTTCCGCCGTTAACGAAAAGACCATCGCAAAGGCCAGCATGCCGAGCGCGCCGAGCGCGGCGCCGGCGGAATCGACCGCGGCCGCCATTTGCCCGCGACGCTCGCCGGCGAGGCCCGCCTCACGCTTGCGGCGAATTTCATGCTTCTCGATCAGCGTCGCGCTGGCGCAGAAGATCGCCGGAAGGGCGAGGAAAAGCCCGCCGATAGAGGCTCCATAGCGGCTGCTGACGAGGCCAGCGAAGATGGTCGCGGCGCCGCCGAGCGCGAAGCGGATCAGGTATTCGTACCAGCGGCCTTCCTTGAGAGATGACGGCGAAAAATGGATCGGCGTCATGTCTGCCCTCCGGCAAACATCAGTACGCCGAAGGCGACGATCAGCCAGACGACGAGGGATAGCACAGTGGCAAGCAATGCTCGCAGCCGCGCGCGAGCGAGGATTTGACAAACGACGACGCTGTAGATGGCGAGCGCAATCGCTCCCGCAATCATCGCCTGCGTTTGCAGGGCTGCGTAAGCGGCCCCATGCTGGTACACCGCGATTCCGAGTGTGGCGAGCGCGACCGAGGGTGCTGCTCCGAACAGACCGGCGAAGCTTTTGGGACGTAGAAGATCTCCCAGCATCGCGAAGGCCGACACAATGGCGCCTCCGGCGAGGAAGCGGATGACGTACTCGGTCATTTCACTTTCCTCCAGATTTTCGCGAGCGGCCCGCCAGTCCCGTAGACCGGATCCTTGCGCGGCGGCGGCACCTTCGGAATGGTCTTGAGGGCGCGCGGACGGTCCTCGACCGAGGTGCACTCGTCGTACGTCCCCGTCGGCGGGTAGGCTCCGATGACGAGGAAGTCATCGTCTGCTGATAGGCATTCGTGACCCGTGCCGGCCGGCAGAATGACGATGTCGCCGGCCTTCAACGTGAATATTCTACCCTTCTTACCGCCGAAACGGACGGGCCCCTTGCCGCGCAACGCCGAGCACCTCGTGGATCCGGGAGTGGTAATGCTCGTAGTCGTAGATGCTGTTGCGCCAGGTATCGCCCCATCCGTTCGCTTCGAACAGATCTTCGAGAACGGCGGCAGGGTCGTGGCGCTCATCGAGATCGACGGCGCCGCGGTAGATGACCGGTGGCCATCGCGGATGATTGGGAACAAGACCGTCGTCCTTGAAGCAAATAGTGTGAGGCTTTCGCGCTTGCACAAGGTCCATAGCTTTCCGCTTGCCGGGGCGCCGCAAACCTGTAGCGCGTTCCGCATACCCCTTTAGATCCTCAAGGGTCGGCATGATCGTTCTCCGTTGAAGCGTCGAGCGGGTAGCCGGTGCACAGCCGCAGGAACCGTTCAAGAGCCGCTCCCAGCGCGAAACCTGCGACGACATCGCTCGCCCAGTGCGCCAGGACGACTAAGCGCGTCGGCGAGATGCCGACCGCAACGGTGCGGATCGCCCGACGGGGGCCGGCTGGCATCGCGCCGGCCGCCGATGCCAAGGCTCCCATGTGCAGCGCGTGGCCGGAGGGAAAGGCGTCCTCACTTTTCCCGGAAAATGGGACGCCGTGGAGGTGCCCGATCACTGTCCTGCGGTCCGGTCGGGTCTGGTCGAACAGAAGCTTCAAACCATGAGGCAGCAGCGACGCCGAGACCGTGACCAGGAGAGCATGGTTGCCGGCGCGCCGCAGCGGCTCGCCTCGCCCGCGCGACGCAAGCCAACCAGCCGCCGCCAGGACCAGAAGGACCTTCTCGTCGGCGCCCCAAGTCAGGGCGCGGGCTACCATCTCCGGAGCCGGCGCAGTGTTGCGGGCGATGAAGCGCGCGGCCACGACATCAGCTCTGGTCGGCCGGACAGTGACCGGAAAGCTTGGCCCTCTAAGGCGACTTGGTGAAACTCTAGCAATTTTGAACATGGCTCAAGCGATCAACTTCGCTCCATAAAGACCTCTGATCGCAGCTCCGCTGCTTTTCATCGACAACCAGCCTTCCGCCGCATGATCTCGCCCAATGCAAACGAATGCTCGGAACGAACCTTGCTACCCATTGCGGTGGCAGGCCTCTTCCTCCGCGGCTGTCACCTGTCGCTATTCCGCGGCCTGGACACTTGGCGAAATTTCCACCGGCGCGAGCGGAGATACGGCGGGCCCATTGAGCGCGGTGCCGTCCGGCGCGAATTGAGACCCGTGGCAGGGGCAATCCCAGCACTGCTCCAGCGAGTTCCAATGCACAACGCAACCAAGATGAGTGCAGCTTGCCGACAGCAGGTGCAATTCGCCCTGGCGGTCGCGGCAGGCGGCAATCTTCTTCAATCCGCTGCGAACCAGCCGGCCCTCGCCCAAGCGAAGCCGCTCTACCGAGGCAAGTGCATCGGCGCCGAGATACTCCGCAAAGTTCTTCAGCGGCGTGATGTTCTCGCTGACGAAGGTGGTGATGTTCTTGAAGACCTTGCGCTCCGGCAAATAGACGGCCTCCCAGCCATTGCCGCCGACCGTGATCAGATCCGCAATCAGCAGGCCCGCCACCATGCCGTTGGTCATGCCTTGCCCGGAATCGCCGCTGACGAGGAAGACATGCTCTTCGTCCGGGCTGCGTCCGACGAAGCCGGTGAAGTCCATGGGTTCGAGCACTTGCCCCGACCAGCGATGGGTGATCTCGCCGATGTTCGGCAACCGCGCGCGCGTCCACTGCTCAAGTGCGGAAAAGCGCGCCTGACCGTCGTCGGCCTCGCCGGACTTATGGTCTTCACCGCCGACGATCACGATGTCCTCGTCTGCCGAACTCGGCTGCAGGCGGACATAATGATAGGGGTCGAGCGTATCCCAATACAGCGCATCCGGCAGCGAACCGGCCGGGACCTTGACCGCAATCACATAGGTGCGATAGGGCGCCTGTTTGGTATGGATCGCGACGCGCAGATTGACCGGCGAGTTCGTCGCCACGACGACGTCCGTGACCCGCACCTCGCCGCCTGACGTCTTGAGAACGATTTCTCCGCGGCCGTGCTCGATCGTCTCGACGCAGGTGTCACCGTAAAGCCTGGCGCCGCGCCGATGCAGCGCTTTGGCCAATCCGGCAAGATATTTGGTCGGATGAAAGCGGGCCTGCCGGGGGAACCGAAGCGAGCGCGCAAGACCGCCGTGATGGATGGGTGTCGGATCGCTGCAGAGCTCGACGGGGATTCCCAGCTTCCTGCAGCTTTCGAATTCCTCATCCAGATGCGATGGCAGCGTCTCCGGCGCCAACACCCAGTAGCCATCGACGCGGCGGAAATCGCAGTCAATTCCCTCGGCGGACTGGATCGCCTGCGCGCGGTCGATCGCGGCGGCGACGCTCTCGTAGTACAGCCGGGCGCAATCTTCACCGCGGACCCTGATCAACTCCTTGTAGTCGTCGTCCAGGGCTGTCGCCAAATGCGCGGTGGTGCGCGCCGTCATTCCGCTGCCGATTCTGCCGCGGTCGAGCACGATGACCGAGCGCCCGCGCGCCGCCAGTTCATAGGCCACCGACAGACCGGCGATGCCGGCGCCGACCACGCCGACATCGGCACGTTCCTGACCCGAAAAGCGCGAAGCCGCCGGGATGAACGTCTCCATCCAAAGCGATTTGGTATCCTCATCCAGCACGTTCATGGCATTTGTCCTCCGGCGTACAAACGAAGGGCAAAGCGCAACCGTTCCTTTGAATAGAGGCCTCCGCGTTCGAGCCCATGTGTGCCGACGACGCCCGAATGGAATGCCGTGGTGCAGCTTTAGCCTTTGAAAAAGGAGAGGCGTTTGCTTGCTCCCAAGGCCGGCTCGGTAGAGGATGCGCACATAGGAGGGGGGCACGCCCGGTTCCGGTTCTGCTGAATCGACCAGAGATTGGCGCCGATCGACGTCGCCGTGGGCCGAATGAGCTTGCCGATTTTACCATCCGCCAGAGAAGTCGTGGCGGTCGAACGCGAGCCGTCGCTCGGACGGCCTTCTCGCCGCCTTCGCGGACAGCTACGGCCGCGGTGGATCGTACGGACGCGATTGACCGGCCTGGATTTGCAACGCTCCGCGGCACCGCGGCGCAAAAGAGCCCCGCCGAAGCGGGGCTCAGCATGATGTGCTCAATACTTCTTGCCCTGATTGTCGGCGGGCTGGCTCGATGCCGGAGGATTGTTCTGGTTGGGCTGCCCGGACGGCATGTTCTGGTTGGCGGCCGGCGGATTGTTGCCTTGATTGTTACCTTGGGCCGGAGGCGCCGCTTGTCCGGTCGTCTGACCGGAAGGCTGTTGCGTCCCGCCCTGTCCGGTCGTTGTCGGCTGGTTCTGCTGGGCCTGCCCGGTCGTTGCCGGTTGGTTCTGCTGAGCCTGCCCGGTTGTCGCGGGCTGGTTCTGCTGCGCTTGGCCAGTTGTCGGCTGGTTCTGCTGGGCCGGAGCATTGGCCTGACCGGTGTTCTGTCCGGTCGTGCCCTGCTGCGCCGGCTGCTGCTGGCTCGCCTGTCCCTGACCAGTCGTGGTTTGGCTCTGGGTGGCACTGATCTTGTTGGATACGCCGAGCGCCGAGACCGTGCTGGTATCGATCGAACCGCTGGCCTGGATGCCTTGCTGCCGCTGGAAGGTCATCAACGCCTCGCGCGTCCGCGAACCGAGCACGCCATCCGCTTCACCGGTCAGCAATCCGCGCTCGATCAGCACCTGCTGCACGACACGGATTTCTTCGGGGCTCAGATTGAGCGCAGCGACGCTGCCACCGCTGACACCGCCACCGCCCACGCTGCCGGCGCGGCTGAACCGCGTCCGCGGCCCTGCCGGAACAACATCCACAATCCGGCGACTGCGATCGAGGACCACGATCTCGTCGTCGACCACGAAGAAGCTGTCGTCGCGGAAGTCCGGGAACACGTCGATCAGCGCCGGGAAGGCCGAGACGGACACCACATTGATATTGCTCGGCACCAACACACCCGTATTGATCTGGAAGTTGATCGAGCTGGCGTTAATCCGCGCCACATTGCGGGAGTTGAGTACCGACTGCTGTAGCGTTGTCTGCTGCTGCGCATTTACCGATACGCGGCCCGACATGCTCTGGGTAGTCGTCGTCTGGTTTTGCGCTAGCGCAGTGGCCTGGGTGCCGGTCGTTGCGCCCTGGTTCTGCTGCGTGGTCTGACCCTGCGTCATCTGACCCTGCGCGGCCTGACCCTGGGTAGGGGCATTGCTCGGCCTGGTGTTGGCGCCGGCTGTCGTGCTCTGGTCCTTCTGGCCTTGGTCCTTCTGGCCCTGCGACGCCTTTTGCTCGGACTGTCGCGTCTGCTCGCGCTCGCCGCGCTGTCCGACGGCCTGACTGTTTTGCTTGCCCGAGGACTGATCCTTGTCTTGCGCCTTTTGCTCGGATTGACGAGGTTGGTCGCGATCGCCACGACGCTGGCCGATGGTTTGGTCCTTTTGACCCTGCTGATCCTTACCGATCTGGCCTTTCTCCGCAGCGCGGCCACCCTCCCTCGTACCTTCGCTACGCTCGGTGCGTGACGGACCAGCCGCTTGACCGTGCTGATCCTTGCCGATCTGGTCTCTCTCAGCAGCGCGCCCGCCCTCTCTCATACCTTCGTCACGCTCGGTGCGTGACTGACCGGCCGCAGGGCTTTCCGCTCGGCCTCCGCGCGGCTCTGCGGCCCGGCCCTGCGTCATGCCTTCACCGCGCGATGCACCGCCCGGACCTTGCGACGTTCCGCCTCCGGACTTGTCGTGCTCCGCGGCGCCGCCGGCACTCATTCCGCCGCCGCCACCTTCACGCATGCCTTGCGCTGCCGCCACGCTGACGCCGGCGAGCAGTACTGCTGTGGACAGCAGGAACCTACTCTTTCTCATGCTCATCTGCATCTCCTCCGATATTCATTGCTCGCAGTGTCTTCGATCGGCACTTTCGGATTAACAAAACTTGAAATCCATCGCGCGCTACGACGCGGCGCGAAGCGCAATCCGACTTTGCGGTCTGTTTGGAAACGAGACGATACTGGGAATGTTCCTGACCGCAGCCCCAGACGGAACCGTCAGGCTAAGGAAGCTTCATGTTCCCTACGGTAAGTCCAATAGGCTGACACGGCTTCAGGCCAAGTGCTGACCGCAGCAGAAGGCGGCAGATTGACGCGACTGGACGGCGACCTCCAGCCGCCATGTGTGTCCAGTCGCCAGCAGGTGCGCGATTTCACGCGAACCTCTCAACCACCGTCGATACCCATTGAATCGGCGGGAACTTAGATGAATTCCGCCGCGTTGGCCGGAGAAAAGAAGAAGCGCACGAAGTTCGCTTCGAAGCGGTGAAGACCGGCCAATGAAAGCAGCCGGTCAAAGAAGGTCGGGAGCAACCGTAAGAAGGTCGAACGCCGGTTCAGACGCTGGGGGCAGGACAGCGCTAAGGGAGGCCTTGACCAACCTTAGCGGCCGCCGCGGGACGCTCATCGCTCCAGTGATGCTTACGGCCAGTCGTTCCAGATATAGGAGGACTGAATGCAGCAGCGCCATCAGGAAAGCGAGCGACCACGTCGACTTTTCGCGTCGATTGCGAACAGGGCATCGCAAGCGGCGGGCCGTGCATCGGCCTTTATTCTGGCCTGCACGGTGATTGTCATCTGGGCTGTTACAGGGCCTCTGTTTCGATTCTCCGACACTTGGCAGCTGGTCATCAATACCGGAACGACCATCGTGACGTTTCTGATGGTCTTCCTGATCCAGAACTCACAGAACCGGGACAGCGCAGCCATCCAGGTGAAGCTAGATGAACTTATCCGAACAGGCGCCGTCCAGAATTCATTCGTCGGAATCGAGCATTTAACCGCGGACGAACTCGAGGATCTGCGCAAGCGTTGCGAGGAACGCGCGAAGGCTGTCGCCACGAACAGACAGGTCGAGCGGAGAACCGAGAGAGTACGTAAGGCGCACCGTGGCGCGACGGGTTAGTGTACGGTTCGCCTCGTCGTCGGTTTGTGGAGCGGGTATTCCTTGGACTTCGCGCGCCACTTGCTCGGCGTGTTTTTAGCCTTGTTCGGGCGTAGGAGGACAAGGTTATGCGACGGCGCAAGCCGAGAACACCGTTAAGCAAGCGGCCGCCCGAATTCACGCTGCTTTCACGCGGAAAGACGCGTGCGGTCAAGAAGCAGAGAGCTCTCATCGTCGGGATTAAGACCGCCGATCCAGACTTGGTAGATTAGCCGCGGGACCTCGCCATTCATCCGCGTCTCTCGTGTCCGGCCCTCGAAACGATGAGCTGGGCAGTTACAAGCAGCAATCGCTCTTCTGGCTTGTATGTCGCGATTCTTGCGCGCGCCGTCCCAAAGCTCGACTTCATGGAATACCGGGTCAACCGGGAAACAAAAGTGGTCCTGCCGTCAAATCAGGAGAAACGGTTGGTTCTAGCTCGACAACGAACCAGAAGAACCCGCCGGTTCAGATGCAGGACTCTTCAAACGTCAAGGGCCTGCCGGGCAATATGAGAAGAACGAGGCCGCCTGGCGACGGTAAGCTTCTTGCTTCCCCGGCATTCAGGAACAACGCGAAACCGTTCCGGTTCTCCCACATCAAAGCAGTCCAACTGGGAATCAGATCGCGATGTCCCCGACCGTATCCGACTTCATCATCCAGCGCCTGACGCAATGGGGTGTGCGCCACGTCTTCGGCTATCCGGGGGACGGCATCAACGGCGTGTTCGGTGCGCTCAACCGTGCCGATGGCAAAATCAATTTCGTCCAGGCGCGGCACGAGGAGATGGCCGCGTTCATGGCAACCGCTTACGCGAAATTCTCCGGCAAGCTCGGCGTTTGCATTGCGACCTCGGGCCCCGGCGCTTCGCATCTGATCACCGGCCTCTACGACGCACTGCTGGATCATCAGCCGGTGCTGGCAATCGTGGGACAGGCCCGCGACCCGCTCGGCGGCCACTACCAGCGGGAGCTCGATCTCGTCTCCATGTTCAAGGACGTTGCCGGCGCCTATGTCGCGCAGCCTCCTCGCCGGCCCAGGTTCGGCATTTGGTCGATCGCGCCGCGCGTATTGCGCTTGCGCGCAAGACGGTGACAGCGCTTGTCCTGCCGAACGACCTTTAGGAAGAAACCTATGCCGATCCTCCCCGCACTCACGGCACGCTGCGATCGAGCACAGGGTACTTGCCTCCCAGGATCATGCCGCATGACGAGGATCTCGATCGCGCCGCTGAAATTCTCAACTCTGGCACCAAGGTCGCGATGCTCATCGGCGCCGGCGCGCTGGCCGCAACCGACGATGTGATCGCCGTTGCCGACCGGCTGGGCGCCGGCTGCGCCAACGCGCTGCTGGGCAAGGCAGCCCTGCCCGACGACCTGCCATGGGTGACCGGGTCGATCGGCCTGTTGGGTACCGAACCCAGCTACAAGATGATGATGGATTGCGACACGCTCCTGATGGTCGGCTCAGGCTTCCCTTACGCGGAATTCCTGCCGAAGGAAGGCAGTGCCCACGGCGTTCAGATCGATGTCGACGCCAGCATGCTCTCGATCCGTTTTCCCATGGAAGTCGGCCTCGTCGGAGACGCGGTAGAGACGCTGCGCGCCCTGCTGCCCCGGCTCCGTCAGAAGACCGACGATACTTGGCGCAAGGCCATCGAGGCGAACGTCCGGACCTGGTGGGAGATGCTGGAAGAGCGCGCCAAGCAGCCTGCCGCCCCCGTCAATCCGCAACGCGTGACCTGGGAGTTGTCGCCGCGACTTCCGGACCTCGCCGTTGTCACCAGCGATTCCGGCTCATGTGCCAACTGGTTTGCCCGCGATCTCAAGATGCGCCCCGGCATGAAGGCATCGCTGTCGGGCGGGCTGGCGTCGATGGGGGCAGCCGTTCCCTACGCGATAGCAGCAAAATATGCCCATCCGGACCGTCCGGTGATAGCCCTGGTCGGCGACGGCGCCATGCAGATGAATAACATGGCCGAGCTGATCACGGTCGCCAAATACTGGCGCGACTGGCAGGACCACCGCTGGATCGTCTGCATCTTCAACAATGAGGACCTCAACCAGGTGACCTGGGAGCAGCGGATCATCAACGGCGACCCAAAATTCGAGGCATCGCAGCGCATTCCCAACGTGTCCTATTCGCGCTTCGCCGAGCTGATCGGGCTGCGCGGCATCTATGTCGATCAACCCGAGCTTTTGGCCTCGGCCTGGGAGCAAGCGCTTGCGAGCGAGACGCCAGTGGTGCTGGAAGTGAAGACTGATCCGGAGGTCCCCCCTCTACCGCCGCATATTACGCTCCAGCAGGCGAAGAATTTTTCGATGGCCTTGATCAAGGGCGACCCGAACGAGGAAGGCGTAATTAAGGGCGCTGCCCGCCAGATGCTCGAGTCCATCCTGCCCGACAAGACGTAGGCAGACGACGCACCCTTGGCCGGGTGCCCACCCATTTGGAACAAACGCCTCCAGCTACGGTTGGTCGGCACAATCCAACGCGCCGCGCGCACGCGCGGCATGGCTTAAGAGGATGTGACGCATGAAACGCACCATGATCGTCCTGGGCTGCATTCTGCTGGCAGGCCCGGCGCTCGCTCAGTCGGTCGGCGAAAAGACCGGCGTGAACTCCATGCTCGGGGTCGCACCGACAACGGCCGATTTCGTCAAGGAGGTCGCGATCAGCGACGTGTTCGAGATCGAGTCCAACAAGCTCGCCGAGCAGAAGGGCAATGCGCAGGAGAAAACATTCGCGCAGCAGATGGTGACCGATCACACCAAGACCAGCAACGATCTGAAGGGACTCGTGACGAGCGGCAAGGTCAAGGCCGAGCTGCCGACGACGATCGACAGCTTCCCACCAGAGCAAGCTTGACAAGCTCAGGGGTGCTTCGGGCAAGGATTTCAGCTCCGACTTCGACTCCTATCAGGTCAGCGCCCACAAGAACGCGGTATCGTTGTTTGAACGCTATGCCAAGGGGGGCGATAATGCCGATCTCAAGGACTGGGCCGGCAAGACGCTTCCCGCCCTCAGGCACCATCTCGAGATGGCCCAGGAGCTCGGCAAAGCCCCGAGCGTCGGCCAGTCCAGCAAGTAATAGTCTATCGAGACGACAACTTGGTGCCGGCGATCTGCCGGCATCTTTCTGCCGGTAGCACCCGCGCAAATTCCGCCCACGTTGACGGCGTGACACGTACAGAGATCCCTCATGAAGACCAGGCAACCATTCTCGCGGCGGACATGATCGGCGCAACCGGGGCCACTCTCACGCAGCCGTCGGACAGCATTGACGCGATGACATGTCTCGCCGAGATTGCCGTTGCGCACGGGGCCAGCATCAGCCAGGTCGCACTGAACTGGCTGTTGGCGCGCGATAGTCACACGATTCCCATCCCCGGCGCGACCAATCGCGCCGGGGCCAATCTCGATGCACTCGGTTGGCGCTGATGCGCGCCGCGCACGGACGGGCAGCCTGTCACCACCATTCGCAACACTCATCGCCGCACTGGCGCGGCTGGTTCAAGCCTGAGAACTGGTTGTCCAACCAGGTGGTCTTGCAAACCAATAAGGTCGCGCCGACAGAAACAAGCGCGACCTTTCTCGAATTTGCCAAATTCGATTAGGAATGAGCCGTCGATTACTTCTCTTTGATAACGGTCGTGCTGCTGCTACCAACCGTGCCTTCCTCGCAGACTTTGGTCTGCTTGATGCGGTCTTCAGCTTCCACGCGGCTCTTGAAGGCCATTGGACCGATCTGCGTCACGACTTCCTTGTCCGCCGGCCGTGTGGTGGTAATCGTGCATTGATGGCTCGGACCTTGTACGACGTAGTATTCATCGGCTAGTGCTGGGGCGGCGCATCCGATGATTAATGCGCCAGCGAGCAGAAGTGGTGCTTTCATTGTCGCCTCTCTATTCAAGTACAGCCGAACAAAGGACGAGCGCGATCACGAGAGATGCCGCGTGCCACTGCGCTACACGACCGCTCATCCTTCAATCCTTTCGGCGGTTCTGTAACGCGTCCGAGAGTTCAGAGTTCCCCGATTTCCGGAGCATGCAGGCCAGCACCAAATCTGCTGAGAGGTTGGTGCGACGATCTAAAATGGACTGCCTTCGTGTCCAAGCGCTGCGAGGCGGCGTGGGGACAAGAGCGCGATTGGGCGGCGCGGAGGTCGCCTTGCCGGACAGACGTAGAGATCGCGTTCCTGATTGTAGGCGAAGTCTTCGCGGGACAACGTCCCATCCTCGCGGGCCGATTTATCGAACACTAGAATATGCGGCTTGATCGCATGCTCGTTAATGAGCCGCCCCAGCATCTCGGCCAAACCATAAGCACTGTCGGCGCCCGGGCGCTCGGGAGAGAGCCGAGGCGCTTGTCGGTGCGTTCAATCATTGGGCGCGCCGCACCGACCGCGGCCTGTTGATAGTTCGCGTCGCCTCAACATCGATGATGATCGCGGCCTTCGGGTCGATCAGGTAATTGTCGGCGTAGGCAAATTAAGGCATGCCCTTTGTAACCGCCGGTCCATTGTGAGGCTGGATCCGACTTGGAGATAAACTTCGCCTCGCTCGCCGCGCCCCACGCAGCCTCATCTGGGATGTCGAGACAGGACGGATCGGCGCGTCCTGGCGATTGCCTCCCAGTCGACGTCGTCTGACCCAGCAGCAAAACTGTTTATTGGGATCGGCGGCAATCAAGCTGGCGTCGACCGCAAAAGCGGCCCCCTCGACCCACCCCTTCTGCCATGCAGCGCCGGGACCACGGTCGCGAACACCTTTCGTAGCAGATCGCAATCGCGGAAGCGGCCATTTACCCTCGGTCGCGGATAATTGGGGGCTTAGGCCGGTAGGTCAGATTCCCGCTCAATCGCTTAGAGGCTTGTTCACGCACGACTAGCTACGCAGCATGACCGATTTCGCCCGCGGCATCTGCATCGATATCGCTCCGCTTGAGCAGGTAGTCGAGGCCGCCGACGCGATACCAGCGATAACCATAAGCTTCGAGCAGCAGCGTATGCCGGCCGTGTTCAGTGGCGCGACTGTGATCTTCCGTCAATAAATTGACCAAAAGATTACCAGCCTTGCCGGGAAGACCGACCGCGAAGGAGACCTCGCGCGGCGCCTCGTCGAGATTGTGCACGAATAGTACCGAGTTGTTGCGCCAGTCGTAGCGGATCGCCAGCACGGCCGGGTCACGCGTCGCGATTATCTTGAAGTTGCCCCAGCCAACTTCCGGGACCTCCTTGCGCATCCGGATGATGCGCTCGGTCCAATTTAGCATCGAGTTGGGATCGCGCCGTTGCTTGGCCGCATTGACGTGTTCGTATCCGTAGGGCCCATTGTCGATCACGGGCGTGCATGGATGGTCACTTTCGGTGAAGCCGGCCTGCAGTTCGGTCGACCATTGCATAGGCGTGCGCGCGCAAGCTCGCTCGGGCAGATCGAGACTGTCGCCCATCGCGATTTCGTCGCCATAGCGAATGACCGGCGTTCCCGGCAGCGTGCACATCAGGCTGTAGGTGAGCTCGAGCCGCCGCCGGTCGCCCCCGAGCATCGGCGCAAGCCGCCGCCGGATACCGCGGTCGTAAAGCTGCATGCTCGTCTCGGGAGCGAACGCCTTGAATACGGCCTCGCGTTGCGCCTGGGTCAGGCGACCGAGATCGAGTTCGTCATGGTTGCGCAGGAACAGGCCCCATTGGGCGGTCGCAGGCCGCGGCTTGGTCGCCGTCAGCGATTTCGCAAGCGGCCGGGAGTCCGCGGAGGCGAGCGCATAGAAGAGATGCTGGTTGACGTGAAAATTGAACATCATGTGCATCCGATCGCCGTCACGGCCGAAATATTCCATGTCAGTTTCCGGCAATACGTTGGCCTCGGCGAGGATGATGGCATTGCCCTGCCGCCATTGTAGGAATTCTCGAAAGGCGCGCAGCATGTCGTATTGCTCAATGGGCTTGCGCACCTTGGCGCCCTTGGTGGCGATCACGAACGGGACGGCGTCCATGCGAAAGCCGGAGACACCGAGCTGGATCCAGAAACCCATGATCTTGAGGATCTCGGCCTGCACATACGGGTTCGAGGTGTTAAGGTCGGGCTGGAAGTCGTAGAAGCGATGAAAATACCAGGCGCGGGCTTCGTTGTCGTGCGTCCACGTCGATTTCTGGACGCCGGGAAACACCATGCCCTTGTCGGCATTCGCGGGTTTTCTGTCGGACCATACGTACCAGTCGCGATAGGGCGAATCCTTGTGACGCCGCGCCTGACGAAACCATGAGTGCTGGTCGGACGTGTGATTGACGACGAGATCGATGATGACGCGAATGCCGCGCTGCCGGCAGCCGTGGGTAAATTCGACGAAGTCACCGAGCGTGCCGTAGCGCGGATCGACGCCGTAATAATCCGAGATATCGTAGCCGTCGTCCCGGCCGGGCGAGGGCTGGAACGGCATCAGCCAGATCGCTGTGATACCGAGCCCATGCAGATAATCCAGCCGCCGCAACAGCCCCTTGAAATCGCCGATGCCGTCGCCATTGGCATCCATATAGGTGCCGACGGAAAGGCAATAGAAAACGCCATTCTTGTACCAGAGGTCGTCGATCAAGTGCTGCCTCGTTGGTCCAGCCGGATGTCTTGGCGGCCACGTGACAATCAGTGGGCAGTCAATGGGTTCCGCGCGAACCAGTCCCGCTCCCGCGCAAGCTTTGAGGTCCAACAACCATCTTCGGGCGACGCATTATTTTCGAAGCGGGCTTCGTCACTGATGCACCTCACGGTTAGCAAAAACGGCCGCCGCGGGAAAACCAATGGCGGTGATGCCTTCGACGAGTTATGCGCAGATCTGGACAACGTGCAGCTGGAGAGGGGACCCCAGGTGATCCGTACAAGGATAGCAGCGTCGCGAGATGTTCCGGATAGGACAGGAACTGGGGCGGCAATTTCGGCATTTTATCATCTTATAATAGGAGGAAATCACATGGACTGGAACCAAGTGGAAGGAAACTGGAAAGAGGTCAAAGGTAAGGTCAAGGAGAAATGGGCCAAGCTGACGGACGATGATCTGACCGAGATCAACGGCAAGCGCGATCAACTCGAAGGCAGCCTACAGAAGCGATACGGCTATGCAAAGGATCAAGCCCGCAAGGATGTTGATACTTGGATTTCGACATTGCCGTAAGGATGGTCTGAAATGTCCGCTCTGCGAGCCGCGCCGGGTTCGGTGTAGCGTCGCTTGAGCTATCGTGTGAGATGTCTGCCGCCGCGCTCTGCGCTCCAATTTTCAAAGCGAAGTCATGTCCGCTTAGTCGGCTGGACTTGGCGAAGCCCATTGACGAGGTTTGCCGCCGGAACGTGGCACCCCATCGCGGAGGCCGAGGGTGGACAATCTTAACTTAACAAGAAAGGACCGTCCGACCCCAGCAAGATCAACATGAGTGAAGATTACGGGGCCAAGCACTGGACGACGACGCAACTGCAAAAGGCGATCGATAAGCTTGGAAACTCCGCCGTATCCGTCCGCAAGGAGCTTCTCCACGAAAAGAAAGAGGAGGAGCAACATGGCTGAGTCGCTCTACGGCGCACTGGCGAACTGCGAATGTGGCTGCGATCGAACTCCGGCCGCAGCCGACGGGTTGCGGCTATGCGGGATCGAAAGCTTGCGTGAGGCCAACCGGGTTGCTCGACCGGTTCATCGGCAGGTCTACCTCACGCCCAAACAGATTTGCATTTCCATCGAGACCCTGGCTGCGCTGCAACTCCTCAATCACAAGACATACGCCACCCACGCCGCCGGATTTTTCCAGCCCGACAGGAGAGACATGATCGTGCGCGAGGACGTCGGCCGCCACAACGCGCTCGACAAGCTTGCCGGTGCCCTCGCGGTGGAGGGAGTGTCGGGACGCGCTGGCGCCGTCACCCTCACGAGCCGGATATCGATGGAGATGGTGCAAAGGACCGCCGCGATCGGTGCCGGCGTCGCAATTTCGGCGCCTACCGGCTCGCAATACGGGCGGCTGCAACGGCATCACGCTGGTCCGCATCGCAAGCGGACGCGAATTCGAGATCTTCAGCCATTTCGCCGGAATTCTCTGATGATGTGCCGCACGAATATCTGGCCCGAAAGGGCGCAATCGCTGCCCTGGCGTCCGGCGGCGCCGCCACGATCGAATGGGCTGGCACGCCGGTCTGCCCACGGACTGAGCCTATGGCGCGGCCGTTCTCTTTGGCTCTAATCTGTCGGCAAAGGCCATCCACTCCGGGAGCGGCGCGCCGTCGCGGTGCCGACCGCCGGCAACTGCCGCGGCCCAAGCGCTCACAGCCCCGAGCAGTGTGGCCGCGGCCAAGGAGAACGCGAGAACGATCGTGCTGCGACGAGCATGAGCGATCGCCGTTTTCGAGCTCGCGAGCGCCTGATCGACCCGTCGCTCGGAGTCCCCGGCCGAAAGGCTCGTGAGCGCCTGGATCTGCTGGATCAGATAGGTCCGGTCATCACCATTCACACCGTTGTGGCTCGACGAGGTCATGAGAATCCGGCCTGCCTCGGCGCGTTCGGCACTGATATCGGCATTCGCAGATCGACGCGACGAGCGCAAGAGCCGATCGAGTTCGTAGCTCAGAAGCGGCTCGGCAACCGTATTGTTGGCCAATGTCGTTGGTGAAGATGCGCGATTGACCGGGGCTGCGCTAACAATGCCTGCCAGAACAGCGCCAAGCAGAACCGCGAGCGCCCATGCCGCCAGCCCATGAAGTCCGTCACGCATCTCGCCTTCCGCACTACTGGTCGCATCGATGTCGCCGCGAACTCGCCCCGCAATGTAGCCGCCCAGACCAAAACTGACGAGCGCCTGCAAGATCAAATAGAGGCCGGAGAGCAGCGACAGTGCAATAGACGCGTCTCGCCATGTTGGCGAGGTTGAGCTGACACCGAGACCGATGGCGACGCCAAAGGTCACAAGAGTAAAGTTGAATGCCGTCGCGACGAACGCGCCTAAGACGATGGGCGTCCATCGCAAATATTGCCCTTGATCGGGAATTGTCAGCGCTTCGTCTTCGATGAGCGTGGGAGCTTCGATGGTCATGATCGAAGTCCTCAGCGCAGACCGAAGAACGAAAGGATGGCCATTATCACGACGATCAGGCCGATCAGATAGATCACCTGGTTCATTTCAGTCCTCCAGTTCCGCTCCGGCCTGATAATTGCATTTGGTTCGGAAGGTTCCTGTCGGATGCTAATGATGCCACGCAACACGCCAGCGCTATCCGCTGCGATTGCCGTGCGTCATTGCTCCGACATTCGCCGAATAGGCTCTCGGCAGCTTATCGATTGGCTCGCCGACGCTCAAACGCGCCCGTTCGCCCATTCGTATGCTCAATGGCCGCTTAGCGCCAAGGGACTAAACCGCTCGCGCGGTAGGCCACTGCGGCGGGCGGTGGCGCACAAATCCCCATAGCCCACGCCGCGCCACCTACGTGCCAACTCCTGCGGTTTCCTCCCTTGGAGATTTGCGGACGCCGGCCCGGTGTGCGCAGCGCAACCTTCATGGAGCCGGAACTGTGTCGGTACCCGGGATGATAGGTCTTTCGCGGTTCAATGGCTGGCCTGTACAATCCTGCCGACGCTTCGCCGTCGCCCTTGCGGACGTCTGCGCACGGCTCAGGGCCGATGTGGGTCGCTACTCCTTCACCGTAAGGGACTTGCACCCTCTACTTCCCAGCGCCCTCCGAAAACCTGCGCAGAAGCAGAAAAGGCGTTCGGCCGCCCTCGATTTGCCCCCATGAAACCATCGTCGCCGCGCTCAGTCGCAGTCCTGCTCGGCCGCCGTCATCTTTTGCTCGGACGGTGCGGGCTCGGCCGCACCAGCCGTCGCCTTCTTTGATTGTTCAGTGGGCGCGGGGCGGGTCTGCTCGACTGTGCCTGCCGTCCGATCCGGCGACTGTGCGGAGGGTGCAGGCTTGGTCGCCGTTGATTGCTCGGCAGCAGTGGGCTGGCCCTGCATCTGACGCTGCGCGTCTTCCGACGACGTTGCGGTATGCTCCGAGGCTTTGCCCATCGAAGATGTCGGCGGATGCTGCCTGGAATCAGTTGCTGTGGAACCAGTGGTTTGTCCGGTATAGCCAGGGACATTCCCTGATCCTGCATCGCGGCTCACCGTGTTGCAGGGACCGGCATAAGCGGAGTTGGCACCGAAGGCGAGCACCGCGCCCAAGATCATAAGTCTATTAGCGATCATAGCTCTTCTCCTTTGAGCTCTCTGGACGATTGAACAAAAATACAGGCCTTCCGTTCCGAGCGCGCGCGAGAGCAGCGCCAACATTGAAGAGTGGCGGAGTTGGCGAGCCTCAAGGGCAACTTCCGTCAGCGAGGCTGAATGGACACCGCGATCTCGATGCAGGTCTCTCGCCATGGGGTCATTGGAGCTGAGGTTGTCAGAGTCGATGTCAGCGACGATAGATTGGCGATCGGCGCTGCGACATGTTCTCCGAAGCTGGAACGCCCCGATAGCAGCCGAGTTAAGCCGACAAAACCCGCCAGAAAGGGAGACGAAGCCATGGCTCGCCGCGCTACCGGCCGGCGGCATCCCCAATCGTGATCAGGATCGACACGTCATGATCGCGGCGGTGCGCCAACATCACAAATCTGCGCACCAATTTCGCCGGCCCTCGACCGGCAACCAAATTGCTTGCCGTCACGGCAACTTCGGCTACAGGCCTATCAACAAATCGACGCTCAACGCCGGCTCTGCCTCTGCCCATCGCGGTCGTCCGATCAAACGGCCAAGCTGCTCAATCGCGTCCGCAAAACGCGCGCAACGAAACCTTTCACGCACATCGTCAGCGACGAAATCCCCATAGCGTCTGACGCCCCACCTCGCCATAACTCCCGCGGTTTCCTCCCTTGGATGTTTGCGTACGCCGGCCCCGGTGTGCGCCGAGCCACCGTCATGGGGCCGGCATCCGAAAACCTTCACAATTGCGACCAACGCCGGGAAGGATACGCGGTTCTGGAACGATTCCGCCTATGCCACTTTGAATCACGTGTTGCGTGGAGATCGTTCGTGGCGCTTCTCGGCTATCTCGGCGATGTGGTGAAGGAGATCACCCGCTCCGCCGGTCTTCGTGAAGGGTGTCGTTCACCTCTTTCCGCCACGGCAGGCTCACTGAGGAGCCGACAGCGATCTCACGGATGCTGAATTGCGAGCGGCCGGACAGCACCGGTCGTCGAGACAGCTCCCGATATACGCGAAGCGCACGCGCAAGCAGCATATTTCGAGCACGAAGAAGCGTCGCGAGGAGCGAACAAAGACAGCCGGTTTGTCGGAGCCGCTGACCGCGTGTCGGAATGGGCATCTGGGGATCGTCCGACCGGAGCCGGGCGCGCAGCGATCGCCACAACTTGCCGATGTGCCGACGGCTCGGGAGACCGGATATCCTGCACTGGAAGCCAATGAGTGGTTCGGCGTCTTCGTCCCGGCAAATACGCCAGCCGGAACGGTGAACCGCCTAAATGAAATGATCCGCGCAGTAATGAATACCGCCAGCTTCAAAACGGCCTTGGCCAAGCTTTCGGTCGATCCCGCCGGGGAAACGCCGAAGGAATTTGCGCAACTGATCAAATCCGATTTTGACCGTTGGGGGCCGATCGTGCGGGCCTCCGGATTTACGCCGGAAGATTGAGACGCGTCATGGACAATTCAACTGCCACTCTCCGGCACCGCACGCCGGACCAGATTCTCGGCCCTTACTTCCCAACCGAGCAAACGCCGGTCCCACAAATCGACCTGACCTCGGTGAAGGGAGTCGAGGGGTATGCGCGGGGCGAAGTCATCGAGGTCACCGGGAGGGTGCTCAACCTCGACGGCGAACCGGTTCGCGATATTCGCATCACAGTGTGGCAGGCTAACAGCCATGGCCGTTACAGCCATGTCAACGACCCCAACCCCGCGCCACTCGATCCACACTTCGTCGGCTGCGTCGGCATTCAATCAGACGGCGACGGTCTCTATCGGATCAAGACCGTCAAGCCTGGCGCCTATCCCGCAGGTCCCGACTGGACGCGGCCGCCGCACATTCACTTCGAGGTTCACGGCCGGTTCGAGCGGCTGATCACCCAGATGTATTTTCCCGGCGAGCCGCTCAATGCCTGCGACCGGCTGCTCAACGCCGCGCTGCGTCCGGATCTGCTGATCGCAAAGCCGGTCCCATCGACGGATGCATCCAGCCACCGCGTGCTGAACTTCGATATTGTTCTTGCACGCGGATAGAGGTTCTTCAGTCGAAGGATCGAAGTCAGCTGATGACCGCTTCGCGCCAGAAGCAGACCCTTGGTCAATACTCATTGTGGATCTAATCAGGATATTTGCGAAGCTCCTGATTCCAATTCTTCATGACGACGCTGTCGCCGACTTCGAAGCGCATCAAGTCCTCGCCCGCTACCACCGGGCCCTGGTACGCGCTGCTCGTCCGGGACAAGACGTCCTCCGGTTTGACGCCAAGCAGCACGAGATGTGAATAGGCGGCAAGCTTAGGCCTGACGCGGGAGAATACTGTCCCGGCCTCCTCAGGCGAAGTATGATGCGCCGCTACCGGCTTCATTTGCGGCAGCTTTGCCAATTGCGGCGACATCGCAAAGACCTCATGGATCAAAAGGTCCGTCCCGCTGGCGAACTTGATCAGGTTTCCGCTGAATTTCGTGTCGCCCGACAGCGTTACGGACCTAGATCCATAGTCCACGCGGTAGCCGACCGAAGGCTTGATCAGGTCGCCATGATCGACCGTGAACGCCGTGACCTTCACGCCGGCTTCATCGAATACGACGTGATCCGGCTGAAAATCGTGTGCTTCGATCTCGGTTGCAATGGCCGCGATATGTTCGTCGGCTTCGCGGATGCGCGTATCGTCGGAAAAAGTCTCGGCGAGCCCCTTGGCGATCCTCGCTACCCCGCTGGGCTCCTTGCCGTCCGATGGTCCCCACAGCCGCAGCGGCCGGCTGCGCGAGCCGAACGGCCCGAACATGTAGCCGGTCATCCAAAGGTCGGGCAGGCCTTCCACATGATCAGAGTGGTAGTGGGTGAGAAACACCGCATCGATGCCTTTGCCCGACGAGATGCCGCTGCACCACAACCAGATGGT
>NZ_VSSR01000041.1 GCF_008123515.1 Bradyrhizobium cytisi
TCGCCGTCGCCGGCAGCAAATACTGAACCGATAAAACTATGACCGTCGGACCGAACGCTCCCGAGAAGGAGACTAGCGGAACCAGCAATTGCGGTTCGTTTCAGAAAATCGCGACGTTTCATGAATGTCTCCATTCCGAAATTGCGGTCGCGGTAACGTTCACTTAAACAACGATTGTCCTACCCCGGGGAGCCACCTCCGATTGGCGGCCAGTATGGGCAAGGGCGCCGATTTTAGAAAGCCAAAGATGCGGCTTTGGGTCATTCTCGTCGTTTGTGCAGCTGTGACAGGCGCTTACGATCTTCCCCAATGAGCGGACAATCTCCGAGCCGATGGGAAGATCTGAAGCGGGCCAACAGCAGAAATAAGGCTTAGTCAGAAGTAGCCACTCGTGATGATCTTCCTGTTCAATCACGTCAGGCGCGGGCGATCATCCTGGCAGGGGAAAGCCGCCAGCGCCACATCGTCGGCGGGTTGACTCTCCGCTTCGGCCGGCCAGTTCGCACGATCCGCGTTAACCCTGTCTTTGATCTTCTCCCCTAGCCGGACTCCCTGGTTCACCTCTGCCGCTAAGCGGCCTTATTAGACCTTTGCAATCGTTCGCCGATTTCTGGAGCTCATTTCTATGAGGATTTGAGCGAGGTTTCTCGTTCGGAGAGCGTGAAATCAGATGAGAGTGGCTCTCTTACTCGTTGGCCTCGGTACGCTCGCCGCGATGGAGCTCGAGGCACCGCCGCGCATGACAGAGCCTGTGAACGAGCCGCCTGCTCAGGCAACCACCGGATTGCGCCCCTCACACGATACACTGACCAAGGCAGACCGGCTCGAAATTCCGCAATTCAGAGCACCGCCGCAGCCGCTTTCCTCGAGCCAACTGATGCATCCGCCGGACCACACTGCGATCGTTGCGCAAGCACCTTCGAAGATCATCGAGCAGCAGAAGGGCAACGCAAGCGGAAACTCCGCGATCATGCTGCCCAGACCTCGGCCCCGGCACGGAACTTCCAAGGCAAACGCAGGCGCCAGTGGCCCCAAGCCAGTCGCTGAGGCCAAGCCGTGCCGGTCAGGTGCCTTCGAAAGCCTTTTCAAAGTATTGAACCTGCAGACGCGATGTCAGACCTAGCACAAGGATTCCTCTGCGTCAGGACGAGAGCCGACGGCAAACTGTCGGATCCAGCTTCGGAGTTGAACAGCGCGTATCCCCATCCGCCGCTTTTCGGGAATCTCTGGCTGTCCTATTCTATGACGAAAGCCTGTGTGAAGACGTCGGGTACATCCACGACGAAAGGCGCCTCCGTACTCTTCTTCGGTTTCCATTGGAGCTTCACGATCTTGGAGCCGTCCGGAAGGGCTGGCCGTTGCCTGGAACTCCGGCCTCGTACGCCTCGATCATGGTCGGATTGGCGACGATCACTTTGAGTACTTCATCGGTCCGCGCGGAGGAGACCACCGACCAGTCCTCGTATCCTTTGAAGTCGGAGAAGGCGATTCCGTCCGGCGATTTCAGGGAGTATTTGTCCTCGGCGTAAGCGGCCGCGCAGCCCAGCGCTGCCGCCGCCATTGCAGTCGAAAGCTTGATTATGCGCCTCATGGGTTGTCCTGTTTGTTGGTCGGTGAGCTTATTTGGCTCACGTTTTCAACGTCCAGGTCGGGCGTACCTTCCTCGGGCAAGAGGCCCAAGTTCTCCGCTCTTCTCCTACTTGCAGCCGCGGCAAATCGTTAGCTTGTGTTTCAAGGCCTCGTCTCCTTGATCGATCGATTCCTGCCTGGTGACGCCACTTGTCTCCACATTGGGCTTGGAGGCTTTTGCTGCGCGTGACCTCGTGGGGCGCACCGCCTGGCCTGACGTGTCACTGTCATCGACGGTGCCGACACTAAATCCATCGTAGTCGATGGCTGGTTGGGCCGACGGCCGAGGCCTGCTTATCACCGGTGTAGATGAGACCTTAGCAGACGCCCCTGACGGGAGGGCATCGCTCGTTGCTGATGACGGCTCGCCGTTGCGCTTTGCTGGGGGCCTGGAATTTTTGGCAGTCGCTCGTGGCGGCGAGGCTTTTGGCGCAGCCCTTAGTGGCCAAGCGCTCTTGGCCGCCGCACCCTGTTCAGTCGAGGGCGGAGCAAGCGAGATCGGCGGAGCAAGCGACTGGCCTCTCGCGCTGCCCAACAGCCAAACGCCAACAGACAGCAAGCCAAGGGCAAAGAGGGTCGCGCTTTTCATCCGCGTCCTTCAAAACGGCTTTGGTCGAACAATTGATCGCCTGACTCTCCGAGCCACGCGATCTTGAAAATATCCAGTATTCACATGGCGATCAAAAGTTGACGGAAATGGGGACGAGCGGCGGTCGTCGTTGACGGTTGGGAGGGCGGCGTGAAGGAGTTGAGCCATCGCTCGAAATGCGGTCCAATCATTCACGTCGAACTCGACCGCGTCCCAGCAGTCCCTTCTTGCCGCCAGCGGACACCGACCCATGACGGCGAACGCGTCAGGACAGGTTTATCGAAGCCGGCGGCAAACAGCCGAAATTGACTTCTTGATGATTTTCAAGAGGCCCGCAGGAACTCACTCCCGGATCCAGCTAGTTGAGCAGGAGCGCCCCGCTTGACAGGCCACTCCTGAGAGGGATCTTCAAATCCCGGAATTCGCCTGCGGGAGGCATGGTGCTTTGCACGATCACCGATCTTGGTTGGGGACCCATTCCTCCGCGGTTGAGTCCCACTGATGGGTTTCGTCGAACTGTCTCCAGAGCGGGCGGATTGGCCTGCTTTCAAGTTTCTGTCGTTTTGCATTCAGTGCGCTGAGTTGAACGACAACTGCGCCAGCCATCATCGCCCATTCGCGAGCGTTATATCGGGAATTCCATTTGACTATCGCGAGCATCGGATGCCTCCTTCAACGTAAGAAGCCGTCGCCACCATAGCCCGCGCCAAGAACACAGGGATGTAAAGTACTTCACAGTCGGCAACATCTTAGACATAGCCGCACGCAATCCAATCAGGGGGCATGCGTCGGGGTCGGCTCGACGTCTCTTTCCGCACGAATGGACCCTGAGGATTCGCGCGAGGTCATTTCGGCGTATCAAAATGCGTCCGGGTCCGAGAACATCACGGTGACCTGGGGCTCGGCGGTTCCTTTCTCAGCTTCGTGGCATACTGAAGAACCCGGTGGCTCCGGTGTGCCGAACTGAGCACTCAAGCAGGCGATGCCGTCGAGCAGCTTGCGGCGATGCCCAACGATTCCGACGCCAAGGTCCTTCAAGTCCTCCGCCATCAAGTCGACAGGACCGCATCATTGATCTCGTTCTGGCGGAATGCCGCCTCATATTGTTCGAGGCCGAGCCTCCTCAGCCATCATCCGAGATCCATGACAGTGCCCCAGTTCGCCTAGCGCCGCATGCTCTCCTAGGCGATATCGCCTGTCTAGGGGAATGTCCTCTTGAAGTCAAAACGGCGGTAGACGCCGAGCTGAATCGCGTCCGGTTCTCCCCTGACAGCCGACATGACGCGCGTTCAAGCCACCTTCGGTTAGGGGCCAACGGACTAAACCGCTCGCGCGGTAGGACTCCGCGGCTGCCGACGGAGCCAAGAGGATAGCGCGGCGGGACGTCCTGTCTTGAGATCGAGGGTTTCGACAACCTCACTCAAGACAGGAGCATCCCCATGACCGACGAGGCCATGAGCCCATTGCGGCGGCGCATGATCGAAGACATGACGATCCGCAAGTTAGCGCCGAAGACCCAACAAGGCCATATCCGCACTATCAAGGATTTTGCTGCTTTATTTGCGCATCGTGTGACCGTTCAGCTCGCTCAGTGCGGCCCGAGCTTGTGCCCAGGTTGACTCCGGACCCGATCAAGCAAAAATATGCTCAGACCGTAGTGTCGATGCGGATTTGTTCAAGCAAGTCTACTTGACCTCGATCTTGGAGTTCCCGAGATCACCACCGGCGAGGTTTTGGTGAACATAGAGCCGAATGAGTCCTCGGGCATAAAGTAGCCGAAACGCTGCCATTTGCGTAGCGGATGCTACCCCTTGCTCGTGGTTTTCGAGGAGTAGCAGCAACATGAAGCAACACACCTCTGAAGCTTTTTCCACCACAGCGATCTACTCGACACCGCTCGTGCTGATGGGCACCGCGATGCCGCCAAGAGATCCCGATGAAGACGAGGAGGACGACGACGACGAAGAGGAAGATGACACTGAAGAACCGCCGGTCGTGCGCGAGCCGGACGAAGACTAGGCTAGCGTGTTCGGCAGTCAGCGCTATAATATCTCCCATGGGCTGGGATGCGAAAGACATAGCGCTCCTCAATAGGCTCTGGTCCGCAGGACAGAGCGCGGCGCAGATAGCACGTCGTCTCGGGTGCAGTCGTAACGCGGTCTGCGGTATGCTGACCCGTCTGGGCCTGAAGCGCGGCCACAAGCCGCCCACAGCAACGCCCAAGATAAGGCCGCCCCGAAAGCTGAGCCCGACGTCCCCGGCAGCCTGCGTCCGTCCAGTCGCACGGAAGGTGTCGCGGAACACAGCGGAGAGGCGGCAGCCCAAGGAATTCAGCAAGCAGCAGCTCTACTCCATGCTGGCTGAGGCGGTCAGAAATACTGGGTAAGAACTCACCACGAACGTCGTTGCGCTCCCGTCAGTGCCTGGCCCAGTTCGACGGGTTCGGCTGTCGTATACCTTCCCAAGGCTTCGTCTGCTTCGGATCAGAAGCGGCGATCAACGCGAGTGCTACGCCGCATCCGGTCTACCGCCAACAGCCGACGTGAGAACGGCGGCAGCTTTGGTCGGCTGGTTTGATCTACTTGTTAGCCTCACCGGACGGCCCACGGACGTCTTTTGTGACGCGTTGCTCGATATCCGCCATCGTTCTGGCGAACGCTTCGCGCAGTTGCTCCGCGTGAGCTGCACTCTCCGGTTCACTGAGATATGCAATCTTAATCAGCAGCCTGTTCAACAAATGTGTGATCCGTAGATTTTCCGAGTGCCGGGATCGCAGGGCCGTGATTTGCCGGCGCATCTCAGCAAGATCGAGAGTTTCGTGTTTCGATGACCTCTTCAAAATGACACTCGCACGTGGCCAGCAAACGAAGCCGACCCGCCGAGTATGATGGCGCGAGGGCTTCGCCTGGGTAGGGGCCGGACGGGGCAATGTCCGGTGCGCAAAAGCTAACCCTTCAATGCGCCGCCGCAATCAAAGCCTCAAATTAAGATTGATGTCCGCGCTGCGGGTTAATTCTGGAACTGATCAGGTTTAGTCTGCTCACGATGCTCCTGCGAGGTGAGGTTAATTCTCTTTCGCCGCGATGCTCGCAGGTTCATCCAAAAGGCACCAAGCCTGCAATGATGAAAAAGACTGTCCGACAATTCAGCAAAAAGCGGGATCATGAAAACCGATCTCGATCCTCATGGGGCCGATGCATGGCGCCTGTGGCCCATTGAAAATCTAGCGTGTGTTGCAGCCTAGCAATATCCAACAGCACCTTCTGCCTTCATGATGGCCTTCATCCGGTCAGTAATTTGACCAGCGAGACCGGCTGGGCTCGGCACATTGTTTCGGCGGGGCGGTGTGCCGAGCCGCCGCCGCGCGTCATAACCACCGCGGGACGGTGATTCTCGATTGCGTTCTGAGGGGATCCAACCTGGACGACCAATTTTATAGTAGCGCGATGGAAGTGGGCTTCAGAAGCCACAAGCCCGCCCTTGCTCGCCGGAGCGATGCCTCCCGGGACGTTTTCGAGACGTGTCGATAGGTGCCGGAGATCCGATCGAGCTCGAAGAATACCTGATCCTCCGGGTCCAATTATCGTGTCCGCTCATCGTCTCACTTGTGACCGCGTAGGTCGGCATTGCCCCCCTGCTCTTTGCCGCGGCGCCGGGAATTCGCAAGCTCCAAAAGCTCGTTCTTCAACACAGGCCGACGGGTTTCGACAGCGGGCATGTCTTTGACGAATTGCCGAACTTGGCGAGCTAACTCGTGATCTGCTGCCGCTCCAGAGCGCTGCAGCTCCGCGGCATAGTCGAGATATCGCCGCCGGATCGCGTCCTGACGTGGCTTGATCTTTTCGTCCCAAGGATGTTTAGCAGGCTTGCCGCCGTTCACCTCCGAAAGCACCTCCTTTCGCGCGAGCCGATGAACATCGGGCGTGATCCTTCGCTTGCGTAAAGCGAGCACGGCCCCGCGATCGGCCTTTCGAACCCGTCCGCGGGTTCGCCGCGGCGTTGCCTCCGCCGCGATCCCGCGAAGCCGGAGTTCGCCAGCGAACCGCTCCCGCCAGGCCTGAAGATCCGCCTTACGGGGGTTGAGGCGACTGCCGTTATGCCCCGGGGATCGAGCGGTCAAGTGCACGTGAGGGTGCTTGTCATCGAGGTGCTGGACGAAAACATAGTCGTGATTGTCGCCGAATGTCTCGATAGCAAATGCCCGGGCTGAATCCTTGACTGCCACGGCATCGGTGCCGGCCGGCATCGACAGAATGATGTTGATCGAAAGCGATCCATCACGGCGGCGCTTGTCGTCGAGACCGGCATCATCCTCCCACCGTTGCTGTAGATCTTTCAATCCGGAACGACCCGCCAGCGTCGCGCCCTGCTCTGTTTCCGCATCGAGCTCGCCGTTTCGCGTGATGTATGCCAGGTGCGACTTGAGATGCGCCGCGCCCTTTGTGCGACCAGTGATCTTGACCATCACCTCTGGTGCTCGGCGCACGATGCGTTCGAGCTTTGCACGCATCGCCGGCGCAAGGCGGCCGGGAGCGGCCGGATCGGGGATATCCCACTCGGCCCGCCGTGGACGCCGATTGGGCGTCTCCCAGACATACGAGATCGGCGGAAGTTCGGAGGCGAGGTCGATCGGCCGAGGGGAGGAGCGCCGGCTCATCGCCACCCATCCCAATAATCCGCGTTGCCGTTCAGCGCATTACGTAATTGCGCGAGCTCTCTTTCAATGACCAATTTGGCCTCTTGGATTACCGACAGATCCGGCTCAACCGCTGTGCCCTGCAGCACACTGGTGTTTGCGGCCCGCGCGATCTGGTTGATGTTGCCGCCGATCCGGTTGAGCTCACGAACGATCGCGCGAAGCACATCATGCTCGTGCGGGGAATGCTGCACGGGCGACGCCAATCGTGAGCGCACCAGCGCGACAATCCAGCCGGTGCGGGTCATGCCGCGCTGATGTGAAACTTCCGCGAGCTGCCGCATCTCGCTTTCGCGAAATCGCACCGTCACCTTCTCCGGCCGTCCGACCGGCAACGCCAAGGTGCGCGGCGCCGGTACAGCTAGGGCATCGGCAATGAGACGCCGCAGCAGCGCGGACTTGCCGCCCTGGGTGGCCGCAAAAGCGGAGAACTGCGTCGCGACTTCGTCGGAAACGCGAAGCGAGATCAGAGCCATGCACTCCAATCCCTATCGCGAATACATCGCTGGCGCGAAGCCTATCCTACACTAGAAAACGCAAATCCTTCCACACCCTCCATGTTGGTTCAAACCAACGGTCTCGGGATTCAAAGTTCGGCAGTTGCTGCAGGTGAGATCCAATCCAACCGACGATCGATGCGGAGAATGCCTCCGGGAATGACGCAGCCGTCGCCCCTAATCCTTGTGCTCCACGAACGCCGTGCGCGCGGATCGGCAATATTCGCACCGAGTGTGTGGACCGCGGCTTTCCAGCAGCCTCCGGCCTCTCTACAGCGCTGTGGGGGGCGCGTTCGGCCTCCGGCTGCTGCGCTAACGCGCCATCCTTTGGATGGGAAATCCGCTCCGCCGGCGCACCATCTGCAGCAGCGTTTCTGAGGGGGCTGTCTAGGACCAGCTTCATGCGCACAGGATCTCTTCGATTGTGATGGTCGATGCTGGCACCTCTTCCGCCTCTTCTGCGCCATCAACCAACAGGACTGCGTGCCGTGAGCCTTGAGACGCGAGTCGATCGACCAGAAGACAGCCCGTGCGATCTTGGTGACGCACTCTGATCGTGAGTGATGTGCTCATTCGCTCGTTCCGATCGACCGAAGAGTTGGCGGGCTTTTCCGCGATCGCCGTCACGCGGTCTTTCTCCATGGGTCGTAATTCCACTTGCGGTGCGACCTGGTTTCGTGCGGGTTGAGCTCCAGGCGGCCCTTCCCCATCAGGAGAACCGCGGCTTTCCGTCCGAATTTTGCGAGCCAATTGACGGGCGTTGGCGTCGGTGAAGCTCTCCTGTGCTGCACATAAAGTCTCGATGGCGTTGGGCTGCTCACGCCAAGCCTGGTAGAGTTCATAGACAGCACCGATTGATGAGCCCGCAAGCTTCGACCGGAGGAACTCCGGCATGCTCTGGACCGTCTCAGCTCTGCTGCGACTTCGGCTTCGCCTTCCTGACGGGCTGGGTATGGCTCCCGAACAGCGCCAGCAAAAATGCGACTTCTTCCTTCGAACCGACCTCGATCATGACTTTCTCCTTTTCGCTCCGTTGGTCGGGGCGAGCGGCGAAGGCGTTCAGGACGATCTGGTTTCAGGAGCGTTTCAAACCTGTTTCGTGCGCCGACGGCATGCGCAACGGAGCATCGGGCGGTTCGCGCCGGCGCCATGCGGATGCTCAGCCCTGCGGCTGCCACCCGATGATCGCACCGGCGAGGCACAGCAGCGCGCCGAACGCGGTGCCGACCATCTGCATCCAGTACCGGATCGGCATGCTGTCGCGATCAAACACCTGCCGCGACCACCGCGACCAGTCCAGCCAGTCGTCACTGACGAACAGGATCTTTCGCTCGATATAGCCATACCAGGCCTTGCGGGCGCAGTAGATGCTGATCCCGATCGCAGCGATGCGATAGAACAGATCGAGAGCGGGGTTCATGCCAACATCCGTTTTCGGGGCGGGCGTTGTGATGACCGGGCCGTATGTCCTCTCGGCCGGCAAGGTCGCAACAGCTTTGCCTGTCTTGGTGTCGCCGGAGAGGATGCAGGTTCAATCGCGGTCGCGATCGGGATATATTTTGCCCAACGGGTCAAACTTTAATCGAATGCAACGTAGCGGATTCGGCGGAATGCAATCTGTCCGCGCCATGCTGGCACACACGCGTTCCAAGGAGAGATGCGCGATGTACTACGTCGCCGCCGCATTGCTGGGACTGTCAGGACTGTTCTATTCCGCGAGCCATCACGAGCTCGGCCAGTTCGGCTCGAACGTGTGCAGCTACGGCAGCACCTTCTGCGAGAATCCGGTGGTCGTCTTCACCGGCGCTGCGCTCGCCGCCGCCTGGGGCATGTTCGTCAGCATCAAATAAAACGAAAGCCCGGCGCCGACAGGAGGCTGGCTTGATGATCGAACGTGCCGCCTGACCGACGCGCCTAGCGGGCCGGCCACGTCGTCGGCTCCTTGCGGACGGCGGCGGCAGCGGCCGCATAGTACCACGCTCCAACACCACGCGTCGGCCGGGGAACTTTCCGACTGTGATGGCGCTTAAGCCTTGGATTCGTAATTTCCGGAAGGTGAGCCCTGTCGAACCGATCGCCACATCGCCCCACTAGGCACGGCCGCGCCGATGCGCCGACGAAGTCCGCTCCGATGCTGCTGCGCCGGCTCGGTCCCGGCCTGATCACCGGCGCGGCCGACGACGATCCGTCGGGCATCGCCACCTATTCGCAGGCCGGCGCGCAATTCGGCTACGGGCTGCTGTGGACAGTCTTTCTCACCACCCCGTTCATGATCGCCATTCAGCTCGTCAGCGCGCAGATCGGTCGCGTCACCGGCAAGGGTCTTGCGGCCAACGTGATGCAGCTCGCGCCGCGCTGGATGGTGATGGGGCTCGTGGCGCTGCTCGTCGTCGCCAACACCTTCAACATCGCCGCCGACATCGCGGCGATGGCGGAGGCGCTCTCACTGGTCATCGGCGGACTCAACCACGAGCACGCGCTGATCTTCGCGGCCGGATCGACCCTGCTCCAGGTGTTCGTGCCCTATCGACGCTACTCGCCGGTGCTGAAATTTTTGACGCTGACGTTGTTCGCCTATGTCGCTACCGCCTTCACCGTCAAGATCCCGTGGAGCACGGCGCTGCTTGCCACGGTGTGGCCGAAGGCGACCGTCAACGCCGATTATTTCATGATGGTGGTCGCGGTCCTCGGCACCACCATCAGCCCCTATCTCTTCTTCTGGCAAGCCTCCCAGGAGGTCGAGGAGATGAACCAGGGCAAGCGCGACCGGCCGCTACGCGAGGAGACGCAGCGCGGCGGCGATCCCGAGATCGCGCGCATCAAGGCCGACACCACGCTTGGCATGCTGCTATCGAACGGCATCGCCTTCTTCATCATCCTGACCACGGCCTCGGTGTTGAACGCCAACGGCGTCACCAACATCAATTCGGCGACGGAGGCGGCCGAGGCGCTGCGGCCGCTCGCCGGCGACTTCACCTTTGCGCTGTTCGCACTCGGCATCATCGGCACGGGCCTGTTGGCGATCCCGGTGCTGGCGGGCTCGGCGGCTTATGGCGTTGCGGAAATTTTCGGCTGGCGTGCAACGCTAGAGGCAAAGCCGGAGAAGGCGGTCGGCTTCTACACCATCATCGCAGCCGCGACCGTGATCGGCTTCGGTCTCGGCTTCACCGGCATCAGCGCGATCCACATGCTGGTGTGGAGCGCCGTGCTCAACGGCATCGTCGCCGTTCCCATCATGGCGATGATGATGTTGATCGTCTCGAACGAGAAGATCATGGGGCGCTTCAAGGCCCGGTCATGGCTCGTCATGCTGGGCTGGCTCGGCACCGCGCTGATGGCGCTGGCCGTCCTCGCTCTGCTCGGCTCGTCCGCGATCGGCTAGAGCGGCGCCTGGCCAAGTGCTTGCGGGCTTCACGGCAGGCCGTCGTTAGCCTAACAATTGTGGCTGGGCTCGGACTTACGACCCGGACACAAAACCAATAACACCCGGCGGGGCGACAGGGAGCGACATGACAACATCATCAAAAGCAACAGGTCTCGAGATCCTCGCCTGCGACGCCGGCTGGAGAAACTACCACTTCGTCAAGGTGACGACGGAAGACGGCATCGTCGGCTGGAGCGAATTCGACGAGGGCTTCGGCTCGCCCGGCGTCGGCGCCGCGATCCAGCGCCTCTCCGCTCGCGTCATCGGCCGGAACGTCTTCCAGCACGAGCGCATCCATGCCGAGCTGTTCGCCGCCACACGTCCCGCCGCCGGCGGCGTTGTTGCGCAGGCACTCGGCGCGATCGAGAATGCGTTGCTCGATGCCAAGGCGAAATGCTTGGGCGTGCCCTGCTACGAACTCCTCGGCGGCAAGATCCGCGACCGTGTCCGGGTCTACTGGTCGCATTGCGCGACATGGCGGATCAATCATCCGTCCTGGTACAAGCCGCCGATCGAAAATCTCGACGGCGTCAAGGCGATGGGCCGCGAGGTGCGCGAGAAGGACTTCACCGCGCTCAAGACCAACATCTTTTCCTATGACGACGGCAAACCGACTGGCTGGCGGCCCGGCTTCGGCTCGCCCTTTGCGCCCGAGATCAATGTCGACCGCAAGATCCTGCGCGACCTGCGCATGCATCTGGAAGCGATCCGCGACGGCGCTGGTCCCGACGTCGATATACTGCTCGACTGCAACTTCAACGCCAAGACCGAAGGCTACTTGAAGATCCTGCGCACGATTGCCGATCTCGACATGTTCTGGATCGAGATTGACAGCTTCAACCCGCAAGCCCTCGGCTATATCCGCAGGCAGAGCCCGCATCCGATCTCGTCCTGCGAGACGCTACTCGGCCTGCGCGAATTCCTGCCCTATTTCCACGAGCAGGCGATGGACGTGGCGATCATCGACACACCCTGGAATGGCGTGTGGCAATCGATGAAGATCGCTTCAGCTGCGGAAGTCTTCGAGGTCAACGTCGCGCCGCATAATTTCTACGGCCATCTCTGCTCGATGATGAACGCTCATTTCTGCGCGGCGGTACCGAACCTGCGCATCATGGAGATCGACATCGATCGTCTCGCCTGGGACCGCGAGCTGTTCACGCACGAGCCGGAAATCCAGAATGGCCATCTGATCATTCCGGACCGTCCGGGCTGGGGCACCGAGCCGAACGAGGAGGCCCTTCGCGCCCATCCACCGAAGACCACAGGCGGGCTCCTCAATTACGGCCGCAAAAGCTGAGAGTTACGGCGTCACCGGATTGATGATCGGGGACGTCTTCGGACCCGGCCGCTCCGGCTCAACCGGCGATTTTGGTTCGGTCGGAAGCACCTTGGCGCCCGCCGCGCGGGCGGCTTCGCCCGTGGTCGCATACATTGCAACGTGAGCCGGCTGGGTCTTGGCACGATTCCACGGCCCGTGATCGACGAGTAACATCGCAGCAATCGTCACGCCGGCCACAATCAGAGCGATGACGCCGGGATGGCGAAGCGCTGAGGACATGGAGTTTGCGAAGCGGCCGGTTGTCATCGAAAAATCCATCATTTTTCCTGTCGCAGGTTAATTCAAATGCGGCCCGCGAGTTCCGCACCTCACTCAAGCAAGTTCCGAGCCAAGGCCCGGAACTTCACCATTCCGCTTCGTTCATTTCACGTCGGGGCGCGCGTCACCGACGAACTTGTCACGGTTCGGCATTTTGATCGCCGCGAGCGATTTGGCATCGACCGTCGCATCCGCTCCGACCAATCCATTCAAGTTCAGGATGTAAGCTGACACCGCGTACACGTCTTCATTGCTCAGCGACTGCGGCGCGTTCTGCGGCATGGCGCGACGGATGTAGTCGAACAACGTCGGCGCATAAGGCCAGTAGCTTCCAACTGTGCGGATCGGCTTGGCCGTCCCGATCGTGCCCTGCCCGCCGACAAGGCGATCACCTAATCCGCCCTCGCCGTTGTCGCCATGACATGACGCACATTGCTGGGCGAACACCTCGCGTCCATGACTGACCGACCCGCTTCCCTTCGGCAGATTGCTGCCATCGTGCCCGACATCGATATTCCAGCCCGCGATCTCGGCCGCCGTCGCGGGCCGTCCGATGCCATAAGGACTCTGCGCCCGCGCGGTGCTCGCTGAAGTGCAGAGCAGGATCGCGAGGACTACGCCGCAGATCTCACGCCAGCGCATTGGTGACCTCCCCGTCGGCGGCGACGCGCCAAGGCCAGATCGCGTTGTTATGGTAGAAATAATTCTCGCCTCGTACCGCGAGCAGCTCGGCGAGCGTCGGCTGCACATACCCTGTTTCGTCGATCGCGCGGCTCTGGATCACGGCGGGCTTGCCGTCCCATTGCCAGGGGAGGCGGAAGCGCGTGAGGGCACGGGTCAGCACCGGCTCCTGCAATTGTGCAACCTGCCAGCTCTTGCCATCATCGATGGACACCTCGACCCGCTTGATCTTGCCATGGCCACTCCAGGCGATGCCGGTGATTTCGTGGAAGCCAGGCGCGCTGAGGCGCTGGCCACCCGATGGACGCGTGATAATCGACTTCGCTTCCATGTAGAAGGAAAACTCGCGTGCCGTACCGTCCGGCAGGAGGTCAGTGTATTTCGAGGTCTCTTCGCGCGAATAGGCGGGCTCCGCAGCCACGTGCAGGCGTCGCAGCCACTTCACGTTCATATTGCCTTCGAACCCCGGCAGGAGCAGCCGCAACGGATAACCCTGCTGCGGACGAAGCCGTTCGCCGTTCTGGCTATAGACCAGCATGGCATCCTCGAGGCATTTCTCGACGGGGATGCTTCGGGTCAGCGCTGCCGCGTCGGCGCCTTCGGCGATGATCCATTTGGCTTCCGGCTTCAGCCCGGCCTCCTGAAGCACCAGCTTGAGGCTGACGCCGGTCCATTCGGCGCAGCTCAGCAGGCCGACCAGGTCCGACGCAGTCTTGCCATAGGGCTTGGTGTAACCGGGATTACCGGAACATTCGAGAAAGTGGATGCGCGACTCCGAAGGGAAGCATCGCAGATCGTCCATGGTGAAGATCAGAGGCCGTTCGACAAGGCCATGAAGCATCAGCCGGTGTTGCGCCGGGTCGATCGTCGGAACGCCGCCGTGATGCCGCTCGTAGAACAGGCCATTCGGCGTGATGATGCCGTCGAGCTCCTGCAATGGTGTCCGGCCGGACGCGGAGATGTATTGTTTGAGGTTCTTCGAGATGTTCTTGACGACGCCCTTCTCGAACGGCGACGGCGCGCCGTAAGGCTGGCTTCCCATCGGATCGCCCGGCGCTTTCATCCAATCCGGAATGTTGGGCGGAAGATTTTCGGTCTCCGCGGCGGCTGAGGCACCGGCTGATAGGACAACGCCACCGGCCACGGCGCCGCTCCCTTTCAGGAAGCGACGACGCGTTGTCGTTGCGGATTTGTCGGGGGTGTCGATCGTGCTGCTCATAGCGGACCCTCGGATGAAGCTCGGCCCGCATGAAACCTTCCGCGAAGCACATTTGCAATCCGCGTGCGTTTCAAACGCAGCCGATTTCGATCAGGATTGACCTAAATCCGCCGGCAGCGGCAGCAGTTCCATGCTTTGCGATGCACAAATGGCTCGCGTGTCACTCACCCGGCGCGATTGCATTGCTGGGTGTCGGCCGATCTGTGATCTGCTGGCCGAACAGGCTGCCGATCAGTTCGACCGCGGTGCGTGCAGTGCGGCCGCGCTCGTCTAGAAACGGATTCAGCTCGACAATGTCGACCGATCCCACCACGCCGGAATCGTGCAGCAACTCCATGATCAAATGTGCCTCGCGATAGGTCGCTCCTCCTGGGACCGTGGTGCCGACACCCGGCGCTACGCAAGGATCAAGAAAATCGACATCGAAGCTGACATGCAGCACGCCGTTGCTCGCCTTGACACGTTCGATGACGCGCCGGATCAGCACCGCGACGCCGAACTCGTCGATCTGGCGCATGTCGACAACTCTGATCCGGCGTGCGCGCATCAGCTCCTTTTCGAGCTTGTCGATTGAACGCGCACCGAACAGGTCGAGCCTATCAGGATCAATCGAGGCGCGCGGATCATTACCCAGGAGGCCATCAAGGCCAGCCTCGCCGCACAAGAATGCCGCCGACATGCCATGCATATTGGCTGTGATCGTCGTCTCCGGCGTATTGTAGTCGGCATGGGCGTCGAGCCAGAGCACGAACAGCTCGCGTCCGCGCTCCTGCCAGTGCCGCGCCATCGCATTGACCGAACCCATCGACAGCGTGTGATCGCCCCCGAGGAAGATCGGCAGGGCACCGGTTTGCGCGATCTCATAGCCGTGGCGGCTGAGCATGCGCGTCCAGCGCTGGATTTCGCGGTAATGATTGGCCTTCTCCGGCGGCCTGTCGGCGAGATCCCTGACCTCGGCCACAGAGAGATCGCCGTAGTCGACGACTTCGAAATCCAGGCTTTCAAGCAGCATTGCAAGGCCGGCGGTCCGCAGCGCCGCGGGGCCCATCAAGGTGCCGCGCTGGGAAGCGCCCATATCGATGGGCGCGCCCAGCAACGCGATGCGCCGGGCTCGATCCTCGATGGTTCGATCGGTCACGGCAATCTCCTGAGGTCAGCAAGGCTGCACCAGCGTAACAGAGATTCGCATCCGTCGTTTCACGGGGGGCCGGAACTAAATCCCGGACGCCGCATTTTCTTTGGCAAGGCCGGTACCCGCCGTTCAAAACGGCGCCTGTCGCGGATAGCCAAGGCGCCGGCCTCAATTTCTTCGTCAGGTCTGGAGGTCGCGCTTGAGCACGGACATACCGCAGCCCCATCCCCAGCCGGGCATGGCCGAGCGCGCCATCGATGCGGCGACCGACGTGTCCCACACCATCGGCGAGGTCGCAGGCGGCTTGCGTGCCGCCGTCGATCGCCTCACCTACGCGATCGATGAAGCGCGAAAACCCGGACGGCCGCTCTCGACAGTGGCGGCGATCACGCGCGAAGCGCCCTTGGCCAGCCTGTTCGTCGCCTTCCTCTTTGGCGTAGCGGTTGGGCGCCGGCGCTAGCACCAGAACAGGCGCGCTCAGGCGGCGCTGACGGCTTTCAGCTCGGCCGCCAAAAACTGCTTCTCGAACGCGTCGGCAGGCATCGGACGGCCGAAGAAGTAGCCCTGCCCTTCCTCGCAGCCTATGCTGACCAGGAAATCCGCGGTGGCGCGATTCTCAATACCTTCGGCAACGACCGTAAGACCGAGCTGTTTGCTGAGGCCTATGGTTGAGCCGACGATCGCCGCATCGTCGGAATCTGCGAGCAGATCGAGCACGAACGAGCGATCGATCTTGAGCCCGTCGAGCGGAAACTTCTTCAGGTAGCTCAGGCTTGCATAGCCCGTTCCGAAATCGTCGAACAGGATACGGACGCCGAGCTGCTGGATCCGCTTGAACATGTCGAGCACGCGGCCCTCGTCGTGCAGCAGGATGTCCTCGGTGACTTCGATCTCGAGCAGCGAGGGGGTTAGCCCCGTCGTTCTCAGCAACTCCGCAACTGAATGCGCGAGATCGCCGGAGTGGAGCTGCGAGGGCGAGAGGTTGATTGCGACGCGGACAGCGTTGCCCGACAGCTCCCACGCGCGCGCCTGCCGGCCCGCGGTCTCCATCACCCAGTTCGCGATCCGCTCGGACAGGGCCGAGGTGTTGACCACCGGCATGAACTCTCCGGGCGAGACATAGCCGCGCACCGGGTGCCGCCAGCGAATCAGCGCTTCGGCCCCAATCAGGCCGCCGTCGATCAGGCGAACCTGAGGTTGGTAGAACAGCTCGAACTCGCCGCGGTCGGCGGCAAGCGCCAGTTCACTCTCCAGCGTCAGCCGGTTCTCCAGCTCCTGCCTGATCGCGCTCTCGAAGATCACATGGCTGCCACGCCGGGTCGCCTTGGCGCGGCTCAGCGCCAGATGACCGTTGCTCAGGAGATCATCCGCGCTCTGTCCGCCCTCCGGATAGGCGGCGACGCCGATGCTGATCCTGACGCGGTGCTGTCGCGCGCCGGTCACCAGCGGCGCCTCGAACGCGCGCGCAATCCGCTCAGCGAACGCGGCAATCAGCTCATGGCTCTCCACACAATCCAGCGCAATCGCAAATTCGTCGCCGCTGAGCCGCGCCACCACCGCCTTGCCATCGACCTCGGTCCGCAGGCGTTCAGCGACCGCCCGCAGCACGAGATCGCCGATCGAGTGTCCAAGCATGTTGTTGATCTGCTGAAAACCATCGAGTCCCAGCACGAGCAGCGCGACTTCGGAGGACCGCCGCTCCGCCGCAACAATCAGGGTGGCGAGTCCCGCATGCAGCGTGTTGCGGTTAACGAGACCAGTCAGCGCATCATACTCGGCGAGATATCTGACGCGTTCGGCCTCGCGCTTGCGTACGGAGATATCGCGCAGGATCGCGCCGTATTGGAAACCTTCCGTTCCTTGCCAACCCGAGAAACTCGCCTCGACCGCGAACGTTTCGCCATTCTTGCGCCGGCCCTCGAACTCGACGACCACGGCTCCGCCGGGGACCAGCAGCGCCTGGCGCGCAGCGTCGCGCATGGCGAAGGTCCTTGTGCCTGCCTCCACCGGTACTGCGCAAAGCGTTTCGAACGGGCGACCGATGATCTCGGTCGGCATGTAGCCAAAGACCGCGCTCGCGCCGGGATTCCAGACCGTGATCCGGTGATCTTCGTCGGTGCAGACCAGACCGTCGCCGAGCGACATCGCGATGCGATGAAATCGGCTTTCGGCGATGCGACCCAGCAGACCGCGGAAATCGATCTCGTCCAGCGCGATCGCCGTCAGATAGGCGACGGTCGCGATGTGGAACAGCGACGTGTCGATGACAAGCGGCCAGCGCTCCTGTACAAGCACCGCAGTCAGTTCGATCCCTGCTCCGGCTGCGACCAGGATCGCGACGCGGACACCCGGTGCGACGCGACGCCATGAATACATCATCAGCAGGCAGATCGCGCCAAGACCAGCAATCATGCCGGCATCGGACGTCCAGCGCAGCATGCGGTTCTGCAGGACCGATTCTGTAGCCAACGCCTGGAGCACGGGTCCCGGGACGATACGGCCATTTGGAACGCTGAACCGGTCCCCCAGCTCGAGTGCCGTAGCACCGACGATGACCTTCTTGTCCCTCAGCCTGTCGAGGGTCGCGGCATCGCCCCGCAGCACGTCCACATAGGAAACGCTCGGGATAGACGTCGCACGAATGCTGAAGTCGATCAAAAAAGGCGGCCGCCGATTGGCGTCCTGCCCGGCCAACACGATGGCCATCGACGGCATCTGCGCATCGCCGAGCTTCTCCCCGACCGGATAGCGGCGAACGAGCCCATCGGATTCGACGGCGACATTGACGACGGCCGGCCACGACTGGTTGCTGAACGGCTTCAGCGGACGATTGATGTGAGCAGCGCCACCATTTGGTGTCGGCTGCTTGAAGGACGGCAGGATCGTGGAGCCGCCAACCTCTCGAAGCGCTGTGAGGAAGGCCTCGTCGGAGCCCGGATCCGACGGCGTGCTGAAATCGATGTCGAAAGCCACTTCCTGCGCACCGGCTGCCTCGAGCCTGTGCAGGAGGTCAGCGTGCAGGCTGCGCGGCCAGGGCCACACGCCGATCCGATCGATCGAAGACGCGTCGATAGCCACGACGACGACGTTGCCGCTGGCCGCTCGCGACTCCCAGGCAAAGCGCAGGTCGGTGAGCGCGTTGCGAAGCGCGCCGTGCCATCCCGTGGACAGCACGACAGCCAGAGCGATCACGACGAGGATATGTGGCCGATAGTGTTTCACCTTGCTTCCCCCGCACCGACGGCGCTCGCCGCCAAGTGCCCCTTTACGTGCCCCTTTACGACGGCACGGTCCTAGTGATGCTTGTACCAACCGTAGTGGTTGCCATTATTGCCGCTATTTCCATTTCCGTTCCCGCTGTTGCCGTTCCCGCTATTACCGTTGCCGCTGTTGCCGTTGCCGGTCGCGCTTGTCCCGCCGGTTCCGCTTCCAGAGCTGCCACCAAGCGCATCACTGGTGGACCCGGCGGTGGTCGCAACGGTTGTCGTCGCACTCGACGGAGTCGATGTTCCGCTGGCTGCAGAAGCGCTGCTGCTCACGGTGACCGCCGTGACGGTGGAGCTATTCGCGGCAGTGGTCGTCGTGCTCGACTTGCTATCGCTCCACACCGTGTCGGTGCCGGCACGCGCGTTACGCACCCGCCCCGGCGCGACGGCGTCGTGGGCCAGCCCGTGCGTGACCTTGTGAAAGTTCAGCTTGACCTCGCCGAGCGAGCTCGAGATACGCACGACGCCGGCCTTCGGTGCGTGAGTCTCGCTCACCTGACGCGACTGCGTCGGCGCGCCGGCTGTCTTGGTGCCCTTGTCGATCGTACCAAGCGCATGGATCGCATGGCCGCCTCCCGCATCGCGCGGCGCCGACAGGCCCGACTTCGGCACGGGCACACGCTCGATCATCGACGCGCGCGGCTTGCCTTGCTCGATCGGATTGAACGTGCCGGCACCGCTCAGGCTGAGACCGGGCTTGCCGTGCTCGAAGGCAGTGGCCACCTGCCCCGGCATGACCTGGGCAAGCTGCCCCGTCCTGAAATCGGAAACTTCGACCTGGCCGCGGAGCACGCCGACTTTGGTGCTGCCTGCGCCCACCGTGACGCTGAAATGCGTGCCCTTGACCACGGCGGCGAGATAGGGCGTCTCGACCTCGAAATGCCTGACGTTACGCTTCTCGACCTCGAGCAGGATCGAACCCGCCTGCTGGATGATGGTGGTCGAAAGTCCCTCCTTCTTCTCGGTCGGCACACCGACCACCGAGTTGGGGGAGATCAAAATGGTCTCTTCGCCGCGAACGAGCAGCACGCGCCCGTTCCGCCCGGTGCGGATGGTGTCGCCCGGCTTCAGAGTCTCCTGCTGATTCAACGACACCTGCTGGGCGCCATTGGTGGCGAGCCAGACCTCGCCCGATGACTTGCTGACCGACCAGACGCCGTCATCCGCAGCGGATGCACCCGATGCCGTTCCCAGGATCAGCGCTGCCATCACGGCGCACCGCATTCCAATTCGAACAAGCATGATGACCCTCAGTCTGAGTTGCTGCGAGCCTGATGCGTATCCGAAATCACTCAAGATTGGCTTAGCAGGACGCCTGGAGTCCGGCGGCCGCATTAACCAATCGTTGACCATAAAAAACTATGAAAAATCATGTGGCTACTGAATCCTTACCGGCGCCTGGAGACCTCTCCGTCAAACTACGGAGAATGGTCCGCGCGTGGCGCGGTTGGACGGTATCTTGCTGCCACGCTGGTGCTACTCGGACCGACGCTTGCGGGAACTCCGCAGGCGTTCGCGCAGCAGGCGAACCAGCCGGGGTTCGATCCACGCCAGCCGGAGAAGTACTTTGAAAACCAAACTGAGCAGGAATCTCTGAACCGCCCTCCGGTGAAGTTACCCTCGGTTGGCCAGCCGAACATTGGCGGCGACACCAAGCCACGATTTGTCCTGCGCGGCATCAACATCAGCGGTGCCCACGTCATCTCCCGGGATCGCATCGCCGTCCTCTATCAGCCCTATCTCGGCAAGAAGGTCTCGCAAGCCGATCTCGCTGCGATCGCCGGCGCGATCAGCGATCTCTACCGCGGTGACGGCTTCCATCTCAGCCGCGCGATCGTGCCGCCGCAGGACATCGCCGACGGCCGTGTCCGGATCCAGGTGATCGAAGGCGCGATCGTCCAAGCCGATCTGAAGGGCGACGGCGCCGAGCAGTTCGGCGTGAGGCCGATGCTCGGGCCGGTCCTGGCCGAGCAGCCGTCACGTCTGGCAACGCTCGAACGCCAGCTCTTCCTCATCAACGGCAGGCCGGGCGTTCGGATCACCGATACCGCGCTGGAGGAGATCGGCGGCGCAACCGGTCGCTTCCGCCTCATCGTCTTTCTGAAGACCTGGCACGTCTTCACGTCGTTCGGCCTGGATAATCTCGGCTCGTCGTCGGTCGGCCCATGGCAGACCTACGCGACGGGCGCCTTTAACTCATACCTCACACCCGGCGACACGCTCGCGGTGAACCTGTCGACCATTGCAAACGATCCGCGCGAGCTCGGCTTCGCGCGGTTGTCCTATGACGCGCCGGTCGGCGTCGACGGGGTACGCCTCGGCGCCTCCGTCCTCTATAGTGCAGTCCGGCCAGGTGACGCGCGCCGTCTCGACGGCGACATCACCACAACGGAGGCTTTCGAGGTGCGGGCAAGCACCGTTCCCTTCATGTCGCAATCGTCCGGACTGACGCTCACCATGGCCGGGACCTTCAGCAACGTGTCGGAGCACGACCTGTTCGGCCCGTACTACAACGACCACATCAGGACGGCGAGCCTCACCGCCGACTACCGGCTTCAGGATCGCTTCGGCGGCACCAACTACGCAACGCTGACCTATCGCCAGGGCCTCGACGTCTTCGGCGCCTCGCATTTCGACGATGATCTGTTGTCGCGCGATGGCGCGTCCTCGAATTTCTCAGTGCTGAATTTTTGGTTCACGCGCTACCAGACCCTCAATGACGACTGGTCGCTCAAGCTCTCAGCGGCAAGCCAGACCGCGTCGCGGCCGCTGTTCACCTCGCAGCAATTTTATCTCGGAGGCGCAGCCTTCGGCCGCGGCTATGGTGCGGCCGAGATCAGCGGCGATAACGGTCTTGCCGGCTCGCTCGAGCTGCGCTTCGACCAGAAGCTCAATTTCCGTTACTGGAGCGGCTACCAGCTCTACGCTTTCGGCGACGCCGGCGCAGTCTGGAACGATGGCTACCGTCTGAGCGACGGCTTGGCGCTGACGTCGGCCGGTGCTGGCGTGCGGTTCTTTCTGCCGCAGGATTTCCAGGCGGATTTCGGCGTCGCCGTGCCCTTGAGCTACCGGGCGCCGAACAATGAGCGCCGCAGCCCTCGGTTCCTGTTCACCCTGTCGAGCGCGTTCCGGCTTTGCCCCGAACGCGGCAGGGGCGCCTGCCTCTAGCCGCGCGGTCTTCGCCTCGATGCGGCCCTTTTGGGGCCCTTCTCACAGCCTTGCTCACAGACTTGCCTAAATTTAATCCCGTAACGTGCTCACGATCGCTCGATCCGGGGGTTTTCGATAGCCATGTTCAGTCAAAAGTGATTGAGACGGAACCATGAAGAGGGTGTTTGCAATCCTGGCCTTTCTCTGCGTCCTCGCGGCGGGCGAATATTTCGTCGTCAGCAAATTCGCGATCCGTCACGAGATGCTGTCCTTGTTCGACGCCGCGCGCCAGCGGCCGATCTCGGTCGACATTGCGGTGCGGCGCGACTACGAGACCAAGGCCAATCTTGGCCTGTGGAAGCTTCCGGTCGCCATCATCAGCAATGGCAACACGGTCAAGGCAACCGAGTATTCCTTCCTCGCCAACATACTTGCGGCGCGCGGCTATCTCGTTGCAAGCATTCAGCAGGATCTGCCGAGCGATCCGCCCCTGATGACCCATGTCGGCCAGAAATATGTCGGCCGGCGCGGGGTCTATATGCGTTGCGAAGCCAACATCCTCTACGTGCTGAACACGTTGAAGGGGCGCCAGGAGAACGCAGACTACGATCACATCACGCTGGTCGGTCATTCCAATGGCGGCGACGTCTCGATGTATGTCGCCCAGCAGCATCCCGAGCTGGTGTCGAAGGTGATCACGCTCGACAATCTCAGGGTGCCCTTCGTGCACAACGACCGAATGAAGATCCTATCGTTCCGCTCCAAGGATCCGCATTTTCAGACCGACCCCGGCGTGCTGCCGACGCCCGAGGAAGCCAAGGCACGCGGCATCGACATCATCCATACCGCTGCGCAGCATACCGAGATGAGCGATCGCGGACCCGACTCGGTCAAGGAGAAGATCCAGGCAACACTTGACCGCTTCCTGCGCGACAGCGCCAGCAGCGCACTCGCGCCGGCCGATACGACCACCCCGATGATCATGAATCCCGGTGACTACTAGCCGGGATCCTTTGCGGCAGATCAAGCTTTGCGCCAAGCGCGCAAACAAGCCCTAAGAATGCAAATCCCTGCCGGGTGAACCGACAGGGATCAGCAGAAAGGATGACAGACGGCGAATGAGGTTCACCCGGTGGCCCGTCATGGACCTGCACCGGAATTGAAAGGCGCAACGCGTCAGTACGCAAGATCAATTTGTAAGCACACGGCCGTGGTGCGGGACATCCGAACTTTCCCTGGTCAGGATTTGTCCTTGCCCGGCTGCATGAAATTGCCGGTCATCTGGCGCATGTGATCGCCGGCATTGGTGAACTGGCTGCGCAGGAACTCGGACTGGATTCGCATCGCTTCCTGAAGGTCGGTTGCGTGAACCAGCTTGCGAGCGTGTTCGAACGCCGCCTTCATGTTCTGCTCGGTAAAGGCGAGCGCCTGCTTGGATACGTCCGCACTCGCTCCGGGAACGGACGACATCGATTTGGTGGCGGCATCGAAAAACATGCCGAAGGCCCTTTCGGCCTGGTCAATGGTTTTCTCAGCCAGGTCGCGCAGTTCGGCAGGAACTTCGAGCTTCGGTTCGATCATGGTCGCACTCCTCCCTCTTTTTCCTGACTGATTAGCACATTTGTCGCGCCGCCTTCCAGCGGCCAGGCGCCAGCAACGGACGCCACCTGGCGGTCCGCTTGCCGGTCTGAAGGGTGGCAAAGCGTAATATCGGCCCTTGGCCGGGCTCAAGACAGCGGGTGTTCGGGGATGGTCTCGTCGGTGACGAGGTCTTCGACGAGCTTGATGACCTCAAAGCGCTGCCGGGGAGCGAGCTTGAGAAAGGCGCGCAGCAGGCGGAGACTTTCGACGGTACCGTTCGCGGGTGCGCCGAGCTTAAGATGCAGTTCAGCCGCGAAATTGAGGTTTTTCATCTCGCACCTATGACAGGACTCGGCTCTTCGTGGTCGGGCGTCGGCAGCCCGATGGAGAACCGCACGCCGTCACCGAACGCCACGGCGACGCCGAACTCTAGGTCGGAGCACCCGAGCAGGTCGGCACGCCGAGCTGCAGATCTGAAGAGACTCGGCACGACCCGAGAAGTTGCAATTATGGCAAGGAACAACCCCTCGATCAAGCCAAACCGTAAGGCTAGCGATGCTTCGTCGGCATCGTGCTACGGCAATTCCGGATAACAGGAATACGCGTCGCCGTCACCCACCTGCGTCAAGAAGCAGCAATCGATCACGGCGTGGCCCCGATCGCCGTCAATTAGACCTGAGTTTCCGCTTATTTCCCGTGTGGACGGAGATTGGCAGCCGCGAACTAACGCTTCTTCAGCGTATACACGTAATGGTTGAGTCCGGTTTCGGCGGTTGCATCGTCCACGAACGTCGGGGTCCATCCGATATTTCCCGCTCCGTGAACCGTTGTTCAAGATCGCACGACCAAGCGGTTGCGAAACGGCCACGCAGATCACGGGCGCCATGGCTGATGGACTGTTTGATTCGGGCGCGCGTCAGCACCAAAGGACGACGGCATGCTTTCTCGCTGCGATCTCATCAAGGGCGCCGCGGTTGCGCTTCTTACACTCTCTGCACAGGGCGCATGGGCGCAGGAGACCAAAATGAACCTTTTCAAGATCGTCACCATCAAGGACGAGATCGTCATCGGGCTATCGTCCGAGGAGCTTCAGGCGCTCGGCGGCAACGACGCGAGCGCGGTCGCGCACGCACTGGCGCAGAAGGGCGACCTCACGGCCTGGCAGTACAACGTGCATCGCGGGCAGAACGGTGAGATGCAGCAGGCGCCAACTGCCAAGATCGGGCTGCTGGCCAACGCCTCGCTCCGCGTCGAGCCCTACACCACGCCCTACCAAATCATGCCGCATCCGTGAGGAGCGATGGGGACGTGCCGACGGTGAAAGCCGCAGGCACGTCCCGTTCAGCGGCGCCGCGCCGGCGCATCGGTCGCAAAGCCGTAGACCAGCGCCAGCCGGTCGAGGCATTCGCGAAAACGCCGCGCAAAATAGTCGTTCCAGCGCTGGGTGCGCACGGCGCGTCGCTCGCCGATCTGGTCCATCGTCAAACCAAGCACCAGCACGTCATGCACCAGCGCGGCGCCGTCGGTGCCAAGCTCGCGCTCGACCCGGTTCAGCCGCAATACGGCCTGGCGTTGGCTCTCGGTAATGGGCTCGCGCGAGCGCGCGCCGTCGACATATTCGCGGGTCGGATCCATGGCTTGCGGGCCTCGTTCCGCCCGCTCCCAGTCGCTCTGGTAGGCGCGGCCACCCCGATATTGCGCCTCGTCGATCTGGTGATGCGAATGCAGCCGGCCGAGCGGATCGTTGCGAATCGAGCGCATCGCCACGATCTTCTCGTCCAGGTCGAGCGCCAGGGGATTGTCGACCTCGACCTCCGCCAATTCTGCGTTGAACGGCAGATCGCGCAATCGGCGGTCGTGAAGCCCGGTCAATTTGTAGGACATGTTGCGTCTGCACGTGCCACTCGAAAACTCCTTGCAAACTGAATTGAGAAGGGGCGCCGGTCAGGCCGCGGAGACCAGCCTCAGCACGGCGGCACCGGCGCTACGGCCGGACGCCGCTCCGGGACCGCGGGTCAGATGCGCATGCGGCGCGCAATAGCTCGAGCCGGGCTGACGCGGGTGACCGCAGAAGCGGATCTCCTCTCCCTCCTTGTCACCGCCATAGGGATAGCGGCAATCGCCTCGCTCGAGCTCGAGCAGCGGGATCAGGCGCGGCCGGACACCGACGCAGCGCAATTTGACCGGATTCGCCGGCCTCAGTGCCGATGGCGGCGGCAGGTTCAGGCCGGGTATTGCAACACGAAGCGGCGAGAGTGGACCGGGCTCGCCCGGCAAGGACGGCACGATCGATGGACTCGTCATCCGTTCGGGCTCGGCAAGCCCGAGCCGCTTGGCGCGGCCGACCACCGCATTGCGCGTGTAAGCCGTTCCAAACCTTGCGTTAATCTCCCTTCCGATCTCCGCATATGACAATCCCTTGAAAAAATAGTCGCGAAGCGCGTCGGAATGCTCCGACGACCAATGGCCCGGTTCCATGCTGCTGTCCTGTGATGCGCCCCGATGCACGATCCGGAGGCGGAACACACATTCCGTTATTCCGAATACGAAGTCAAGCGATAATTCTGATATTCACAATTGCATCAATTCCGAATTTCGGATTACAAGAGGCAGAGCCAATGGGCAATCGAGGGAATCACCATGTTAGACGTTGCGATGATCGAGCGGGGCCTGGAAAAGACAGGCAAGAGCAAGGGCGGGCTGGCCGCGGCGATGGGCGTTCGACCGGGCGCGGTATCGGAGATCCTCGGCGGCGAACGCCTGGTGAAGGCCTCGGAAATCATTCCGATCATGGAATATCTTGAACTGAACCTCGCGCCGATCATGGGCCGCGTGGGTGCCGGCGCCGTGATCGAGCCGGATTTCGAGCAGGTTCCGCCGGAGGGGCTCGGCGACATCGCGCTGCCCTTCCCGATCATGGAAGAGACCGTCGCCTTTGAGATCGTCGGCGATTCGATGCTGCCCAAATACGAAAGCGGCGACGTGATCGTGGTCTACAAGGACCAGCGTCATCCACTGTCGAGCTTCTACGGCGAGGAGGCCGTGGTCCGGCTCAAGACCGGTGAACGCTATTTGAAGACCATCGAACGCGGGAAAACGCCCTCCGTCGTCAATCTCAACAGCTTCAACGCCAAGCCGATCGTCGGCGTCAAGCTCGACTGGGTCGGAGAGATCTGCCTCTCCATGCCCAAGGGCCAGCTCGAGCGATTGCGCGCAAAGTCGGCCCGGCCCCGCAAAAAGGGCAGATAGCGCCAATTTCCGATTTCTGGAAATCGGTCTTGACTTTAATTCCGTTTTTCAGAAATACTCTGCCGCGCACCCGGCCTTGGGGCGCGCGGCAGGATCGTTTCATGCAGTATTTCGTCGTGATCATCGACTACGGGCGGCGCGGCCGCGAGGCGATCGTCGACCCCGAGATCACAAGGCGCGGGGTTGTCTCCCGCGTCACCTCAGGCGAGTACCAGAACATCTCATTCATCCACGAAATCGTGGAGAATTCGGTCGAGGACGTGACCGAGGCGATCCTGGCCGAGGCCGCGCTTCCGCAAGTTCCGCCTGAAGAGGTCGACCTCCAGGCGATCCGCCTCGATCACGCCCGCGACCTGCGCAAGCACGAGAAAGCTTGACGCAAGCTCAGGCAACCTGCGCCATTGCTCAATCCGGGATCACACCGTCAGAACGGTCGATCCCGTGGTCTTGCGCGCGGCGAGATCGGCATGCGCCTTCGCAGCATCCTTCAGCGCGTAGGTCTGGTGAACCTCGATCTTGACCGCGCCGGACTTGATGACGTCGAACAGCTCGTTCGCCATCGCGACCAGATTCTCGCGCTTGGCAGCGTAAGTAAACAGCGTCGGGCGGGTGACGTAGAGCGAGCCCTTCTGGGCGAGCAGGCCGAGATTGAGCGGCTCGACCGCCCCGGAGGACGCACCGAACAGCGCGGCGACGCCGAGCGGCGCGAGGCAGTCCAGCGACTTCAGGAACGTGTCCTTGCCGACGGAATCATAGACCACCGGCACCTTCTTGCCGCCGGTAATCTCGTCGACGCGCTTCACGAAATCCTCGCGCGTGTAGATGATGACATGGTCGCAGCCATGCGCCCTGGCGAGTTTTGCCTTCTCGTCGCTGCTGACCGTGCCGATCACGGTCGCGCCGAGATGTTTTGCCCACTGGCTCAGGATCAGGCCGACGCCGCCGGCCGCCGCATGCAGCAGAATGGTATCGCCGGCCTTCACGCGATAGGTCTGCCGGATCAGGTACTGCGTGGTCAGCCCCTTCAGCATCATTGCTGCCGCCGTCTTGTCGTCGACACCGTCAGGCAGCTTCAACAGCCGGTCGGCCGGGATCAGCCGCGCCTCGGAATAGGCGCCGAGCGGTGATGCACCATAGGCGACGCGATCGCCCGGCTTCAGATCGGTGACGCCCGGCCCGACTTCCTCGACAACACCCGCCGCCTCGCTGCCGAGACCGCTCGGCAATGGCGCGGGATACACACCCGAGCGGTTGTAAATGTCGACGAAATTGAGACCGACGGCAGTGTGGCGAATGCGCGCCTCGCCCTGCCCCGGCTTGCCAACATTGACCTCCTCCCAGACCAGGACTTCCGGACCGCCGGTCTTGTGAAAACGAATGGCATGGGTCATGGGCGTTGCTCCCTTATTGTTGCGTTGATCGTCCGAGAAAAGCGGATCGGCCGGAGAAATAGGCATTCGGCCCGCCCGTTACAGTCCAAAGACGTAACAAGAATGTCACAGCGAACGACAAACCCTCGCCGTTCCGCCTCTGTTCGAAAGAGTTGATGACGACATCGACGCGGCCGGCAGTAGCTTTTGCGCGGGGTTTGGTGGTCGCCTGCGAAGGAGAGCCGAGATGCCAGCTTATGTACAGCATCATCAGGATGTCGAGATCGCGCCAGTGATTTGCCCGACATGCATGGGGTTCCTGCCGATGTATGTGCGCGAGGTCGAGCCGCACTGGAGCCTTGCCAAGATCGACTTCGTCTATGAATGCGCCGATTGCGGCGCCGAGGTCAGGCAGACCATCCGCAAGCCGGAGCTGCAGCGGCACTGACCGCACCGCCTCCTAAGTATTTGCGCTGAACGGAAAAACCGGCCGCAAGCGCGGATGAGGCCCGTCCCAAACGAGGCTTGTTCTTTGCCGGGAACGCAGGCAGAACAAGCCTCAAGCAAGTCCTTTGGGAGCGCCCTTTCGTGGCTGAACAGAAGGCCTCGACCTCGATCGAGGCAGTGGAGAGCGGCCTCGCCGCGCAAGGCTATATCGCGAGCCGCCAGATCGCGACCGCCGTTTATTTGTCGGAGCAGATCGAAAAGCCGATCCTGGTCGAGGGCCCTGCCGGTGTCGGCAAGACCGAGCTTGCCAAGGCGATAGCCGCCTGGCGCGGCCTGAAGATGATCCGCCTGCAGTGCTACGAAGGCCTCGACGAGGCCAAGGCGCTCTATGAGTGGAAATACGCCAAGCAGCTTCTCTACACGCAAATCCTCAAGGATAAGCTCGGCGAAGTTCTTGGCGGCGCGCAGACACTGCACGCTGCGCTCGAACAGCTTCATGATTTCGGCGACGTGTTCTTCTCCAAAGAATTCGTCGAGCCGCGCCCCCTTCTCCAGGCGCTGGAGCAGCCGGGCGGCTGCGTGCTCCTGATCGACGAGATCGACAAGTCCGATGCCGAATTCGAATCGCTGCTGCTGGAAATCCTCTCCGACTTCCAGGTCACGATCCCCGAGCTCGGCACCGTCTCGGCGATCACGCCGCCGACGGTGATCCTCACCTCCAACAGCGAGCGCGATCTCGGCGACGCCTTGAAGCGGCGCTGCCTGCATCTGCATATCGGCTTCCCCGAGCAGCGGCTGGAGGAGCGCATCGTCGAGAGCCGCGTCCCCGGCATCTCGCAGACCCTGCGCCGGCAGATGGTCGGTTTCATCCACGAGATCCGCTCGCTGGATTTGAAGAAGCTGCCCTCGGTGAGCGAGACGATCGACTGGGCGCGCGTGCTGGTGCTGCTGCAGGCCACCGAGCTCGACACCGAGATGGTCAAGGACACGCTCAACGTGCTCCTGAAATACGAGGCCGATATCGAGGCAGCCCACCCGCAAATCACCACCTTCATTGCCAAGGCGGCCCGGTCCAACGTCTTCGGTTGACGTCCGATGCGCGAGAACCTTCATCGTTTCTTTCGAGCTGCGCGGGGTGCAGGTGTTCACGTCTCGCCCGCCGAAAGCATCGACGCGATGCGCGCCGTCGCGCAGGTCGGTTTCACCGATCGCGCTGTCCTGCGCGACGCGCTGCTTCTGACGCTCGCCAAGTCGCAGGACGAGAAGCTCGCGCTCGGCGACTGCTTTGATCTGTTCTTCAGCCAGCCCGAGCCGCGACAGGATCAGCCTGAAGCCGACAATGCAGACGACGCCCCTCGGGACTCGGACCAATCGCCCTCCTCAAGCTCGGCCGGCGATGCGGGCGAAGGACATCCTTCCGAAGCATTGGGTCCACTTGCACAAATGCTGATGTCGCAGGATCGCAATGCGATCTCGGCCGCCATCGCCAGCGCCTCCGGCGCAGCTTCGCTCTCCGACATTCGCTACTCCACCCAGCGCGGCATCTTCTCCAGCCGCATCCTCGACGCCATGGGCCTTCAGCGCCTGCGCGACGATCTCGATGAATTGACGGCAACCAATCCCGCGCTGGCCGAGCGCCTGCGGGCCGCGCTCGATGGCCTGCGCGAGGCCGTGCGCGACACCGTCTCACAAGGGCTTGCGCTCTATGCGCGCGAAGAGGCCGAGAACCTTCGCAACGAGATCCTCCGCAATGCGCCCCTCGCGCGCATCGAGCGGCGTCACGTTGCGGAGATGCGCGCACTGATCCGCCAGATTGCGCGGCGGCTGCGCGAGCGCTATTCGAAACCGCGCAAGCGCCAGCGCCGCGGCCATCTCGACGTCCGCCGCACGCTTCGCCGCAACGCTGCCTGGGGTGGCGTGCCCTTCCTCACCGCGTGGAAGCGCAAGCACCGCGACCGGCCGAAGATCGTGGCGATCTGCGACGTCTCCGGCTCGGTCGCGCAGGTCTCCGACTTCTTCTTGCTCCTGATCCACTCGCTGCACGAGGTGGTCGACGACGTCCGCTCCTTCGCATTCTCGTCGCATCTGATCGAGGTCAGCGAGATCCTGGAGAAGAAGTCGCCCGAAGAGGCGATGGCCGAGATCATGTCCAAGGTCGGCTTCGGCTCGTCCGATTACGGCTCTTCGCTGGTCGATTTCGAAAAGGACTTCATGGGCACACTGACGCCGCAGACCACGGTGATCGTGCTCGGCGATGCCCGCAGCAACAATCTCGACCCACGTGCGGACATTCTGCGCCGCGTCTCCGAACGTTCGAAGCGACTAGTCTGGCTCAATCCCGAGGGACGGCTCGCCTGGGGCTTTGGGGATTCCGAGATGCCGCGCTATGCGACCTTTTGCAGCGTGGTCCGGCAATGCGCCACCGCGCAGCAGCTCGAGCGCGCGGTCTCCGATATCGTTGCGACTTACCAGTAAGTCCTCAGCTCACGCCAACGTCAGCTTCGCGCAAGCTCCGCATGAACGACATTGCACTCGCGAAAGTGATAGGCAATTTCGTCGAGCGCGCGCTGTTCCCATTCCCGGGCCTGTGTAAGCCAGAAAACCCGACGCTCAAAATCGCGCGCCGCACGCTCGCGACACAGGGATTCCTGACTACGAATCTCCACCAGCCTTTTCATGCACTCACACTCCTTGTCGTGTGAAGCCATTCCCCGCGAATCAGCGTAGCAGAATCACGAACCCGGCGTCTCACCGTTTCCATGCATATCGCGACGCAGAATGAGACAGCAGCGCTTCCCATGCACTGCGGCCGCCGCAGCGCAACATCAAGTGAAGATCATCAATTAGTGATCAATGATCGGGACAATCATCGTGTCCAGGCGATCTTAACTATTGTGGCGCAATAGACTGCGGCAATTCGTGAAGAGAAATTCTAAACAGCTCACCGAATTCCCGACTCATTGTCGTCGCACGGTCTTCATGCAGCGCCGCTAACAGGGGCGCGCGAACGTGACTATCGCTTGAGGCAACATGAACGACGATTTCGACTTCGATCTTTCGCCGGATCAATGGGCAGCCCTGCGCACACTTCGTAATCCCGTAGCGAACAATCGCCTCGCGAAGGCCTATCTCGTCGACAGCCTGGTCAAGCTTGGTCTCGTTGTCATTGATGATGGCGTGCCCGCGATGACCCCCATCGGACGCAAGGTGCTCGTGCGCGGATCGTGTCGACTGCTGGACCTCGCGGCTTGACGCACGCGTCAAAAGATCTGTGCGATCACGATCGCATATGCGACGAACACGACCCCGAGTCCCCACACCATCGCCGGAATCTGCGACCGCCGGCCGACCGCCACTTCGAGAGCGATGTAGCTCAGCGTGCCCAGCGCCATTCCGTTGATGAGGTTGTTGGTCAGCACGGTGACGAGCAGCGTCAGCACGATCGGGACCGCGTTGACGAGATCGGTCATGTCGATGCGGGCAAGTCCTTGCATCATGAGCACGCCGACGAGCACCAGTGCGGGCGCAGTCGCTTGCGGCGGGATGATGACGAAGATCGGCCAGAAGAACAGCGCAAGGAAGAAGAATCCCGCAACTGTCAGCGAGGTCAGGCCGGTGCGACCGCCCGCCTGCACGCCGGTGATGGATTCGATGTAGGCCGTGACGACGGAGGTCCCTAGCAACGGTCCGACAATTGAAGCCGTCGCGTCGGTCGCAAAGGCGGCGGTAGCATTCGGGATCGAGCCATCGGGTTTGCGCAAATTGGCGGCCCCCGTCACGCCGATCAGCGTGCCCAGCGTCGAGAAGAATTCGGCGCACAGGAAATAGAACAGCAGCGGCAGGGCCACGACGAAATGGCTGAAGAGATAGCCGATGTCGAGCGCCATAAAGGTGCTGGTCGGCCAGCGCGGCCAAGCCATGATGGCTGATGGCACTGACGTCACCATCTTGCCGTTGGCGCCTGGGACGAAGAAGCCGATCAGCGTGAGCACCGCGATCGACAGGATCAGCGCCGCCGGCACCCGGCGCACCACCAGCACCGGGGTGAGCAGGAGGCCGAACAGCGTCAGCAGCACCGGCGGGCTGCGCAAGGAGCCCATGGCGATATAGGTCGACGGGTTCTGGACCACGAATCCGGCGCCCCGTAGCGCAATGAAGACGATGAGGGTGCCGACCGCAGCCTGGATGCCAATCTTCAGCGCTTCCGGCACGTCCTTTGCGACTTTCTCGCGCAGCTTCGACAGGCTGAGGATCAGGAACAGCACGCCGGTGAAGGCGACCATGGCGAGTGCGCCCTGCCAGGGCATCCCCATCTGCTTGACGATGACATAGGTGAAGATGACGTTCGAGCCCATCGCAGGCGCCACCGCAAGCGGCAGATTGGCCCACAGCCCCATCATTACCGAGCCGACGATCGCGGCGAGCGCGGTGGCGCTGACGAGATCGGCACGGTCCATTCCGGCGTTGGACATGATCGCAGGGTTGACGGCGATGATATAGGCCATCGCCGCAAACGTCGTCGCGCCGGCCATCACCTCGCGACCGACGCTCGTGCCACGCCCGGTGAGGTCAAAGGTACGATCAAGCAGTCCCGAGGCTGCGCGCGGTGCCGGCTCGGCAGGAGCGGCTTGCGGCTTCGTCATCTCGTTCATCCCAGTTCTCCCCTACCAGACCACCGGGTGCGCTTCGCCCGTCTGCACATTGATGAAGCCGAGCGGCGCCTGCTCGCACGGCGCCACCAGCACCCAGCTCCAGGGCGCACAGGTCAGCGTCGCAAACATGAGCCTCTCCGGAAATCCCGGATACCAGCGCGGCCGGAACGTCGGCTCGTACATCCAGTCGACCTTGCGACCTTCCGCATAAAGCGCCTGCATCTCGTCATCGAGCGCCTGCGCCGAACGGCAGCTCATCAGCCCGCCGACCTCGAAACGCACGGTGGCAACGAGCTCGCCCTCGCGCACCAGCGCCCAGCCGCCCTGAAGCTCGATCAGCGCGTTGACCGCCTTCGCCATCGCCGCGTCGGACGAGCCGACCACCCAGATGTTGTGCTTGTCGTGCGCCACCGAGCAGGCAACAGCTGTCTCCGGCGTGCGCGGACCACAGCCGCGCCAGAACATCTTTGCGACGCGCCCATCGCCGGAAAAGCGATCGACGATGGCGAATTTGGTGATGGCCTCGCTCTCGTTGCGCTGCACGGCACCGTCACGTACCGGCAGCTCGAGGGTGTAGAATTCGGGATGCCAATGGAAGGGACGGATCACCGCCGCCTTCATCGTGGCACGGCCAGGCTCGGCCGGCAGTTCGAAATCCTGAAGCTTGATCGAACGCTTGATGTTGATCGTCTGCGTTGCCCAATCCGGCCACTGGATTTCGGGCACCTGACCAAGATAGCGCTTGCCCTCGGAGACCTGCGCGCCATCGGCCCACACCTCGGCGATCGCGAGCTTGGCGACGTCCGAGAGCAGCACGACGTCGCCGAAACGCCCCGGGGCCAGACTGCCGACGAACGGCGTGATGCGCATATGCCGCGCCGGGTTGATGGTGAGACACTGGATTGCGATTTCAGGCGCAAGACCGGCTTCGATCGCAACCCGCGCATTGTGATCACTGGCGCCGAGCTCGAGCGTGTGGCTGGCGCTGCGGTCATCGGTGGTGAACGCGATCTGCGACCAGTCCTGCAGACCCTTCGCGAGCAGCCATTTCACGATCTCATCCATCGCGTAGACACGCAGCTCGACGAACAAGCCGCGGGTGAGCTTGTCCCAGGTCTCTTCCGGAGTCTGCACTTCGTGGTCGGAGGCGAGCCCCGCCGCGGCGAAGGCGTTGATGGAAGGCAGGTCCCGCAGGCCGGAGGCGTGGCCTTCGACGACGCCGCGTGCTGCGAAGGTCGCCTCGATCATGCCCCAGAGCCGCTTGTAGGAGGGATTGTCGGGATTCCACACCGCCGGCCAATCCATGACCTCGTCGAGCCCGGTGACCATCAGGCTCTCACCCATGAAGCGAGCCTGCTCGTCGTGGCCATACCAGCCGCCACCCCATTCGTAGGCCGTCGGCGGCACCGCCGATCCAGGCTGCGGAAAGATCTTGAGCGGTGAGCCGCGGCGGCGTGCCTCGAACCAGAATTCGAGATTACGCGCGCCGTTGACGTTGGAGAACTCGTGGCTCGCCTCGCAGGTCCAGGTATTGCCATGGGGCAGCACCAGTGCCGCCTCCCATTCCGGCGTCAGATGCGAGCTTTCGATGTGCTTGTGCACCTCGCCGAAGCCGGGGACGGCCGCAAGATCCGGCCGATGCACGCGCTCGCGGACCTCGCCGGGATAGCTGCCGGCCGGCCCGACCCAGGCAATGCGCCGGCCCTTGAAGACGATCTCCTGATCCTCGCTCCAGGTGCGGCTGTGCACATCGAGCAATCTGCCGACCCGCAAGGAGCGATCGGCCGGGCGCCGGCCGAGCGCCGTCAGCACCAGGTCCTGGCGGATGCGAACCTCGTCGGGCGCGTTGATCAGGAGGTCGTCGGGGATTGCATTCATGGCCTGCCTCACTCTACGCCGGCGCTCTCGCGCGCGGTGGTTCGCTTGCGCGGCGATTTGCCAGCCTTGCCGTTGCGCGCCGCAGCGGCATCGCGCTGACGGACATCCTTCAGAAGGGTCGTGAGCGCCCACTCGACCGTGTCGGCGATCTCGACGCTGGACATGCCAAAGTCCTCACGCATCGCATTCCAGGCCAGCACGTTGTTGAGATAGGACGCGACCGCCTCCGCCTGGCGGACCTCCTTTGCGGGGAGGTGCCGCGCCAGCGGCGCCATCGCCTTGCGATGCTGCTCGATCAGGTGCCGCCGGAAGCCGGCACGCACCCGGCGGCCGGCCCGCGTCATCGCAATGGCACGCGCCAGATGCGGATGACGGTCGAACCGCTTGCACAGCTTGCGGAAAATCTCCGGCAGCTCGTCGGGCGAGGTGAAGGGAATATAGCTGAAGACGTTGTCCTCGATCCACTCGCCGGCCGCCGCAAATAGCTCAGCGCGGGTCTTGAAGTGCCGGTAGATGGTACGCTCGGCCACTTTTGCGCGCTTGGCGACCGCGGCCATGGAAATGTCGTCCGCCGCCTCGTCCTCCAGCGTCTCGACAAAAGCCGCGACGATGCGCTGCCGCGTCATCTCGGCATATTCGTCGCGGAGGCTGACGACATGTCGCTTTGCTGTACTCATGTCATAAGTCTGACATCAGGCGGATTGGAGGGTCAAGCCGAGACTTGAGGCACACGCCGCCGCGACAATGGGCGTCGGCATGCTCTGGGGCCGGGCGGCCCATGCGGGCACGGCTATGCCTGCCGCCTGAAAAATGGACTTTTGCGCGCTGCCAAAATCGGATCTGCTCTGCCGAGAACTGCGCGCAACGGCGTCGCGCGGACGGCAAGGAAGCCGACGGAGGGAGCTGATCATGAACGGGCTTGGCGGGTTGAACAAATCGCCTGAGGGCGTGGTCATCGGACTGGTTCAATTGCAATTGCCGGTCGTCGTGACCAAGGCCGATCTCGCCAAGCAGACCGAGCGCATCGTCTGGATGGTCGGCAAGGCGCGCCGCAATCTCTCCACCATGGATATGGTGGTGTTTCCCGAATACTCGCTGCACGGCCTCTCGATGGACACCAATCCCGAGATCATGTGCCGGCTCGACGGGCCCGAGGTCGCGGCATTCAAGAAGGCCTGCATCGACAACAAGATCTGGGGCTGCTTCTCCATCATGGAGTTCAACCCGCATGGTAACCCCTACAATTCGGGCCTGATCATCGACGACCACGGCGAGATCAAGCTCTATTACCGAAAACTCCATCCCTGGATTCCGGTCGAGCCGTGGGAGCCGGGCGATATCGGCATTCCCGTGATCGAGGGACCGAACGGCGCGAAGATCGCGCTCATCATCTGCCATGACGGCATGTTCCCGGAGATGGCGCGCGAATGCGCCTATAAGGGCGCTGAGATCATGATCCGGATCGCCGGCTACACTGCGCCGATCCGCGAGGCTTGGCGCTTCACCAACCAGGCCAATTCGTTCCAGAACTTGATGGTGACGGCCAACGTCTGCATGTGCGGCTCGGACGGCTCGTTCGATTCCATGGGCGAAGGCATGATCGTCAATTTCGACGGCACCATGCTGGCCCACGGCACCAATGGCCGGGCGGACGAGATCATCACAGCAGAAGTGCGACCCGATCTCGTGCGCGAGGCCCGCATCAACTGGGGCGTCGAAAACAACATCTACCAGATCTGGCACCGCGGCTATGTCGCGGTGAAGGGCGGCGCAATGGACTGCCCCTACACCTTCATGCAGGACATGGTCGCGGGCACCTACCGGCTGCCATGGGAAGATCAGGTAAAGATCACCGACGGCAGCTCCTGCGGGTTCCCGACCCCGAGCCGGATGTACGGCAAGACGGCGAAAGCGGCCGAATAGCCCGCTTTCTGCAAAAGACGCGACATTCTGGCACGGTTGTTGCTCCTATTAACGATCAAGACGTCGTTGAAACGGGGGATTTGTCATGTCGACCATTGCCGCGGCCCCGGCCGCAGAGCGCAAGCCACTTTACGCCTCGCTGTTCGTCCAGGTTCTGGCGGCGCTGATCCTGGGCATCATCCTCGGCGTGGTCGCCCCGGACTTCGCCATCAGCCTCAAGATCCTCAGCGACGCCTTCCTGAAGCTGATCTCGATGATCGTGGCGCCGATCGTGTTCTGCGTCGTCGTGCACGGCATTGCCGGCGCCGGCGATCTCAAGAAGGTCGGGCGGGTCGGCGTCAAGGCGTTGCTCTATTTCGAGGTGATGACCACCGTGGCGCTCGTTGTCGGGCTCATCCTCGCCTACCTCTTCGGTCCCGGCCATGGCATGAACATCGATCCCTCGACGCTCGATGCCAAGGCGCTCAACACCTATGCCGACAACGCCCACAAGCTGCAAGGCGCCGGCATCGGCTCCTTCCTGCTCAACGTGATTCCCAGCACGTCGTTCGACGCGCTGTCACGCAACGACGTGCTTCAGGTGCTGTTCTTCGCGGTGCTGTTTGGCGTCGGCCTCGCGCTGGTCGGTGGAGAAAAGGGCAAGCTCGTCACGTCGATTATCGACGCGGCGTCAACCGTGCTGTTCCGCGTCATGGGGCTGATCGTCCGCGTCGCCCCGCTCGGCGTGCTGGGCGCGGTCGCCTACACGGTCGGCAAATATGGCGTCGGCTCGCTGAAGCAGCTGGTCTCGCTGGTGATGCTGTTCTACGTCTCGGTCGGCATCTTCGTCCTCGGCGTGCTCGGCAGCGTGATGGCACTCGCCGGCATCAACATCCTCAAGTTCCTCTCCTACCTGCGCGAGGAGCTGACCATCGTGCTCGCGACCGCCTCCTCCGACGCGGTGCTTCCTCAGATCATGAAGAAGCTGGAGCGGATGGGGGTGAAGGATTCCGTCGTCGGCCTCGTCATTCCGACCGGCTATTCCTTCAACCTCGACGCCTTCTCGATCTACCTGACGCTTGCCGTCGTCTTCATCGCGCAGGCCACCAACACGCCACTGTCGTTCGGCGATCTTCTGCTGGTGTTGGGCGTCTCCCTGATCACGTCAAAGGGCGCGCATGGCGTACCGGGCTCGGCGATCGTGATCCTGGCCGCGACGCTGAACGCAGTGCCGAGCATTCCGGCGATCGGCCTCGTGCTGGTGCTGTCGGTCGACTGGTTCATCGGCATGGCCCGCGCAGTCGGCAACCTCATCGGCAATTGCGTTGCGACGGTCGTCGTGGCCGCCTGGGAAGGCGACCTCGACCGCGCCAAGGCAACCAAGGTTCTCGGGGGCGGCGAGCTCGTCGACGTGACCGAGGGCTAGGCCGCGGCGCTTAGCGCAGGTGCCCACGCTCAAAATGGCTGCGCTCCGCTGCTGTTAGCGGGGGCCTGGCCGCATTCGCCGGCGTCACCGCAGCGACCACGGCGGTGCTGGATCGCTGCGGCGCCAGCACCAGCACGTCGACGCCCTCAGCGGTGACCTGCATCGCATAATCATGGCCGCTGAGGAGCCGAGCCACCACCCGCCGCAGTGGTCCATCGAAGACCCCCGTGGTCTGCGTATCGAGCGCATCGATGGTGCGATAACGCAGATTGAAGTGCTCCTGCAGCGCCGCCAGCACATCTTGGAGCGAAGCGTCGTGGACTTCGAGGTGCACGGCCTCCGGCCCACCTGCGACCTTCACTTCGGCCGACGCAGCTTGACCGAAGGCCAGGAGAACGGCAGACGCGATCACGAGGAGCAGCGATGGTCGCAGCGTTGTCATGCCAGCTCCGCCTCCGGAATCTCGCGCGCCAGGCGCTCGCGCAGCGGTTTCAGCCGATCGGCATGGTGACGCCATTTGCCGACCGAGGAGGCGTAGACCGGTCGGCGCACCTGTACGGCACTGGCTGTTGCCGATGGCGCCGGGCTTTCATGAAAGCGCATCACCCCATCTTCCCAGGGCAGCCCGAGAAAGCGGATGATGTGCTGGCTTGCCGCCGTCTGATCCCGCACAATATCCTCGTAGTTGATTTCCATGAGCACATCCGGCGGCAGCACAGCGCGCCAGTGCCGCGACAGACGGCGGTACGCCAGATAATACTCCGCAAGCTCGGTCTGCTGATATGAGAACGAGAACTTGCCGCGGAAGTGCGCCTTGTAGATCGCCCAGCACGAATCGATCGGATGCCGTTGCACGAGGATGATCTTCGCGGACGGAAGCGCCGCGTGAATGAGGCCACAATAAAGGTAGTTCTCCAGCGTTTTGTCGATGAAACGCACATTGACCGGCACGCGAAGCGCCGCGGCTGAATCCAGATAGCGCCTGCCGATGCCTTCGGGGTCGCGGCCGCCCGGACGCTTCGTAATCGCGCGGCGCATCTCAGCCGCGAACGCGCCGGTCTCGCCTGCGGAATCCATCGCCGAGTGGCTCGCGATGATTCGCTCCACCAGCGTCGTGCCGGTGCGCGGCAGGCCGGTGACGAAGACGGGCGCAGCGTCGGCATAGCCGCTCGGCGCTGCATCGATCCAGCATCGCGTGTGCGCCTGGATGATGGCATCGATCTCGGCAATTTCGGCGGCCGGATCACGGGGAAGCGATCGACGCTGCAAATCGCAGCCCGCCTTGACATGATCGAAGGCGCGCCCCCAGAGCTCGACGTCCTCGTATTCCTTGCCGAGCGCAAAACGGAGCATGATTTCGCTCGAGGCGGACAAACCTCCCTCACCGATCAGCGCTTCCATCTCGTCGATATGATTGTGATTGGAGCTCTGAATACGCAGGTCCGATCGCAAATAGTGCGCAAGGCCGTAATGGCGGTCGCAGGCAACGGCCGCATCGCAATGCGCTTCGGCATCGCCGAGTGCGCCGATCATCCGCTCGGCAGCAGCCAGGTTGAAGAGATATTGCGGCACGCCCGGCCGCCCGAGGACGGCGCGACGAAAGAGCTCTCTTGCCCGCTGCTGTAGCCCGAGCAGACCAAACATCGCGCCAACCGCATCGAGCGCATCCGGCGTATCGTCGAGATGCCGTGCCGCGACGTCCGTCGCCGCACAGGCCTGACGTGTCTCGCCGGTCATGAACAGGCATTTCGCGCGCAATACCAGCGCAATCGGATTCGTCGGCGCCAGTGCGACGGTACGATCGGCGCTGACGGCTGCTGCATCGTGCCGGCCTCGCAGCAGCGCAGTTTCTGTCAGCAATGCCCAGGCACGCCACTCGGAAGGATTCCGTCCGAGAATGCCCGCGCAAATCTGCTCGGCGACATCCAGTTTGCCTCCGGCAAACGCATCGCGCGCCGCATCGATCGAAGCGGCGCTTCCTGAGGGCGCAACATTCACGCAAAGTGCTCCATGCAACGACGAGTGATGAAATCGACCCGGTGGCAAGTCAGCCTCCGGGTCGACAAGTCTAAGATTATGAGTTGTGATCACTCATCGTCACGATCATCGTCGCGACGATCGGCGAAATTGAAATTGCCGAAGAGATCGCCGATCGCAGGCCGGTTGACGGGAACGTAGGGATTGTCATCCGAGGCTACAGGGTTGGGCAACGTGTCGCGCGTCTTGGGCCCGAGCGGCTTGAGATGCCAGTTGCGCTCAACGAACTTGGTGATGGAGACGTGATCGCCATATTCATGCGACACGTGTCCGCCGCGCGAATATTTCGACACGACCAGCAACGGAATCCGTGTGCCGTCGCCGAAGAAGTCGACCGGCTGGATATAGCCGGAATCGTAGTAGCCGCCGCCTTCGTCCATGGTGATGACGATGGCGGTCGACTTCCACAGTTCCTTGTGTGACTTCACCTTGTCGACGATGTTCTTGGTGAACGCCTCGAAAATATCCACACGCGACGACGACGGATGACCGTCGTTGAAAGTGCTCGGCTTGACGAACGAAACGGCCGGAAGATTACCGTCCGCGATGGCGTCGTAGAAATCGAGTGTGTCCTTCATATGCGCATTGCGCTGTGCCGCATTGGTCATGACCGAGGCGGAGAACAGGAACGGATTGCAGATGTTGCAATAGAGATAGGCGACCGGGTCCAGCGCGCCGAAATTGGTGCCTTCTCCGGGGGCGGTCTTGAAGTCATTCCAACGCTCGCCGAAATAGGCCCAGGAGACATCGGCCTGGGTCAGCGCATCGCCGATATGCCGCTGCTTGATGACAGGCGGCAAGGTGAACGGACCGTTGTTGATCGGGTCGGTGGCGCCGCTGCCGATATAGGCCGGAACGTAGTTGTTCAGGAGATAATAGGCGTTAGGCGCACAACGCGGCGACACATGGATGGCGTTGAGGTAGGTGACGACGGCGCCAACGCCGGGCTGGCTCGGATCGGCGCAGTTCGAATAGCTGCCACCGCCATAGCCGTCGTTGAGATACCAGTTGTTCGTGCCAGGCGCCGGGTTGGGATTCTCGACCTCGTTGACATATTGCGGCGGATTGGAACCGGGGACCAGGACGTGGTCGGGCTTAGCGGGATCGCCCTTGTCGTCGGCATAATAGAGAGCATCGGCGTAGCCTATCATCATGTGATTGGCGAACGTGCCACCCATTACGCTCTGATGGAAATTGTCGTTGAGCGTGTACTTGCGCGCAAGCTCGGTCAGATAAGGCGCGTCGCCTCTGGCGACGTTGTAGAAGCCGAGCGCGATCGCACCTTCCTTCAGCGCGTGTGGGGTCGGATTGCCGTTGCTCCCCGAGGAGACGCTCGATTCCACAAAGGTGAAGAGATCGGCCTGGCAGCCGCTCGGATTATGGTGCGTGGCCTTGGCGACGTCGCAGTCTAGCTCTTGCCACATCTGGTAGAACCGGTGCACCGGGCTGCCGCCGTAGGTCTTGTAAAGGCTGGTGGGAGTTTCGCCGGCCTGCGCCAGTGTCACCAGCGGATAGGCACCATTTGGCAGATTGTCGAAATCCAGGACGCGCGAGTCCGGCGAATTGCCGGGCAGACCGGTCGCGCCAGTCGTCAGCAGCGGCAGGTCCTGCTTACTGAGGCCATAGTCGGCCTGCGCCGCGACTTGCAGAGTAGCGAGACATCCCGGACCATTGAGCGCGGCCTGATCGACGGATGTGTAGCAGGATTGCGGCGCGTAGGAGGTTCCCGGCGCCTGAACTTTGTTGGTCGTGTTGTTGTAAGGGGCCTTCTGGCCGGGGTTGATGGAGTAGGTGTTGTTGACCACGGCGGAGAATTGCGCCGACTTGGCGTAGTTCGGTCCGGGCAAGCCATCCTTGGTGATGATGCCCTTGGAAAGGAGGTTGTCGACACGCTCGCCCGGGCGGTGCGGTTCATAGGTCGCGAAGACGTGGTCGAAGGTACGGTTTTCGCCGAGGATGACGATCACATGCTTGATCGGCGACTCGGTCCGATCGCCGTTCCTGTTGCTCCCCCCGAGCGAATTGGCGTCGGCCGCATAAACGTCATATCCCATCAGCGACAGGATCGCGGCGGTGACCACGGTGCGATCGCGTAGACGTCGTGTCATTCTCGAAAGCATTGCACACCCTTTGTTCTTTTCTGAAGGCTGAAAGATTGTTTCAGTGCACTTCAAGCTAGGGGGCGCACTTGTCAGAAGTGCTGCGCGAGGATGTCACTTGGATTACGCGATTATGACAACGTGCAGAGACACGTTGTCGCAACTGGCCGTCGCTTATGAATTGCTGCCAATGGCTTGCCGGCGATCTCACCCGAGGTTCGATCGCATGAAGGGCCCGGAGCGAGCGGGAAACCGCAAACTCGTTGAGGCGCCTTCAATCATTCCAATGGAGCAAGGGCGTTCCGAACGCCCGGCTCCAGACGGACAGGAAACGCGGAAACCAGGAATGGGCCACCGCGCCTTTGTAGGCCCAGGTGCGATATTTCAGGCCCTGCTCGGAGATCAGCTCTTGATAACCGCCGTGGACTTCGGTCGCGGTGCGAATGTCCTTCAATATCCCTTGCGCGCAGGCGCGGTAGGTCTCGGTCCCCGCGAATTCGTCAAAGTCCAGCATACGGTCCGCGAACTCGACGTTGAACGTCGGCCAGGACGAACGCCCCTGATAGGCCGGCGCCGCGATCTTGTGGATCATCTTGTTCCGCGGATTATCCGCCGACACCAGGAAGTGGAACGTGCTGGGGATGCGGAAACGCGGCTCGGCAATGATCAAATCCGTCGTGGCCGCAAACAACGCGCGTTCGCTGGCATCGCTCATGTCCCAGAAGCCGCGATGCACGCTGACGAAATCCAGCGCGACCAGGAACACCGGCGTGCCAGCCGTTCCATCCAGCGAATGCCTGATATAGCCGTCCTTGCCGAACAGCCGGAGCAGGTCCCGCTTATACTGCCCGAGGTCGCGCCCAAGCAGCCGCTTCAGCTCGCTCTCGTCGACCACACCGAGCTGCACGCCCCACATGAAGGTCGTGTAGACGCAGGCATTGGTGACAAAACGCCGGCGCTCGGCGCGGGTGTCCGTTGCCGCAGAGCGAGGCCCGCTGGCATCGCACAGCAAATATCCGGCGCCGTCAGCCTCGAACGGCTCGAGCTCGCTTGCGAGCTTCAGGATCGCGCGCTTCAGATCGCCGCCGTGTTCGGCCAGCAACAGTCCACCGGCATGCGCGCATTGCGACATCGCCAGATAGGACGACGCCCGCTCCTCGGCGGAGAGCATCTGCCGGAGGCCAGCGAGAATGCCGAGCAGCGTGTCCGAAGGACGCGAGAAATAGTTCACGCCGAGATACCGGCCGCGTCCCGCCGGAACGATGGTCGTGGTGACGACGTCGGCGCGAACCGCCTCCAGCAGCAGGCGCACGCTCTTTTCGAGCAGGCGCGCCCGGCGCACGGCGTCCTGCGCATCCATGATGGTCTCGGGGTCGAGGACGTCGGGATAAAACCAGGCAAAGTCGCGCGGGTAATAGGCTGAGGCGTGCGGTGCGCCCGTGACGAGGAACGCCTCGGTCACCGAGAAGGCGCTGTCCATCGAGTGCCGGTAAAGGTCCTCGATGACTGACAAGGAATGATGCGACTGTCTCAGGAAGCGATCACCGAGAAAATTGACCGCCTGGAGCGCATTCGCGACAAAGGTCGCGGCCATGCCCTGGTAAAACCGGTTCTCTCGATGGGATGAAAGGGAAATATCGCTGTTCATCTGTGTAGGTCGGCCGATGTCTGGTGATCCCGGAGCTGGGCAGTCGCTATTCTAGCCCTGCCTGATTCGTATCTCTACCCGGTGACTTGCGGGGGGCTTAGCCCACTCGCGGCCTGAAATTCTCGACCACCCGCAGCAGCACCCGTGCGCCGGCGTCGGCGTCGGCGAGCTCGACATGCTCGTCCGGATGATGGCTGATGCCGCCGCGGCAGCGGACGAAGATCATGCCGACATCAGCGATATCGATCATCGCCATGCCGTCGTGCCCTGCTCCACTCGGCAGCTCGAATGCGGAAAAACCTTCGGCGGCGATCGCCTGTGCGATCTGATCCTTCAGCCAGGGCGCGCAAGGTGCGGTGCGGTTCTCATGGGTGACGTCGAGCTGAAGCGCCAGCTGCCGGCGCCTTGCGATCGCTTCGATCTGGCGGACGACGTCGGCGACCGCGCGCTTGCGATGCATGTCGGTCGGCGCGCGCATGTCGATGGTGAAGGATACTTCGCCCGGAATGACATTGGTCGCGCCGGGCCTCGCCTGGATATAGCCGACGGTACCAACCAGGCCCCCCTCGTCGGTCCGGCAAAACTGCTCGATCGCGCCAATGCATTCGGCAGCACCACTGAGCGCGTCACGGCGCAGCGCCATTGGCACGGTGCCGGCATGCCCAGCCATGCCGGTGAGCCGGGCCGCCAGCCGCGTCGCACCCGCGATCGCGGTCACGACGCCGACAGGGAGATTGCGGGCTTCGAGCACCGGCCCCTGCTCGATGTGCAATTCAAGATAGGCCAGCAGCTCGCGCCGCGCGCGCGCGGCCGCGCCGATATGGTCAGGGTCGAGGCCAAATTTGACGAGCGCGTCGCGCATCGAGACGCCGTCGCGGTCGCGCGTATTCAGGACGCTCTCGTCGAACGTGCCGGCGACCGCACGGCTGCCGAGCAGGGTCGAGGCGAAGCGCACGCCTTCCTCGTCGGCAAAGCCGACCACCTCGATCGCAAACGGAAGGCGCGTGCCGCGCCGGTTGAGCTCGGCGACGCAGGCGATCGCCGTGATCACGCCCAGCGGCCCATCCCATTTGCCGGCGTCACGTACCGTGTCGTAATGCGAGCCGAGCATCAGGCAGGGCGCCCCCGGCCGCTCGCCGTCGTAGCGGCCGCAGACATTGCCGATCGCATCGAGATGCGCGCTCATGCCGGCCTCACGCATCCAGCCAAGGATGAGGTCCGAGGCCGTGCGCAGTTCCTTCGTGAGATAGATGCGGGTGAGCTTGCCGTCTTCTTCCGAGATCGCCGCGAGCTCGTTGATCCGGCGCACGATCTCCTCGCCGAGCGATGCATGTTCAACGGCAGTCACGGCAGCCATCTCGGTCAAGCTTTCCATTCTGGAGACCGCGCCGCGGTCGCAACCCCAATCGATACAAGTTCGGTGCCAGCGAATTCAGGCCGCCGGCGCCGCTTCAAGTCAGCGCGTGGTTAGCATGAATGCGGGTGGTCGGCCGACCGCCCCGGTGCCCTCATGTACATGCGAGTGCGGGTTAAGACTGCTTAACTACCTTGCATACAATCGAACAATACTGCTCATAATTTAATCTGCCGGTTTCCTGACCAGGATTTCAGCAGCAGATATATCTTATAGTTTTCAATTGCCTAAATCGAAATGCCCGCTCCAGAGCCTCTGGCACGAAGCTTGCGACATTCGGTTCCGGGCTACGCCAGACCGGCGCAGCCGCGAGATTAGGGCGGTCCAGCCGCCAAGGGAGCAAGCAATGGATTTTGGCAGGATTTCACGACGTCACTTGTTGCAGGGCGGTGCCGCCCTCACCCTCGGCGCGGCGGCTGGCGCCCGCCCGGCCTTCGCGGCCGACACGACCATCGGCTTCATCTATGTCGGCTCGCGCGACGACTACGGCTACAACCAGGCCCACGCACAGGGCGCGGCGGCGCTGAAGAAGATTCCCGGACTGAAGGTTGTCGAGGAAGAGAAGGTGCCGGAGACCGACGCGGTCGAGAAGACGATCGAGTCCATGATCAATCTCGATGGCGCCACCCTGCTCTTCCCGACATCGTTCGGTTACTACAATCCGCACATGATCAAGATGGCCAACAAGTTCCCGAAGCTGCGCTTCGAGCATTGCGGCGGCCTCTGGACCGACAAGGACCCGAAGAACGCCGGCAGCTATTTCGGCTATATCGACGAAGCCCAGTACATCTCCGGCATCGTCGCCGGCTACACCTCCAAGAGCGGCAAGCTCGGCTTCGTCGCTGCGAAACCGATCCCGCAGGTGCTGCGCAACATCAACGCCTTCGCTCTCGGTGCGAAACTCGCCAATCCGAAGGCCACGACGCAGGTGATCTTCACCGGTGACTGGTCGATGCCGGTCAAGGAAGCCGAGGCCACCAACAGCCTGATCGACCAGGGCGTCGATGTTCTCACCTGCCACGTCGACGGCCCCAAGACCATGGTCGAGAACGCCGCCCGCCGCGGCGCCTTCGTCTGCGGCTATCACACCAACCAGTCGCCGCTTGCGCCGAAGGCGTATCTGACCGGCGCGGAATGGAATTGGGAAGCGCTCTATCCGAAGTTTGTGAAGATGATCGCCGCCGGCGAGAGCATTGCGAACTTCTACCGCGGCGGCCTCAAGGAGGAGATCGTCAAGACCTCGCCCTATGGCGAAGCAGTCTCTGCCGAGGCGCGCAAGCACGCCGACGAGGTCAAGGCAAAATTCCTCTCGGCCGGAGGCTACGCCATCTTCAAGGGTGGGCTGGTCGACAACAAGGGCAAGACGGTGATCGCGGCCGGCACCGATCGCGGCCAGAAGGATCCCGAGCTCGAGAAGATGGACTACCTCGTCGAGGGCGTGATCGGAGCGACTTCGTGACAGCAGAAGCGGCAGATTCTGCCGAGGCGGTCGGGACAATTGCCCCGGCCGCCAACCCGGGGTTTCTCCAACGCCACGGCCGCACGATCGAATATATCCTGATCCCGGGCGCGGCGCTTGCCGGCGCGCTCGTGGTTTTCGGCATCTTCGTCATGCTGTTCGGCAAGAACCCGCTCGACCTCTATTTCTACATGTACTACGGCGCCTTCGGCACCTGGTTCTCCTGGCAGAACACGCTGACGCGTGCTGCGCCCCTGATCCTCACCGCGCTCTGCACGGCGCTGCCGGCGCAACTCGGCATGGTCATCATCGGCGGCGAAGGCGCATTGCTGATCGGCGCGCTGTCGGCGACGAGCGCGGCGCTCGCACTCCAGGGCATGCCGCCACTCGTCATCCAGATCGCCATGGTCTGCGCCGGCGTCATCGGCGGCGGCTTGTGGATCATGTTGGCGGGCGCGCTACGCCAATATCGCGGCGTCAACGAAACGATCTCGAGCCTGCTGCTGGTCTACATCGCGCTCGCGATCCTCAACCATCTCGTCGAAGGCGCGATGCGCGACCCCGCGAGCCTCAACAAGCCGTCAACCCGCGAGATCGGCGCCGCCAACATGATCGGCTCGATCCCCGGCACCGACGTGCATTGGGGCCTGGTCTTCGGCCTGATCGCCGCGATCGCGGCTTACATCCTGATCTATCACACCGTGTTCGGCTTCGCCGCGCGCGTGGCAGGCGGCAATATCCGCGCCGCCAAGATCGTCGGCCTCGGCGTCAGCAAGCTCATCCTGACCATCTGCTTCCTCGCCGGCGGTGCCGCTGGACTTGCCGGCATGGTCGAGGTTGCGGCCGTGCAGGGCCGTACCAACGCCAATCTCGCCGCCGGCTATGGCTTCACCGGCATTCTGGTTGCCTTCCTGGCGCGGCAAAATCCGCTTGCGATCATTCCTGTCGCGATCCTGCTCGGCGGCATCAGCGCCAGCGGCGGCCTGCTGCAACGCCGCCTCGGACTGCCCGACGCGTCCGTCCAGGTACTCCAGGGCATCATCTTCGTCTTCGTGCTCGCCAGCGATGCGCTCTACGGCCGCATCGGTTTCCTGAAGGGAAAATCCTGAGATGGCAGACGGATCGATCGGACTCTGGACCGTCCCGCTCGCCGTGCTCGGCGGCGCCATCCGCGTCTCCACGCCCTTCCTGTTCGTGAGCCTGGGCGAATGCATCACCGAGCGTTCGGGGCGCATCAATCTCGGCCTTGAAGGCACGCTGGTGATGGGCGCAATGAGCGCCTATGGCATTTCGTATCTCACGGGATCGCCGTGGTTAGGGGTGCTTGCCGCCGGCGTCACCGGCGCCCTTCTGGGCGCGCTGCATGCCGGTATCTGCTCGCTGCCGCGCGTCAACGACGTCGCGGTCGGCATCGCCCTGATGCTGTTCGGCACCGGCCTCGCCTTCTATCTCGGCAAGCCGTTGATCGAACCGACCGCGCCGCGCCTGCCCGCGATCGATTTCGGCTGGTGGAGCGACATCCCGCAGCTCCGCGCCGCGCTGCGCGTCAATGTCCTGTTCCTGATCGGCGTCGCGCTGGCACCGATCCTCTATTGGGCCTTCCGCACCACGCGCTGGGGCTTGCTCATCCGCACTGCGGGCGAGAGCTCGGACGCCGCGCGTGCAATGGGCCACTCCGTGCTCCTGATCCGCCTGCGCGCGACCATGGTCGGCGGCTTCCTCGCCGGCATCGGCGGCTCCTTCCTGTCGCTGTTCTATCCCGGGAGCTGGAACGAGGGCCTCTCCTCGGGCCAAGGCATCACCGCGGTGGCGCTCGTGATCTTCGCGCGCTGGGATCCTCTGCTCTGCCTCTGGGCCTCGCTCGCCTTCGGCGGCGCCGCGGCGCTCGGACCGGCACTGCAATCGGTCGGCGTTACCTCCGGCTATCACCTCTTCAACGCCGCGCCCTACATCCTGACGCTGGCGATCATGATCATCACCTGCTCGCCGAAACGCACGCTGACCGGAGCCCCGGCCGAATTGTCGATCACCCGCTAGAGAGCAAAACCATGCCCGAGCGCTATATTAAGTCGGAGCCCTACGCCTGGCCTTACAATGGTGATCTCCGTCCCGAGAACACGGCGCTCATTATCATCGACATGCAGACCGATTTCTGTGGCATCGGCGGCTATGTCGACAAGATGGGCTATGATCTGTCGCTGACGCGAGCGCCGATCGAGCCGATAAAGAAGTTGCTCGCCGCCATGCGGAGCCAAGGCTTTCACATCATCCATACCCGCGAAGGCCATCGCCCAGATCTCTCCGATCTTCCCGCCAACAAGCGCTGGCGCTCGCGCCAGATCGGCGCCGGCATCGGTGATCCCGGTCCCTGTGGCCGCATCCTGGTGCGCGGTGAGCCCGGCTGGGACATCATCGAAGAGCTCGCGCCGTTGCCGGGCGAGCCGATCATCGACAAGCCCGGCAAAGGCTCGTTCTGCGCCACCGACCTGGAGCTGATCCTGCGTGTGCGCGGCATCGAGAACATCGTCCTCACAGGCATCACCACCGATGTCTGCGTCCACACCACCATGCGCGAGGCCAACGACCGCGGCTTCGAATGCGTGCTGCTGCATGATTGCTGCGGCGCGACCGACAAGAGCAACCACAACCATGCGCTGAAGATGATCAAGATGCAGGGCGGCGTGTTCGGCGCCGTCTCAACATCGGATGCTTTCATCGGAGCGATTTCGTGATCATCGGCGAAGCGCCTCCGCCCTCCGGCGCCTTCGGCCTCGACGCCATCGCCATGACCATGCGCTTTGGCGAATTCGTTGCGCTGGACAATGTCGAGCTGAAGGTGCGGCCCGGCTCGTTCCATGCGTTGCTCGGCGAGAACGGCGCCGGCAAGTCGACCCTCGTCAAATGCATCATGGGCTATTACCACGCGACCGAAGGCGACATCCTCGTCGGCGGCCGCGAGCAGGCGATCGCCAATCCGAAGGACGCGCATGCGCTCGGCCTCGGCATGGTCTACCAGCATTTTACACTGGTGCCGGCCATGACGGTTGCCGAAAACCTCGTGCTGGCGCGCGACAATGTGCCGGCCGTGGTCGATTGGTCGAAGGAGATGAAGGAGCTCGAGGCGTTCCTGGCGCGGATGCCCTTCAAGGTGCCGCTCTCGGCAAAAGTTTCCGATATCTCGGCCGGCGAGCGGCAGAAATGCGAGATCCTGAAGCAGCTTTACCTAAAGCGCCGCTTCCTGATCCTGGATGAGCCGACCTCGGTGCTGACGCCGGCCGAAGCCGACGAGGTGCTCGGCATGCTCCGCGACATGGTCGTCAAGGGCGAGCTCACCATCCTGATGATCACACACAAGTTCCGCGAGGTCATGGCCTTCGCCGATGAGGTCACAATCCTGCGCCGCGGCAAGCTCGCCGGTGCCGGCAAGGTCGCCGAGCTGACGCCGGACGCGATGGCGCGCACCATGATCGGCGCAGAGGAGTTGACCGTGCAGCCGCCGCGGACCGGCGAAGCCGGACAGGCGCGGTTGGAGCTGGCAAAAGTCCGCGCGCTCGACGATGCCGGCGCCATCGCCGTGCATGACGTTTCCCTCACCGTGCGTGCCGGCGAGATCGTCGGCATCGCCGGCGTCTCCGGCAACGGCCAGCGCCAGCTGGTCGAAGTCCTGGCCGGCCAGCGCGAAGCGGAGGGCGGTGAAATCCGCGTCGCAGGCGATCCCTATCACGCCAGCCGCGAAGAGATGCGGCGCCACAGGATGTCGCTTCTGCCCGAAGAGCCGCTGAAGAACGCGTGCGTCGGCGGCATGAGCGTTGCGGACAACATCGCCTTCCGCGAGTTCGACCGCGCACCCTTCGCCAGCGGCGGCTGGTGGCTCAACCGCGGCGCCTTCCGCGACGACGCGAAGAAGAAGATTGGGCAGTACAAGATCAAGACCCGCACCCCGGATACGCCGATCTCGGCGCTGTCGGGCGGCAATGTCCAGCGTGCCGTGCTCGCCCGCGAACTTGCGGGCGATGTCGAGGTGCTGATCGCGGCCAATCCCTGCTTCGGCCTCGATTTCGCTGCCGTGGCGCAAATCCACGCCGAGATCATGGCGGCGCGCAACCGCGGCGCCGCAGTGCTGCTGGTCAGCGAGGATCTCGACGAATTGCTAGAACTTTCCGACAGGCTGGTGGTGATGTTCCACGGCGAATTCGTGTATGAAGCACGGACCAGCGAAGCCGATCTCACCGAGGTCGGCCGGCACATGGCGGGGCACTGACTAATCGTTTGAGCATGATCTTTTCGGAAAACCGCTGCACACTTTTCCGGATCACCCTCTAGGGGCATCGATGGACGGCGCAAGCGAACGCGACGAGCAGTTTTTGCGTTTGTCCTTCGCGGTTGCCCGCCGTTCCCTTGCCCATGGCAACCATCCGTTCGGCTGCATCGTCGTCGACGCCGATGGCGAGGTGCTGATCGAGGCCGAGAACGGCTACATGCCGGATCACGACGGCACCGCGCATGCCGAGCGCCTCGCGGCCACTCAGGCCTGCCGCACGCTGAGCCGCGGGGTGCTGGCGACGGCGACGCTCTATTCCTCCGCCGAACCCTGCGCGATGTGCGCCGGCGCGATCTACTGGGCCGGCATCGGCCGCGTGGTCTATGGCCTCAGCGAGCACCGCCTGCGCAGCGTCACCGGCAATCACCCGGAGAACCCGACGCTCGACCTGCCCTGCCGTGAGGTCTTTGCCAGCGGCCAGCGGCCGACGACGGTGGTCGGACCGCTGCTCGAAGACGAGGCCGAAGCGCTGCACGACGGCGTGTGGACGAAGTAGGCGCCCCAGCAATCGGTACCGTAGGGTGGGCAAAGGCGCGCTCGCGCCGTGCCCACCATCGGAATGCAATTTAGGCAGAGGTGGTGGGCACGCTTCGCTTTGCCCACCCTACGGCAGCGTCTCTCCTCAACCACGAATGACGCCGCACATTTCTGCGCGGCGCCATCGTTGTAGCTCGGAAACTTTCAGCCGATCAGAACTTCACAGTGATACCACCGTAGACCGTGGACTCGGTGCAGCTCTTGGTGCTCTGGCCGGTCGCGGCGACCGTGCAGACGCCAGCCATGGCATTGTGATCGAGGCCGAACTTGTTCTGCCAATAGCGGTAGGCGACCCAGAGGTCGACGAAGTGCGAGTACTTGTCACCCAAAGCCGCCTTCGACGCATCGAAGGTCAGGCGGATCGGTTCGCTGTTCAACTCGGTCTTGGACTTGGTGCTGAAAATGCCAGTGCCCGAAAGCGCAGGAAGGCCGTTCGAGTCGCCCTTCGGTCCGTACCAGCCGGCGCGGCCGCTGATCGACCAGAACTGCATGTTCGGCGGCAGGAAGCCGAGGTCCATGTAGTAGTTGACTTCGACGGCCCAGGTCGGGTTGTAGCTGACATTACCGTCGGAATTACAGGTCACGCCCGCGACGCCTGCACCGAACAGGCCGCACTGGGTGAAGGCGTTGTGGTTCAGGAACTCCCAATACATCAACGGAGCGACGTTGACATAGCCCTTGTAGGGAAGGTCGAAGGCGAACTGGAGACCAGCGACCACGTCACGCTTGGCAGGCGCAAGGAAGTTGTTCTCGGTATTGGCGTCCATACCGACTTCAAACGAGATGTTGTGCAGCGGCCCCATCGTGAAGGTCTTGGTGTTGAACAGCTCGTTCCAGCCGAAGGTCGAGCGGAACAGGCCATAGATCTCGGTTGCGCCTGCGCAGTTGCCGACACCGCCGGTGATGGTCACGCCCGGCGCGACGCAGGGCGAGGCGGGGTCGTTATGACCCGACTTGAACATCGAGATCGTGAAGAAGTTGGTGCCGTAGGCCCAGAGGTCGAAGTGCGTGAACGAATAGACCTGCTTGGCGGTGGTGCCGTTGATGCTGCCGTCCGGGCGGGTGCTCCACATGCCGGGGTCGGTGCCCTTGGGCATCCAGGAGAACGACACGCGGTCGTCGATCACCAGGAAGAACGGGAGATCAGGAGCCTTCTTGGCGGCCTTGACCGGCAGATCCGCAGCCTGCGCCAGACCACCGGTGGCGAGCGAAGCAAGTGACAGCACTGCAGCTGCAATTGCCCTGAAACGAAACGACATTCTGAATACCCCCAAGCTTGGACACGCAAAAATTAATGTCCCTTGGGAGCGACACTTGCGCCGAAGTCCCGAAGTGAGAAGCCTCAACTTCTTTCAAGGCATGGCGCTTGTTTCGGCAGCGTATCGCATTTCACTGCGGAATTTTGAGGGTATCCGATGCGACATCGTCAACGGCCGTGGACAACGTCTTGCCGAACATTCCCGTTTGATTCTGTTTAGCTTTTGCATCGGCGCGATAACCCAAGCGCGACTGTCGAAGGCGGCCGTCGTGGTCACGGAGAAATGCATGCAGGCGGGTGGCGCGACTTTGCTCAGCTTCAAGTCAGGCCTGCCTAGCGGGTTCCGATTTGGCTAGAACCGTCACAAATTTGCAACAGCCGCCACGTGCAGCACGCAACCGCAAGAGCCGTGCAAGGGGCCATTGCGGACGCCTGGCGTCTCCGAAACAGCCGCGACTCGCGCGACCGGCCTTCTGCCGAAGCGTTAAGCAAGGGATGACGCTTTTTCACACCTTACGCAGCGGTTCAAACTAGCCCAGTATTAAGGCACTTCATCCCATGCAAGCACATCAGCGAATGTTAGATCCGATATCCAACGGCCTGCATTCCGGCGAGTCCCCGTTACTCAGGACGGTGGGACTGACCAAACGCTATGGAGATTTCCTTGCCAACGATTCCATCGACATCGAGATCTGGCCGAACGAAATCCACGCGCTGCTCGGCGAGAACGGCGCCGGCAAGTCGACACTGGTGAAGGCGATCTATGGGCTGATCCAGCCCTCTGCAGGCGAGATCCGCTGGCACGGCGATCGAATCGTGCTGTCCGGCCCGTCGGAAGCGCGCAGCCGCGGCATCGGCATGGTGTTCCAGCACTTTTCGCTGTTCGACAATCTCACCGTCGCCGAGAACGTCGCGCTTGGGCTCGACGGCACGGAATCCTTCAAGGACATGTCGGCGCGGCTGGAGCAGGTGTCGAAGACCTATGGCCTGCCGCTCGATCCCAGACGCGAGGTCTGGCAGCTGTCCGTCGGCGAGCGCCAGCGCATCGAGATCGTCCGCGCGCTGATGCAGGACCCGAAATTCCTGATCCTGGACGAGCCGACCGCGGTGCTGACGCCGCAGGAAGCCGACCAGCTCTTCATCGTGCTGGAGCGGCTCAAGGCCGAAGGCCGCGCCATCCTGTACATCAGCCACAAGCTCGAGGAGGTGAAGCGGCTCTGCGATACCGCCACGATCCTGCGCGGCGGCAAGAAAATCCAGACCTGCAATCCCCGGCTCGAGACCGCCGCCTCGCTCGCACGCATGATGGTCGGCGGCGAGATCAAAGAAGTGAAGGCAGCCGCGGGCCGGCAGACCACGATACCGCGGCTGGTCGTCAACGATCTCTCGCTCGCGCCGGACGAGGCGCATGGTGTGTGGCTCGAGCACATCTCCTTCGAACTGAAGGGCGGCGAAATCCTCGGCATCGCCGGCGTGGCCGGCAACGGCCAGGATGAATTGTTCGCAGCCCTGTCAGGCGAACGGCTGTCGAATGACCCCGGCACGGTGGTGATCGAAGGCATCGCCGCCGGCCACCTCTCGATCACCAGGCGGCGCAAGCTCGGCGCCGCCTTCGTGCCCGAAGAGCGGCTCGGCCATGGCACCGCACCGCGCATGAAGCTGTCGGAGAACGCGCTGCTCACGGGACACGCGGCGAGCGGCATGGTCCATCATGGCTTCATCGACACAGCAGCCACGCTCAAGACCGTCGACCGCGCCACCGAAACTTTCGACGTGCGCAAGGCCAAGCGCGATCCGGAAGCAGCATCCCTCTCGGGTGGAAACTTGCAAAAATTCATCGTCGGTCGCGAGATCCTGCGCAACCCGGCGGTGCTGGTGGTGAGCCAGCCGACCTGGGGCGTCGATGCCGGTGCCGCCGCCGTCATTCGCCAGGCGTTGCTTGATCTCGCCACCGCAGGCGCCGCGGTGCTGGTGACCAGCCAGGATCTCGATGAGCTCGCCGAAATCGCCGACCGCATCGCCGTGATGTTCCACGGCCGGCTCTCGGAGCCGCTCGCCACACGCGACGCAACACGCGAAAAGCTCGGCCTTCTCATGGGCGGCAGCAGCCTGGAGCCGAAGGAGGCAGTGCATGCAGTTGGTGCTTGAGAAGCGCGCCGAGCGCTCCAACACGATCGCGCTGGTCTCGCCGCTGATCGCGATCGGCTTGACGATCGTGACCATGACCATCCTGTTCGCGATCCTCGGCAAGAATCCGTTTCTCGCCCTGCAAGCCTATTTCGTCGCGCCTTTGATCGACAGCTATTCGCTCCAGGAGATTGCGGTCAAGGCGACACCGCTGGTGATGATCGCGATCGGGCTGTCGCTTTGCTATCTCGCTAACGCCTGGAACATCGGCGCAGAAGGGCAATTCTTGATCGGCGCCGTCGCCGGAAGCTGGATCGCGGTGAAGACGCAAGGCACCGACGCCGGCCCTTGGGTGCTGCCGGCGATGTTGGTGCTCGCGGCCGCCGCAGGCGCGCTCTATGCGCTGATCCCGGCGATCTGCAAGGTGAAGTTCGGCGCCAGCGAGATCCTCACCAGCCTGATGCTGGTCTATGTCGCCGACCTCCTGCTGGACTATCTCGTGCGCGGTCCCTGGCGCGATCCGAACGGCTTCAATTTCCCGACGACGGCCGAGTTCGATCCGGTTGCGACGGTGCCGCTGCTGATCGAAGGCGGCCGGCTGCATCTCGGCTCGATCATCGCGCTGCTGGTGGTTGCAGCGGCTGCGATCCTGCTCGGGCGCACCATCAAGGGGTTCGAAATTCGCGTCGTCGGTGCCGCGCCGCGCGCGGCACGGTTCGGCGGCTTCAACGCCAACCAGCTGATCATCCTGACCTTCGCGGTGTCGGGCGCGCTGGCTGGCCTTGCAGGCATCATCGAGGTCGCCGGTCCCGTCGGACATCTCCAGCCCGGCATCTCGCCCGGCTATGGTTTCACGGCGATCATCGTCGCGTTCCTCGGCCGGTTGAACCCGATTGGAATATTAATTGCAGGCCTTTTTCTCGCACTAACCTTTATCGGTGGCGAGCAGGCGCAGATCGCAATGAAGATCCCGTTGGACGTCACCAAGGTCTTCCAGGGCATCTTGCTGTTCTACGTGCTCGCCTGCGATTCCCTCATCCTCTACCGCTTCAAGCTGGTCTTCCCGAGCCGACAGGTGGCCCGTGGAGCTGGTTGAAGCCATCATCCTGTCGGTGCTCGCGGCGTCGACGCCGCTCCTGATCGCGGCAACCGGCGAGCTCGTGACCGAGCGCTCCGGCGTGCTCAATCTCGGCGTCGAGGGCATGATGATCGTCGGCGCGGCCTGCGGCTTTGGCGGCGCGTGGCTGACGGGCTCGATCTTCGTCGGCGCGCTGTTCGGCATCGTCGCGGGAACGCTGATGTCGCTGATGTTCGCGCTGATGGCGCTCGGGCTCGCCGTCAACCAGGTTGCGACAGGGCTGGCGCTGACCATTCTCGGCGTCGGTCTCTCCGGCTTGATCGGTGCCGGCTTCGTCGGCGAACGCATCACGCCGGCAGCTCATCTCAACATTCCCGGCCTCACCGACATTCCGCTGGTAGGTCGCGTGCTGTTCGGCGAAGACGCCTTCATCTATTTCTCCATTGCACTCATCATCGGCGTCTGGTGGTTCCTGTACCGCACGCGCGCAGGATTGATCCTGCGTGCCTGCGGCGACAACCACATCTCCGCGCATGCGCTCGGCTATCCCGTGCTGCACATTCGCACCCTCGCCGTCATGTTCGGTGGCGCCTGCGCCGGGCTGGCCGGCGCCTATCTCCCGCTCGCCTACACGCCCTTCTTCATTCCCGGCATGACCGCGGGCCGCGGCTGGATTGCGTTGGCTCTGGTCGTGTTCGCATCCTGGCGCCCGGGCCGGCTGGTGGTCGGCGCTTATCTGTTCGGCGCTGTGACGATCCTGCAACTGCATGCGCAAGGCTGGGGCGTCGGCATTCCCTCGCAATTCATGTCGGCACTGCCTTATCTCGCGACCGTCATCGTGCTGGTCCTGCTCTCCCGTGCGCGCACCGGCGGCTCGACCGCACCGGCCGCGCTCGGCACCGTGTTCGTGCCTGACCGCTAGCGTTTTCATTTTCGCAACGTGCGCGATGGGGCGCGCACGTTGCGGATCGTGGCTTTCCCCTGATGTTTGGAGATTGATAATGAAGAAATCACTTCTTGCGCTGGTTGCCGGCCTTCTGCTTGCCGGGAACGTCAGCGCAGCCTCCGCCGCCGACAAGCTGAAGGTCGGCTTCATCTACCTCGGCCCGATCGGCGATCTCGGTTGGACCTATCAGCATGAGCTCGCCCGGCAGGCTCTGGTAAAGGAGCTCGGCGACAAGATCGAGACCACCTATCTCGAAAACGTGCCGGAAGGACCCGATGCCGAACGCGCGATCGAGCAGCTGGTCCGCGCCGGCAACAAGCTGATCTTCACCACCTCGTTCGGCTACATGGACCCGACGCTGAAGGTCGCCAAGAAATATCCGAACGTGCATTTCGAGCACGCCACCGGCTACAAGCGCGACAAGAACATGTCGACCTATTCGGCCAAATGGTATCAGGGCCGCTACATTCAAGGCCTGATCGCGGCCAAGATGTCGAAGTCCGGCGTGCTCGGCTATATCGGCTCGTTCCCGATTCCCGAGGTCGTCTCCGGCATCAACGCGACGATCCTCGCGGCGCAGACCATCAACCCGAACATCAAGGTCAAGATCATCTGGGCCAACACCTGGTTCGATCCAGGCAAGGAGGCCGACGCCGCCAAGGCACTGATCGACCAGGGTGCCGATATCATCATGCAGCACACGGATTCGCCCGCCGCGATGCAGATCGCCAGCGAACGCGGCAAGCTCGCTTTCGGCCAGGACTCCGAGATGATCAAGTTCGGGCCCAAGACCCAGCTGACCTCGATCCTCGACACCTGGGGCTCCTACTACATCGAACGCGTCAAGGCCGAGCTCGACGGCACCTGGAAATCCGAGGACAGCTGGGGCGGTCTCGACAGCCACTTGTTCGCGATGGCGCCGTATACCAACATGCCTGACGACGTGAAGAAGATCGCCGAGGATGCCCAGGCGGCAATCACCGCGGGCAAGCTGCACCCGTTCAAATGCCCGGTGATTGGGCAGGACGGCAAGGAGATCGAGTGCAAGGGCGGCGCCAATCTCGCCGACGGCCAGATCCTCGGCATGAATTTCTACGTCAAGGGTATCGACGACAAGCTGCCGGGCAAGTAGCACGCTTCTTGCATTGACTAAATCACCTGCTCCTCCCGGAGGAGGTTCGGAGGGGGTGGCCAGAAGCACCCGGCACTTGTGGTCGCCCCCTCCTTCTATTTTACCCCGCCCGCATCGCCCGCGCCGCGGAACTGTGTCGGCGGATGAGGTCCGGCACGTCCAGTCCCGGGATCGCGCCATCGACCACGGCCCAATTCCCCGCCACCATCACCCGATCGGCCCGATGCGCCCCGCACAGAACCAGTGCAGCCACGGCATCACCGTGGCCGGAGAAGCGGAGCTCATCCAGCTTGAACAGCGCGAGGTCGGCGGCTTTGCCGACCGCGATCTCGCCCAACTCCGGCCGACCGACACACGCCGCCGAGCCCTTGGTAGCCCAACGCAGCGCATCCTTGTGGCTAACCCTGGTCACGCCGTAGCGCGCCCGCTGCAGCAGGAACGCGGCCCGCACCTCCTGCATCAGGTTCGATCCGTCGTTGGAGGCCGAGCCGTCGACGCCGATGCCGATGCCGACGCCAGCCTCTTCCATCTCGCACACCGGGCAGCATCCGGAGGCCAGCAACTGATTGCTGCACGCACAATGGCTGATGGTGGTTTTGGCCTTGCCGAGCCGCTTCATTTCGTCGGCATTGAAGAAGATGCCGTGGGCGAGCCAGGTCCGCGAATTAAGCCAGCCGCATTGCTCGAGATAGTCGAGCGGACGGCAGCCATACTTCTGCTGGCAGAATTTGTTCTCGTCCTCGGTCTCGGCGAGATGGGTGTGCAGGCGCACGTCGAGCTTGTCGGCGAGATCGGCGGTGTCGCGCATCAGCGAGGTCGTTACCGAGAAGGGCGAGCAAGGGGCAAGCGCAATCTGCACCATGGCATCCGCACCGTGCTGGTGATGCTTGGCGACCACGCGCGCGCTGTCGGCGAGGATCGTATCCTCGTCCTGCACGACGCTATCCGGCGGCAAGCCGCCGTCGCGCTGCGACAGGTTCATCGAACCGCGCGTCAGCAGCACGCGCACGCCGAGTCGTTTTGCGACGCCGACCTCGATGTCGACGGACTCTTCGAGCCCCGCGGGGAAAACATAGTGATGGTCGGTCGTGGTGGTGCAGCCGGACAGCAGCAGCTCGGACATCGCAAGGGTAACACCGAGCTCCAGCGATTCCGGCGTCATCCTCGCCCATACTGGATAGAGTGCCTGCAGCCAGGGGAACAGCTCGCGGTCCATCGCCGCCGGCAGTGCCCGCGTCAGCGTCTGGTAGAAATGATGATGGGTGTTGATGAGACCCGGCAGCACGACATGCTCGCTCGCATCGAACACCGTGACATCTGCCGTCGCAGGCGTGCCGCCCACCGGCACGAGTTCAATGATTCGACCATCCCTCACGACTACACCGCGCCCGGCACCATCGGCGAGAATGGCCAGGGGATCCCTGATCCAGATCGGCTCTGCGTCGCTCATGATCCTGTTTCTCCTCGCCCTCGTTAACGAATGGCCTGCAAGGCGGAGGCCATCCCGAGCGCGTTATTGCTGCGACTTGTTGTTGCCAGTTGGCGCTGGTCTTGCAAGACTTTCCGGGAGAATAATGCGTTCAGTAGAAGCGTTGGCGCAGCCATGGACTTGAATACCATCACAGCGGTCGCCCATCCGCAAACGCGCGCGCAATTGCCCGCTTGGACGCCAGGTGATGCTTGGCTCGCGGGCGGCACGTGGCTGTTCTCGGAGCCGCAAGTCCACCTCACCCGGCTGGTCGATCTCACCGATCTGAAATGGCCGGCGTTGACGATCACCGAGAGCCACCTCGGCATCGCCGCCACCTGCACAATCTCGCAACTCGATGCGCTCACCTGCCCCACCGACTGGCTCGCGGCGCCGCTGATCAGCCAATGCTGCCGCGCTTTTCTCGCCTCCTTCAAGATCTGGAAGACGGCGACCGTGGGCGGCAATCTCTGCATGTCGCTGCCGGCAGGACCCATGATCTCGCTCACCGCCGCGCTCGATGGCGTCTGCACGATCTGGAAAGCCGGCGGCGGCGAGCAGAGGATTCCGATCGTCGAATTCGTCACGGGCAACCAGCGCAACCGCCTGTCGCCGGGCGATCTGCTGCGGCAGATCGACATTCCACTTGCCGCACTGAAGCGCCGCTCCGCGTTTCGCCAGATCTCGCTCGCGCCGGTCGGCCGCTCCGCGGCCCTTCTGATCGGAAGCCTTGACAGCGCTGGCGCGCTGAAGCTCACCGTGACCGCATCGACCGTGCGCCCGATTCCGTTGTCGTTTCCAAAGCCACCCGATGCGAACGCGCTTCGCTCGGCAATAGCCGAGGCAATCACGGATGATCTCTATCACACCGACATTCATGGCAAGCCGCTCTGGCGCAAGCACATGACGCTGCGGCTCGCCGAGGAGATCCGCGTCGAGCTCCTGGGAGCAACGCCGCCATGAGCTTCGAGGTCAATGGCGCGACATTTCCGCAAGCCCCACGCGCCGGCCAGTGCCTGCGCACGTTCCTGCGCGAGCTTGGCCATTTCGGGGTGAAGAAAGGCTGCGACGCCGGCGACTGTGGCGCCTGCACCGTGCTGCTCGACGGTGAGCCCGTGCACAGCTGCCTGATCCCCGCGTTTCGCGCAGCCGGACGCGCAATCACCACGATCGAAGGTCTCGGCGGCGAACGCGGCGCGCACCCGATGCAGCAAGCCTTCCTCGACGCGCAGGGATTCCAGTGCGGCTTCTGCACGGCCGGCATGATCCTCACCTGCGCCACGCTGGACCAGGCGCAGCGCACCGATCTCGGCGCCGCGCTGAAGGGCAACATCTGTCGCTGCACTGGCTATGGCGCGATCGAGGACGCGATCCACGGCAAGACCAATGTCGATGATAGCGTCGAGGCCGGCGGCGCGTTCGGCCGCAGCCTGCCGGCGCCCGCGGGCCCGGACGTCGTCCGCGGCACGGCGCGCTACACATTTGACACGCAGGTCGAAGGCCTGCTGCACATCAAGCTTCTGCGGTCGCCGCATGCGCATGCCAGGATTGTCGCGATCGACAGATCGGCGGCAATGGCCGTGCCCGGCGTGCGCACGATCCTGACGCACGAGGACGCCCCATCGGTGCTGTTCTCGACTGCGCGGCACGAGAAGGACTGGATGGACCCCGAGGACACCCGCATCCTCGACGACGTTGTCCGCTTCATCGGCCAGAAGGTCGCCGCCGTCGTCGCCGAAAGCGAAGGCGCTGCCGAGGAGGCATGCCGATTGCTGAAGGTCGATTACGAGATTTTGCCTGCGCTGATCGATCCCGAACAGGCAATGATGCCGGGCGCGCCGCTCGTGCATCCCGATCGGACCGGCCCGAATCGCGTCGCCGACGCGCAGCGCAATCTCGTCGCGGAGACGCATGGCGAATTTGGCGACGTTGCCTCGGCCCTCGCCACATCTGCCGTCACCTACGAGGCCACCTTCCACAGCCACCGTGTGCAGCACGCGGCGCTGGAGACCCATGGCGGGCTCGCCTGGCTTGACGATGCAGGTGTCCTCAACGTCCGCACCTCGACACAAGTGCCGTTCCTGACCCGGCGTGCGCTCTCGGACATCTTTCAACTTCCCATCGACAAGGTCCGTGTGTTCTGCGAGCGCGTCGGCGGCGGCTTTGGCGGCAAGCAGGAGATGTTCGTCGAGGACATCCTGGCACTCGCCGCGCTGAAGACGGAGCGGCCCGTCAAGCTCGAGCTCACGCGTGAGGAACAGTTCATCGCGACCTCGACGCGGCACCCGATGCGGGTCCACATCAAGGCCGGCGCCGATGCCGACGGCAGGCTCACCGCGCTACAGCTCGACGTGCTCTCCAATACCGGCGCTTACGGCAATCACGCCGGCCCCGTGATGTTCCACTCGCTGTCCGAGTCCATTGCCGTCTATAATTGCCCGAACAAGAAGGTGGACGGCTTTGCGGTCTACACCAACACGGTGCCGGCGGGCGCATTTCGCGGCTATGGCCTGCCGCAGACGCTGATCGCGGTCGAGGCCGCGATCGACGAGCTGGCCAAGCAGCTCGGCATCAACCCTTACGAGATGCGCCGGCGCAACATCGTCAAGCCCGGCAATCCCATGCTGTCGCCGCCGCCGTCGGAATATCACGACGTGCTGTACGGCTCGTACGGTCTCGACCAGTGCATCGACCTCGTCGAGCGCGCGATGCAGGCCGATGGCCCGCAGCCCGAGCTGTCGGGCGAATGGCTGATCGGTGATGGCGTTGCCTTGACCATGATCGACACGGTGCCGCCGGCCGGCCACATCGCCGACGCGATGATCGCGCTCAACGACGATGGCGACTTCGATCTCACCGTCGGCACCGCCGAGTTCGGCAACGGCACCAGCACCGTGCACGGGCAGATCGCCGCGACCGTTCTCGCGACCACCGTCGACAGGATCCGCCAGCGCCAGTCCGACACCGCCCATGGCGGCCACGACACCGGCGCCTATGGCAGCACGGGCATTTTCGTTGCCGGCAAGGCGACGCAAGCCGCAGCCATGCAGCTTGCGACCGAATTGAAGGCGGCCGCCGCCAGCGCATGGCTTTGCGATGCCGCGACCTGCACGCTCGAGGGCGAGTTCGTCGTCAGCGGCGTGCGGCGAATGTCCTTTACCGAGCTGGCGAAGCTCGCGCGCGAGGCGGGTCGTCCGCTCGTCGCGCACGGCAATTCCGAGGGAACGCCGAGATCCGTCGGCTTCAACGTGCAGGGCTTTCGCATCGCCGTGAACAAGGGCACCGGCGAGATCAGCATTCTCAGGAGCGTGCAGGCAGCGGATGCGGGCGTTGTCGCCAATCCCATGCAGTGCCGCGGCCAGGTCGAGGGCGGTGTTGCGCAGGCGCTTGGTGCTGCGCTCTACGAGGAAATGGTGATCGATGCGAATGGCCGCGTCACCAATCCCAAATTCCGCGACTACCATCTGCCGTCCTTCGCGGACGTGCCGCGCACGGAAGTGTTGTTCGCCGAGACATCCGACATGATCGGACCGTTAGGGGCGAAGTCGATGAGCGAGAGCCCGTACAATCCGGTCGCAGCCGCACTGGGCAATGCGATTGCCGATGCCACCGGCATCCGCTTCACCGCACCGCCGTTCAAGCCGGATCGGTTGTTTCCGGCGCTGCACGAGAAGTTCGGCGACTAACTGCCGCGATAGGTCGAATAGCTCCAGGGCGTCACCAGCAGCGGCACGTGATAGTGGCTCTCCGGCTCGCTGATCGCGAACCGCAGCGGGATATCGTCGAGGAATGGCGGATCTGACAGCTGCACGTTGCGCTCGGCGTAGTATTTGGCGACGCTGAAGCGAAGCTCGTAGCGGCCGATCGGCAGCGGACGCCCGCCGATCAGCGGCTGGTCAGTGCGGCCGTCTACATTGGTGAGGGTGCGCGCGATGACGCGGCTCTCGCCGAGACTCGCGAGCTCAATCAACTCGACCGCGATGCCCGGCGCGGGCTTGCCCGCGTGATTATCGAGCACATGCGTCGAGAGCCGGCCGTGCACCTTGAGCTTGTCATCCGCGATGACGAGCTGGTCGAGCCGCAGAGCAGCGATACGAGATATTTCCTCGAGGGCGCGGCGTGTCTCGGTCTTAGCGATGTTCTGCAGTCGCGCCTCGAAGTCCTGCAGGATGGAATCCTTGGTGTGCCGGCGCGCGCAGACGATATACGGGATGCCAAATTTTTCGCGATACGCATTGTTCGCCCGCTCAAAGGCCGCATATTCGGTGTCCGACAGACGGTCGAGACCGGCGCTGTTCTGCTCGGCACTCGAGTCAGGCGTGAGTCCCGCTGCGCGCTGGGTCTTGTTGGCGAGGTCGGGATGCGCGCGTATCAGCGCCAGTTGCACCTCGGGCTCAGCGCTCGCGATCGCCGCCTTGATCGCGTCGAGCAGTGGATTGATGCCGGCAAACGGACGGCGCGCCGCGGCTTCTTGAGCAATCCAAGGCGAATATTCGACCACGTTTTCAAGTACAGCGACGAAATCGTCGAAGCTCGCGGCATTGAGATCAGACAAGGCGATCTGCGACATTGCTTCCCTACCCGATCTCGAACGCGTCGGTGGCAAGATGCGCAAGCTTGTCGTGCCAATGCTGCGCGATCTGCAGTCGCGTCGGCACCCAGACGCGCTCGTGCTTGCCGATGTAGTCGAGGAAGCGGATCAGGCCCGCGGCGCGACCGGGCCGGCCGGCGAGACGGCAGTGCAGCCCCACCGACATCATCTTCGGCGCGGTCTCGCCTTCGGCATAGAGCACGTCGAAGGCATCCTTCAGATAGGTATAGAACTGCTCGCCCTCGGCAAAGCCCTGCGGATTGATGAAGCGCATGTCGTTGGCGTCTAACGTATAGGGAATGATGAGCTGCTTGCCCGTCGCGCCCTTGATCCAATAGGGCAGATCGTCGGCATAGGAATCGCAGAGATAGAGGAAGCCGCCCTCCTCCATCAGCAGACGGTTGGTGTTGATCGAGGAGCGCCCGGTGTACCAACCGAGCGGCCGCGAACCGGTCGCCTCGGTATGGACGCGGATCGACTCGGCAATCTCGGCGCGCTCCTGCGCTTGCGTCATGTCCTTGTGCTCGATCCATTTCAGGCTGTGGCTCGCGATATCCCAGTCGGACTCCTTCATCGCGGCGACGATTTCCGGATTGCGCTTCAGCGCGGTGGCGACACCGAACACGGTGGTCGGCCATTTGCGCTCGTTGAATATCCGCCACAGCCGCCAGAAGCCGGCGCGCGAGCCATATTCGAACATGGATTCGATATTGGCATGACGCTGGCCGGGCCAGGGCTGCGCGCCCAGCACGTCGGACAGGAACGCTTCCGACGCGCGGTCACCGTGCAAAATGTTGTTCTCGCCGCCTTCCTCGAAATTGACGACGAACTGCACCGCGACCCGCGCGTTGCCGGGCCATTGCGGATGCGGCGGATTGCGGCCGTAACCGCGGAGATCGCGCGGGTAGCGGGCGTCGGTCACTCAGACTTCCTCGAAGCGGATCGGCAGTGCGCCCTTCCACAGCACGCTCTTGCCCAGCGTCGCGAGATTCTCGAGGCCCGAGGTTACCGTGATGAAGTGGTTGCCGGCGAGCTGGCCCATCTTGCTGGCGAAATGCACGCCGCCATAGGCCATCAGGATTTCGGTCTCGCTGATGCCGCCGGGATAGAGGATGATCTGGCCGGGCGCGGGATAGCTGGTGTGGTTCTCGTAGCCGACGCCGAAGTCGAGATCGCCGAGCGGCATCCAGACGCCTTCGCCGCTCCAGCGCACATGGATGATATGGCTCTCGAACGGCAGCGCCTTGCGGAACGCCGCGACGGTCTTGGGCGCCGCCTGCTCCTCGAAGCGGGCGTCGAAGGTGAAATCGCCGGCGCGGATAACGAGTTTGCTCATCTCATCTCTCTGGATCGGGGACGGTGGCCCCACGGGGAACTTGCAAGCAAAGAGCATTCCAGCGAGCTTCGCGCAAGTGGCGCTCGCTCCTCACCTGCGGTCGTAAGACCAGCCGAACAGACCGCTCCGCCGCACCTCAGGCTCGGACTCGGCAGCCGGTGCGGGCGCCTCCTTCAGTTCCGCCTGCGGCGGGGGCGGAGGCGGCGCCGGCAGGTTCTCGCACTTCATGGAATAGACCAGCTTGCCGTCCGCGGTGCGTCCGATCGGCGCGCAGGGGTCGGGACGCGCCGCCGAGGTTTTGGGAGCAGGTTTCACCTGCGCCACAGCCGGCGAGGCGATCAAAAGCAGGACCAGCAGATATTTCGACATCGTTGTCGCGCCTGAAACCTTCATTGGCCCTATTCAACGGGATTGCGCCGGTCAAGTCCATCGGGCCCGGCCGGGCGATTGCCGAATATTTAGCCGGGACCAAAAAAGTTGCTCGCCCCATCGTGAGGCCGCGTTGCCGATCGTGAAGCCGGCGACGGTGACACTCGGCCGGACGCATCGCCATGTGAGCGTCAACGACGCGCAGATGAGATCGTCCTCAGTCGGAAGCGTCGTCACGGGAGAAACAACCATGCAGAAGACTCTTGCCATTCTTGGCGCTACGCTGATAACCGCCATCACCATCCAGACCGCCGCGGCGAGCGACCGTCATCACGCCCGCAAGCCCCAGCCTGCTCCCATCACCCAATCGGTCCGCGACTCCAACGCCGCCGTGTGGCCATCGCAGCCGACCGTCCCCGACTGGTCGCGCTACGCCAACGGCGCAATGTCGGCGCCTGCGGGCAGGTGATGTTGGGAGGGTAGAGCGCGGTTGCTCCAACCTCGTCCTTGCGAGCGCAGCGAGGCAATCCAGAGTCTTTCCGCGGGACAGACTGGATTGCTTCGCTGCGCTCGCAATGACGGAGCAAGGGGCGGCATTGCCATCCTCCAATGCATGTTCCAACTCGCAGACACACCTTCGCATTCTCGCGGCTGATTTCGCCCGAGCTTTGCCTGGTCACTCCACCCTCTTGTCCAAGAGGGCGCAGGGAAGGCCGGGTGCTGACCTCGCACCCACGGTCCGCTGTGCGCAAGTAGCGCAAGGAAAAATGCACAGCGGCATACAGGTGAAGCCGAACACACGGCCTTCCCTGCGCAGGGAAGAATTTCGTGACAAAAACCGTTGTTAGATCAATGCCATGCGACTCTTGTGTTTACATTTGTGTCGCGATCCGGTGACGGACCAGCCTGCGAAAAATCATATGAATTTCTATAGAGCGGTGTGGATGACCGTGGAGACTGGCGCCGGGCGTGATCGTCGAGCTACGATCTAGGCATGGCGAATCCCACGACCAAAATGATCCTACTCACACTGCTAGCGCCCGTGCTGCTGGTGCGCGCAGCCTCGGCGCAGAGCAATTCAAACTGCTTCGCTGTTGGGATGCCGCCTAGGGATATAATTTCGGCCTGCGACCAAGTGATCGCCAATGACCAAGGACACGCACAAGCTCATATTTCGCGGGGGCTGGCTTGGTACGGGCTACGGGATTACGACCATGCGATCAGCGATTTTAGCCTAGCCATCGGCATTGATCCAAAATACGTCAGAACATTTTATTATCGAGGACTCGCTTTTGAAAAGAAGGGCAAACTGCAAGATGCCCTCGCGGATTTTCGATACTTCGCACAACTCGATCCGTCGTATCCTGATGCACAAAGCGCGATCAAGCGCGTAACAGCAGCTCCGACGAACGTCGCCCGCAAATCTGGTGTAACGGCTGCCGGGCTGGAACATATCAGCATGGAGCAAAGCGGCGGCGTCTACGTCGTGCCAGTTCGTTTCAATGACATCATCACGTTGCCCGCCGTAGTTGATAGCGGCGCGAGCGACGTAAGTATTCCTGCTGACATTGTTTCAACCTTGATACGCACCAAAACTATTACGAACGAGGATTTTTTGGGCGAACAAATCTATGTTCTCGCCGACGGCTCAAAAGTACCGTCTCATCGGTTTCGCATTCGGTCTCTGAAAGTCGGAAATAAAACCGTCGAGAACGTAGTTGGAAGCGTTGCCTCGGCGAATGCGACAATTCTGTTGGGTCAAAGTTTTCTGAGCAAGTTAAAATCGTGGTCAGTGGATAACGATCAGCATACTTTGATCCTGAGGTAACCAGTTAACTCGCAGGACCAGAAACGACGTCGTGACGATCTCCCGTCAAGATCACCTTCGGCGAGATGCGCGAGTCCGGCGTTCGCGATCTTGATCCCAGGACGAGGCGCGCTTCAAGGCGGCGTGGGAGACCTTCAAGGCCAAGCACACACCGGAGACGCTGGCGGCTACCTATGCCGAGATGAACCACGCCAACCGGCCGGACCGGTTTCTGCGGTGAACAGCACCCGTGAATAACCGGGACAAGCCTCCCAATCCTCGCGTTGCTACCCGGCGTTGTGTCACCGTAGACGCTGCGATTCGCAAGCAGACTACGGAAAATACGATGTTAACAGATATCTTCGCCCGCCGTTACCCAGAACCCCTTATGTGGGAGACGTTTTACGATGAGCAGCGCCGCCTTCTCGTACAGGGCTGGCAGCTCTTGAACGACGTTTGCCCGTACTATGTTGACGGCAAAGAGGACAAGCACGGGAAAGATTTCTGGACGCGGATACACGGCTTGCTTGCGAGAGAGCTCGGCCTGACGGAGCTTTCTCCGTCATACACAGGGTTCTATAACAAACAAGATCAATGGCAGGGCGTCCACCACACCACGGTGCAAATGTGCGAGAAGTGGATGCTTGTGCCGTTCGATGGCAAAGTATCGGCAGACCGTTTTGTCAAAGAGCGCCTCAGCCTTGTCGAAATCGGCTTCCGTCAGCACGAGAATTTCGTAGCGGGACTGAACGCCAAACTTGCAGATAATATCTTGATAGCCGAATCGTTTGATCAGCGAGGCGAACGCAAAGGCCTTCGGGTGCCCGGCAACAGTGCCGATGGGGTTCGAGCGACAAACCTCACCTTGAACGCTAAGTTACAGACGGCAGTGACCGAGCTGAATACTCGCTTCCGCCAAGCGGACTGCCAGCTGCATTACCACAATGGCTTTATCCAAATCTCCGAAGATCAAAAGGTCGCACAGGAGATTGAGACCCCCTTTTGGAAGCTTGTGGCGCAGCCGAAGTGGCACAACGTCGATCACGACATGAAGGAAGCGATTGATCTTCGCGATACGAGAGGTCGCGACCCGGCCCTCTACGCAGCAAAATCGCTAGAAAGCGCTATCAAGATCATCTCGGACGAGAAGCAGCTGACCAGAGGTAACGAGAACGGTGCCGCAAACTATATCGATAACTTGAGGGGCGCGAAACTGATTGAGGTCTGGGAGATGGAAGCGCTGAAGCACTTCTTTTCCAAGGTGCGCAATCCGATCAACCACGGCCCCGGCGCTGCGCCCATGCCGGGCCTCACCGATCACCAGACCAGCTGGGCTATTGAGAACGCCATGATTTGGATCAAGAGTCTCATTCGCAGGATGTAGCGTAGAGTCCTACGGTTCGTCGGCGGCTTTGTAAGTCGGCCTTGTCAGCCCGTACTTTATGGCCCACGCCGCGTTGACGATGCTGGTGGAATTCTTCTCATCCTCAAGTGAGCGGCCGAATGCGGTATCGATTGTATAGACCATGCCGCCCCGATCTTTTTTGCTGAGAATGAGATGATGTAGGTTGCCATCCGGGCTTAGCCGTCCCTCATCGACTAGCGCGAGGAAAAGCGCCTGCGACATCTTGAACATGGTTTTGTCTATTTGTTCGATTTGAGCGGTGAGTTCTGGCGCGCGAGCGGTCATTGCGCCGTAGTTCACCCCGGCTACCGGACCACTCAGCATTGCCTTCGCCATTTGGTTCATCTCTTGCAGAGCCGCGCTACGCTCCTTGTGGAACGACTGAAGCAAGTCCCTGAACTCTCCCCATTGATTATCCAGCTTGATCATGCCTAAGCGATCTACGCTCTCTTGCATTTCGAATAGCGTGCGCGTTCCAGCCCTTATCGATGTCGTCAATTTTCCGGCCGCTGAACCGTCCTCGGCAAACTCCTTTTTTGCAGTTTCCTGCAATCTGTAGAGGACTTCCATTTCTCGAATGAACTCTCGAACGAGAGCGACGCGTGCAGTCTTCTCGCTGACCACCGGTGACGGTTCACTGTATGCTGTCGCCGTGAAGATCACGCAGAGTACGGCCGCAAGCCCTAGTGACAGCTTAGATTTCATTTGTCCCCTCCAAAAAAATGCCATTCGCCCCGTCCACGTCTATGAATGCAGCACTAGTTAAAATCAACATACTGCCGCATGAAGGCGAGACAGGGCTCGCGAAGCAGCAACACCCGTCCTCCAGCCAGCGATTTGCAATCGCTTATTTCTTTGTCGGTCAGGCCATACGCCGTGCCACAGAAGGCATGAGGCGTGAGCGCGTCAAGCTTGATTCTCTGCACGTTCCTAGCTCCGAAGCCGAAGCCTAACAGGTAAACTCGACGCGCCTGCGTCAGCATCACCTGAGCCATGGCGAACTCGATGTCACGTCCATCCAACGTATGATCTTCGTGAACGACCTTGATTTCGTTGATCAAGATCTTCATCTTCCGGACGTCAATTTGGTTGTCGCCGAAATCAATCGGGCTTTTTGTTCCTTCCCATGGCAGATGCCCCAATTTTCCGTGCAGGTGCACCACGCTGATCTTCTTCGCAATGGCAGCAGTTTCGTCGTCAGAACGGCCAAATGAATTCTTTAGGCTGGTAAAGAAGAAATGCTCGACGCACCGGTCGTAGTTGAAAGTGACAAACGCGACCTTGTTGTCCGCGAACTCTTCCAAGGTGTTGCCGATCATTTGAGAATACAAATAGGTGAGCCAATTCTCCTTCTCTTGCCAGAGCCGCTCATGCACCTCTGCGTGCAGCAGCTCGATACCCATCATGGCTTTCCCTATTTCCATAAACTCTGGACGGCGCTCCAAAAATGCATCGACTGACAACAAGCCCGAGTAACGTAGAGCGCCGATAAATCTGTCAATATCGGTTCGCCCAAACGAAGTTGTGTTGGTTAGATGAACCGTATGCCCGCCGGTGTCATTGGCGTACCGGTCTAAGATTTGGCTCTTTAGCTCCGATCCGAGCGGCAAGCCATAAGGATAGCTTGCTCCGGCCCCAAGCAGAAAAACAGTCGGCGTTGTAATCACAGTGCCCCCCAAAAATGAAAGGTTCACATTGCGCATGTCGCCGAGCCGCTCGTCAACCGTCGCCCATCAAAAACTTATCGGCGACCCGGCTAAACGCCGGATGCGTCCGGTCCTTGACCTTGATCCAGTTCGGTGACCGGCCGGCGCGATACCAGCTGTCGCGATGCTTGGACATCCGCGTTTCGACATACCTCTCAAGCGGGTCAAGAAGCGGCGGGTGATCCAGCAGCCGCTGTCCGATCTGGCGGTTGAAATCATCAAGGAGGCGCTGGCGTCCGCTGACCAGCAGTTTGTGTTCGAAAGCCCGATGTACAAGCGCCAGCCGATCCACCGCAAAGCAATGGCCGACGCCCTGCGCAGCACCAAGCACGAGACGAACAAGAACAAGACCAAGACCGCCGGCCTTTGTGAATTGTTGGGCCTCAGGCCGTTCACGCCCCACGACCTCCGCCGGACGGCAGCGACCCTGGCAGGTGATCTCGGCTTCGACGACGCTGCCATCGCCAAATGCCTTGACCACGCCGTGACGAAGAAGGGCGACACCGTCGTGCCGACTGTCACGGGCAAGGTCTACAACCACTCCAAGCGCATGAAGGAGAAGCGCGCTGTGTTGGAGGGCGGCGCTGCCGAGCTGCGGCGGATCGTCGAAGCGCCTCTCGCCAAGGTCCCCGAGCTCTCGGCCTGATCGCTCCGGAACGATGCACCGTCCACAATCACGGCCAGCTGATCGGCCCGATCCGCGAGCGCGCACCCGGCATCTGGATGTGTCCTGGATCGTGACCTTGTCCGGTGCGCCGTTCGGTGCCGCCAAGTCTCACCCCAAACTGCAATGTATTTTTTCAGTTTGGTCGTAGCGCCTAGCTCGTATAACATCACCGAAACCAGGACAAAGGAGGCTCGGATGGACCGGCGAACTTTCCTTGTTTCTTCGGTCGAAGTTCTGGCTACCAGTTCCTCCGCGACAGCAGATCAGCTTTCGCTTCGCTCTCAACTAATCGGGATTTGGTCGCTTACTGAAGCAGTAACAGTGAAAAGGGGAACGAGGCTGTTCCTTGGTTTGGTCGGCATCCGCCAATCACCGGCATCGTTATTTATAGCGAAAACGGCTGGATGAGCGTGCAAATAGCAGGCGCACCTGCGGGTGCCATTTCGCGCGCTGATTTCTATAAGCTCTCCGCCGCAGATCGCGCGGTTTGGTTTGATGAATACTACGCCTACTATGGCACGTTTGAGGTCGACGAAGTGGCACACGTCCTCACACACCACGTTGTTAGTTCTCTCCTCCCGTACGAGACGGCGACCATTCTAAAGCGCGACGTCTCTATTGATGGAGACAAGTTGTCGCTACTGACCCCGGCTCGGGAAGACGGTGGCAAAACAACCTTCAACCGGCTGGTTTGGAAGAAGGCGACCTGAGCCCAGGCGATACAATTCAATGGACAGAATCCGCGCTTGGTCACAAGCGGCCGTTCCGATCCCGGCCGCTTACTTCCGCTTAGGCAGCGCGAGCGGACATCACCAGCGCTCGTCGGGAGGGCTGAGATGGTGCCAAAGGAAGACGGTTTATCAGTGAGGCCGCCTACCCAGGCGGCCTCTTTTGGGCGTTCAGCTCTCCGGCTGCTCCACCTCAGGCGCTTGGGGGCTGGGGTCAGGCGCCTCTTCACTCTTGGCTGATAGATCAGCGGCCTTGGAAAGAAGGCCTGCCGCAACGTCTGGATTGGTCGTCGCCTTGGCAAACTTCAACAGCGTTGCCGCTTGGTCCACGAGATACTTCTTCCCAGTCACTGTGAGTCCTCGTCACTCAAACGTACCGTGCGACGACTCTTGCGGAGGTATTTCGTTCCGGGAACTGTTCAAAAAGATACACAAGAAGCGGCTTCGAGCGGAGCCGAACCTCAACTACAACAGCCACCTTTGCCGTTCGCTTGGATCGGCGGACAAGGCGCATCGCCATAAGAGCAGAACACGCAGCAATCGCCAGCCAGGGGCTTCAACCGAGTTCCGCAGCCCGTGCAGTCATAGAAGAACTGGCAGGCGTCGGTCGGCATGATCTCCGTCGCTTGGTGTTGGCAGCTCGGGCAGGTGATCGTGGATGCAATCTGCATCCTAACTTGATAGCGAGCCCTACCAGCCTTCGCAACGTGTCCCGCCCGATACGGAGTGGCCTGCAATACCACCCGCGACGGCTGGATGTAGTGCCTTACTTCCCCTCCGCGATGAAAAGCGGCCCCGGCCGGGGGGCTTCCGGGGCCGCCATTCCAACCGGGACGGTAATCGGCGGTAGCCCGTCCGGGCCGATTCAAGTTCTCTGGGATTCAACGTTCCAAGACGCGAGGGTTTATTGCATCGTCAGCAAAATCAGCCCGCCGATCATGACCAGAAACCCGGTAACCGTTGACACCGCGAAACCATACTCCACTTTGTCCATGATGCTCTCCTCATCCGCCGACGATAAATTGCGCCGTGTTGGGACAGCCGTCGCCAACATTGGTGAATCGATCCCCGCCGGGAGCGCTAAATCGTGTTGGTTTTGCAGAAGAACTTGCTTCGCCGGAGATAATCCAGCCGAGATACAAGAACGTGGCGCGCAGCCTCAGCGGCTTGGCCAGCCGATTGGCGATGCTGGTATCCAATTAAACCGAGAGATCAGTTTAAGGCCGCTGGCGAGCTGCCGGATCACGCCGCGCAAGCTGTCGATATATTCCTGAACAACCTGGCGGGCCTCGATCATGTCGCGGCGAGAGATCATCCTCGCGCTGGAAGTCGGCGCCGTCCTCGCCAAAGTGCGGGGCGTGCGCCGCAAGCAAGAGCCTACCGCCGCACCCCAACGCGATTGACGCCGCCATTCATGTTACCACCAGCGTTGTGCCGGACCGCAGCGCGCGCGACCGGGCGAGGTCTGAGCACGACGCCGGCCCGGGCAACGCACCCTCCGGGATAGCCAACATAGGTGCAGTAGATAACCGCGTTGGCCGGCGCTGGAGTGAGCGCGAGACCGGCAAGCCCCAACAGCACGCTGGCAAACAATCCCGCTGGCTGCCGCTGACTTGATCGATAGACGCTTTCTCGCATGCATGGCGGATCTCCCTCTTCGCGCTTGTGGTATGCCGCTTCAATGACAGCTGCACATAGCCTGACCGCCACAAGTTCGCTTGAGCTTGACGTAGATCAACCGATTAGGTGTTTAGCGGCGCGGGAAACCACAGGACGGGAATGCGGAGCGCGCCTCGGTGCGGCTCCAGCGGGCTGCGGCTCAGGTAATAGAGGTCGACCGGCGCGCTGGGCCGGTGCTGCTTAATTCGAGGGTAACAAGCCTCGCCAGAAGGGTCGCCGGATAAAGTTGGCCGATCACGCTTTCAATGTTGCAAAGACTTCGTGCTAGCGGATGCACGGGAACGATGTCGCCGTAGCCGGTCGATGTCAGTGTGACAAAGCTCATGTAAAAAAGCGATGCGGCGACTGACTGATCGTCCTGGAAAGCTATTCCCTTGATTGCATCGGGAGCCGCCAGCCCTACAAACAGGAAGAGCGTAGCAAAGCCGCATCCGGGGAATTCATAGAGAGGTGCTGCCATGCTTCGCTATATTCTCGCGGCACTCGCCGCAGCCATTCTGCTCACCGCAAACTTGATCCCTGATGATGCCTATGCGCGCGGCGGTCGCGGCGGAGGTGGCGGCTTCCGCGGTGGCGGCATGCACGCTGCAGGCGCGGGAAGGTACCATGGCGGCGGCGGTCGCTATGCAGGACGTGCGCACCCCTCACATCCCATCGCTGGCCGCCCAGGTCGTCCCGGAGATGGATACGCCGGTCGTCCGGGCTACCCGGTGGCAGGCCGAGGTTACTATCGCGGATATGGCAGGGCAGCAGTGGGAGCCACAGCGGTTGGTGCGGCGGCCTATGGCGCTTATGGTGCTTACAACAACTGCTACGATGCGTACGGCAACTGGATCTGTTCCAATCAGTATCAGTATTGAAGCGCGCCGAGCCCATGCCGACGGCAGTTGGCTGGCGCTCCGTGACGCTGTGGCGCTCACCGACCAGACGACGAACACGGGCGGCAGAGTCCCACAGCTGCGTTTCGCGATCGGCATCGCTCGCCATTAAAGGCAAGTTCTTCAGCATCAGCGCCAAGTCGCCGTCCGAGATTGCAAAGCGCGCCGCATCGACCGGAGCCGCGAGCGGCGCGGTCCTGACGCGCCGCAGGAGCCAAGCGCGGAAGTCACGCCGGTTAAGCCGCAGTGCTGCCGGCAGGAACGCCTCCGCAAACCGCTGGCGCTGGTCATCGTCGAGCCTTGCCCAACCCCGGCCTCAACCAGATCAATGCGCTGCCGCATCTCGCGAGAACCTTCGTTCAAATCAGCAAACGAAAGCACGAAGACAAAAAACCGAAATATTCTCAAGGCCCGGGGTCGCGCGGTCCCCACGGAGGGTAACATGCCCCGAGGGACCCGGCGACCGGTCGCGGAGGGCCGCGAAGCCGATCACAATAAGAAATCAGGGAGGCGACGCGTCCTACTCAATGTCCGCTATGGCCCGATAGCGACCAAGTACCGCAGCGCAGCGGTACAGCGCGTTAACCGCGGAAGACTGAAGCGTTCTCTTGAACGAACTCGGCAACGGTTCGTGGCGGCCTGCCAGTGAGTTCAGCGACGGTGTTGGTGATCGTTACTGTTTTTCCGCCCGCACGCTGATAGGCACCGATAGCGAGAACGCTTTCGATCACGGCTGGTGGAACGCCTTCCCGAATGCGGCGCGCCCGAGCTTGCTCTGGAGTTTCATCGACAAATCGCAGCTTCTTGCCAATTGTGGCGCCGATGATCTCCGATGCTTCCCGATAGGAAATCGCTTCACTTCCGGTAACCACATATGTTTTGCCGAAATGCCCAGGCTGAGTGAGGGTGACAAAGGCGACCGCGGCTACGTCACGCGGGTCGACATAAGGGATTTTGCCGTCACCGGAAGGCGAGTAGATGGTGCCTTCCTTGATGACGTATTCGGCCTGCGCAACAAGGTTCGTCATAAAATGGTGGGGCTGGAGCATCGTCCAGGCCATCCTCGAGTCTTCCAGCTCCTTCTCGATCTGGTAGTGCCACTGCCCGATCGGGGCCTTGGAGTGGTCCGTTGCAGCGAATGCCGAAACCTTCACGACATGCTCAACGCCCGCCGTGCGTGCCGCCACAATGGCGTTGTGCTGCAACTCCACCATGTCTTCGTAATAGTGCGTGAGAAGGAATAAGGATTTGGCATCTTCGAAAGCAGTTGCCAAGGTTTCCGGTCGCGCCAAATCGCCGACGACCCATGTGATGCCCGGCAGATTCTGCGTCTTGTTGGGGCTGCGGGAAAGCACCCGCGCGGGGATTCCCGCCTGGGACAGCAATCGCAGAAGCTCACTTCCGATGGCCCCGGTACCGCCAGTCACGAGGATCATGGTTGCTTCCTCATCTAGAGGGCGACGTTCATTTCGCGCCACTGTGCAGTTTGTTGGCGGTCTCGGCGATGACACGTCCCTGATAACGCGCGCCAGCGAGTTCGTTCTCGCTCGGCTGACGGCTGCCGTCACCTCCGGCAATGGTGGTCGCGCCATAGGGCGAGCCACCGGTCACTTCGTCCAGCTTCATCTGGCCCTGAAAGCCGTAATTGAGGCCGACGACGGTCATGCCGAAATGCAGCAGGTTGGTGATGATCGAGAACAGCGTCGTCTCCTGGCCGCCATGTTGGGTCGCGGTCGAGGCGAAAGCGCCGCCGACCTTGCCGTGCAGCGCCCCCTTCATCCAGAGGCCGCCGGCCTGATCCAAAAAATTCGCCATCTGCGATGACATGCGGCCGAAGCGCGTGCCGGTGCCGACAATGATGGCGTCGTAGTTGGCAAGCTCCTCGATCTTCGCGACCGGAGCGGGCTGATCGAGCTTGTAGTGCGATGCCTTCGCCACCTCCGGCGGAACCAGTTCGGGTACCCTTTTGATGTCCACGGTCGCGCCGGCTTCGCGCGCGCCCTCGGCGACAGCGTTGGCCATTTGTTCGATGTGCCCATAGGCCGAATAGTAGAGAACAAGAACTTTCGTCATGGCTCGATCTCCGCTTAAGGCAAGGTTAGCACCCGCCTATTTGCTGGCCGGCACCTGCCCGACCGTCTGCTTCGCGGCTTCCTGAGCCTTTTGATAGCTCTCGATGACGGCAGCGTAGTTGGGTGCAACTAGTGCGTAGAGCTTTCCGAGTTCTGCGGCTTCCGGACGGTTCCATGTGCGATGTGTTTCAGACAGCACGGCATTTGTGGAAGTCGGGATCACGCCGGCCTGAATGAAACGGGCGACTGTCGTTCGCGACGCCATCTCACTCGGATCGCCCGAGGCATCAATCACCGCATAGACCTTGAACCCCGCTGCTTTTGCATCCAGCGCCGGGAACATCACGCAGACGCTGGTCCACACTCCGGCCATTATCAAGGTCTTCTTGCCAGTCGCACGCACAGCCTTGACGAAATCCTCGTTGTCCCACGCATTCACCTCTCCTTTGCGCGGGACGTACACTGCATGCGGCGCGAATTGGTGGATTTCCGACATCAACGGCCCGTTCGGCCCATTTGGCTCAGAGGCTGTGGTGATAACTGGAATCTTCAGAAGCGTAGCAAGCTTGGCGAGCATGACGGTGTTCGACCGCAACTCAGCGACACTGATATCCTTTACGGTCTGGAAAAGACCGGTCTGATGATCCAACAACAAGATTACCGTATCTGATGAATCGAGAAGCGCGGCGCCGCCGCCAGTGGGCAGCACGCTGGCGGTCTGGGCCGGGCTCGTTTGAGCCACAACCTGCGAAGCAGGCGACAACACGCCTAATGTGAGGAACGCGGCGAGTGCGCAATGAGTGAACCTGGATACGATCGACATGGCGGCTTCCCTTTGTGAACGCGCCGGAGCGCGCAGCCCGAGCCGCGTGGCTGACCGATATTGATGCTCGATCGCAGTTGCCGCGGGGACTCACAGGAACGAGAAGAGTTGCGTAGCGGGTTGATTACCGAGGATCACAGCAGTGCCCTACGCAGCCTGAGAGCGTGAGCTGTCCGGTTGAAGCTCAATTGATCTATGTCAACGGATCAAGGCGTGGCCAACACACGCTAAGGGGCATAAAGCCCCTACCAAGAACACTCGACGATGTGAAGCGTCATGCCAGGCAGCGAAGTCCCCACGAGCCGCCCGCGGTCTACGACGCAGTTCTTTGCGCTTGCAAAATCGGTCCTTTCTCTCGATGTGCCGGAAGCACTCACCAATCTCCAAATTATTCCCCGTCTTGATGACCCCGATCCGGCTGTGATCGCAGCAATTACTGAAGTGCGCACAATCCGGACGGCTGCGGTTCTCGTGCCGATCGTTGACCACCCGGAACCAACAGTGCTGTTCACCGAGCGTCCCTCACACCTAAGGGATCATGCCGGACAAATTGCTTTCCCGGGAGGGAAGATCGAGGCGCTGGATTTGACCCCGGTCGGAGCCGCGCTGCGAGAGGTGGAAGAAGAGGTCGGGCTGGACAAACGCTTTATTGAGCCGATCGGTTACCTCGATGTGCATGTAACCCCGAGCGGCTTTCGCATTTTGCCTGTCTTGGCCCGAGTGCGCGAAGGTTTCTCGCTCCGTATCGAAAGCGGTGAAGTGGCTGCTGCCTTCGAGTTGCCGCTCGCATTCTTGATGGCTCCGCAGAACTACAGACGAGAAACAGCGCAATGGAACGCATTGCCCACGAGTGTCTACAGCATTTCATTCAATGGCCGAAGAATATGGGGTGTTACGGCGAGCATACTCCGCAATCTTTGGGAGCGGACGTACGCGGGCTAATCGTCCGGCGGGCCCCATAAAGCTGGGCGGTGGCCGCATCGCCGCCCGCATCATCGGCCCCGTGAGCGTGTTGGAGTATTTTGCAGCGATTGTGTACCGGCCGCTACCGAATACGGCTCAACCCGGATCTCCCGATGGATTCTCACTCAACCCAAATCGGCCTCATCGGACTTCCTCTGGTGCTGCTTGGCGCAGCCGTCGTCAGCGTGCCGATCGCGCGCGTCGGGCGACTCTCGCCAATCATCGCCTATCTGGTGGCGGGTGTCGCGATCGGGCCCTATGGCCTCAAGTTGATAGCTACGCCCGATCTCATCCTGACCGTTGCCGAACTCGGGGTGGTGATGCTGCTATTCCTTATCGGGCTAGAGCTGGAATTCTCACGGCTACTCGCAATACGACGCGACATTCTCGGCCTTGGCATCGCCCAACTCCTGCTTACGACGGCTGCAATCGGGGCACTCGCGCTCCTGACCGGTCTGTTCGACTGGCGCGACGCACTGGTCGCAGGCCTCGCGCTCGCACTCTCGGCGACTGCGATCGCGCTGCGCATCCTCGGGGAGCGGGGCCATTTGCAGCAGGTTTATGGCCAGCGAGCCTTCGCGATCCTGCTGTCCCAAGACATGTCTTTCGTGCCGCTCCTGGCACTCGTGCCGCTACTTGCCGGGCCCGGCGCGGCACATACCGAGCTGAGCCTCGCCGAGGCGGCTGGCGGAGCAGCGCTGATCGGCGGCGCGATGGCCGCGCTCGTCCTCGCCGGCCGATATCTGCTCAATCCTTTCTTTCGCCTGCTCGCTGGGACTGGTGCGCGCGAGGTGATGACTGCGGCGGCGCTGCTGGTCGTGCTCGGCGCCGCAATGTTGATGCTGGCGGTTGGCATGTCGATGGCGCTTGGCGCATTTCTCGCAGGAGTGTTGCTCGCCGAATCCAACTATCGCCATCAGCTCGAAGCAGACATCGAGCCTTTCCGCGGCCTGCTGCTGGCACTCTTCTTCATGGGCGTCGGCATGACGATCGATATGACGGTCGTGTGGGCGAACCTATGGTTGGTCATCGGTGCCGGATTCGTCATCACCTTGCTCAAGGCCGGCGTGGTGTGGACGCTGTTCCGCGTTTCCTGTACCCAGTCGGGCGATGCGCTCCGCGCAGGCTCCGTTCTCACGGGAGCGGGTGAACTCGCCTTCGTATTGCTGCCTCTCGGCGTTTCCCTTGGAATCCTGAGCACCACGCAGGGTAGCTTGCTGTCCGCGATCGCCGCGATCACGCTGCTGATGGCGCCTCCGTTTGCGACGGTGACCGAACTGCTGGTGCGCCAGTTCGCCCGGCGCGATCAGCGCGCAGCCGATGACTTCGAGGGCGCGAGCGGCTCCGTGCTGGTGGTCGGCTTCGGCCGTTTTGGGCAAATCGTGTCGCAATATCTGCTGGCCGAGGATATCAACGTTACCGTCATCGACGCCAATCCCGAGATGATCCAGGTCGCCGGTCGCTTTGGTTTCAAGGTCTATTATGGGGACGGCACCCGGCTCGACGTGCTGCGCGCGGCCGGTCTCGGGCAAGCGCGACTGATCGCGATCTGCACCGAGGAGGAGGAGCCGACAAACCGTATCGTCGACCTGACGCGGGCCGAGTTCCAACTGCTCGCCAAGGATGTCGACTTCGAGCTGCGCGAGACCTTCGAATCCGCGATGCGCTTCGGGCGCGAGACTCTGGAGGCGATCGGCATCGACGCAGACCGCGCCGCGATCGTGGAAGCTTTCATCCGAGCCCGCGACCTCGACCGCCTCGTCGTGCAGCAGGCGGAAGGGATATATGGTGGACTCGACATGATGCGCACGAGACCGACGCCGGCACCGCTGAGCAAGGTGCAACACGAGGCGCGCGCGTTGAACCCGGAGGCTGGGGGGCTGCTCGCGGACGAGAAGGAGGGCTGAGGGAGCGCAATCAGCTAGTCTCGAACGCAGTCGTCTCAACCGCCACTTTCGCTTGATCTGGATCAAGCCAACTCGATCCGCCGCCGTCTTGAATGAGTCGGCATCCGGAGATCTGCGATGGGACTGCTTGTCGACGGTGTCTAGCCCAACTTTCTCAACTC